>JAGWXF010000001.1 GCA_018970025.1 Actinomycetales bacterium | reverse complement strand
ATCAGTCTGACCGCGCGTCGCCAACACGCTGGCCACCACCATCACCGAGACGACACGAACGAGGCGGCCCCTCCAACCAGGACGGGGCCGCCTCGCCATGCCACTTGACAAACGGAACTACATATCAGTCGTCGTCCTGCAGCCGCTGCCCCGAGGCCGTGTGGGACCATATGGCGTGTCCGAGCTGGTCTTCTACGCGGGGACGATGGACTGCGGAAAGTCCACCCTTGCCCTGCAGACCGATCACAATCATCGCTCGCGCGGCCGATCGGGCATCGTGCTCACCCGCCTCGATCGCTCGGGGGCGTCGGTCCTGTCCAGCCGGCTCGGCCTTGCCGTGGCGGCCGTCGAGGTGGACGAGCGCCTGGACATCTGGCAGTACGTCGTCGGCTCGCTGTCCCGCGGCGAACGGGTCGACTACCTGATCTGCGATGAGGCTCAGTTCTATGCCCCGGAGCAGGTCGAGCAGCTGTGCCGAGTCGTGGACGAGCTGCGCGTGGACGTCTACGCATTCGGCATCATGACGGACTTCCGGACCAGGCTCTTCCCCGGATCGGCCCGCCTGGTCGAGCTCGCTGACCGGGTGCAGGTGCTGCAGGTGGAGGCACTGTGCTGGTGCGGGGCCCGCGCCATTCACAATGCGCGAACGGTGGACGGGGTGATGGTGGTCGAGGGGGATCAGGTCATGGTCGGCGACGTAGCCGGCTCCGCCCACGCCGGCACGGTGGCCTACGAGGTGCTGTGCCGGCGGCACTATCGGGCGCGCCGCACTGCCTCCGTCGCTCAGGCCGAGCACATGTCGGCCGAGCCCCTCCCGTTCGGTACCGAGGGCCCCGCGACCTGACGACCGACGACCTGACGACCGACGACCTGACGACCGACGACCTGACGACCGACGACCTGACGACCGACGACCGACGACCTGACGACCGACGACCTGACGATCGTCGCTGCCTGACCACCTGATCGTGGCACTCGGCATTGGTGTCAGCGATCGTCGTTCTTGCTAGCGCCGAACAGGATCTCGTCCCAGCTGGGGACACTGGCGCGCCTGCCCTTGGCCCTGGACTTCGGCTGCGGAGTGTCGTCCTCCGTGGGAGTTCGCCGGCTCGCGATGCCCGGCGCACCAGCGGCCGCGGCATCTGCGGCAGGCGTATCCCGTGGGGCCTCATGGTCGCGGGGGAGCGCGACTGTCGGCTGCCGCGCCAGGGAGCCGGGCTGCGGCCGGCGGGCTGCGGATCCCTCCGCCGCGGGCGCTGACGGGATCACCGGGGGGCCAGGTGGCTCGGCGGCCCTCGCCGCGGGAGCCTCGGGCACCGCGACCAGGCGGGGGCGCTGGGACAGGACCTCGCCCTGATCAGGCTCAGGAACCTGCTCGTCGTCGATGCCGAGGAAATCCGTGACGGAGACATAGCCCGTCTCCATGAACCGTCGGGCAGTCTCGTCCAGCGGGTGGAGGTTTCGACCGGCGGGGTCATAGGACCACGTGGCGATCGTGCCCTGGGGCAGGCCTGGATGCGTCACGCAGACGATCCACTTGCCGTCGACCCGGCGCCAGGCATCCCATGCCACCGCGCCGGCAACCAGCCCCATCGCCTCCAGCGCCGTGTTCACGCTGGCATCCAAGGTCACCGACTGGCCGCCGGCGTCGCGTCGTATCTCGACGCTCGCAGCGCGCTCGGCGACGTACGCTCGCTCGGCAAGCGGCGGCCCGGCATAGCGGATGACCCGGTCCAGCGCCCAGCCCGTCTCGGCCGCGATGACCTCTGCGGATGCCCCGGCACGCACCCGCGCCTGGATGTGCTTGGGACTCAGCGGTTCCAGTGTCCCTCCCGGTGACATGCGGGCCAGTTGGCCGCGATGCGGCGTCCCGGCAGTTGACCCTGTCTGCTCCAGGACAGTCCAAATCTACCCGCCCATGCTCCCATGCCGCCCTCAATCACCCGGGCCACGCCCGTCGAAGATCCCCGGGCCCGGGCCAGGGATCTCCTCGACGACGGGAACGATCACGGTGCCGGGATCGGGCTCCGCACCGGCGCCCGGCGGTCGGATGGCCCGGCGCAGGGCGCCGAGCCGAGCCAGTGCCAGCAGCGAGGTCGAACCCGCTCCCAGCACGGCCAGGCCAAAGGCCCATGTCGTTCCCAGGTGGTCGACCACCGCCCCGGCGATCGCGACGCCGACGGAGAAGCCCAGGCTGAGGCCGGAGACCACCCAGGTGAGTCCCTCGGTCAGGTCACTCGGCGCGACGATCCGCTCGGCCAGCGAGAAGGTGATGATGAGGGCAGGAGCGATCGTGGCCCCGGACAGGACGGTCACGGCGATCAGCCACGGGACGGTCGGGGCGAGCATCGCCGGGATCAGGCCCAGGCACAGCAGACCGGTGGACAGGGCCGCCTGGCCGGGCAGCGTCAGGTGCCAGTGGCGGGCTCCGAACCAGATGCCCGAGATCCCCGAGGCTGCTGCCCACACGGCAAGCACGGTGCCGCTCGACGTCGCCTCGCCAGCCTGTGCTGCGAAGGCCACGGTCGACACCTCGTACGAGCCGAAGACCCAGCCCAGGCCCACGGCGATCACCGCGACGATCGGCAGGCCTGGGGATCGGATGGCGGTCCGCTCGCCGGGTGCGCGCTGGTGCCGTGGGGTGGCCAGCGGCTGGGTCGAGCGCTGGGTCGCGAGCAGGATCGTGCCGGTCAACGTGAGGGCCGCTGCCAGGATGAGCGGCGAGGGCAGGGAGATCCGCAGGGCGAGCCCTGTTGCGATCAGCGGTCCGACGGTGAACACGACCTCGTCCAGGATGCTCTCCCAGGCGAAGGCGCTGCGCACGAGCGCGGCCTGATCCAGCACATGGCTCCAGCGCGCCCGGACCGCTGCCCCGATCGCCGGCTGGCTCGCCCCGGCCGCCATCACCGCGATGAAGGCGACGACCTCATGCCCGGCCGTGATGGCCAGCACGAAGGCGACCAGCGCGCCGGCGTACCCGGCGGCCAGGATCGGCAGCACCCGGTGCTGTCCCTGACGATCGACCAGTCGGCTGGTCAGGATCGTGCAGCCGGCCGATGCAATCGCGTAGCCCGCCGACATCGCGCCCGCGAGGGCATACGAGCCGGTCGTCGTCGAGACCAGCAGGACGATCGACAGGCCCGTGATCGCCAGCGGCATGCGAGCGATGAACCCGCTTGCCGTGAAGCGCAGGGCGCCCGGGGTCCGCAGTACCTGCCCGTAGGCGCCCAGCATGGCCCGACGGTACCCCAGGCATGATGGGCGTCCGCGCCGGCCGGCGCTTGCTTCAGACGGATGGGATGGCAGACATGGCCGATCACAGCAGCGACCACTCCGATGCCAGCGACGACTCTGACGTCAGCGATCTCGCCACCGTCCTCGGCCTGCACCCGCTGCTGCCCCTGGCCTGGAGCGCCGCCAGCGAGGCAGCGCGGGTCTTGCGGGATGAGCGTCCGGCCGCCATCAGCACCGCCGCCAAGTCATCGCCGACCGACACGGTGACCGAGATGGACACGCGCGCCGAGCGGCTGCTCATCGCCCGGCTGCTCGGAGAGCGCCCGGCCGACGGGCTCCTCGGCGAGGAAGGAGGGGAGCGCCCTGGCACCAGCGGGGTGCGCTGGGTGGTCGATCCGCTGGACGGCACCGTGAGCTACCTGTACGGACTTCCCACATGGGGAGTGTCGGTCGCGGCGGAGGAGGGCGGCCTGCCGACCGTCGGCGTCGTGATCACCCCGGTCTTCGACGAGGGCTATCTCGCCGTGGCAGGCCGCGGCGCGTGGCATGTCCGCGGCGGACGGGCATCGCGCCTGCGAATCGGTGACCTATCGGACCTGTCGATGGCGCTGGTCGCGACCGGATTCGGCTACCAGCCTGATCAGAGGCGACGGCAGGCCGAGGTGCTGCGCACCCTGCTGCCCGAGGTGCGTGACCTGCGCCGGAGCGGCTCTGCCGTCATCGACTTCTGCTGGCTGGCTCGCGGGAGGCTCGATGCCTACTACGAGGCGGGGCTCAATGCCTGGGACCTGGCGGCCGGTGCGCTGATCGCCCGCGAGGCCGGAGCCGTCGTGCGGGGCCTGGACTGCGACGACTACTCCCGCGGTGTCATGGTCGCCTCCCGGCCCGGGATTGCCGAGGCCCTGCGCCATGCACTGCTGCAGTCCGGCGCCTAGAACAGCCGGCGCCTGGGACAATCGGCGCCTAGGAAAGCCGGCGCAGGCTTGAGGCGTACCAGTGGACGTTGCGCACGTACGTCTCGACGGCCTGCTCGAACTCGCCCTGGCGCACGGCATCCTCGACGATTCGGGCCGGCACGCCGAGGGCCCGCGCGCCGGGTGGGACGACCTTGTCGTTGCCCACCACCGCTCCTGCGCCCACCAGGGCAACCGGCCCGATGACGGCGCGGTGCAGGACGACCGAGCCCGAGCCGACCAGGCTGTCATCGTGGATGGTGCATCCCTCCAGGTGCACGTTGTGGCCGATCACGCATCGATCACCGACCGTGGTGTCCAGGCTGGACGTGCAGTGCACGACGGTGCCGTCCTGGATTGAGGTCCGGGCGCCGACGATGATCGTGCCGTGGTCGCCGCGGAGGACGGCGCAGGGCCACACGCTCGACTCCGGTCCGATGCGAACATCGCCGATCACGATGGCATCGGGGTGGACGAAGGCCGCAGGGTCGATGCTCGGCACGCGATCGCCGAGGGCATAAATGGGCATGCAGGCAGGTTAGTACCGGGGACGCGTGACCTGGGTCGTCAAGCCGCGGGGTCATGGGGCACAATCTGCGCGCACGGAGGGAGTGGCATGGCAACCGACTACGACGCACCACGCAAGACGGACGAGGAGCTCGCCGAGGACAGCCTTGAGGAGCTCAAGGCTCGGCGGGCAGACAAGGCGTCCAGTGCCGTGGACGTCGACGAGGCCGAGCTCGCAGAGAATCTGGAGCTCCCCGGCGCAGACCTGTCCGACGAGAGCCTGACCGTTCGCGTACTGCCGAGGCAGGCCGACGAGTTCACCTGCATGCGCTGCTTCCTGGTGCACCATCGCAGCCAGCTCGATCACGAGGGATCGGCCGGGCCGATCTGCAAGGAGTGCGCGTAGGTCAAGGAGTGCGCGTAGGTCAGCGCGTGCGCGCGCCTGCCTGGTTCGCGATGCGGTAGACCGCGGTTTCCGCGGCAGCCGCAGCCGCGGCCGTCACGACTGCCCAGGCGACCGCTCGGCTGAAGGCGACCGCGGGATCCCGAGGCGCCGGTGGCTTCCGGCCCGTCACCTGCTCGTAGCCCAGGCTGAGGGCCTTGCGCACGGCCATCGTCGCGGCGATGGCGATGACGGGTGCGATCAGGTGCATCACCGGGTTGGGCTGGAACGGATCCACGGCATCGTCGGATGGCTGGAGGTCGTGCTGCGGGGTGCTGGCCATGGCCTCATCCTGCCGGATGCGGCCAGCCGAGGGCACTGGCGAGCGCCTGCGGATCGCGGGAGCTGAGCAGCCAGGCAGGATGCGGGTCCTGCGGGTCGAGATTGTCGAGCAGGATCCCGCCGCGCGCGGCCCAAGGGCGGAGCACCACATACCGCCTGGCATCGCCCGTCGGACCTCGCTCGATCCGCATGCCGGCCGCGTCGAGCAGCCGGATCGGCCCTGCCCATTGGCGGGGCAGCCGGGCACCGCCAGCCGTGATCGCCTCATCGGTCACCTCGATGGTGGGAGATCCCCGGTAGGCCAGCACGCCGATCGCCAGCGTCAGCGCCGATGCCAGCAGCCAGCCGAGGGTTGCACCGAACGCCGCCCCATAGGCGATGGCCAGCATGGCGATCAGGCCCAGGATCACCGCGATGGCCGGCCAGCGGGGCAGGAGCCGCTCCCGGTACCTGACGGCAGGAGCAGCCAGGCCTGCGTCGCCTGCTGGCATGGGTCAAGGGTACGGACGACCGCTCGATTCGGTGACGCGGATTCGGCCTGGCGGCGGGGATAGGGTCGCGCCCGTGCGCTCCACCCAGCCGCCCGAGGGCGTGACCGTGCCGCCACCCCACGCCGATGCCCCCGCGCCCGGCACGCCGATCCCGTCCCACTACCGCTGGTGCATGGCATGCGGCGCCGACCATCCCTCGGGCCTGCACCTGCGGATGGCGACCGGCGAGGGCCTGCGCGTGCAGGGAACCTTCACGGTCAGCGAGCACCACCAGGGATCCCCCGGACTGGCCCATGGCGGGGTCCTGGCAACCGCGATGGACGAGGCCCTGGGCTACCTGACCTGGGTCGTCGGCACGCCTGCGGTGACGGCACGCCTCGAGGTCGACTATCGGCGGCCAGTGCCGGTGGGGTCGGTCCTGGCCCTGGAGGCAGAGGTGATCGGGGTTCGCGGTCGCAAGGTCTACTGCCGTGGAACGGCGTGCCTGGGCGATGCTGACGGACCGGTGGCGATCGAGGCCCGGGCCCTGTTCCTGCAGGTCGCCGTCGAGCACTTCCTGCAGGCGGGCGAGCCCGGCCTGATCCAGGACGCCATCGCCGATCGCGCGGCAGGGGCCCCGACCTGGCTGGCCGATGGCCAGGTGATCGAGTTCAACCCATGAGCGGCCGCGGCACGCCGATGGGCGACCACCGCCACGCGGACGTCGCCATGCTCGTCCAGCGACTCGATGATGGCCTGCCCCTGCCGGAGCGCGAGCACCCGGGCGATGCCGGCCTTGACCTGCGGTCTCGCATCGACGTCGTCCTGGCGCCCGGGCAGCGAGCGCTCATCCCCACCGGGATCGCGATCGCGCTGCCGGCCGGCCACGTGGCGTTCGTCCATGCCCGCAGCGGCCTGGCGCTGCGCCATGGGATCGGACTGGTCAACGGTCCAGGGGTCATCGACGCCGGCTATCGCGGGGAGATCGGCGTCATCCTGGTCAACCATGACCGGGAGTCGTCCGTGGCGATCCGCCGCGGGGATCGGATTGCCCAGCTGATCGTCCAGGCCCTTGCTGTGGTGGAGGTGATCGAGGTCGAGGCCCTGCCGGGCTCGAGCCGCGGCGTCGGTGGGTTCGGCTCGACCGGTGGGTTCGGCTCGACCGGTGGGTTCGGCTCGACCGGTGAACGCCAACACGCATCGCGTGCCACGGGTACGGTTGCCGAATGAGCAGCAGCACTGAGCGCGCCTTGGGTCCCTGGGACGAGTCCGAGGCCGACCTATCCGACGGGATCGAGCGGCTTGACCTTGGGGGCCTGCTCGTGGCTGCGACCCCGGGGGTCGACCTGCAGGTCCAGGTGGACGAGTCAAGCGGCCGCATCTCCCTGCTGACATTCGCCACCAAGCAGGGGTCCGTGCAGGTGCAGCCGTATGCGGCACCGCGATCCGGGGGGATGTGGGCTGACGTCCGCGGGCAGATCGCCGGGTCGATCAGTGCCTCTGGCGGGCTGGTCGAGGAGGCCGACGGCTCCTTCGGCACGGAGCTTCGTGCCCAGATCAAGGGCAGTGACGGCAGCCTGCAGCCGGCGAGGTTCGTCGGGGTCGAGGGGCCGCGCTGGTTCCTGCGCGGCGTCTTCCTCGGGCAGGCGGCGCGCCCTGGTGCACAGGCCGATGTCCTCGAGGGAATGTTTCGCTCGGTCGTGGTCGTGCGGGGGACCGAGGCGATGCCGATGGGCTCGCCGATCCCCCTCCGGCTGCCGGATGCGCCGGGTGCCGCGCAGGCGACTGCGCCAGCGGCGCCCCTGTCTCCCTTCGAGCGGGGGCCGGAGATCACCGAGATCCGCTAGGCGATCACGCCGCCGACCTCCACCGCCCGCGGCTCCGCCGACCTCCACCGCCCGCCGCTCCGCCGACTTCGACTCCCAGCGTCGCACCGGCGGATCCTTGTGGCGCCGGGAGTCGAAGTCGGCGGGTAGTGGGCGTCACGGTGGGGGAGACGTCGGCGGGACGATGGTCTCGGCAGTAGCCTGGAGCGATGAGGACGGTGTGGTCCCGGCTCACCCGCAGCCGCGACGAGGCTGAGGCAGACGAACTGCAGCGCGAGCTCATCGAGCCTGGCGGGTCCTCGATCTGCATGTGCCAGCCCGGGCAGCAGGTGTCGATCAGCGGGACCGTGCGATCGGTCACCCTGCGGCCACGCGAGCAGACGCCGGCCCTGGAGGTCGAGCTCTACGACGGCACCGGCAGCGTGAGCGTGATCTGGATGGGGCGACGCAGGATCCTGGGCATCGCCCCGGGCCGCAGGATGACCGTCTGGGGGCGCCTGACCTGCACGGCGGACGAGCGGCGCATCTTCAACCCGCGCTACGAGCTGAAGCCGGCCACCGCATGAGCGCGGTGCCATCTGACCCGAATCCGGCTGACCGAGATCCGTCGAACCCTGATCCGGTCGAGCACGAGACGGTCGCTGACGTCCGGGCCGAGTCCGTGCTCCTGGAGCGTGCCATCGGCGGGTGGCGCGGGATCATCGACTCCGGCGTTCCGACGGTCGTGTTCGTCATGGCCTACCTGGTGACCAGCCAGAACCTGCGGTCCTCGATCATCGCCGCGGTGGCGGCAGGGCTGATCATCGTGGCCTGGCGCCTGCTGCGTCGGGAACCGCTGCAGCAGGTCCTCGCGGGCTTCGCCGGCGTCGCCATCTCGGCCTTCGTCGCGAGCCGGACCAACCGGGCCGAGGACTACTTCCTGCCCGGCTTCCTGCAGAACCTCGGATACGGATCGGCCTTCCTGATCTCGATCCTGGTGCGCTGGCCGCTGCTGGGCATCGTGCTCGGCTACCTGACCGGGGACGGCACCCGGTGGCGCCAGGACGTCGGCCTGCGTCGCACCTACGCCGCGGCGTCCTGGATCTGGGTGGGCCTGTTCTTCGGCCGCCTGGCCGTGCAGGTTCCGCTGTACTTCGCTGGCGCGGTCGGTGCCCTCGGCGTGATGAAGGTGATCATGGGAGTACCGCTCTACATCGCAGCGGCGTACTTCACCTACCAGATGCTCAAGCCGGTGTGGGACGCCAAGCGGGGGGCACCGGCGGCCACGGAGGGCCAGTAGCCCGGTCGGGTCCGGTCAGCCGTGACCGAGCTGACGCTGCAGGGCTGTCTCCTGATCGGGCGCAGCGACGAAGATGAGCTCATCGCCGGCATCGAGCGGATCATCGGCGGATGGCGTGATCACCCGCGGCCCGCGGACGATCGCGACCAGGGCGGTGTCGGGCGGCCAGTTCTGGTCGCCCACCCGCTGGCCCACCACCGGCGAGTCGGCTGCCAGGGTGATCTCCACCAGGTCGGCATCCCCCTGCCGGAAGCTGAAGAGTCGGACGATGTCACCGACGGTGACAGCCTCCTCCACCAGGGCGGACAGGATTCTCGGTGTCGACACTGCGACATCCACCCCCCACGCCTCATCGAACATCCACTCGTTCTTCGGGTGGTTCACCCGGGCCACGACCCTGGGAACGCCGTACTCGGTCTTTGCCAGCAGTGACACGACCAGGTTGACCTTGTCGTCGCCGGTGGTCGCGACCACGACCTGGCACTCGGACAGCCTGGCTTCGTCCAGTGCCGCGATCTCGCATGCATCCGCGAGCAGGGTGTCGGCTCCGTCGACCACTCCTGGACGCGCAAGGGCAGGATCCCGGTCGATCAGCAGCACCTCATGCCCGTTGCCGATGAGCTCGCGGGCAATGGCCCGGCCGACCTTGCCTGCCCCGGCGATCGCGACGCGCATCACGCCTCCCCGGGGCCGGACTGGAAGATGGCCTCGACCTCGGATCGGCGCTCTGCCCGGAACACCGCATGCACGAGGTCGCCCTCCTGCAGGACCGTGTCGGTGCCGGGCAGCACGGGCGATCCGAAGCGGGTGATGAAGGCGATCCGGGCACCGGAGGCCTCCTCCAGGCGGGCGGCCCGATGGCCGGGCCACATGGACCCGAGATGGACCTCGCCGAGCGATATCTGCCCAGTTGGATCCCGGTACTCCTCCTCGGCGCCGAGGGGGAGCAGGCGGCGCATGAACTGACCTGCCGTCCACGCGACCGTCGCGACCGTCGGGATCCCGAGCCGTTCGTAGATCTCGGCCCGTCGTGGGTCGTAGATGCGGGCGACCACACGTTCGACTCCGTAGGTCTCCCGGGCCACGCGAGCGCCGAGGATATTGGTGTTGTCGCCGCTGCTGACGGCCGCGAAGGCATGGGCGCGCTTGATCCCGGCGTTCTCCAGGGTCTCGCGGTCGAAGCCGACGCCCTTGACGGTCAGCCCGGTGAAGGCCGACGGCAGTCGCCGGAAGGCGCCGGGGTCGAGGTCGACGACAGCGACCGAGTGCCCGAGGCTGTCCAGCTCCCCGGCCAGCATCGATCCCACCCGGCCACAGCCGAGGATGACGAAGTGCACGGGGCAACCGTACAGCCGGGCATGCCGACGCAGCAGGGGTACCATTCCCCGTCGTGCCCTTCTCCGACGGCGTCAAGCGCGTGCTCCTGGGCAATGCGCTCAGATCGGATCGACTGCACGAGACCCTGCTGCCCAAGCGCATCGCCCTGCCGGTCTTCGCCAGCGACGCGCTGTCGTCGAACGCCTATGCCACCCAGGAGATCCTGCTGGTGCTGTCGCTGGGCGGGCTGTCGATGTACTCCTATGGGCCATGGGTGGCCGCGGCCGTTGTCGTCATCTACTTCACGGTCGTGGCGTCCTACCGGCAGAACGTCCATGCCTACCCCAGTGGCGGCGGGGACTACGAGGTGGTGTCGACCAACCTCGGCCCGAAGTGGGGGGTCTTCGTCGCGAGCGCGCTGCTGATCGACTACGTGCTGACGGTCGCCGTGTCGATCTCGTCGGCGGTCGCCAACCTGGCCTCGACGGTCGAGGTCGTCGGCTACCACAACACCTGGTGGGCCGTCGGCTTCATCATCGTGATCACGATGCTCAACCTGCGCGGCATCCGGGAGTCCGGGGCGGTATTCGCCATCCCCGTGTACTTCTTCATGCTTGCGATCTTCGCCATGCTTGCCGTCGCCATCGTGCGAATGGCCACCGGGGCCGAGATCGTGGCGGAGTCGGCCCAGTACCTCGTCCAGCCTGAGCAGGCCTTCGCCGGGCTGGCCCTGGCATTCGTGATCGCACGCGCCTTCTCGTCCGGGACGACGGCCCTGACCGGCATCGAGGCCGTCTCCAATGGCGTGCCCGCGTTCCGGCAGCCCAAGTCCAAGAACGCAGCCACCGTCCTGCTCATGCTCGGGGTCATCTCGATGCTCATGTTCGGCGGGATCACCTGGCTCGCGCTGAAGACGCAGGTCCACATCACCGAGTTCGACCGCGACCTGATCGGCCTGCCGCAAGGAGCCGCGCAGAAGACGGTCATCGTCCAGGTCGCGAACGCGGTCTTCGACAACGCCTACCTGCCGGTGATCATCGTCACCTTCGCGACCGTGCTCATCCTGGCCCTGGCCGCGAACACGGCGTTCAACGGATTTCCCGTGCTGGGCTCAATCCTGGCGAAGGACGGGTACCTGCCCCGGCAGCTGCACACCAGGGGAGATCGACTGGCCTTCAGCAACGGGATCCTGACCCTGGCGGGCCTGGCCGTCGCGCTCGTCATCGTGTACCAGGCCGACGTGACGGCCCTCATCCAGCTATACATCATCGGCGTGTTCGTCTCGTTCACCCTCAGCCAGCTGGGCATGGTGCGGCACTGGAACCGGCACCTACGCCGGGAGGATGACCCGGCCGCCAGGCGGGCCATGATCCGCTCGCGCGCCATCAACGCGTTCGGCCTGGTGCTCACCGGGTCGGTGCTGGTGATCGTCCTGGTGACGAAGTTCACCAAGGGCGCCTGGCTGGTCGTCGTTGCCATGCCCTTGATCTACCTGCTGATGCGCGGCATCAGCCGCCACTACGAGCGGGTGAGCGCCGAGCTGGTGACCAACGATCGCGACCGGATGATCCTTCCGGCTCGCGTGCATACGCTGGTCCTCGTCTCCAAGATCCACAAGCCGACCCTGCGCGCCCTGGCGTATGCCCGGGCGACCC
The DNA here is from genome assembly GCA_018970025.1 of Actinomycetales bacterium. GTDB lineage: Bacteria > Actinomycetota > Actinomycetes > S36-B12 > S36-B12 > REEB460. Next base: position 219,109 of record JAGWXF010000001.1, on the reverse strand, counting down.
GGCCCACGGTGCTGGAGGCCATCAACGTCAATTTCGATCACGAGGAGACTGAGCGCCTGCAGCGCGAGTGGGATCGGCGGGGAATCCCGGTTGCCCTGAAGATCCTGGACAGCCCCTACCGAGAGATCACCCGGCCGGTCGTGAACTACGTGCGCGCCCTTCGCTCGGAGAACCCCAACGACCTCGTGGCCGTCTACATTCCCGAGTACGTAGTCGGCCACTGGTGGGAGCAGCTGCTGCACAACCAGTCGGCGCTGCGGCTGAAGAGCCGGCTGCTGTTCACCCCCGGAGTGACGGTCACCAGCGTGCCGTGGCAGCTGGCCTCGAGCGAGGCGGTCCGGGATCAGGACGTCTGATCCGGTGGGCCAGCCGCTGCGGGCCGGCGACCGGATGGTCGTCGACATCGGTCCGGTCGCGCATGGCGGGCACTTCATCGCCCATGCGGCCGGCCGGACGCTCTTCGTCCGGCATGCCATCGAAGGGGAGCGGGCGCTGGTGGAGGTGACCGCCGTCACCACGAAGGTCGTTCGTGCTGATGCGGTCGAGATCCTGCGGCCCAGCCCCTGGCGCACGGAGCCGGCCTGCCCGGCTGCCGGGCCGGGCGGCTGCGGCGGCTGCGACTTCCAGCACGTGCGGCTGGAGCATCAGCGCGAGCTCAAGGCCCAGGTCATCGCCGATGCCTTTCGCCGCCAGGCCGGGCTGGAAGACGTCCGCGTCGAGGTGACCTCACTTGGCCCCGCAGAGCCTGGTGGCCCGGATGACGGCCTGCACTGGCGCACCCGGATGACCTGGCAGGTGGACGAGGCCGGCCATGCCGGCCTGCACGCCCATCGGTCCCATCGGGTGGTGCGGCTGGCCGGCTGCCCGATCGCGTCGGCGGGGATCGCTGCCGTCGAGCCGTGGGCCGACGCCCATCGAGGTGCCACGTCCGTGCGAACAGTGCAGGGATCGGACGGCTCGGTGAGCGTCATGGTCGATGGGCAGGTGATCGGCGGTCCCGGGCGGGTTCCGCAGCAGGTGGGCGCGCGGCAGTGGCGCGTCGACGCGGCTGGCTTCTGGCAGGTGCACCCACGGGCACCTGAGGCGCTCGTCGACGCGGTACTGCAGATGGGCGGGCCAACGGCGGGCAGCCGGTGGTGGGACCTCTACGCCGGAGCCGGGCTGTTCAGCGCCTTCCTGGCCGAGGCGACCGGACCCGATGGGCGGGTGGACGCCGTGGAGTCGGCGCCGGCCTCGATCCGCGACGCTCGCCGGGGGCTCCATGACCTGCCGCAGGTGCGACTGCACCAGGCCGACGTTGCCGCCTGGGTCGACGGCAGGCGCGGCCCGGTCGACGGCATCGTCCTCGACCCCCCGCGCGGCGGCGCGGGGGCAGCGGTCATGGTCGCGATCGCGGCGGCTGCGCCCAGGGTCATCGTGTACGTGGCCTGCGATCCGGTCACCCTGGCACGTGACGTGGCAACCGCGGCCCTGGCTGGCTACCGTGTGGCCCGGCTGCAGGCGTTCGACACGTTCCCGATGACGCACCACGTGGAAGTCGTCGCCGCCCTCGCGCCGAGCGAGCACGTCGATGAGATATCTTGACGTCAAGATAGTTAGCGAAGGGGAGATCCGTGTCCAGCGCAGACATGCCGCAGACCAGCCGGCCCAGCATCGACAGCTTCGGTGCCCGCGGCACCCTCGAGGTGCAGGGTGCCTCCTACGAGATCTTCCGGCTGGCAGCCGTGCCCGGCGCGCAGCGGCTGCCCTTCACGCATCGCGTGCTGCTGGAGAACCTGCTGCGGACGGAGGACGGCGCCAACGTCACGCGGGCGAGCATCGAGGCGCTTGCCTCCTGGGATGCGGCCGCGGAGCCGTCCGACGAGATCCAGTTCACCCCGGCCAGGGTCGTCATGCAGGACTTCACCGGCGTGCCGGTCGTCGTCGACCTGGCGACCATGCGGGAGGCCGTCCGCGACCTGGGGGGCGACCCGGCCAGGATCGAGCCGCTTGCCCCCGCTGAGCTGGTGATCGACCACTCGGTCATCGTCGACTTCTTCGCCAGCCCCGATGCCCAGGATCGCAACGTCGAGCTGGAGTACGAGCGGAACCGAGAGCGCTACCAGTTCCTGCGCTGGGGCCAGGGCGCATTCGAGGAGTTCAAGGTCGTGCCGCCGGGCACCGGCATCGTGCACCAGGTCAATATCGAGCATCTGGCCCGGGTGATCATGGCCAGGGGTGGTCAGGCGTACCCGGATACCGTGGTCGGTACCGACTCGCACACGACCATGGTCAATGGCCTGGGGGTCCTCGGCTGGGGAGTCGGCGGCATCGAGGCTGAGGCGGCCATGCTCGGCCAGCCGGTCTCCATGCTGATCCCACGCGTGGTGGGCTTCCGGCTGACCGGGGAGCTCCCGGCCGGGGCGACCGCCACCGACCTCGTGCTCACCATCACTCAGATGCTGCGCACGCACGGCGTCGTGGGCAAGTTCGTCGAGTTCACCGGCGAGGGCGTCGGGGCCGTCCCGCTGTCGAATCGGGCAACCATCGGGAACATGAGCCCCGAGTACGGCAGTACGGTCGCGATCTTCCCGATCGACGAGGTGACGCTGGACTACCTGCGCCTGACCGGGCGGACGAGCGCCCAGGTCGCCCTGGTCGAGGCCTACGCCAAGGAGCAGGGCCTATGGCATGACCCCGCGCATGAGGCGGTCTACTCGGAGTACCTCGAGCTCGACCTGTCGACCGTGGTGCCCTCGATCGCCGGGCCCAAGCGCCCGCAGGATCGTGTGCCGCTGAGCGCATCGCAGTCCTCCTTCCGGGCCGCCCTGCACGACTACACCAACAACCTCACCCGCGTGGCAGAGGTGTCCATCGACGGCCAGCAGGACGCCATCGGGCACGGAGCGGTCGCCATCGCGGCGATCACCTCCTGCACCAACACGTCCAATCCCTCGGTCATGCTGGGCGCGGGCCTGCTGGCGAAGAAGGCGGTGGAGGCCGGCCTCACCCGCAGGCCATGGGTCAAGACGTCGCTTGCGCCCGGCTCGCAGGTCGTGACCGACTACTACGCGAAGTCGGGCCTGCTGCCGTATCTCGAGCGCCTCGGCTTCGATGTCGTCGGCTATGGGTGCACCACCTGCATCGGCAACTCCGGGCCGGTGCTGCCCGAGGTCAGCAGCGCCGTCAACGACGAGGACATCGTCGTCACCGCCGTGCTCAGCGGCAATCGCAACTTCGAGGGCCGGATCAATCCGGACGTGAAGATGAACTACCTGGCATCGCCCCCGCTGGTCGTCGCCTACGCGATCGCGGGCACGATGGATATCGACTTCGAGCGCGACCCGATCGGCATCTCGCCCTCGGGCGAGGAGGTCTTCCTCAGGGACATCTGGCCCTCGGCCGCCGAGGTTCAGGCCGTTGTCGACTCGTCGATCGACCCGGAGATGTTCGCCTCGCGCTATGCGGATGTCTTCGCCGGCGATGAGCGCTGGCAGTCGCTGCCCACGCCCACCGGCGACACCTTCGCCTGGGACCAGGGCAGCACGTACGTCCGCAAGCCGCCGTACTTCGACGGCATGACCAGGGAGCCGTCCGACGTCCAGGACATCACCGGCGCGCGGGTGCTGCTCAAGCTGGGCGACTCGGTGACGACCGACCACATCTCGCCGGCCGGGTCGATCAAGGCCGACAGCCCTGCCGGCACCTACCTTCGCGAGCACGGGGTCGACCGGGCGGACTTCAATTCGTACGGATCACGCCGCGGCAACCACGAGGTGATGATCCGCGGCACCTTCGCCAACATCCGCCTGCGAAACCTCATGCTGCACGACGTCGAGGGCGGCTACACCATCGACTTCACCACGCCGGACGATGCCATCGTGCCGGTGTACGACGCCGCGATGGCGTACGCCGCGCATGGCACGCCGCTGGTGATCCTGGCCGGCAAGGAGTACGGGTCCGGCTCCAGTCGCGACTGGGCTGCCAAGGGCACGGCCCTGCTCGGCGTGCGGGCCGTCATCGCCGAGTCCTATGAGCGGATTCACCGGTCGAATCTCATCGGGATGGGAGTTCTGCCGCTGCAGTTCCACCCCGGGGTGAGCGCCGACAGCCTCGGCATCCAGGGCGATGAGGTGTTCACCATCCGCGGGGTGACCGAGCTCAATGAGGGCACGATCCCCGCCGCGGTTGAGGTGGAGGCGGTTGCAGCCGACGGCAGGGCAGTGGAGTTCACGGCCCAGGTGCGGATCGACACCCCGGGCGAGGCCGACTACTACCGCCACGGTGGAATCCTGCAGTACGTGCTGCGGTCGCTGCTGTAGCCATCGACGGGCTGGCGACGCGGTGAGACCGGCGTCCCCCGGGCCGCCCGGCTGGCCCCGGGATCTTCCGCCCCCGGGGAGCCAGGACTTCGAGGATCGCGTCGTCGGCTGGCTGCTGGACCGGGGGCCGGGGGAGCTGCGCACCTCGGGCCTGCGGGCCTACCCGGTCGCCCTGGCCGCCTACCTGGAGCGGTATGCGCAGGCCTGCCTGGACGCGACCCGGGAGTCCTACGCCCGGGCACGGGTCGAGCTCGGGCCACACCTGCGTCCCGAGGAGCTGCAGGCCGTCCACCGGGCCCTGGAGGTCGAGGGAGCCCGGCTGCTGCAGGTGCAGCGCGAGCTCAGGCTCGTCGCACAGGCTCTTTGGGCCGATCACGCCTAGACTGGCGCCGTCGTCGAAAGGGGAGTGCCCGTGGGCCTGCTGAACCGGATCCGCGATCCTCGGGATGTCCGTGCCCTCCAGCCCGGGCAGCTGCCCGTCCTGGCCGGCGAGATCCGGGGATTCCTGGTCGAGAAGGTCTCGGCGACCGGGGGGCACCTGGGGCCGAACCTCGGCGTGGTCGAGCTCACCATCGCCCTGCACCGGGTCTTCCAGTCCCCGCAGGACGTCATCGTGTGGGACACCGGGCACCAGGCCTACGTGCACAAGATCCTGACCGGCCGGGCCGAGGGCTTCGACCGGCTCCGCCAGCACGGAGGGCTGTCCGGGTATCCCAGCCGGGCCGAGAGCGCCCATGACGTCATCGAGAACTCCCATGCGTCGACTGCCCTGTCCTATGCCGATGGGCTGGCGAAGGCCTGGGAGCAGCGCGGCCTGCTCGGCCAGCAGCATGTGGTCGCGGTCATCGGCGACGGCGGCCTCACCGGCGGCATGGCCTGGGAGGCGCTGAACAACATCGCCGGCTCGGACCGCCAGGTCGTCGTCGTCGTCAACGACAATGAGCGCTCCTACTCGCCGACCATCGGCGGCCTTGCCCATCACCTGTCGACCCTGCGGACGACCCAGGGCTACGAGCGGTTCATGTCCTGGGGCAAGCGCCTGCTCAACCGCACGCCCGTCGTCGGCCACCCGATCTACGGTGCCCTGCACGGCATGAAGAAGGGCCTGAAGGACATCGTCGCCCCGCAGGGCATGTTCGAGGACCTCGGGCTGAAGTACGTCGGCCCCGTCGACGGTCACGACATCGCCGAGCTCGAGCACGCACTGCGTCGCGCCAAGGACTTCGACGGCCCGGTCATCGTCCACGCCATCACCGAGAAGGGCCGGGGCTATGCGCCGGCCGAGCGCGATGAGGCCGATCGCTTCCACGGCGTCGGCGTCATCGATCCGGACACCGGTAGGCCGCTCAGTGCCGGCGGGCCGACCTGGACGGGCGTGTTCGCCGATGAGCTCGTGCGCATCGGCCATGAGCGCAGCGACGTCGTCGCCATCACGGCGGCCATGCTCGGGCCCACCGGGCTGGATCGATTCGCCCAGGCGTTCCCCTCGCGCACCTATGACGTCGGCATCGCCGAGCAGCATGCGGCGACGAGTGCCGCCGGGCTGGCCTATGGCGGCCTGCACCCCGTGGTGGCGCTCTACGCGACCTTCCTGAACCGCGCCTTCGACCAGGTGCTGATGGACTGCGCCCTGCACCGGGCCGGCGTCACCTTCGTCCTGGACAGGGCCGGGGTGACGGGCGATGACGGGCCCAGTCACAACGGCATGTGGGACATGGCCATGCTGCAGGTGGTCCCCGGCCTCCGGCTGGCCGCACCCCGCGACGAGTCCACCGTCCGCCGGGCGCTGCGCGAGGCCGTCGACGTGAGCGACGCCCCCACGGTCGTGCGGTTCCCCAAGGGGGCACTGGGCCCGGTGATCGACCCGGTTCGCGTGGTCGATGGCCTGGACGTCCTGCTCGACTGCCCTGCTCCGGATGTCCTGCTGGTCAGTGTCGGTGCCTTCGCCTCGCTGAGCCTGGATGTCGCCGAGCGTCTACGAGCACAGGGGATCGACGGCCGGGTGGTCGATCCGCGCTGGGTCAAGCCCCTGCCTGCGGCCCTGGTGCGGCAGGCGCGGCAGGTCCGGCTCGTGGTGGTCCTGGAGGACGGCATCCGGACCGGCGGCGTCGGGTCGGCGGTCAGCCAGTTGCTCCGCGACGCGGACGTTGACGTCCCGGTGCGCAATATCGGCATCCCGGAGCGGTTCCTCGACCAGGGCAAGCGAGCGGAGGTCCTCGTCGACTGCGGACTCACCGCGCAGGAGGTCTCCCGCGAGGTGGTCGAGGCGGTGGCGCGGTTGCAGTCGGTCGCTGAGCCTGCTCCGCAGCCGGAGCAGGCCGAGGCCTAGCCGGCGGCCGCCGGCAGGCTGGCGACCCCCGCGGGCAGGAAGCGCCGGCCGGTGACGCGCTCTGCGGCGCCGCAACGGTCCAGGTACGGGGTCAGGCCCCCGAGGGCGAAGGGCCACCCTGCTCCGGTGAGCATGCACAGGTCGATATCCGCAGGATCGGCAACGACTCCCTCGTCGAGCATCAGGCGAGCCTCCTGGGCGAGGGCGTCGACGGCACGCTCGCGCACCTCGGCAGCAGTCAGCGTCGTCGATCCCTGCTCGAACAGCGCCGACACCTTGGGGTCCACGTATGGCTGGCCCGTGTCGTCCCAGGCATACACCGCGCCGAGCCCCGCCTCGACGAGCCGGCGCAGGTTCGGTGAGACATAGAAGCGATCGGGGAACGCCTCATGCAGGGTCTCGGACACGTGGAAGGCCACGGCTGGGCCGACCAGCTGCAGGAGCACCAGCGGGCTCATCGGCAGGCCGAGCGGATCGAGGGCCTGGTCGGCGACCCGGAAGTCCGTGCCCTCGTCGATCGCCCGGGTGATCTCGCCCAGGAAGCGCGTGAGCAGCCGGTTCACGACGAAGGCCGGTGCGTCCTTCACCAGCACGCAGCTCTTCTTCAGCTGCTTGCCGACGGCGAAGGCGGTCGCCAGAGTCGCGTCATCGGTTGCCTCGGCGCGGGCGATCTCTAGCAGCGGCATCACGGCAACCGGGTTGAAGAAGTGGAAGCCGACGACGCGCTCAGGATGCTGCAGGCCCGCTGACATCGCGGTGACCGACAGCGAGGAGGTGTTCGTCGCCAGGATGCAGGTCGGGGAGACGTAGCCCTCGAGCTCGGCGAACACCTGCTGCTTGACCGCGAGGTTCTCGAAGACGGCCTCGATCACGAAGTCCGCGCCGGCGAAGGCCCCCTTGTCGGTGCTCCCCGTGACCAGTGCCTTCAGCCGATTGCCCTTGTCGGCGCTCATCCGGCCCTTGGACACGGATGCGTCGATATCGGCCGCGACATAGTCCAGACCCCTGGCAACCCGCTCGTCGTCGAGGTCGGTCATGACGACCGGAACCTGCAGCCGCTTGGCGAACAGCAGTGCCAGCTGACTTGCCATCAGCCCTGCTCCGACGATGCCGACCTTGGTCACCGGGCGCGCCAGCGACGTGTCCGGGACGCCGACCGGGCGCTTGGCCCGCTTCTGCACCAGGTCGAAGGCATACAGCGAGGCGCGCAGGTCATCGCCCATGACGAGGTCGGCAAGGGCGTTGTCCTCCGCCTCGAAGCCCTCGTCGCGGCTGCGATCGGCTGCCCCGGCGATGAGGCCCAGGGCGACGTATGGGGCGGGTGTCGCGCCATGGATGCGGGCATCGAGCACGGCCCGGGCCCCCGCGACGGTCGCTGCCCAGCCGCTGCGGTCGATCTCGGGCCGATCGACCGTGGACTGGCCGGTGATGACAGCTGCGGCCCACAGCAGGGACTGCTCCAGGAAGTCAGCCGGCTCGAGCAGCAGGTCGAAGATGCCCAGGTCGCGCGCCTGCTTGGGGCGCAGCTGCTTGTTCTGCGCCATCGCGTTGCTGACGATCACCTCCATGGCCTTGCCAGGCCCGATGAGGTTGGGCAGCAGCCAGGTGCCACCCCAGCCCGGGATGAGTCCGAGGAAGACCTCGGGCAGGGAAATCGCGGCCGCATCGGCAGAGACGGAGCGGTACGTGCAGTGCAGGGCGAGCTCCAGCCCGCCGCCCATAGCCGCCCCGTTGACGAAGGCGAAGGTGGGGACGTCCAGCTCGCCGAGGCGGCGGAAGACGTTGTGCCCGAGCTGGGCCACCTGCAGGATCTGGCTGCGGTCGGTGACCATGCCGACAGCGCTCAGGTCTGCCCCGACGGCGAAGACGAAGGGCTTGCCGGTGACCCCGACCCCGACCAGGCCCGGCACGTCCAGGGCTGCGTCGATCGCCGCGTCGAGGGATGCCAGGCCGGCCATGCCGAAGGTGGAGGGCCGGGTGTGATCGCGGTCATTGTCGAGGGTGATGAGCGCGAAGGTCCCGGCATTGTGCGGCAGGTCGACCAGTCGCATTCGGGCATGGGTCACGACCTCGTCGGGAAGGGTCCCTGCTGCCGTGCTGGCCTGCTCGCTCATGATGCGCTCCCGGCGTGGTCGAGGCTCTCCCAGATGACGGTCCCGCCCATGCCCAGCCCGATGCACATGGTGGTGATGCCGAACCTGGCATCGGGGTTCGCCTCGAAGTCGCGTGCCAGGTACTGCATCAGGCGGATGCCGCTGGATGCCAGCGGATGGCCGACCGCGATGGCCCCGCCCATCGGGTTCACCCTCGGGTCGTCATCAGCGATGCCGAAGTGGTCCAGGAACGCCAGGACCTGCACGGCGAAGGCCTCGTTGATCTCGAACAGGTCGATGTCGTCGATGGTCATCCCGGCTCGTTGCAGCGCCTTGACGGTGCTGGGCACGGGCCCGACGCCCATGACCTCCGGCTCCACGCCGGCGAAGGCGAAGGCAACCATCCGCATCCGCTTGCGCAGCCCCAGCTCATCGGCGGCCGTCTCCGAGGCGAGCAAGCAGGCCGTCGCCCCGTCGGTCAGGCCGGAGCTGTTGCCGGCGGTCACCCGGCCATGCGGCCGGAACGGGGTCTTGAGGTGGGCAAGGCCCTCCATCGACGTCCCCGGGCGCGGCATCTCGTCGACGCTTACCAGGCCCCAGCCATCGGCACTGGATCGCACGGCAATCGGGACGAGATCGGGCTGGATCCGGCCGTTGGCATAGGCCTTCTCGGTCTTGTCCTGGGAGCCGACCGCGAACGCGTCGGCGCGGTCCTTGGTGAGGTGGGGGAAGCGATCGTGCAGGTTCTCGGCGGTCTGCCCCATCACGAGAGCCTCCGGGTCGACCAGCCTCTCCGAGAGGTACCGCGGGTTCGGGTCCATGCCCTCGCCCATCGGGTGCCGGGTCATGTGCTCGACCCCACCGGCCAGCACGATGTCGTACGCACCGGCCATGACACCGGCCGACAGGGTCGTCACGGCCGTCATGGCCCCGGCGCACATCCGGTCGATGGAGTAGCCGGGCACTGATCGGGGCAGCCCGGCGAGCATCGCGGCACTGCGGCCGATCGTCATGCCCTGGTCGCCGGTCTGCGTGGTGGCCGCGATGGCCACGTCGTCGATCCGCTCGGCGGGCAGTGCCGGATTTCGGCGCAGCAGCCCGCGGATCGACTTGACGACCAGGTCGTCGGCTCGCGTCTCGCGGTAGACGCTGCCGGCCTTGCCGAAGGGGGTGCGCACCCCGTCGATGTAGACGACTTCCTGGACTGCCCTGGCCATGGCCGCTCCCGACTCCGTGCTCCGACTCCGTGCTCCGGCGCCATGCTCGGGCGCTGATCGAGTGGCCCGGCTCGCGCGACCGAACGCAGGACCGATCAGATATTACTGGCCAGTAACCAAACCGTCACGTCGGCGCGTCGCTGGCCGACCCGGACTCAGGCCCGACCTCAGGCCCGGCCTCAGGCCCGACCCCCGGCTCAGCGAGGGCAGCGACCAGGATCGGGACGGTGAGGTCCAGCTGCCAGGCTCGGGCTCCGGCCTCTGCGAGGGTCTGCCGGATGGACGCCGCTGGCTCGCCGGCCGGCGGATCCCAGCAGATCCGGCGGACGAGCTCCGGGCTGAGCAGGTTCTCCACCGGCACCTGATGCTGCTCAGAGGCGTCGGCCAGCCCCGCCCGCGCAGCCTGCAGGCGCGCCCACGCCAGCGGGTCTCGGTCAGCCCAGGCCCGGGGCGGCGGCGGCCCGATCAGGGGTGCGGTGGCCGGCGGGAGCTCGGCATCGGGCAGCGTTCGTGCCTGCTGGATCGCAGCCCACCAGGTACGTGCCCGGCGCGCCTGGCCGCGTCCGCTGAACTCCTTGATCGCGAGCAGTGCGTCGAGAGACTCTGGCATGGCGGTAGCCGCCGCGACGATCGCCGCATCCGGGAGCACCCGACCAGGTGCGACATCGATGCGCTGCGCCAGGTCGTCGCGGGCCAGCCACAGGCTGCGGACGACTGCCAGGGCGCGGGGCTTGCGCAGCCGGTGCATCCCGGACGTCCGTCGCCATGGATCATCGCCGCGCTCGCGTGGGGTGAAGTCGAGCAGGGCAGCGAACTCCTGCTCCGCCCAGCCGTCCTTGCCCGCCTCGGACAGCGCGACCGCCAGGCAGTCCCGCAGCTCGATCAGCCATTCGACATCGAGGGCCGCATAGCGCAGCTGCTCGGTCGTCAGCGGCCGGGCCGACCAGTCGGCGGCGCCGTGCCCCTTCTCCAGGTGCTCGCCGAGCTCGCTGTCGACGAGCGCGGCCAGGCTGACGCGATCACGGCCCAGGAGCCGGCCCGCGAGCTCGGTGTCGAACAGGCGGGTCGGCCGGAGGCCGACCTCGGCCAGGCATGGCAGGTCCTGGGTCGCCGCGTGCAGGATCCACTCGACGCCCTCGCTGGCCTGCTGCAGGCAGGTGAGGTCGTCGACGGCAATCGGGTCGATCAAGGCGGTACCAGCCCCATCGCGGCGTACCTGGACGAGGTAGGCGCGCTGGCTGTAGCGATAGCCCGAGGCGCGCTCGGCATCCAGTGCCAGGGGCCCGCTGCCGGCGGCAACGGCATCTGCGTACGCCGTGAGCTGCCGGGAGTCGCAGATCAGCGGTGGGACGCCCTCGCGGGGCTCCCTGGGACTGCCGGGGTCAGGCACGGGATCGACGCCTGCCGGCATCTACCCGGGTGACCTCGCCTGGCACCGGGATCATGCCGGCGGCCAGCTCCAGCAGTGCCAGCCATGCGGCGACGTGACGATCCATGGACTCCTCGGGCCGGCCTGACTCCTCGGGCCGGCCTGACTCCTCGGGCCGGCCTGACTCCTCGGGCCGGTCGACTGGCTGCGGCGTCCAGGAGGCCCGGATCTCGATCGACCCGTTCGCGGGCCGGTCGTCCATCGTCCCGAAGGATGTGCTGAAGGTCCGGGTCACCGTCCCGCCGAGCTGTCGGGCGCAGGCGGATACCGAGTCCAGGGCGTCAACCAGCCAGCTCCAGCCGACATCCGCCTGCAGCAGGTCGGCTGCCAGGTCGGCCTCCAGTGGTGCGCGGACGAAGACCACGGCCCGGAACGTCCCCTCCCACTCGTCGGTGCCGTCCGGATCATGCAGCAGGACGAACCTGCCGGAGCCTGCCTCGCCTCCCTCGGCGTCCCACATCTCGGCGGTCAGGGCAAGTGCGTGTGGTGCCAGCCGCTGCGGTGCCGGCACCTCCTCGACATGGAACTCCTCGCGGGGGCGCATGGCCCTGATCCGGTCGAGGGCCACGTCGAAGGCCCCGACTGCATCGCTGGTGCGCCTCACCGTGGGAGGGTACGTCGCGACCCATCGCCCGAGCCGCTGACGCGCCGTGGCGTGCAGGAAGGCAGTCGCGGTCCGCGTCGCCTCGCCCCATGATCGGCGGTCTATGCTCCTGAACTGCGGCCCGGAAGGCCGGTGAAGCCCGGTGCTCTCGGCGGCGGGCCTGGGCAGATCGGATATCGCATGGCGGTTCGCACGGCTCGCGCCCGGGCCCTGGCGGCCCTCATGGCTGGCTGCGCGCTGGGTGCCGGCCTGCTCGGCGGGGCGCCCGCGGCCTCGGCGCGGCCGGTGCTGTGGTCCGGGATCTTCCGCAGTGCCGACACCCTGGCGCTCTACAGCCTGCAGCTGTCCGTCGATGGCGGACGCGTCAGCATCAAGAGCCTGCAGACGACGGTCGACTGCACCGATGCCGGCGATGGACGGGTCTCGCCGACAGCGGTCTGGGTGATCGACTACCCGCGCCAGTCGACCATGCATGCCAATCGCTTCACCTTCGTGTTCGACGACCAGTCGTCAAGCCTGTCGCCACTGGTGCGGTATCGCATCAGCGGAACCCTGAACTCACGTGGCCACGGCTCGGTCCGCGTCCGCATGGCGGGCGATCAGATCTCAGCGGATAGCGGCGAGGTGATCGCCTCCTGCGTCGGCGACGTCACCTTCCCGGTCACCCGGGCAGGCGTGCGACCGAGCTGACCTGCGCGCCCGGCTAGGGTCGGAGCGTGGGTGCCGGCCTGGCCTTGCTGTCGAGCCTGATGTGGGGCGGCTCCGACTTCATCGGCGGATTCATGTCGAGGCGCTATGCGGCGCTGCCGGTCTATGGATGGGCGCAGGTCTTCGGCCTGATCGTGGCGGCCGCCATCACGACCGCGATGGGCGGGTGGTCTGCTGATTCGGCCTACTGGCCGTGGGCAATCGCGGCCGGGGTATCCGGATTCGTCGCGATGCTGCTGTTCTACATGGCCCTGGCAACCGGCCCCATGGGCATCATCTCGCCGCTGGTGTCGGTCTCGGTGATCATCCCGCTTGCCTACGGCCTGCTCATGGGGGAGACGCCGACGTCGGTTCAGGTCCTCGGGATCGTCGTGGCGATCGGCGGGATCCTCCTGGCAAGCGGGCCCGAGCTCAACGGCGCCGAGTCGGCCCGGCCGCTCATCCTCGCCGCGGTCTCGGCGATCGGGTTCGGCCTCTTCACCATCTTCCTGCAGCGGGGCAGTGAGATCAGCCCGGTGATGACCGTTACCGCAAGCCGGATGACGATCGTGGCGATCGTCCTGGTCATCTTCGCCTGGACCCGGTCCAGCGGGGGCATCCGTGGACGGGATCTCGCCGCGATCTTCGGCCTCGGGGCCCTGGAGGCCGTGTCGAACGTCCTGTTCGCCTACGCGATCACCATGGACATGCTTGCGACGACCGCCGTCCTTGGCTCGCTGTACCCGGTGGTGACGGCGATCCTGGCCGCCATCGTGCTGCGCGAGAGGCTCAAGGCCGTGCAGTACGTCGGCGTCGTCACCGCATTGATCGGCGTGGTGCTCATCGCATCCGCCGGATAGCCCGAGCGTCGCTGCTTCAGCTCTGCTCGGGCTCCAGCCGCAGGGAGATCGAGTTGATGCAGTACCGCAGGTCGGTCGGGGTGCCGTAGCCCTCGCCCTCGAACACGTGACCGAGGTGACCGCCGCAGGACGAGCAGCGAACCTCGGTGCGCGGGTAACCCAGCAGGTGGTCGGTCAGGTAGACCACGCGCTCCTGCGCCAGCGGGGCGTAGAAGCTCGGCCAGCCGCAATGGGAGTCGAACTTGGTCTCGCTGCGGAACAGCTCGGCGCCGCATGCCCGGCATGCGTATACCCCGACCTGCTTGGTATCGGTGTACTCGCCGACGTAGGGCGCCTCGGTGCCCGCCTCGCGCAGCACGTGGTACTCCTGGCCGGTCAGGCTCGCCTTCCACTGGTCCTCGTCGCGGGCGACCGGATAGGGCGTACCGTCGGGCCGAAGGTTGCCGCTGGTTGCCGGGGTGTCATGTGCCATGCGATGACCGTATGCTCGATCATGCCAGTCCGCACCAGCGAGGCGGCGGCCGGCGCGGTGGGTGCCAGGGAGGGATGTCGATGAGCGAGATGCTCGACACGCAGTCAGCCTGGATGAGCCAGGAGGAGCTTCGCCTCGCCAGGGAGCGGCTGCCGATCGTGTACGTCGACGCCGTCCCGGTCCGCACCGGCAGCCAGGGGCAGGTGCTGAACGTGGGCCTGCTGCTGCGCGCGATGCCCGATGGCAGCATCAGCAGGGCGATCGTCTCGGGCCGGGTGCTCTACGGGGAGCGGGTGCGCGATGCGCTCGTCCGGCACCTGGAGAAGGACCTCGGGCCGATGGCGCTGCCCCAGATCCCGGCATCGCCGCAGCCCTTCACCGTGGTCGAGTACTTCCCCGATCCGGAGGTCACCGGATTCCACGATCCGCGACAGCATGCGGTCTCGCTCGCCTTCGTCGTGCCGATCTCGGGCGACTGTGCCCCGTCGCAGGATGCCCTCGACCTGGTCTGGGTCACGCCGGAGGAGGCAAGCTCGCCGCTCTTCCAGTCGGAGATGACCAACGGGCAGGGCCGGCTGGTGCGGATGGCGCTGGCCCACTGCGGGCTGCTGCCGTAGGGGCTAGTCGATCGTCCCGATCGCAGGGAAGCGCACGGGTCGCTTCTCCGCCCGTGCGGCAAGGGCCTCGGCGAGGTCCGGTCCGGCGAACGAGGCCGCCATGCGCTGCAGTGAGGCACGGACGGCATCGTCGAGGCCCTCGGCCTGGGCAGCGAGCAGCTGGGCCTTGATCTCGCGGATCGATGACGGCGAGCAGGTGGCCGCGACCTCTCGGGCCCACGTGATCGCCCGGGCCACCACGTCATCGTCCAGGGCCGTGACCAATCCGAGGCGATAGGCCTCGTCGGCCTGGATCGTGCGCCCGCTCAGGAGGATCTCGGTCGCGGCGGGCAGGCCGACCAGCCTGGGCAGCAGCCAGGCGACGCCGTACTCGGCGACCAGGCCGAGCCGGCTGAAGGAGGTGCTCATGGTGGCCGTGGGCGAGGCGAAGCGGACGTCCGCGGAGATCGCGAGCACGAAGCCGAGCCCGGCGCACGGGCCGTTGATCGCGGCCACGACCGGCTTGGCCAGGTGCAGGGCCGCCGTGGGCATGCTGTCGAGGTCCTGGCCTGCCAGGTACCCGGTGAGGGCAGCCGGCCCCTGGGCGAGGACCTGCAGGTCCGCGCCGGCGCAGAACCCGCGCCCGGCCCCGGTGATCACGATGGCCCGGACCTGCGGATCCCGGTCGGCCTGCCGCAGGCACTGACCGTAGGCCGCGAGCATCGGCGGGAGGATGGCATTGAGCCGATCGGGTCGGTTGAGGGTGATGATGGCCACGGCGCCGTCAATGCGGTAGTCGACATGGTCGTCACCGGCCGTGGGGCCACCAATCGGCGCCGGATGGTCCGACGGTTCGGCGGGATTCGCCATCGTGCGCGCCTTCCCTGGTGCGATCGGGCAGGATCTGCAGGGTGCCGCGACCCTCGCGGCCCTGACCTCAGGAGTCATCATGTCCGAGTTCGGCAGCCCGCCGCCAGCGAAGAAGAAGTCATCCGCTCGCATGGTCGTGGTCATCATCATCCTGGCCATCGCCCTGATCTTCATGCTGCAGAACCTCGACAGCGTGCCGGTCAACATCCTGTGGATGAGCGTCAACATGCCCGCGTGGCTGCTCATGGTCATCATGTTCGTGCTGGGCATGCTGCTCGGCGGGGTCGTGCGGGGTGGCTTCCGCAAGCTCCGCGGCAAGGACAAGCAGGTGTCCGACAAGAAGTAGGGCACCGGTCCCCACGTTCCGCCGAGTTCGACTCCTATCGCCGCTCCGGCGGGCCGGAGCGGCGATAGGAGTCGAACTCGGCGGGCGGGCGGGCGGGCGGGCGGGCGGGCGGCTACTCGTACGGGTCGATGCCCAGCAGCGTCTCGTCCTCCGGGGTGAGCGGGCTGGCAATCCCGTCGAACTGATCGCGAGCCGGGTCGGCACGCTCGACGTCGCTGGCGCCTGCGGCGAAGGAGCCCTCGTCCTGGCCGGCCGGGGCGATGACATGCATCGCGGCCTCCTCGGCCGTCACCCAGCGTCGGGGGAGCAGGCCGCCGGCATGCATGGGGTCATCGCTGGCGTCGTCCGCATCCTCCATCGCCAGGACCTCCTCGAGGTCCTCCAGGGGATAGCCGAGATCCTCGTCGGACGATTCCTGGCGTCGGCCGCTCAGCCCGGCATGGACGGCCTCGGCCTCTCGCGTCATCACCAGGCGCTCCGCCTGGTCGGCCGCGTCGCCCCCGGCATCAGTCATGCTCATCCTGCCCACCTCCAGTGCGAACGGTCATCACGAGTGACGGTTCGACGGTAGGCGGGCGCTTGCCGCACCCCTAGTGCCGTTCGGGCCATGCGGGCATGACCTTCGGCCCACTTGGCCTGCCAGGAGCGCGTCTGCAAGGGTGTGCGCATGACCGCGCTCGCCGATGACCCAACCGCCGTCCGCCTGCTGATCGACCTCGAGCCGGTCGTCGAGCAGGAGCTCAATCGCCATATCTCCCAGGCCAGGGAGTGGTTCCCGCACGAGTACGTGCCGTGGAGCCAGGGCGAGGATTTCTCCGGCCCGCTCGGCGGCCGCGAGTGGGCTCCCGACGAGCGAAGGTTCACCGAGGCCGCCCGCACGAGCCTGGTCATCAACCTGCTGACCGAGGACAACCTGCCCAGCTATCACTACGAGATCGCCACGATCTTCGGCCGCGACGGGGCGTGGGGGGAGTGGGTCGGTCGCTGGACCGCCGAGGAGGGCCGCCACGGCATGGCGATCCGCGACTACCTGCTCGTGACACGATCCGTGGACCCAGTCGAGCTCGAGCGGGCCCGGATGACCCACATGCAGGCCGGGTTCGCCGCGATCCACCCGGGGCTGCTGGCCGGGCTGTCCTACGTCTCCTTCCAGGAGCTGGCCACCCGCGTCTCGCATCGCAACACCGGCGCGGCGACCGAGGACCCGATCGGCGAGCAGCTCCTGGCCAGGATCGCGCTGGACGAGAACCTGCACATGGTGTTCTACCGCAACGTCCTCGGCGCGGCATTCGAGATCGCCCCCGACGAGACGATGCAGGCCGTCACCAACAGCGTGCGGGACTTCGCCATGCCGGGCCACGGGATCGACGGCTTCGAGCGTAAGGCCGTGCAGATCGCCGTTGCCGGCATCTACGACCTGCGCCAGCATCGCGATGAGGTCGTCCTGCCGGTCCTGCGGGCCTGGAAGGTGTTCGAGCGGGAGGATCTCGGCCCAGACGGCGAGCGGGCCCGGGAGGAGCTCGCGCAGTTCCTCGATGGTCTCGACGCATCGGCCAAGCGCTTCGAGGAGAAGCGCGATGCCCTCAAGGCCAGGCTGCAGGCGCGAGGGGACTGAACGCGTGGATCTTCGGCTCCTGCCCGACGAGCTGTGCGTCTGCCGTCTGGCGCCCCATGCCCCTTGGCCCACCGCCCCGGCTGGAAGCGCCCTGTACTCCGTGACGCGCACCGCAGCCGAGGTGTCGGTGGTCTGCGCGCTGCAGGACGCACCGGCGGGTGCGCGAACGGAGCCTGGCTGGCGCGCACTCGAGGTCGCGGGCCCGCTGGCTTTCAGCCTTGTGGGGATCCTGGCATCGCTGACGCAGCCGCTGGCCGCCGCCGGTGTCAGCGTCTTCGCCATATCGACCTTCGATACCGACTACGTGCTCATCCGGGCGGGTGCGCTTGCCGCGGCCATCGATGCGCTGCGCGAGGCCGGACACGATGTGCATGATGCGTCGCCGACGTGGCATATGCCGTTGCCGACTGCCGAGTAGATCCCTCAGCGCCTACATCCCTCAGCGCCGCGGGCTGATGCCGATCGTCGGGGCAAGCTCCTGCGCCAGACCCAGGATCTCCTCCTTCAGGGCACGGGTGCGATCCATCGGCCCCGCGCGTAGCTGCGACTTGGAGAGCTTGCCTCCGGTGGCATCGGTGATCAGTGGGTGGTGCAGGTACGTCGCTTCCGCGACGGCCCTCGCCTCGAGCAGGCGTGCCAGGTGGACGTGCAGTGCGCTGGACTCGCGCAGGTCCGCGCCGCGGACCACGTGGGTGACCTGCAGTCGCTGATCCTCCACCACGTTGGCCAGGTGGTACGAGGCATGGCCATCGCGACGCCACAGGATCGGATCCCCGACGTCGGCCGGGAGGCCAACTGCGTGGCCGTCCACGAATGCCGTCGTCCCGGCAGGGACGTGCAGGCGAAGGGCCGTCTGGCCGGTGCGCCAGGGCAAGACGGCAGCCCGGCACCCCGCTACGCAGCGCTGGCCGCCGCCATCCCGCCGCGAGCAGGCGCACGGGTAGGCCTGCCCGCCCTGGAGCAGCTGCTGCGCGGCCGCTCGATGCGCATCGCGGCGAAGTTCCAGCGAGAACCTCGTGCTGAGGTCAGCAGCGCAGGACGGACCGTCGTCCCAGGCGATCCCGAGCCAGTCGAGCACCGCGAAGATGTCATCGACGTATGCCGGTCGGCTCCGGTCGGCGTCGAGATCGTCGATGCGCAGTGCGACGCGAGCGCCGAGGTCATCGGCCAGCCACCGCACGAGCAGGAAGTTCACCGCATTGCCGGCGTGCAGGTAGCCGCTGGGCGTCGGTGCCAGCCGGGTGGTCGCGGGGCGGCCAGGTTCCACGGGTCTCTCCTATGTCAAGCCGCGGATGACGCTACCGGGAGCCGTCCACCGCGTGCCTGGCCTAGGCGGGAGTGCCGGAGGCCGGCTTGGACCACCCGGCCTGGACCACGTAGCCGAGCAGGATGAACACGATGCCGACGCCGATCGCCATCAGGGAAACCCCGAAGGAGACAACCGAGGTGAATAGCGAGGCTCGCAGGAAGGAGCCGTTCATCGCCACCTGGCGCAGCGGATCCTCGCGATCGAGCTCGGCATAGGTCTTGCCGCCGGTCGCCTCGAGGGCATGGGTGGCGATGATGCTTGCCTGGCAGTACGCCGTCACCGGGTCTGCGACCGACCGGCCGCCCATGCACGCATCCTCCGAGACGGTGATGCGCTCGGCACTCAGCGTGGTGCTCACGGTCGCGAAGGACCAGATGCCAGCCAGGACCATCAGGGCCCCGATCACGATCACGATGATGCCGATCGCCTTGTGGGATGAAGCGTTGCCAGCCATTGCAGCCTCCAGTCGCAGAACGAACGTCGTCGACGGACCTCTCCGCCAGGGCAAGCCTTGCGAAGCGCGCACGCCCGTTGCCCGCTGAGCGGGCATCGGAACCCGCCAATCCAGGTGTCGATGACGAACGTCCCTGGCACTGAGGGACCTTTGCGGTCAGGGCCTGCGCAGTAGGCATGCACCAGGACGCCACCGGGTCGTTTGGCGCTTCTTCGGCGAGATCTGGGTCATTGCACAGCCCATGTTGGGCATGCACGGTCACTCGCCCGGACGACAGGCACGACAGACGCGGATGGTTGAGACGCAAGCGAACAGGCCAGACCGAAAGGGGATGCCATGTTCAAGCGAAGGATGCGTCAGGAGCATCCACATGATGGATCACGGGGGATGCGGTCACCAGGCTTGTGGCTGGGTGCCATGGTTGCAGCAGTAGCCATGGGCTTCGTCGGCCTGGTGAACCTGGGTGGTGTTGCCAGTGGCAGCACCGTCATGAAGCACGGCGGCTCGGAGAGCATGACAGCAACCTGGAGTCAAGACAAGGTGTGGATCTGTCACCGAGAGGGAGGGAAGGTTGAGCTCAAGGAGATCAACCTCAATGCACTCGACGGCCACCTTGGCCACGGTGACTTCTATCCGAAGGACGGCGTCTGCCAGGAGTCCTCGGAGTCGGCAACGGCGACCGAGACATCAACCGCTACCGCTACCGCTACCGCAACGCCAACGGTAACGGTGACGGCAACCGTGCCCGGGCCTGCGGTCACGGCCATCGTGCCGGGACCGGCAGTGACCAGTGTGGTGAGCTCCACCACGACGGCGACTGCCACGGCAACCGTCACGGCGAGCCCGAGCATCACGCCGGCACCCGGTGTCGTGGAGGCCACCCCGGCCATCACGCCGGCACCTGGCGTGGTGGAGCAGTCACCGACCATCGCACCCCTGCCGGCCACGGTGCCGGCCGGTGGCGGTGGTGAGGCCCCCGGCGGGCTTCCGCTGTGGGCCCTGCTGGTGATCGCCGCTGCTGGTGTCACCGGCATCGGGGCGAGCGTGCGGCTGGCCCAGCGCACGACCCGCTAGCTGCGCATCACGCATGGTGATGGCCCGTCCCGGTCGGGGCGGGCCATCACCATGCCCCGATGACGGCTAGCATCAGGGGCCGAAGCCGGCGAAGGGAGTGCGGTGCCGCAGGCCGGCGTGCTTGGCTCCCTCACGCCGATGGCCAGGCGCCTGCTCATCGGCAACGGCTTCGCCGCCATCGGCCATGGCCTCACCCTGCCGTTCCTGGTCATCTACCTGGGCCAGGTCAGGGGCCTGGGTACGGCAGCGGCCGGCGCGCTCATCGCCTACATGGCCCTGCTGACCCTCGCCGGCTCGATCCCGGTCGGTGCCCTGGTCGACGCCCACGGCCCGCGCCCGGTCCTGATGTTCGGGGTCGGCACCCTCGCCGTCGCGACCGCGACCTTGGCCTTCGTGGCGAGCCTGCCCGCTGCCATCGCCTGCGTCACGCTGATGGCCATCGGTCAGTCGGCCTGGTGGGCGCCGCAGAACTCCCTGTACGCCCGGATCACGCCCAGGCCAGACCGGCAGAAGGTCTTCGGCCTGCAGTTCATGATGCTCAACCTCGGCCTGGGCATCGGTGGCCTGATCGCGGCGGTGCTGATCGACACGGATCGGCCGCATACCTTCGTGGTGATCTACCTGATCGACGCGCTCACCAACATCGCCTACCTGGTGATCCTGGCCTTCATGCGCGGCGTGGGCATCGGCCCGGCCAGGGATGAGGGGAGTGAGGCGGCGACGGACGAGGATCGGAACCAGCCGGCGCCAGGGCCGGGCGGCTACCGGACCGTCCTGGCGGACCGACGGCTGCGGCTTCTGGCGCTGGCCGCGCTCCTCCTGCTCGTCTTCGGCTACGGGTCGCTCGAAGTGGGCCTGCCGACCTACATCACCCTCATCGGCGGCCTGGACGCATCCGTCGTCGCGATCGCCTACGTCGCGAACACCGTCGTGATCGTCATCGCCCAACTGTTCGTCATCACGCGCATCCAGGGCAGGTCCAGGAGCCGGCTCGCCGGCCTGGTGGGCCTGCTGTGGGCGATTGCCTGGCTCCTGGTCGGGGTCTCCATCGCATTCGCGCCGATGATCGCCGCGGGGGTCATCTGCCTCGGCGTGGCGATCTTCGCACTGGGGGAGACGGTGTGGTCACCGGTGTTCCCGGCGATGGTCAACGACCTGGCATCCGATGAGCTGCGCGGCCGATACAACGCGGTGGTGAGCTGGACGTGGGGGATCGCCGGATCCATCGGGCCGGCCCTGGCCGCCGCCCTCCTCGGCGCGGGCCTGTCCACGGTGTGGGTGGCAGCGGTGGTGGGCGGCTGCCTGATCGCCGGCCTGCTCCTCACGCGACTGCATGCCGTCCTCACCCCTGCGCAGGACGGCCGGGAGACGTAGGCGATCGCCGCTCCCTGCGGGCGGTCGCAGGCTCAGGCTCAGGGTCAGGGTCAGGCACCATCCTTGATCGCCCGGCCGAACTGATGGACGTACGGCATGCCGCCTAGCTCGAGGATGGCGTCCTTGACCGCGTCGGTCAGCTCGTTCGCGGTCATCCGCTCCGGGTCCAGGCCCAGGGCGGGTGAGAATCGCAGGTCGACGTGGGTCCTGCCCAGGCGGGCTGGTCGGTACCCGATGCTCATGGCGTGGACGCGCACGCCGGGGTGCGCCTGCAGGATCGGCACCAGGATCCGGCGGTGCAGGCGGTGCAGCGAGACTCCGTCCGGGGAGCGGGTTGCCTCGGGGTAGATGCATAGCTTGTGGCCCATGGCGAGCACCTCCTGGGACATCTCCATGGCCCACTTGGTCGCCTCCTCGTCGCCGCGTCGCAGCGGGATCTGGCCGGTGAGCCGGAAGAAGATCGCCCCCGGCTGCCGGAACACCTCGTCCTTCGTGAAGAAGATCGATCGCCACCGCGCGGAGATGCCCACCATGATCGGGTCCATCAGCGACAGGTGATTGCCCAGCAGGATGGCCGGCCCGCGCCGGACGTGCTCCATGCCGGTGATGCTGACCTGGTACTTCACCCGCAGCGCCTGCGCGGGCGGGAAGACGAACCAGTACGCGCGGCTGCACCCGGGCCGCCCGATGCGCACGTCGCCGTACATGCGGCGCCCCTGGTCGAGCAGGCGGCGATAGCCGGTGGATTCGGGCATGGGCCATCGTTGCATGCAGCACCGGTGGCAGGATGCGCCACGGTGATCAAGTACCTGGGCTCGAAGCGGCGTCTGGTGCCCGTGCTGGGCAGCCTGCTGCAGGCATCGGGTGCCCGTACGGCGCTGGACCTGTTCACCGGCACCACCCGGGTGGCGCAGGAGTTCAAGCGACGCGGTGCTCACGTCATCGCGGTGGATCTGGCGACGTACTCCGAGGTCTTCGGTCGCTGCTGGATCGAGGCGGACGCAGACGGCTTCGATCATGACGGCCTGGCCGATGCGCTGCGATACCTGAATGGCCTGCGCGGGCGCGCCGGCTACTTCACGGAGGCGTTCTGCATCCGGGCCCGGTACGTCCAGCCCTTCAACGGCGAGCGCATCGACGCCATCAGGGACGCCATCGAGTCCGACTACCGGGGCACCGACCTCTACCCGGTGCTGCTGACCTCGCTGATCCTGGCGGCCGACCGGGTCGACAGCACCACCGGGCTGCAGATGGCCTACCTGAAGGCATGGAGCGAGCGGTCCTACAAGCCTGTGCAGCTGACGGCGCCGACGCTGATCCCGGGAACCGGCCGCGCGATCAGGGGCGATGCCCTCGACCTGGTCGGCGAGCTCGCGGCGGTCGACCTGGCCTACGTCGACCCTCCCTACAACCAGCACCGCTACTTCACGAACTATCACGTATGGGAGACCCTGGTGCGCTGGGACGCGCCTGAGCCCTATGGCATCGCGATGAAGCGCATCGACAGCCGCGACGACGCGACTCGAAGTGTCTTCAACTCACGGCGCCAGATGCCGGTGGCCCTGCAGCGGATCGTCGACGACCTGCAGTGCCAGGTGCTCGTGCTGTCCTACAACAACGAGTCATGGCTGACCCGCGAGGAGCTCATCGACATGTGCCGGGCGCGTGGCGCGGTGGAGGTCCTCGACTTCGACAGTCGCCGGTACGTGGGGGCGCAGATCGGCGTGCACAATCCCGCCGGCGACCGGGTAGGGGTCGTCGGCAGCCTGCGCAATGTGGAGCACCTGGTGATCGCCGGCGAGCGGACGATGGTCTCGCGCATGGCGGCCCAGGCAGGGCGACTGCCGCTGCCGAGCCCGGTGGCGGCGGGTGCGGGTCGGGCGCGTGCCGTCAGGTCAGCTCGCTGATCTGACGCTCGATGAGCTCGCGGTTCTGCTGGTCGGGCTCATCGGCCAGGGTGCCTCGGGCCATGGCGATGAGGCGATCCCGCTGGACGAGGTCTCCGGCACTGGCCCAGGCTCGCGCCTGGCCCTCGAGCAGGCTGGCCGCCAGCCATGGCGCGAATCCGCTGGCATCATGGGTGGCACTGGCCTGCGCGAAGGCCAGCGCCAGGCTCGGCTGGCCGATTGCTGCTGCGCATCGGCTGGCCATCCAGTCGGCGATCGCCCACTCCGCAGGCCCGCCGGCCTGCTGCCAGTGGTACCGCGACGAGAGCGCGCAGGTCAGCAGGTCGAGGTCCTGCGCAGGAGTTCGCTCGGACTCGAGCAGCTCCCAGCACTGGTGGTAGGCGCTCGAGGCAGGTGCCCGGTGCTCGTCGGTGGTCATGCCGTCCTGCCTTCCGTCTTGATCGGCGCCTGAAGTCCGGGCACTGCGATGGATGGTGCGTTCATGGCGCAGACCGCAGCCTAGAGTAGTCCTCGGCATCCAGGTCGGCCCAGCCGAGGCGATCGCGCAGGTCGGCCAGGTAGTGCACGTAGGTCTCGATCTCGACGTAGCCGGCATGCCGGTCGCTGTCGACGTAGCGCATGCCTCCGGTCAGGTCCGGGTGATCCTCGCGCTTGAGGCGGCGCAGCTCCTGGCGATGCTCGCCGGTCTCCCGGGCGCGGATATCCATGGCGATGACCTGGGCCATCTCGTCGAAGCGCTGGTAGGCGGCTCCGGCGAACTCGACGAACCCGAGCACGTAGAGCGAGTCGTGCTCCCGTGAGTAGATGTTCAGGTAGAGCCGCGGTCGGCCGCGATCCCAGGTCAGCAGCGAAGCGTCCAGGAAGGGCAGCAGGTACTGATACCCGGTCGCGAGCAGGACGAGGTCGACGTCGACGCTGCTGCCGTCGACGAACGTCGCGCCCGTCCGTGTCAGCCGCTCGACATCGGCCTTGGCGACCAGGTCGCCGTGCTGCAGGTAGTGCAGCACCTGGGTGTTCATGATCGGATGGCTCTGCAGCAGGTCATGGTCCGGGGCAGGAAGGCCCAGGCGCGTCAGGTCGCCGACGAGGGCGTCGACGAGCTCAGCGGGATCACCGGACAGGCTCACCCCGCGCGGCGGGTCGATGGCCCCGGTGAGCACGGCATCGGTCGGCAGGCCGTGCACGTGCTTGGGCAGGAAGCGGTAGCCCCGGCGAACCGACAGGTAGGCGGCATCGGCGCTGCGAGCGGCATCGCAGGCGATGTCGACCCCGGAGTTCCCTGCCCCGACGATCAGGACTCGCCGGCCCGCGAGCTCCTGCGGCCGGCAGTAGGTCGACGAGTGCCGGATCTCCCCGGTGAACTCGCTCGCACCTGCCAGCTCGGGGACGCTGGGATGCCAGGTGACTCCCGGTGCGGCAATGAGCCCGTCGTACTCGCGCACCTGCCCGTCAGACAGCGTGACCCGCCAGCGATCATCCGCCAGCGGCTCGGCGCTGGTGACGGCGACGCCGAGGGTCACGTGGTCGGTCAGGCCGAAGTCGCGGGCGAAGGAGCGGATGTAGTCGCGCACCTGCTCCCAGGACGGGTAGTCGGGGTAGTCGTCCGGCATCGGGTAGCCGACGAATGCGGACGTGACCTTCGAGCTGATGAAGTGCGCGCTCGCATACATAGGTGAGGCGGGGTCGTCCATCGTCCAGATGCCGCCGACCTCGGGCTGACGTTCGAACCAGTCGAAGGGCACCCCCTCGGCCAGCAGGGTGCGTGCCATGACCAGGCCGGCCGGACCCGCACCGACCAGGCAGTAGCGCCGGCGGTAGTCGATCTCGGGGGAGTCCGACCGCCGGCGGCGACTCCTGGTGCGGGTTCGGGCGATCGCTGCGTACGCCACCGGTCGTCGACGACGCAGCACGAGGGCGACCAGGACTCCGGCGATGGCGACGGCGACCAGGGCGTAGGGAGCGGAGTTGACCGTCAGGCTCGTGGACCCGGTGAGGGTGGGGTAGTTCGCCAGTGCCATCGCGAAGGTCGCGGCGAGGCCGACCAGCCCGATGAGCGGGGCGATGGTGCACTGCCAGACGGTTCGGTCCGGGCGGCGGCGGAAGAACGCCACGACCGCCAGGGATGCAGCGGCCTGCAGGGCGATGATGCCCAGGGTGCCGACTCCGATGAGCGCCGGGACCAGGGTCGTGAAGGGGTCAGCGCCGGCCAGGGCAAACGCGGAGATGACGGCGAAGGACGCTCCCGACACCACGACGCTGGCGACATGGGGGCTGAGGTGGTCTGGGTGGTAGCGGCCCAGGCGTGCGGGCAGGACCCGCTCCCGGCCGAGTGCGAACAGGTAGCGACTGGCGGCATTGTGCAGTGCGAGGTAGCCGGCCAGCACGCTGGTGCACAGCAGCACTGCGGAGATGTCGTACAGCACCTCGCCGCCGTACTGGGAGATGACGGTGAAGACGAACTCGCCCTGTGCCGCGGAGGCCTGGGCCTGCACCTGCTGCGGGCCGGCGGCGCCGATGGTGATCCAGCTGGTCAGGATGTAGAACGCGCCGATGGACGCCACGGCGGCATAGGTGGCCCGCGGGATGCTCCGCTCGGGATCGCGGGTCTCCTCGCCATAGAGGGCGGCGGACTCGAAGCCGACGAAGCTGAACATGGCGAACATCAGCGCGATGCCCAGCGAGCCGCTGGTGATGGCGCCCGGGGTGAACGAGGCAGCGGGAAATGCCTCGACCCCGCGCTGGGCGACCACCGCGATGTCGTACGCCGTCAGGATGGCGAACTCCAAGACCATGAGGGTGCCGAGGACCTTGGCGGACAGGTCGACCGATCGGTAGCCGAGCACGGCGATCAGGAGGATGCCCGGCAGGGCCAGCTGCCACCAGGCGACCGTGATGCCCAGGCCGTCGAGGACCAGTGCGGTGTAGTAGCCGAATGCGCCGGCCAGGCCGAAGGTGAGCGCGCCGTATGCCAGCACGGCGACATAGGCGGAGGCAACCCCGCTGGGCTTGCCGAGGGAGCGGGCGATGTAGGTGTAGAAGGCGCCGGTGTTCACCACCCGCCGGCTCATGGCGGCGTAGCCGATCGCGAAGCACAGCAGGATCACCGTGGCGATCACGAAGGCCGCGGGCACGCCCGGGCCGTTGCCGAAGATCACGGCCAGCGGGATGTTGCCCACCATGGCGGCCATCGGCGCGGCTGCCGCGATCACCAGGAAGATCACGCGCCTGGTGGTGAGCGAGCTGCGCGAACGGCCTTCGGCCATGGTGCCTCCCTGTGATCTCGTCAGCTGCTGGACGATGGCGTGCCGGCTGCGGGCGCGCTGACCTGTATCACATTGCCCTCCGGGTCAATGCCATCGCATCGGTCAGTGCCGTGCCAGCTCCACTGCGCCTCGACCGGGTCGATGAGGCCGCCGAATCGCGAGGCCAGGGATCGGGCGTGGGCGATGTCCGCCACCGGGAAGACGAGCTTGATGGGGGTCTGCTCACGTCGCTCGACCGGGTCGTCGATGGCGATCTCCGCGGCGATCTCCGCGGGGACCTGCACCAGCGTCAGCGTCCCGCCTGCTGCCCGCAGCACGCAGAACCCGTCGCCGGACTCATGCACGACCAGGCCGAGCACCTCGGCGTAGAAAGCGGTGCAGCGGGCAAGGCCGACGACATAGGTGACGGCTTCCATGGCGGCACGGTACCCGCCCCCGAGTTGCTCACCGATCAGCGCCCACGGAGGCGCTCGAGCCGGCGTCGATCGCGCTTGGAGGGCCGGCCGGCACCCGGCTCCCGCACGATCGGCGCCGGGAGGTCACCCTTTGGCGGTGCGGGAGGCGAGCGATCCTCATAGTGCTGCACGGCCAGTGCCGCACTGACGCGCTTGCTCAGCAGCCCCGTCACGACGACGATCCGCTCGCCCCCCGGCGTGCGGGCTCGGACGGTATCGCCGGCACGCACCGGATGAGACGGCTTCACTCGGGTGCCGTTCACGCGGACGTGGCCGCCGCGGCACGCATCAGCGGCAGCCGACCGGGTCGCGTAGAGCCGCACCGCCCATGCCCAGGCATCGACCCGAACGCTGGATGCTGGCTCGCTCACGGATGCAGGGTACGGTGACTGCGTCAGCCTGAGGCGCCCATTGATCTGACTGATGCACCCCCTGATTCGAGGCCAGCATCACATGTCGTCATGGGTCATTCGCTTCGCCTACTGTGGTGCTGCTATGGGATGTCGATCGACGCGGCACATGATCATCGCGGCCGCCTGCGGCCTTGCCGTCGCCGTGCTGGCCTCGCTCCTCATGGGGTGGATGGCCCTGCCGTCCGTGGCCTGGGATGCCGCGGCGATCGTGTTCCTCGTGCTGACCTGGCGGGAGATCTGGCCCCTGGATGCCGGGCAGACCCGGGCCCTGGCGAGCTCGGAGGAGCCCTCCCGGACGGCTGTCGATGTCATCCTGCTGCTCGCGGCGGTCGTCAGCCTCAGCACGGTGGTGCTGGTGCTGTCGAAGGTCGGGGGAGGCGCGGGGCTGCACCTGCTCGTGCGCACGAGCCTGGGCATCGTCTCGGTGGTGCTGGCCTGGGCGGTGGTGCACACCGTGTACACCCTGCGGTACGCGCGGCTGTACTACGCCAATGCGGGCGGCATCAACTTCAACGGCCCTCAGGAGCCGAGCTACGCCGATTTCGCCTATGTTGCCTTCGGCATCGGGATGGCCTTCCAGGTGGCGGATACCAACCTCACCTCGACGGCCTTCCGCCGGCAGGTGCTATTCCATGCGCTGCTGTCGTTCATGTTCGCCACGACCATCCTTGCCGTCACGATCAACCTGGTGGCCGGCATCAACCAGTAGCGGGCACGGCGATGTGCCATGACTACGGTTGCGCCATGGCCATCGCGCACTCCATCACGACCATGCTCGACTGCCCCGACCCGATCGCCCTCGCCGAGTTCTACTCGCAGCTGACGGGCGCGCCGATCGCCCACGTCACCGAGCAGGACGGCCAACCGCACTGGGTGGTGATCGGATCCGAGGGCCGAGCGGTGCTCGCCTTCCAGCGGGTGGCGGGTCATCGCCGGCCCGAGTGGCCCGATGGGGATGTCCCCCAGCAGATGCACCTCGATATAGACGTGACGGACCTCGATGAGGCCGAGCGAGTCGTGCTCGACCTCGGCGCGGTGAAGGCCGACTACCAGCCGAGCAGCGATCCGCAGGAGAACTTCCGCGTCTACTTCGACCCGGCCGGCCACCCCTTCTGCCTGGTCAGCGTCTAGCGCCAACGGGCGGCAGGCTTCAGATGGCGTGGGCCTTCAGCCGCTCGTAGGACGGCATGGCCAAGGTCGCCAGTTCGGCCGCTGCCCCTGTGAGGCTCGGCGGCGGCCCCTCAGCGTTCTGGAATCCCGTGCTTCGGTGCACCGCCTCGTACCAGTGGGGCGCCCACACGCCATCGCACGGATGGCCACCCGACGGCCACCGGGTCATTCGATCGGTGTACTCGATACCCACCGCTGCGCAGAGCCTGGTGAGGACGCCGGATGGGTACGCCCGGATGTCTGAGCTGTCGACGACCACGGGCGTGTGGCCGGAGAACTCCGCCACCTCCTCGAAGAGGTCCGCCTGCTGGGTGAAGCCGATATCAGCGAGGTTCACGCTGGCACGCTGGCGCGAGTAGCTGGCAACGACCCGAGCCGGGTGCCGGATGAGGAAGACATTGACGCACTCGCGCATGAACGAACGGTCGAACGATGGAATCATGTGCAAGGTCATGTGCTTCTCGTAGAACACCGGCGCGCCGCCTGGAAT
Source organism: Actinomycetales bacterium (assembly GCA_018970025.1). Taxonomy (GTDB): domain Bacteria; phylum Actinomycetota; class Actinomycetes; order S36-B12; family S36-B12; genus REEB460. Next base: position 189,781 of record JAGWXF010000001.1, on the reverse strand, counting down.
CGGGCCGATGCATGCGAGGGCGACTTTCTGCGGGTCGCACTCGCCGGCAGCCATCACCTCGTCCCGCATGGGGTGGTCGATCCCGGTGGCCGCGAGGTAGGCGGCATAGAAAGGCTCGTCCCACACCGCGCAATCGCCGCGAGACGCGAACGAGTACATCAGCGCCGTCGACAGGTTTCTCGGCCCTGACCAGACGGCTAGGTGCATGACGCAACCAGGTCGGCGTAGAGCGCGCGCAATCGGGCGGTCACCGGGCCCATCTCGCCCGTCCCGATGATCCGGCCGTCGATGGAGCCCACCGGGGTCTGGGCGCCGAAGGTCCCGGTGAGGAAGACCTCATCGGCGGAATACGCGTCGACGAGGCTGAAGTTGCGCTCGTAGACCGGAATGCCGTGTAAGCGACACAGGTCGATCACCTTCTGCCGGGTAATGCCGTTCATGCAGTAGTCGCCTGTGCTCGTCCACACCGCGCCCCGCCTGACGATGAAGAGGTTGCACGAGTTGGTGGTGTTCACGAAGCCGTGCACATCGAGCATGAGCGCCTCGTCAGCCCCGGCCTTCTCTGCGGCGATGCAGGCGAGGATGCAATTGAGCTTCGAGTGGCTGTTGAGCCTGGGGTCCTGGGTCATCGGAAGGCCCCGCAGGTGCGGGACGGTGGCGAGCCGGATCGGCCTGGGGATGGACGGCTCGGAGTGCTCCATGATGATCACCATCGTGGGCCCGGACCTGCTCAGCCGAGGGTGCTGGAAGGGCCGCACCTTGACCCCGCGTGTCACCATGAGTCGCGCATGCACTGCGGTGTGCATGCCGTTGGCCCGCTGGGTCTCGACGAGTGCGTCCGTGACTCCCTGGCGGTCGAGCACCATCGTGAGGTCGATCGCCTTCGCCGCCTCGAACAGCCGGTCGAGGTGCTCGTCGAGGAAGGCCCACGTGCCCGCGTGCAGGCGCAGCCCCTCCCACACGCCGTCGCCCAACATGAATCCCGAGTCGTAGACGCTGACGGTTGCCTCGGCCCTTGGCACGAGTCGCCCGTCGACCCAGATGAGGATCGACTCGTTGCGTGGGTCCTCCTCGGCACCGTGGGTGTCGGCGTGATCGATCATCGAGATCTCCCATGTGGTGGCATCGTGCCTGGGAAGGTACACGCACCGGACCTCTGAGCACGCGACATAGGCTTCCAGCGTGACGGCGTGGGAGCTGGTGGACGAGACGGAGGCTTACGCAGGCTGGGTGAAGGTGGCCCGCCGCACCTTCCGCACCCCCGATGGAGCGCTGTCCGAGTGGGATGTGGTGCAGGGTTCTCGCACGGTCGCTGTTGTGGCGCGCGCTGAGGACGGGCACTTCCTCGTGCTTCGCCAGTTCCGAGTCGGCCCGATGGAGGTCCTTGATGAGCTTCCCGGCGGCTACGTCCGCAGCGAGGAGGAGCCGCTTCAGGCCGCCGCACGGGAACTGCGGGAAGAGACCGGACACGAGGCTGCGTCAGTCACCCTCATTGGCGCATCGTGGATGGCGTCCAACATGTCGGTGCGCAGGTACTTCGCCCTCGCTGACGGCTGCGTGCGCGTGAGCGAACCGGACCTCGGCCACAACGAGTTCGGTGAGGTCGGGCTGTTGAGCGAGCCTGACTTCGTGGCCCTTGCGCGATCCGGGGACCTCACGGACCAGGGGGCAGCACTCCGCGTTCTCGATCACCTTGGCCTGCTGTCCTAGCAATCCGGTCACGGGTTCGCCCTCGCCTATGACGCACGCACGTATTCTCGCGGCGATGCCGGGCACTGGCACGGGAGCCCACGAAGCAGTCCATTGGTGCAAGGTGGTGATCTCGGCGGGAATCCCCCTGCTCATCGGCGCGCTCAACGAACGTGCCTTGAATGTGGCCCTGCCGTCGCTGGGCTGATCCCTGTCATGCGTGGTTCGGTCCTGTGCGTGGCAACGCCCAACTTCGCACTGCTCACCGTTGGTCGGGTCATCGAAGGCCGCGGGGTCGGGATTGTCGTCTCGGGACTCCTGGCCATCATCGCGGAAGCGGCCCCGCCCAACTCCCGCGGTCGTGCATGTGGCCTTGGGCTTTCATCGGTGCGTTGGCGGTCCTGGCCAGTAGTCGCGGCGGTGATGGCTACCGTCGTGCTGCTGCTCAACGGCGAGAGCGTCTGGTTCCTCGACCTGCGCGTCGGGCCCGCTGCTGGCTTCCTCGAGCAGGCCAGCGCCATCGCGGGAGGGTGAGGCTTCCCTGCACCATCGTTGCCTCCTAGCATGGGGGCTCGACACTCCGCGCGCACGTCAGGAGGATCCGTTGAGCTCCACTCTCTTCGTCGGCGGCGCGGTCTACACCATGGATGCCCGCCAGCCGTGGGCCCAGTGCGTGCTCGTGCAGTCCAGTCGCATCGCCTTCGTCGGCAGCGAGGCCGAGGGCCGCGCGCGTGCCCCGCAGGATGCCCGGATCGTCGACATGGCCGGCGGCATGCTGCTGCCTGGGTTCATCGATGCGCATGACCACCTGGCGACGATGGCGGTCGGCAAGCTCGGCGTGGATCTCAGCGGCATTGTCGGCAAGGAGGCGATCCTCGACGCGATCCGCGCCTACGTGCATGAGCATCCGGGGCTCTCGGTCTATCGCGGGTTCGGCTGGTACCCAGGCTCCTTCCATGGCGAATCCCCGCGTCGGGAGTGGCTGGACGAGATCACCGGCGACGTGCCGATGATGGTGAACTCGGCCGATATCCATGACCTGTGGTTCAACACCGCGGCGATGAGGGCTGCCGGCATCAGCGCCTCCACTCCGGACCCCGAGGCGAACCAGTACTACGTGCGCGATCCCGACGGCACCCCGACAGGCCATGCGGTGGAGGGCGCCTCGATCATCCCGATCACCACGGCCCTGGGCACCTTCACCCTGGAGGTCTTCCGCGAGGCCCAGGCACTCGCGCTCGACAAGGCCCCGTCGTATGGCATCACCGCATACTTCGAGGCCGGGGTGTTCATGGGCTCCGCGAGCGCCGCCTCCGAGCCCGTCTACGCGGACCTCATCGCACGCGACATCGCGGGCACGCTTGATGTGCGCATCGCGGGCACGGTGTGGACGCGCAGCGAGTCCGATGACCCGCAGGCGATCGCGGACAACCTGGCTGACTGGAACGCGCGCCTGAGGTCACCGCATGTGTCGATCTCGCACTGCAAGATGTGGGCTGACGGCACGCTGTTCAGCGCGGGCGCGCTGCTGCTCGAGCCCTCGTGCGGAGCTCACCCGTCCCTGGGGCAGATGACCTTCAGCAAGGGTCACATCGCGGCCCAGGTCAGGGCCGTGCAGGAGGTTGGCTTCGACATGCACATCCATGTCGATGCCGATGGCTCGGCGCGAACCGTGCTCGATGCCATCCAGGAAGTCCAGGAGCAGATCGGCCGCGGCGACTCGCGCCATCTCATCGCGCACAACACGCTGGTGGCCCCCGAGGACATTCCGCGCTACGCGGCGATGGGCGTCCTGGCGAACTGCACGCCGCTGTGGGGCACGGACTACCACGGGCAGTACCGGCAGATCTACAACGACCTGCTTGGCGCCGCCCGGGTGGAGGAGCGCGTCTTCCCGTACGGCGATCTGGTGCGCTCAGGGGCGATCGTCACCTTCGGGGCCGACCTGCCCGGCGTGGATCTCGACGAGGTGCCGCCCCTGATCCAGATCGAGGCTGCGGTCACCCGCAAGCGCCCTGGCTTCCCGCAGGACGAAGCCTTCGTGCCGCGACAGCGCGTGAGCCTGCACGACGCGCTTCGCGCCTACACGATCAATGCTGCGTATCAACTGCGCCTGGAGCATGAGATCGGGTCGATCGAGGAAGGCAAGCGAGCCGACCTCGTCCTGCTCGGTAGCGACCTCTTCGGTGTCGAGCCCGAGGAGATTCATGCCGTCCCCGTGGTGCTGACCATGATGGACGGACGGATCACGTACGAGGCCAGCGCCTAGCCGACGGCTGGCCGGTCTCCGAGGCAGGTGTGCCAACCGGCACCCATGAGGTCGTGGTGCATCGCGACACCATGATCCGGGACGTTCCGATCGGCCTCCTGCCCGGGCGGGCGAGTGCCCGGGGGAGTGACCCGCCCGCAGTCAGGCTGCCCTACGCAGCAGCAGCGGCAGAGCTGCGCCGGCTAGCCATGATGCAGGCAACCGTCGCAAGCGCGAAGGCCAGCTGCCGAATCCGAAGACCATCTCCTTGGCGAAGGTGCCGTCGGTCATCAGGTCGCCCTGCACGCGAACCACGTCCTTCAACGCCCAGGCAGACACGACGACGATGACGATGCCTGCGGCTGCCGATCCCATGATGCCGGCGAGCTGTCGACGCTGCGCAATGAGTGCCAGCGCCACGAGCACAGCACCGCCGAACGCTTCAGCTCCGTAGAGGTGGCTGAGGCGGTCGGTGCCGAGTTCGTCGAAGCCGATGCCGTACACAATCATGCCGCTGCTGAGAGTGGAGAGTGCCGCGAAGGAGACGGCTCGCACGCTTCCCGTTGCCGCGCCCCTCTGCCAGTGTGCCATCGCTGCGACGCATGCGAGGCCCTCATGCCGCCTCGTCACGGGCGGTGGCCGCTGCTCGTGTCGAGTTCGGCCTCGACGACTTCGGTCACAGCCTCGAATCCGAGCCGCTCGTAGATGCCGTTGCTGGTCGGGTTCTCCGCGTCGGCGAAGAGCATCACGGTGTCGCAGCAGGAGGTCAGTCTCGTCGCGATCGCGTGCGTCAGGGCGGAGCCGTATCCCTTCCTCCGGGCGACCGGCACCGTGTAGATGGGGCCGATGCGGCCGACGGTCCCGCCGGGTGTCGTGACGACCCGCGCATGACCTCCCATCGCAACGGGTGTCCCGTCGGCCCACAGCCATAGCCGCTCCTCGCGGACTGCGGTGACGACCTGCTCCTCACGTGGAGCCACAGCCAGATCCGCCTCGCGGTGGAAGTCCTCGAACCATCGCAGCAGGAGCGGCAGGTCCGCTTGCGCAGCCAGACGCAGTGAGCCGTGGCACCAGGCAGGCTCCCGGAGCGCGTCGAGCACTCGGACGGTCTCTCGCATGCGGACCGTCCACGAGCACCCCATCCCCGCGGCCACTGCGGCAACCGTGGTGACGGGCCCTGTGAGCCCAGGCAGAGGGCCCCCATGCTCCAGGAGCCAGTGCCCGACGAGGTGCGCAGCCTCATCCGGCATCGGTCCGACGTAGGCAGGCCAGGGTGACGTGCGCATCGCGCATCCGATGACGTCGTCTCCAGCGACCACGGTGAGCCAGAGCTCGCGGTCGTACCGCGCGCCTGCGTCCACGGCTTCGGCGACGCTGCCGGGCACGTTCAGCAGCACCGGGTCTGCGCCTCGGAGCGACTCAGTGGCTGTCAGCCATGCACGGGCGGTGGCCAACTGCTGCACGCGCAAGGGCGGAGCGGCGGTCATGAAGGCCATTGTGCTGTCAATACCCGGCGATGAGTCTCACTGCGGCCGAATGACGCATACGTGCCTATCTGAGTCTCGCCGTCGAGCGCTCGTCGCCACGTCGGCTCCCACTGATCCATCACCGCGGGAGACTCAACGCGGGGGGCGGAATCGCATCAGGGTGATATGCCGGGGCCTACGTACACGATCAGTGACGATTTCCGCCCTATCACGCCGGCGAACGTGCTCCACGAAAGGTGTCCGAGGGGAATCTGAGTCCCACGGATGGGGATGGCTCCCTGCGACTGGTCTGGCCACGGAACCACCTCCGCATCGGAGGGCTACCGCGCAGGGGGCTCGTCGCTGCGGTGGAAGATGCGGTCGCCGTCGTCGTAGGAAAGCAGAGGCGGCGCCGCGAACGCTTCAGACTCCCGGAAGCCGAGTTGCACCAGCACGTTGACTGAGGCGACGTTGTCAGGTTCCGTTGTGGCCCAGACGTCCGAGACGCCTTCGAGCGAGACCTGCTCAAGGAGGAGTCCTGCAGCCTCACGGCCGAACCCTTGACCCCAGTAGCGAGGGCCGATGAGGTACGCAATCTCCGCGATGCCGCTATGCACGGTTGCCTCGACCCGGCCAACCACGGTGGAGTCGAGGAGAACAGCGAAATTGAGCCAGGACTGCCGGGCCTGCGGAGATGGCCCTTGGCGCAGGTGCTCAATGCGGGCGTACAGCGCCTCCACGGTGGTGACATCCGGTCCACCGATGTACCGGCCGACCCTCTCGTCGTTGAGCGCATCGAACAGCATCGGCACATGCTCACTTCCGAGCCTCTCAAGCCGAAGTCTGGCGTCGCTCACCGCGCAACGGTAGTGGCTGCGGAGAACCTTCGTCCGTCACCAAGAGCCGATGGATGGCAGCCTCGCGTCGGGTCCCGGAACAAAGTGAAGGCCCCCCATCGTCGTGGGGGCCTTCATCTTGCGGATCTCAACCTGCGTGTCCGAGGGGGGACTTGAACCCCCATGCCCTTGCGGGCACTAGCACCTCAAGCTAGCGCGTCTGCCTATTCCGCCACCCGGACGTGTCGCGTGCGCGACTCGCGAACTATACCCGTCCCCGTGGTCGGCGGTCTGCCCGCCCGAGGGGCAGGATGCTCCCATGACAACCAGCCAGTGGCAGGTGCTCCCCGGGGCCGAGGACGACGTCGTCGAGCTGACGCGGGGGCTGATCAGGATCGACAGCTCGAACTGGGGTGACAGCCCGCAGACGGTGGGGGAGGCGGGGGTCGCGGAGTACTGCGCGGCGATGCTCCAGGAGGCCGGCTGGTCCCCGGAGATCATCCGGACCACGGGCGATACCCGCAGGGCCGTGGTCGCCCGCATCCCGGGGACGGACCCGACCGCGCCCGCGCTGCTGCTCCACGGACACATCGACGTCGTGCCGGCAATCGCCGAGGACTGGACGCACCCGCCCTTCGCGGCCGAGGTCGATGACGGGTTCATCTGGGGCCGGGGCGCGGTCGACATGAAGGACATGGACGCGATGATCCTGGCCGTCGTACGGGCCTGGGGCCGTACCGGGATCCGTCCGCGACGCGATGTCGTGGTGCTCTTCCTGCCCGACGAGGAGGCCGGCAGCTTCCAGGGCGGTCACTGGCTCGTCGATCACCGGCGGGACATCTTCGCCGGGGTGACCGAGGCGGTCGGTGAGGTCGGCGGGTTCTCCATCACCATCCGCGACGACCTGCGCATCTACCCGATCCAGACGGCGGAGAAGGCGCTGCGCTGGCTGCGACTGCGTGCCTCGGCCCGCGCCGGTCATGGCTCCATGCTCCACCAGGACAACGCGGTGACGGCGCTATGCGAGGCGGTCATCCGGGTCGGCCGTCACCAGTGGCCCATCCACCGGACCAAGACGGTCGACCGCTTCCTGGCCGACCTCGCCGAGGCATACGGGGTGGACCTGTCGGATGGGGATATCGAGCCGCTGGTCGCCAAGCTCGGCACCTTCGGGGCGATGGTCGGCGCGACCCTGCAGAACACTGCCAATCCGACGATGCTCGAGGCCGGCTACAAGCACAACGTCATCCCCAGCGAGGCGTACGCGTCGATCGACGGTCGCGTCCTGCCCGGCTATGAGGACGAGTTCGATGAGACGATCCGTGCCCTGGTCGGGGATGGCATCGAGATCTCCGTCGTCGCCGAGGACACGCCGTACGAGTCGCCCTTCGACACCGCCATGGTCGACCTGATGGCCTCTGTGCTGCGAGCGGAGGACGCGGCCGCCAAGCCCGTGCCGTACATGATCTCCGGCGGAACCGACGCCAAGGCCTTCAATCGCCTGGGCATCTCCTGCTACGGGTTCTCGCCGCTGCGGATGCCCGCTGACCTGGACTACTGGCGGCTGTTCCATGGCGTCGACGAGCGGGTGCCGATCGACGGCCTGCAGTTCGGCGTGCGGGTCCTGGATCAGTTCCTGCGCGCCTGCTGACGCGGTTCGGATTCTGACCGACTCGGTGAACGCACGCCTTGCCCGCCCTCGCGCGGGTAGGTTCGGATCCGTGAGCATGCAGGCCGTCGCCCGAACCTGGGAGTACCGGGAGATCTCCCTGCCACGCGGGACGACCCGAGAGGTCGCGCGCCAGCTGCTCACGGGGGCGGCCGAGACCGGCCACTGGGAGCTTGCCCGCACGCACCTGTATCCAGATGGCCGCCGCAAGGTGCTCCTGCGGCGCCGGGTGTACCGCGTCAGCCGGACCGACCTCGCACCTGCCTAGGAGCCGTGCTCCTCGCCGCCGGTGCTGCTGCACCCGTCCGTCAGCGCTGCTGCGCCCAGCCGGCCTCGGGATAGCCCATCGCCGGTGCGGAGACCTCGTCGAGCGCCCTGGTGATCTCGTCAGGCAGGTCGATCCCGTCGCTGGCCAGTGCGGCGAGCAGCTGATTGGTGGTGCGTGCCCCCACGATGGGCGCCACGACCCCTGGTCGATCGCGGACCCACGCCAGGGCGACCTCCGCCGGCGAGGCATCCAGGCCATCGGCGGCGGTCGCGAGGGCATCGACGATGCGCCGGCCCCGCTCGTTGAGGTAGACCTGCACCCAGCCGGAGGTCTCGTCCGCACCGCCCCGCGAGTCGCTCGGAACGCCATGGCGGTACTTGCCGGTCAGCACCCCGCGCCCGAGCGGGGACCAGGCCAGGATGCCCAGCCCGAGGGACTGGGCCGCGGGAATCAGCTCGCGCTCGATGCCGCGCTCGAGCAGCGAGTACTCCATCTGGGCGGTGACCAGGGGGGCACGCCCCGGCACCGCGCGCTGCCAGGTCGCGGCCCGCGAGGCCTGCCAGGCGGCGTAGTTCGAGATGCCGGCATAGCGGGCCTTGCCCGAGCGCACCGCGTCGTCGACTGCCGCGAGGGTCTCCTCCATCGGGGTCATCGGATCCCAGGCATGCAGCTGCCACAGGTCGACGTAATCGGTGCGCAGCCGGGTGAGGCTGGCCTCCAGGGTGCGCAGCAGGTGCCCGCGCGAGGCGTCGAATCGGCGATCCGGCCCGGGCCGGCTGGCGGCCTTCGTGGCGATGACCACCTGCTCGCGGATACCGAACTCGGCCAGCAGCTCGCCGAGCATCGACTCCGAGGAGCCCTCGGCGTAGACATCGGCGGTGTCGAGCAGGGTGCCGCCGGCGTCAAGAAATGCCGCCAGCTGGTCGCGTGCCTCGTACTCGTCGGTGCCGTTCGCCCAGGTCATCGTCCCCAGGCCCAGCCGGCCGATCCAGATGCCGGATCTGCCGAGCGGCCGCTGCTGCATGCTCGAACGCTACCGGCCGCACGTGTCGACCGCGTGTCGCACGCGCTGGGGCTAGGCTCGCGAATACGCCTGCTGGCTACGCGAGAGGACGTCGATGAAACTCGGTCTGAACCTGGGGTACTGGGGTGCCGGCAATGACGCGGAGAACCTCGTGCTCGCGCAGGAGGCCGACCAGCTCGGCTACTCGGTGGTCTGGGCGGCGGAGGCCTACGGCTCGGATGCCGCGACGGTGCTGACCTGGATCGCAGCGCAGACCGATCGCATCGACGTCGGCTCGGCTGTCTTCCAGATTCCCGGGCGCACCCCGGCGAATACCGCGATGACCGCTGCCACCCTGGACACCCTCTCCGGCGGCCGGTTCCGACTGGGCCTTGGTGTCTCCGGCCCGCAGGTCTCGGAGGGCTGGCATGGGGTCCGGTTCGACAAGCCGCTGCAGCGCACCCGCGAGTATGTCGCGATCGTGCGCAAGGCCCTGGCCCGGGAGCGGGTCGCCTTCGAGGGGGAGTTCTTCACCCTGCCCCTGCCCGACGGGCCCGGCAAGGCGCTGACCCTGACCGTGCACCCGGCGCGCGAGCACATCCCTATCTATATCGCTGCGATCGGGCCGAAGAACCTGGAGCTGACCGGCGAGATCGCCGACGGCTGGCTTGCCATCTTCTACGCGCCGGAGTTCGCCGGGGAGCTGCTGGCCAGCATCTCGGCCGGTCGATCGGCCGCGGGCCTGACGATGGACGGCTTCGACGTGGTCCCGACCGTGCCGGTCGTGATCGGGGATGATCTTGGCGCATGCGCCGACCAGGTGCGTCCGTACTGCGCGCTGTATATCGGCGGCATGGGCAGCCGCGACCGCAACTTCTACAACCAGCTCGCGAGCCGGATGGGGTACGAGGAGGCCGCGCAGGCGATCCAGGATGCGTACCTGGCCAAGGATTATGCGGGCGCTGCAGGCGCGGTACCGATGGAGTTCATCGACCGAACGGCGCTGATCGGCCCGCGGGAACGGATCCGCGATCGGCTCGCGGCCTATGCCGACTCCGGGGTGACGACGCTGACCATCGCCACGTACGCGGGAACCCTCGATGATCGGATCGCCACCGTGCGGACGATGGCCGAGGCACTCGACGAGTCCGGGCTGGGCTCGTGAGCGAGGCGATCGGCTGGTTCGAGGCAGTCGTCCTTGGCCTGGTCCAGGGGCTGACCGAGTTCCTGCCGATCTCGTCGTCGGCGCACATCCTGATCGTCTCGCAGCTGTTCGGCTGGCAGGATCCGGGCGCTGCCTTCACCGCCGTGACGCAGATCGGCACCGAGGCCGCGGTCATCGTGTACTTCCGGCGGGATATCGCCCGCATCATCTCGACATGGGCACGGTCCCTGGGCAGGCCGGCGCTGCGCGCGAGCATCGATGCGCGGATGGGCTGGTACGTGATCGTGGGCACCATCCCCATCGCGGTCCTCGGCGTGGCGTTCTCGCACCAGATCGAGACCGCGGCCCGCAACCTGTGGCTGGTCGCCGGCACCCTGATCGGCTTCGGCATCGTCCTGGGGCTGGCTGATGCGCTCGGCCGGCATCGACTGACTCTTGCTGAGCTCAATGCCAAGGACGGCATCGTGTTCGGCCTCGGCCAGGCGCTCGCGCTGATCCCCGGAGTCTCGCGCTCCGGGGCGACCATCTCCACCGGCCTGGCACTGGGCTACACGCGCGAGGCAGCGGCCCGGTACTCATTCCTCCTGGCGATCCCGGCAGTGCTGGCATCCGGCTTCTACGAGGCGACCAAGATCGGCGGCGACTCCAGCGTCGCCTGGGGGCCTAGCCTGGTGGCCACGATCATCGCCTTCGCGGTCGGCCTCGCGGTGATCGCCTGGCTGCTGCGCTGGGTGTCGACCCGCACCTACCTGCCGTTCGTCGTCTACCGGATCTGCCTCGGCGTCGCGGTGATCGTGCTGCTCCTGCTGGGGGTGCTGTCGGCGTAGTCGTCCCGCTCAGCGGAGTGGCCGGCTAGAGCCAGCCGCTGCGCTTGAAGCCGCGGTAGAGCAGCCCGCAGGCGATCACCAGGCCGGCGAGCACGACGGGATAGCCCCAGTCCTGCCGCAGCTCGGGCATGTTGTCGAAGTTCATGCCGTAGATGCCGGCCACCATGGTCGGCACTGCCGCGAGCGCGACCCAGGCGCTGATCTTGCGCATGTCGCGGTTCTGCTGCAGGTCCTGCAGGGCCATCGAGGCCATGAGCATCGTCATCAGCAGGGAGTCGACCGACTCAGTGATGTCATTGGCTCGCAGCAGGTGCTCGCCGACATCGCGGAAGTTCGGATGCAGGGCGCCAGGCACCCAGCGGCACGTGTCGACGACGAACGCCTGGGCATCGGCCAGGAGCGGGTTGACCGCGCGCCTGACCTCCAGGGCCTCCCGCTTGAGCCGGTAGATCCGATCGGCGCTGGTCTGCTGGGCGTCCTGCTGGAACACCGCCGCCTCGAGCTGCTCGACGTCCGTGCCGACCTCCTGCGCGACATGGAGGTAGCCGTCGACGACATCGTCGAGGAGCAGGTAGAGCACGCCGATCGGGCCGAGGGCGCGCAGCGGGCCATCCTCGGCCAGTCGGCGGCGAAGGGCGCTGAGGTCGCGGGTGTCGCCGAACCGCACGGTGACGACATAGTGCGGGCCCAGGAAGATCCCCACCTGCCCGGTCAGGACGTCCGAGCTGGCCTCCACGTAGTCGAGCACCTTCAGCACGGCAAGGCCGTGCCCGTCGTCGTCCAGCTCGATCTCCGGCCGATGGGACGAGTTCAGGGCGTCCTCGACGAACAGGGACGGCAGGTCGAAGGCACCCTGGACGACGGCGAACTCCTCGTGGGTCGGCTCGTACAGGCCGACCCAGGTGAAGGCATCGGCATCTGCGCTCGCACGCCGCAGCAGCTCGCTGAGTCGATCGAGACGCTGCTGGGGCGGCAGGGCGTCCCACTCGGCAGCGGTGCCGACATCGATGCAGCCGGTCGGGTCGTACAGGCCGATGCCGCCGATCATGGGCCCATTGTGGGCCACCGGGACTGCCGACTGCAGGGGCGGCGCCGGTCGGCCTGGTGCCCGATGCGCCGTAGGCTGGCCGGATGCCAACCGTGCTGCTCGTCCGGCATGGCCGGACCAAGGCCAATGCCGACGGCGTCCTGGCGGGGTGGACCCCTGGGGTCGTCCTCGACGACCGGGGTGTGGAGCAGGCAGCGAATGTGGCCCAGCGGCTGGCCCCCATCCCGCTGGCCGCCCTCATCGCATCGCCGCTGGAGCGCACGCAGCAGACCGCCGACTTCATTGCCGCCGCGCAGCGAGCTGATCTTGCCCGGCATGTGGATGAGCGCTTCGCCGAGTGCCGCTATGGCGACTGGACCGGACGACCGCTGAAGGAGCTCGCCAAGGAGCCGCTGTGGAAGGTGGTGCAGGGGCATCCGAGCTCGGCGACCTTCCCCGGCCAGGAAGGCGAGTCGATGATCGCCATGCAGCATCGGTCGGTCTCCGCGATCCGTCACTGGAATGCCGCGATTGGCGACGATGCGCTGTATGCCGTCGTCAGTCACGGTGACGTGATCAAGGCGATCCTCGCCGATGCGCTCGGCATGCACCTCGACCAATTCCAGCGGCTGCAGGTCGATCCATGCTCGGTCAGCGTGATCAGCTACACCCCGCTGCGGCCGTTCGTCGTGCGGATGAACGACCTCGGCAGTGACCTGGCCGGCTTGGTGCCGCCGCCGGCGAAGGGCCGGCGCTCCCGGCGCCCGAGTACGAGCGATGCGGTCATCGGCGGAGGCGCTGGCGCGGGCAGCGGCAGGTAGGCTCGAGGAGTGCCCAGGCAGGTCTTCGAGTTCCGTTCCCCCGATCGGTTCGTCGTCGGCACGGTCGGGATGCCGGGGGAGCGGACCTTCTTCCTGCAGGCACGCCAGGGCAGCTCGCTGACCAGCGTGGTCGCCGAGAAGCAGCAGGTCGTCGTGCTGGCCGAGCGGATCGACCAGCTGCTCAACGAGGTGCGCGAGCTGCAGTCGGCCAGCGGCTCCCAGGAGCCGGCGATCCCCGAGCAGGCGCCGCCGATGCTCGCCGATACCGACCCGCTGGACGTCCCGATCACCGAGGAGTTCCGCATCGGTGCCATGGCACTGGGCTGGGATGACTCCGCGGCCAGGCTGGTGGTCGAGGCCCATGCCATCACCGAGGAGGATCAGGCCGTCGCGGAGATCGGCGATGACGGACCTGATGGCCCGGACACCCTGCGCGTGTGGCTCGAGGCGGCGTACGCCCGCGCCTTTGCCGAACGTGCGCGGGCAGTGGTCTCAGCGGGCCGGCCCGCCTGCCCGTTCTGCTCCCAGCCCCTGGACGCGGCCGGGCATGTGTGCTCTCGCGCGAATGGCTATCGGCGCCGCGGATGATCCAGTCCACTCGCGAGTGGATCGGGGCAGGCGAGCTGCTCGCGGCGCTGGCAGGCGGGGAGCTGGAGATCGAGGGCCGGCTGGCGCGCGCATCCAACGCGACCCTGCGCTGCGTGGTCCCGGTCGCCCCGGGCGTGGAGGTCCGGTGCGTCTACAAGCCCGTCCGCGGGGAGCGACCGCTCTGGGACTTCCCGGACGGCACGCTATGCCACCGCGAGGTCGCGGCGCATGATCTCGCGGTGACGCTCGGCTGGCCCATCGTGCCGCCGACGGCCTGGCGGGATGACGGCCCGGCCGGGCCGGGGATGTGCCAGGCATGGATCGACGAGGTGGACGAGCCGGGGCTGGTGGCCATTGCCCCGATCGACGTCGTGCCGGCGGGATGGATCGAGGTCTTCCAGGGCGAGGACGCCTCGGGCAATCCGGTGGCGCTCCTGCACCGCGACACCCTGGCCCTGCAGCAGGTGGCCCTGCTCGATGCGGTGATGAACAACGCCGACCGCAAGGGCGGGCACCTGCTGCAGGATGTCGATGGCCGCGTCTGGGGGATCGATCACGGGGTGACGTTCAGCGACGAGGACAAGCTGCGGACGGTCCTGTGGGGCTGGGCCGAGCAGCCGCTGCCCGACGAGCTGCTGGCGCCCCTGGCCGGGGTGGAGCGGCGTGACGGGTTCGATCGCGTCTGCTCCTGGCTGGCGCCGCCCGAGGTCGAGGCCCTGCTGGACCGCGTCGAGCGCATCCTGCGCGAGCGCACCTTCCCGGCGCCGTCGCATGGCTGGCCCTCGATCCCGTGGCCGGTGTTCTAGGAGCCCGGTCGCTATGGTTGCCCGGTGCAGTCCTGGCCGCGGCCGCAGGTGCCCAACCTTCCCGGGCAGGGGTTGCCCCTTCGCCTGCATGACACGGCCACCGGCGAGGTTCGACCGACCGCGCCGGGGCCGGTGGCGCGGATGTACGTCTGCGGGATCACCCCCTACGACGCCACCCACATGGGCCATGCCGCGACGTACGTGGCCTTCGACGTGCTCCAGCGTGCCTGGCTCGATGCCGGTCATGAGGTGCACTACGTCCAGAACGTCACCGATATCGACGACCCGCTGCTGGAGCGGGCGGTCCAGCGCGGGGAGGACTGGCGGGCGATCGCCGAGCGTGAGACCGCGCTGTTCCGCGAGGACATGACGGCGCTGCGGGTCATCCCGCCCCGGGAGTACATCGGGGCGGTCGAGGCGATCCCCTCGGTCGCGTCGTACGTGCAGCGCATGCAGGAGCTCGGCGTCGTCTACGCCGTGGATGACGACCTGTACTTCTCCGTTTCATCCGACCCGCACTTCGGCAGCGTTGCGAACCTCGACCGTGCCGAGATGACCCGCATCTTCGCCGAGCGAGGGGGCGACCCCGATCGTCCGGGCAAGCGAGACCCGCTGGACTGCCTGGTGTGGCAGGACGCCCGACCCGATGAGCCCGCGTGGAACACCCCGCTGGGGCATGGCCGGCCCGGCTGGCATATCGAGTGCGTGGCGATCGCACTGGACCACCTGGGCATGACCATCGACGTGCAGGGCGGGGGCAGCGACCTGGCCTTCCCGCATCATGAGATGGGCGCCTCGGAGGCCCAGGTCGTCACCGGCGAGTGGCCGTACGCGCGGCATTACGTGCATGCGGGCATGGTCGGCTGGCAGGGGCACAAGATGTCCAAGAGCCGTGGCAACCTGGTCTTCGTCTCGCAGCTGCGCGCGGACGGCCACGACCCGATGGCGATCCGGCTGGCCCTGCTGGCGCACCACTACCGCAGCGACTGGGCCTGGACTCCCCAGGGCCTGCAGGGTGCCGAGCAGCGCGTGGATCTCTGGCGGCGGGCGACGGCGATGCCGTCCGGGCCGGATGCGTCCGCCACCCTGCAGCGGATGCGCGAGGTCCTCAGCGATGACCTGCGCACGCCATCGGCCCTCGATGCCGTCGACCAGTGGGCGATGGCTGCGGTCGCCGGTACCGGCTCCGATGCGACGGCACCGGCGCTGATCGCCGATGCGTGCGATGCCCTGCTCGGGGTCCGGCTCTAGTCGGTGCCGCGCCTGCGCAGGTAGCGCTCGAACTCGCGGGCGATCGCCTCGCCGCTTGCCTCCGGCAGGTCAGCCGTGTCGCGGGCGTCCTCGAGCTGCTTGACGTACTCGGCGACCTCCTCGTCGTCGGAGGCCAGCTCGTCGACCCCGACCTCCCATGCGCGGGCATCCTCGACGAGGTCGCCGAGGGGCACGGGCATGTCCAGGAGGTCCTCGATGCGCCGCACGAGTGCCAGGGTCGCCTTGGGGCAGGGCGGCTGGGCGACATAGTGCGGCACCGCCGCCCAGAAGGACACCGATGGGATGCCGAAGCGCGCGCAGGCATCCTGCAGGACGCCGACGATCCCGGTCGGGCCCTCGTACTGCGAGGGCTCCAGGCCCAGGCTGGCGCCGAGGGAGGCGTCGGTGCAGGTCCCGGTGACCGGCACCGGCCTGGTATGAGGCGTATCGGAGAGCAGCGCTCCCAGCGTGACCACCATGCGGATGTCCAGCTCGGCCGCCAGGCCGAGGATCTCCCGGGTGAACTGCTGCCACTTCATGTTCGGCTCGATGCCCTGGACGAGGACGACGTCACGGGTGCTCAGTGCCAGGCGAGCGACATACAAGCGCGTGGTCGGCCAGGTGACCTGCCGGATCCCGGCCTCGTCCAGGCGGATGTGCGGGCGGTTGACCTGGTAGTCGTAGTACTCCTCCGGATCGAGCTCGGTCAGCAGCTCGGCCGGCCAGACCTCGCGCAGGTGCTCGATCGCCCCGGTCGCGGCCTCGCCGGCGTCATTCCAGCCCTCGAAGGCGGCCACCATGACCGGGTCGACCAGCTCGGGCAGGTCGTCGTACTCGATCACCCAGTGCTCCGTCCGGATCGGGTCGTGCCGGCCTCGGCGTCCAATGCGTCGATGAGCCCGGCGACCAGCGCCGGCCACTGCAAGGGTACGTCGTGGACGGCGCCCATCCAGCGGTGCACGAGCAATCCGGGGATCTGCTCGGCCTCCGCGATGGCCAGCGACCGAGGCTCGCTCGCCGGCCGGGCGTGGCCCTGCCTGGGAGCGGGCTCGCACACGACCGCCCAGGCGGGGCAGTGCAGGCCGGCCAGCCGGACGAGGTCCTCGGCAGGGTCGTAGTCCAGCAGGCCATCGAGGACGCGCATATGGCGCTCGACGCCGATCCGGGTGCGCGCCAGGCCCGCGTCGTCCACCTCGAAGGTCTCGGCCAGCGCGGCCCGGCCCTCAGCGCCGAGGTAGGGCGCCGACTGCTCGATCATCGCCCACAGCTCGGCCTCGGGGATGCCGAGGACCGGCGGCCGCAGCCGCTCGCGCACGGCGGCCCGATCGCCCATGCGCCCCGGGCCCCACAGCCCGCCGTCGATGAGGGCAATGGCCGCCGCGCGGCCGCTGGCCGCAGCGCTGAGCGCTACTGAGGCTCCCCAGGAGTGGCCGACGATCAGCGATCGCTCCCATCCTTGTGCGTCCATGAACTCGATGACGTCCTGGGCGCATCGCTGGATTCGGTAGTCGGCATCGACGCCGGCCAAGGAGTGCCCGTGACCGCGCTGGTCCAGGGCCGCGACGACCGGTGCGCGCAGCCGGGCGATCACCGGATCCCAGAAGCGGCGCTGCTGGGAGAGCCCGTGCAGCAGGATGACCGGCGGCACAGTGCTCGACGACGAGTGCGGCTCGTGGATTCGGATGGTGGCCGTCAGGGCCTGCCCGTCGGAGGTGATCCAGGAGACATCGGGCACGCGCTCAAACTAGCGTGAGAGGCGAGCCTTCGGTGAGCCGATAGGCTCGGCGATCATGCAGTCCCTGCGCGAGGCCCTCGCCAGTCGCGTGATCGTCGCCGACGGCGCCATGGGCACCATGCTCCAGGCCGCTGAGCCGACCCTGGATGACTTCGAGGGCTATGAGGGCTGCAACGAGATCCTGAACGTCACCCGTCCGGACATCGTGTCATCCGTCCACGAGGCCTATCTGGCCGTCGGGGTCGACTGCATCGAGACCAACACCTTCGGTGCGAACGCGGCCAACCTCGGTGAGTACGGCATCCCGGAGCGCATCTACGAACTTGCCCTGGCTGGGGCGCGCATTGCCCGTGAGGTTGCCGACGGCTACTCGACCGCGGATCAGCCGCGCTGGGTGCTGGGCTCCGTCGGGCCGGGGACGAAGCTGCCCTCGCTCGGCCATGCCCCCTACGTCACCCTGCGCGACGCCTACGAGCAGCAGGCCGCCGGCATGGTGGCCGGCGGGGTCGATGCCATCCTGGTCGAGACCGCGCAGGACCTCCTGCAGGCCAAGGCCGCGATCCTCGGGGCCCGGCGGGCACTGCGCGCAGCCGGCGTCGACCTGCCGGTGATCGCGCAGGTGACCGTCGAGACGACCGGCACGATGCTCCTCGGCTCGGAGATCGGGGCCGCGCTCACCGCCCTGGCCCCGCTGGGCATCGACATGATCGGCCTGAACTGCGCGACCGGCCCGGCCGAGATGAGCGAGCACCTGCGCACCCTGTCGAGGTCGGCTGCGATCGGGCTGTCGGCCATGCCGAATGCTGGCCTGCCCGTCCTCACGGCCAACGGTGCCCACTACCCGCTCAGCCCGCAGGAGCTGGCCGAGGCGCATGATGCCTTCACCCAGGAGTACGGACTGGCGCTGGTGGGGGGCTGCTGCGGGACGACCCCGGCGCACCTGGCTGCCGTGGTCGAGCGAGTCCGGGGCCGCGAGGTACCGAGGCGAGCCATCCGCCACGAAGCGTCGGCGGCATCGCTCTACCAGTCCGTTCCCTTCCGGCAGGATGCCACGTACCTGTCGATCGGCGAGCGCACGAACGCGAACGGATCCAAGGCCTTCCGCGAGGCCATGCTCGAGGGCCGCTGGGAGGACTGCGTGGAGATCGCGCGGTCGCAGATCCGCGACGGCGCGCACGTGCTCGACCTGTGCGCAGACTACGTCGGCCGCGACGGCGTCGCCGACATGCGCGAGCTCGCCGGCCGGCTGGCGACCGCGTCGACCCTGCCGATCATGATCGACTCGACCGAGCCGGCCGTCATCGAGGCAGGCCTGGAGATGCTCGGGGGCCGGGCGATCGTCAACTCCGTCAACTACGAGGACGGAGACGGCCCTGACTCGCGCTTCGCCCGGATCATGCCGCTGGTGCGCGAGCACGGGGCCGCGGTGGTGGCCCTGACGATCGACGAGGAGGGCCAGGCACGCACGGCCGAGTGGAAGGTCCGGGTCGCCGACCGGCTGGTGCGCGACCTGTGCGGCAACTGGGGAATGGCGGTCGACGACATCCTGGTCGACTGCCTGACGTTCCCGATCGCCACCGGCCAGGAGGAGACCCGACGCGATGCGGTCGAGACCCTCGAGGCGATCCGCACCCTGAAGTCGATGCACCCGCAGGTGCAGACGACCCTGGGGCTGTCGAATGTCTCGTTCGGCCTGAACCCGGCGGCCCGGCAGGTGCTCAACTCGGTCTTCCTGCACGAGGCCGTCCAGGCTGGTCTGGACTCCGCAATCGTCCACGCCTCCAAGATCCTGCCGATGAGCCGGGTGCCCGAGGAGCAGCGACAGGTCGCACTCGACCTCGTCTACGACCGGCGGGCCTACGACGACGACGGCAATGTGACCTACGACCCGCTGCAGCGCTACCTCGAGCTGTTCGACGGGGCGACGGCCCAGGCGGGCGCCGCCTCCCGTGTCGAGGAGCTCGCTGCCCTGCCCCTGTTCGAGCGGCTCGAGCGGCGGATCATCGACGGGGAGCGCCAGGGCCTCGATGCCGACCTCGACGAGGCGCTGACGGCCAAGCCGGCGCTCGCGATCGTGAACGACCACCTGCTCTCCGGGATGAAGGTGGTGGGCGAGCTGTTCGGCTCGGGCGAGATGCAGCTGCCGTTCGTGCTGCAGAGCGCGGAGGTGATGAAGTCGGCCGTCGCCCACCTCGAGCCCTACATGGAGCGCAGCGACGAGGCAGGCAAGGGCACCATGGTGCTGGCGACCGTCAAGGGCGATGTCCACGACATCGGCAAGAACCTCGTCGACATCATCCTGACGAACAACGGCTACACGGTCGTCAACATCGGGATCAAGCAGCCGATCAGCGCCATCATCGAGGCTGCCGAGGAGCATGCCGCGGATGCCATCGGGATGAGCGGCCTGCTGGTCAAGAGCACCGTCATCATGCGGGAGAACCTCGAGGAGATGAATGCCCGTGGGGTGGCGTCGAGATTCCCCGTCGTGCTCGGGGGAGCGGCGCTGACGCGGGCGTTCGTCGAGGAGGACCTCGCCGCCATGTACGACGGCCAGGTCCGCTACGCCCGGGATGCGTTCGAGGGCCTTCGCCTCATGGACGCGATCATGGCGGTCAAGCGCGGGGAGCCTGGTGCGGCGCTGCCGGAGCTGCGCGAGCGCCGGGTCAGGGCCGCACCCCGTGCCGCGGCGGAGGAGGACCCGCCGCTGCCAGCCCGGTCGGACGTCGCGACGGATATCCCGGTGCCGGTCCCGCCGTTCTGGGGCGAGCGCATCGTGCGGGGCATCCCGCTGGCCGACTACGTGCCCTATATCGATGAGCGCGCGCTGTTCCTCGGCCAGTGGGGCCTGAAGGCATCGCGCGGCGATGGCCCGTCCTACGCCGAGCTGGTCGAGGCCGAGGGCAGGCCGCGGCTGCGCATGTGGCTGGACCGCATCCAGACCGAGGGGATGATCGAGCCGGCCGTCGTCTACGGCTACTTCCCGGCCGTCAGCGACGGCAATGACCTGGTGATCCTGTGGCATGAGGGTCCCCTGCAGGGCCAGGAGCGGGCCCGCATCTCGTTCCCGCGCCAGCGCCGGGATCGTCACCTGTGCCTGGCGGACTTCTTCACGGCCCAGGGCACGGGGGAGGTCGACGTGGTGGCCTTCCACGTCGTCACCATGGGCCAGGCCGCGTCCGTGGCCACCGGCCGGCTCTTCGACGCTGACGCCTACCGCGACTACCTCGAGCTGCACGGCCTGTCCGTCCAGCTCACCGAGGCCCTGGCTGAGTACTGGCATGCCCGGGTGCGCGATGAGCTGGGCCTCGGCGCGGAGGACAACCCCGACATGGAGGCGCTGATCGGCAAGCAGGGATACCGGGGATCGCGCTACTCCTTCGGCTACCCCGCCTGCCCGGACCTGGAATCCCAGGCAGTCATCGTCGACCTGCTGCGGCCTGAGCGCATTGGTGTGGAGCTCTCCGAGGAGTTCCAGCTCCACCCGGAGCAGTCGACCAGCGCGATCATCGTCCACCATCCCGAAGCCAAGTACTTCAACGCGAACTGACGTGGGACTTCCCGGGCCGGGGCAGGCCGACGGCAGGCTGCCGGCCGCTGTGCTGTTCGACATGGACGGCACCCTGCTGGACACCGAGCACCTGTGGCTGCGGGCAGAGATCGCCACGATGGAGGCCATCGGCGGCGACTGGTCGGTGGATGACCAGCGGCACTGCCTCGGCGGGCCGCTGGAGCGAGTCGTCGCCTACATGCAGGCCAAGGCGGGCAGGGCCGTGGATGCGGCCGAGGTGCAGGCCCTGCTGCTGACCAGCATCGTCGACCTCATGCGCAGCGCGCCGGTCGACTGGCGGCCCGGGGCGCGCGATGTGCTGCACGATGCGGTCATGCTCGGCCTGCCGGTTGCCCTGGTCACTGCATCATGGCGGGCACTGGTCGAGGCGGTCCATGACCGGGTGGCCGCAGACCTCGGCTACGAGCCCTTCACCGTCATCGTGGGCGGCGACGACGTGGCGCAGAGCAAGCCGCACCCGGAGCCGTACCTGGCCGCAGCGGCCGCCCTCGGCGTCGAGCCGGTGGACTGCCTGGCCCTGGAGGACTCGCCCACCGGTGTTGCCTCCGGCCTGGCAGCCGGCTGCCGGGTGGTGGCGATCCCGCATATCGCGCCGATCGAGCCTGCCGCAGGGCTGGCCATGGTGCCGACCCTGAGCGGCTGGAGCATCACCGACCTGTGGGCCCTGCACGTGACCTGAGCCGGGCCCGCAGGTCAGTCGTGCTCGGGATCATCGAGGTTCGCTCGGTCCGGCAGCCCTGCCGCGGGCGGCGCGTCCATTGGCCGCCCGGTGATGGGCGGCGCCTGAACCGGCAACGCGGGCATCGGCGGCGAGATCGCACCCCAGGCAGGGCATAGGTCTCGGTAGGAGCACCAGTCGCACAGCCGTGAGGCCTTCGCGGCGAAGACCCCGGACTCGGCTGATGCCGCGATCGCCTCCCGCAGGGCGAGCACCTTGCGCTCGGTCGCGACGAGATCGGCCTCCTCAGGCACGTAGGTCAGCGACTCCTGGCTGCCGAGGTACATCAGCCGCAGCTGGTGCGGGATCTGGCCGGTCATCCGCCACCAGGCCAGGGCGTAGAAGCGCATCTGGAACATCGCCTTGGCCTCGAAGCCTGCCGAGGGAGCCTTGCCGGTCTTGTAGTCGATGATGCGCACCTGGCCGGTCGGGGCGATGTCGACTCGGTCCACGAAGCCGCGGATGCTGAAGGTGTCATGAATCGGGACGTCGAAGGCCATCTCCATCGCATGGGCCTGGAATCGGGTGGGATCCTCCATCGCGAAGTAGGCATCCAGGAGCGGACGCGCCGGCTCGAGGATGCGATCGCTGACCTCGGCCGATAACCGAGCCAGTTCGATCTCTCCGGAAGTTGCGACCTCTCCGGACGGCAGGCCGAGCTCGGCGAGCAGCACCGCCGCTGACACAGGCTCATCAGCGGCGAGCTCCGCCCAGGCCCCGGCCAGGGCATCGGCCGCGGCGTCCGGGGTTCGATCGGCCGTCGGCAGGCCGAACAGGACCTCCAGTGCCCGATGCACGAGGGTGCCGCGCAGCGCCGCAGCGGACGGAACCTCCGGCAGCCGATCGATCGCCCGATAGCGGAACAGCAGCGGGCAGGTCAGGAAGTCATTGGCCCGGGAGGCGGACAGGTGCATCGGGAACGCGCTCGTGTGAACCTCCGGTGCATGGGGGATGCTGCGCTGATTGTGCCGCGTCCGGCTGACGCCGGCCACGGGGATCGGAGCACCCGACGGGTAGGGTCCACCGGGTGGACGAGCCCAGCTACGCCCGACGCGGACCGTTCGCCGCCGGGGACCTCGTCCAGCTGACTGACCCGAAGGGCCGCCTGCACACGATCACCCTGGCTCCGGGCAAGTCGTTCCACACCCATCGGGGATCCATCGAGCACGACGCCATCATCGGAGCCGATCAGGGCAGCGTCCTGATGTCGTCCGGCGGCGCCGAGTACCTCGTGCTGAAGCCGCTCCTGGATGACTTCGTGCTGTCGATGCCCCGAGGCGCGGCGGTCATCTATCCCAAGGATGCGGCGCGGATCATCGGCCTGACCGGCCTGGGCCCCGGTGGCCGGGTGGCCGAGGCCGGCGTGGGATCGGGGGCGCTCACCTGCTGGCTCCTGCGCGCCGTCGGGCCGACCGGGCAGGTGCACAGCGTGGAGCGGCGGCCGGAGTTCGCCGAGGTGGCCCGCAGGAATGTGCGCACCTGGTTCGGGAGCGAGCCTGGCGGGTGGTCGCTGTCGATCGGCGATCTGGCCCATGGCATCGAGGCCGGCGACCTCGATGCCATGGTGCTCGACATGCTCGCCCCCTGGGAGTGCCTGGATGCGGCGGCACGGGCCCTGGCACCTGGCGGCGTGCTGGTGGGGTACGTGGCGACGACCACGCAGCTGTCGCACCTGGTCGAGTCGATCCGGGTACACGGGGGGTGGACGGAGCCGCGGGCCGAGGAGTCGCTGATGCGGACCTGGCACCTCGATGGGCTCTCGGTGCGGCCGGATCACCGGATGAACGGCCACACCGGCTTCCTCGCCTCATGCCGGCGGCTGGCGGACGGCGCGAAGCTGCCACCGCGCCGGCGGCGGCCGGCCCCTGGTGCCTATGGCGAGGACTACGCCGGCCCGGGCTCCGCGGTCGACGCCAGCACCTGACCTCGGCCCGCGGCTGACCGGGTCGTCCGGCCGTTTCGGGGTTAGAGTCGTGAGCGCAGGGCGCGTGGCTGGCAGTGCAGGGTGTCCGAGAGCGACGCAGATGAGCGGAGGACCGATGAGCGATCAGGGACCGAGCGTGAGCCCCGCGAGCGCGGCAGCCCTGGGCGAGGCGCTGGCGCAGGTGCGCGGTGAGCTGGCGTCCGTGAAGGACCACAATGCGCGGCTCATCGCCACGCTGCGGGAGGCCCGCGAGCAGATCGTCACCCTGAAGGAGGAGATCGACCGCCTCTCCGATCCGCCGAGCGGCTTCGCGACGTTCCTGCAGCGGCTGGAGGACGGCACTGTCGACATCGTCTCCAACGGCCGCAAGATGCGCGTTGCCGTGAGTCCGCAGATCGAGCCCGACCTGCTCACCCCGGGCCGGGAGGTCGTCCTCAACGAGTCGATGAACGTCGTCGGGGTGCGCGAGTTCGAGGACGTCGGCGAGATCGTGACCCTGAAGGAGGTCATCACCGCCGATCGTGCCCTCGTGGTGGGCCATGGGGACGAGGAACGGGTGGCGCGCATCGCCGAGCCATTGCGCGGCATCCGGCTGCGCCCCGGCGATGCCCTGCTGCTGGATGCCAAGGCGAACTACCTGATCGAGCGGGTTCCCAAGTCCGAGGTCGAGGAGCTGGTGCTGGAGGAGGTTCCAGATATCGACTACGCGGATATCGGCGGCCTGCGCGAGCAGATCGAGTCCATCCGGGACGCCGTCGAGCTGCCCTTCCTGCACCAGGACCTGTTCGTGGAGCACCGACTGCTGCCGCCGAAGGGGATCCTGCTGTATGGGCCGCCCGGATGCGGCAAGACCCTCATCGCGAAGGCGGTGGCGAACTCGCTGGCCAAGAAGGTGGCCGAGCGCGACGGCCGGGCCGAGGGCAGGAGCTTCTTCCTGAACATCAAGGGCCCCGAGCTGCTGAACAAGTACGTCGGCGAGACCGAGCGCCACATCAGGCTGGTGTTCCAGCGCGCACGCGACAAGGCGTCCGAGGGCCTGCCGGTGATCGTGTTCTTCGATGAGATGGACTCCCTGTTCCGCACCCGCGGATCCGGGGTCTCCAGCGATGTCGAGAACACGATCGTGCCGCAGCTGCTCAGCGAGATCGACGGCGTCGAGGGCCTGGAGAACGTCATCGTGATCGGCGCCTCGAATCGCGAGGACATGATCGACCCGGCGATCCTGCGCCCGGGCCGGCTGGACGTGAAGATCAAGATCGAGCGGCCCGACGCCGAGGCGGCACGGGAGATCTTCAGCAAGTACCTCGTGCCTGAGCTGCCGATCCACGGCGATGACCTCGCAGAGCACGGCGGCGACGCCGCGGCGGCCTGCGCGGCCATGATCGAGGCAGCGGTCGGGCTGATCTACTCGGAGGCGACCGACAACCAGTTCCTGGAGGTGACCTACGCCAACGGCGACAAGGAGATCCTCTACTTCAAGGACTTCAACTCCGGGGCGATGATCGAGAACATCGTCGCGCGGGCGAAGAAGACCGCGATCAAGGACTTCCTCGACTCCGGCCAGAAGGGCGTCCGCGTCCAGCACCTGCTGGCCGCCTGCATCGACGAGTTCCGCGAGAACGAGGACCTGCCCAACACCACCAACCCCGATGACTGGGCCCGCATCTCGGGCAAGAAGGGCGAGCGCATCGTGTTCATCCGCACCCTCGTGCAGGGCAAGAAGGGCAGCGAGCCGGGCCGGTCGATCGCGAACGTGGCGCATACGGGCCAGTACCTGTGAGCGTCCATCGCATCATGGGCATCGAGACCGAGTACGGCGTGACCGTGCCCGGCCACCCGACCCGCAATGCCATGGTCACCTCGACCCTGGTGGTGAACGCCTATGCGCACCAGGTCCTCGCGGGTGCGCGGAGCAGGCCCCGGTGGGACTACGACGAGGAGTCCCCGCTGCGCGATGCCCGCGGGTTCGACATGTCGCGTGCCGAGGCGGATCCGTCCCAGCTCACCGATGACGACATCGGCCTTGCCAACGTGATCCTCACCAACGGAGCCCGGCTCTACGTCGACCACGCCCACCCGGAGTACTCCACCCCTGAGGTCACCAATCCGCGCGATGCCGTGCTGTGGGACCGGGCCGGCATGGAGGTGATGCGCGAGGCGTCGCGCCTGGCCAGCGAGATATCGGATGCCCCGGTGCTGCTCTACAAGAACAACACCGACAACAAGGGTGCCTCCTACGGCTGCCATGAGAACTACCTCATGCGCCGCTCGACGCCCTTCGCCGACATCGTGCGGTGGCTGACCCCCTTCTTCATCACCCGGCAGGTGTTCACCGGGGCGGGCCGGCTGGGCGTCGGCCAGGATGGGCGGCAGCTGCAGTACCAGCTCAGCCAGCGGGCGGACTTCTTCGAGGTGGAGGTCGGACTGGAGACGACCCTCAAGCGGCCCATCATCAACACCCGGGACGAGCCCCATGCCGACCCGGAGCGCTATCGCCGGCTGCATGTCATCGTGGGCGATGCCAATCTCAGCGATACGGCGACGTACCTCAAGCTCGGCACCACGGCACTGATGCTGTCGATGATCGAGGACGGATTCCTCGCGGGGCACGACCTCATGCCAGCCCACCCTGTCCGGGAGATGCATGCGGTCAGCCACGACGTGACCCTGGGCCATCAGCTCGAGCTGAACGGCCGACGGCTCACCGCCCTGCAGGTGCAGCGCGAGCTGTGGCTGCTGGCCTCGAAGTACTGCGCCGGCCGCTGGGGCCATCAGCTGGACGAGCAGACCTCGGACGTCCTGGCCCGATGGGATGACATGCTCAATCGGCTGGAGCGCGACCCGATGGCGTGCGTCGCCGAGATCGACTGGGTTGCCAAGCTCGCCATCCTGGATGGCTACCGCGCCCGCGACGGCCTGGACTGGAACGCCCATCGTCTGCAGGCCGTGGACCTGCAGTATGCGGACATCCGACCGGACCGCGGCCTGGCAGCCCGTCTGGAGGAACGCGGCCGGCTGGTTCGCATGTTCGATGACGAGCAGGTCCGGCGGGCGGTGCACGAGCCGCCGGGCGATACGCGCGCCTACTTCCGAGGCGAGTCGCTGCGGCGATATCCGGATGCGGTCGCCGCTGCGTCATGGGACTCGGTCGTCTTCGACATCCCGGGCCAGCCGCATCTCATGCGGGTCCCAACGCTGGAGCCGACCCGGGGGACTCGCCAGCATGTCGAGCAGCTGCTCGACTCCTGCGCCACCGCAGCCGACCTGGTCGCGGCCCTGGGCAATACGCCGGCGTCAGCATGAGCCGGCCGGCTGCGCCAGCCCCAGCGCTGGCACGTGATCTCGGTTAGCCTGTCACCATGTCTGAGCAGTCACACGTCGAGCGCTCGAGCGCTCCCGCGGGGCAGGATGACGCGCCTGGCGCGTCAGCAGTCGACGCGGAGCGCAAGGCCGCCATCGACGCCGATGTCGATGCCATCCTGGACGAGATCGATACGGTGCTGGAGGAGAACTCCGAGGAGTTCGTGAAGTCCTTCGTGCAGAAGGGCGGCCAGTGACGAATCCGAGCCTGCCACCGGCATACCTGGCTGCCGGCTCCGCCTCCTTCGTGGACTTCCTGGCAGCCCTGTCACCGGAGTTGCTGCCGTCGGCCCGGGCAGGATCGATGGCATCGTCGCGGATCAGCCGTCCTGCGGGGGTTCCGGGCGATGCGCCCTCGGGGTCCGAGATCGCCCCGCATGGCACCACGATCGTCGCCCTGCGGGGGGACTTCGGCGCGGTCATGGCCGGTGACCGGCGGGCCACGATGGGCAACTTCATCGCGCAGCGCGATATCGAGAAGGTGTTCGCCGCGGATGACCACTCCGTGATCGGCATCGCGGGCACGGCCGGCCTGGCCGTTGAGCTCGTCCGGCTGTTCCAGGTCGAGCTCGAGCACTACGAGAAGATCGAGACGGTCCCGCTCTCGCTGGACGGCAAGGCAAACCGGCTCGCAGCCCTGCTGCGGGGCAACCTGGGCATGGCCATGCAGGGCCTGGCCGTAGTGCCGCTGCTGGCCGGATACGACCTCGACCGGGGCAGGGGCCGGATCTTCTCCTATGACGTGACCGGTGGGCGCTACGAGGAGCATGACTTCTACGCCGTCGGATCCGGGTCGATGTTCGCCCGCGGATCGATGAAGAAGCTCTACCGCCCAGGTGCCTCCGCCGACGAGGCGATCAGCGTGGCTCTCGAGGCCCTGTACGACGCCGCCGATGATGACAGCGCGACCGGCGGGCCGGATCTAGCCCGGCGCATCTTCCCGAGCGTCACGGTGGTGGATGCCTCGGGCGTGCGCGAGGTGCCTGAGGCGGTTGTCGAGCAGGCGGTCACGATGATCGTGCAGGCACGGATGACGAGGCCCGATGGGCCGGTCGCACCCATGAACGGCGCCGTCCCCGGTGACCCGGCGGGCCAGGCAGGTGCCCGATGAGCATGCCGTTCTATGTCTCGCCCGAGCAGATCATCAAGGACAAGGCCGACTATGCCCGCAAGGGCATTGCCCGTGGGCGGAGCGTGATCGTCCTGCAGTACCAGGGCGGGATCCTGTTCGTCGCCGAGAACCCGTCCAGAGCCCTGCACAAGATCAGCGAGATCTACGACCGCATCGGCTTCGCCGCCGTCGGCAAGTACAACGAGTTCGAGAACCTGCGGGTCGCCGGGGTGCGCCTGGCCGACATGCGCGGGTATGCGTACGACCGGCGCGACGTCACCGGCCGCAGCCTCGCGAACGCCTACGCGCAGACGCTGGGGACGATCTTCACCGAGACGCCCAAGCCCTTCGAGGTGGAGATCGTCGTCGCGGAGGTCGGTTCCACGATGGCCGAGGATCAGCTGTACCGGCTCATGTTCGACGGATCCGTTGCCGACGAGCACGGGTACGTCGCCATGGGCGGTTCTGCCGAGGCGATCAGCGGCGGCCTGGCCGAGGGCTGGAGCGAGGGCCTGGGCCTGGCTGAGGCGCTGCGCCTGGCAGTCGGCCTGCTCGGCCGGTTCGGCGCCGAGACCGAGCGGACCCTGCCGTCCGGCCAGCTCGAGGTTGCCGTCCTGGACCGATCGCGGCCCCGCCGAACCTTCAGCCGGATCACCGGGAGCAGGCTGGACGAACTCCTCGCCTGACCTATGGTGGTGGCATGGACCGCCGCATCTTCGGGCTCGAGACCGAGTACGGCGTCACCTGCACCTTCCGCGGGCAGCGGCGCCTCAGCCCGGACGAGGTAGCCAGGTACCTGTTCCGGCGCGTCGTGGCCTGGGGCCGCAGCAGCAATGTGTTCCTGCGCAACGGATCGCGCCTGTACCTCGACGTCGGCAGTCACCCGGAGTACGCAACCGCGGAGTGCGATTCCATCCCGCAGCTAATCGCGCATGACCGGGCCGGGGAGCGGATCCTGGAGGCCCTGGTCCTGGATGCCGAGCGCCGACTGCGCGAGGAGGAGGTCAACGGAGATGTCTACCTGTTCAAGAACAACACCGACTCCGCGGGCAACTCCTACGGATGCCATGAGAACTACCTGATCGGCCGCCAGGGGGAGTTCTCGCGGCTGACCGATCGGTTCATCCCGTTCCTGATCTCCCGGCAGATCATCGCCGGCGCGGGCAAGGTGCTGCACACGCCCCGCGGCGCGACCTACTGCGTGAGCCAGCGGGCCGATCACATCTGGGAGGGGGTATCGAGCGCGACCACTCGGTCCAGGCCCATCATCAATACCCGCGACGAGCCGCACGCAGACGCGGACCTGTACCGCCGGCTGCACGTGATCGTCGGCGACAGCAACATGAGCGAGACCACGACCCTGCTCAAGGTCGGCAGCGCTGACCTGGTCCTGCGCATGCTCGAGGCAGGGGTCGTGATGCGCGACCTCACCCTGGAGAACCCGATCCGTGCCATCCGCGAGATGAGCCATGACACCACCGGCAAGAAGCCGGTCAGGCTCGCGAACGGCCGGGAGCTGTCGGCCCTGGCCATGCAGATGGAGTACTACGAGAAGGTCGTCGACTTCGCCAACCGCCGCGGGCTCTGCGACGACCCGGTGCATGCGCGAGTCCTGGAGCTGTGGGGTCGAACCCTGAAGGCGCTCGAGGCAGAGGACATGTCGCTGGTGGATCGGGAGATCGACTGGGTCATCAAGCGCAGGCTGCTCGAGCGCTACATGGCCCGGCACGACCTGACCCTTGCATCCCCGCGCATCCTGCAACTCGACCTTGCCTACCACGACATCTCCCGGCAGCGGGGCCTGTTCATGATGATGGAGCGCCATGGGGCCGTCGAGCGCGTGACCCGGGAGCTGGACGTCTTCGAGGCCAAGAGCATCCCGCCCCAGACGACCCGCGCCAAGCTTCGCGGTGACTTCATCAAGCGCGCGCAGGAGCGGCATCGGGACTTCACCGTCGACTGGGTTCACCTGAAGCTCAATGACCAGGCCCAGCGAACGGTCCTGTGCAAGGACCCGTTCAGCGCCGTAGACGAGCGAGTCGAACGGCTGATTGCCGGCATGTGAGACCGGGCGGATGCGCCCGCAAGGGTAGGGTTCACGACATGCCGAACCCGATTCCCGCTGTCCTCGCTCGCCGTGGCCGCCCGCAGTCCTGGCCAGTAGTGGCCGCCTGCGTGCTCGCCCTGGCGGCATGCTCAGGAACGACCGGGAGCCAGGCCGCCTCGCAAGCGCCAGCCGCATCAAGCGTGGCCGGATCGAGCCCTGCTGCATCGAGCCCGGCAAGCAACGCGGCGTCCGCAGGGGGCTCGGCCGCGTCGGATGCCTCGGCACCCTTCCTGACGAGCGACTGCGCGACCCCCGGGGCCCCGACGCCGGGCGATAGCGCCCCGAGCGATGCGACGACCTTCGGCTCGGTCAGCGTGCGCCTGGCCGACCAGGGGGTCCCGTTCATCACGGTCGGTGCCGATGCGCAGGCCGGCCAGGAGGTCGAGGCGTACGACCTGTCGGTCGGCGACGGGCCGGAGGTGAAGGACGGCGATGTCATCACCTTCAACTACTGCGGGGTCGGCATGACCACCCGTCAGATGTTCGACTCCTCCTGGACCCGCGGTGAGCCGCTGACCTACAGCCTGGACGAGCTCATCCCCGGCTGGGCCCTGGGCATCCCGACCATGAAGGTGGGCGGGGAGCGCCTGCTGATCATCCCCGGCGACCTGGCATACGGCCCGAATCCCAGCCCGGACAGCGGCATCCTGCCGAACGAGACCCTGATCTTCGTCGTGCAGATCCTCGGCATCGAGTCCGCCTCGAGCGGCTCGTGAGCGACGTCCGCATGTCGACTGTTCCGGCCCACTGCATGACTGCTGAGGAGGCATGATGCTGGAGAAGCCTGAGATCGACTTCATCGAGGGGCCGGCTCCCGCCGAGCTGGTCATCACCGACCTGGTGGTCGGCGGGGGTGATCAGGCCGTCCCCGGTGCGCGCGTGGAGGTGCACTACGTCGGGGTCGACTTCGAGACGGGCGAGCAGTTCGACGCATCCTGGGACCGGGGGCAGGCCATCACCTTCCCGCTCAGCGGGCTCATCGCCGGGTGGCAGGAGGGCATCCCGGGGATGCGCGTCGGTGGGCGCCGTCAGCTGGTCATCCCCCCGGCACTTGCCTACGGCGAATCAGGGCATCGGCTCGCGGGGCGCACGCTGGTGTTCGTCATCGACCTGCTCGGCGTCGGCTGACCGCACCCATGGGGGATTCCGGCACTCGGGTCGATCGGACGGAGCGGCTGCTCGACCTGCTGCTGTGCCTGATGGCCACGGCCCGGCCAGTGCCCCGATCGGCTATCCGCTCCGTCGTCCCGGGCTATGGGGATGCGCCCAGCGAGGCAGCCTTCGAGCGGATGTTCGAGCGCGACAAGGACGAGCTGCGGAGCATGGGCATCCCGATCGAGACCGTGCTCGATCCGGGCGGCGATGTCGAGGGGTATCGGGTCTCGGGCGACTACGCCCTGGCCGAAGTGCGGCTGACCCCGGAGGAACTGGCCGTGGTGAGCCTGGCCGCAAGCGTCTGGGAGGAGGCGGTGCTGGCCGCCCCGGCCCGCAATGCCCTCCGCAAGCTCGAGGCCGTGCAGGACGGCCCGGTGCGCTCCATGGCGTCGGATGCCGGCATCCGGATGCGCGCCCAGGAAGCCGGCCTGGTGCCGACGCTGGCGGCCCTGCGGGAGTGCCGGATGGTGACGTTCGACTACCGGGCAGGCAATGGCGAGTCGAGCGCACGCCGGCGAGTGGACCCCTGGGGCGTTGTGGCCAAGGACGGTCACTGGTACCTCGTCGGCCACGATCAGGATCGCCAGGGCCCACGGGTCTTCCGGCTGTCACGAATCGAGGGCAGCGTGACGGTCACGGCGCAGTCGCAGCAGCATCCGCTCCCCGCCGGTACGGACGTTTCGGCCATGGTGGGGCAGATGGACGCCGACCTGAAGGCCGAGGCGGTGGTGCGCGTGCGGGCCGGCATGGCAGCGTCGCTGCGCGCCCATCACCAGGTCGATCCATTCGCGGATGCCGACATCACGGTCACGGCCCCGACGCGCGCCCAGCTCGTGGCCCGGATCTGTGCTGCTGCGGACGGGGCAGTCGTGCTCGATCCGGCGGATGTCCGCATCGAGGTGAGCGAGGCCCTCGCCGCCATCCGGGAGCAGCACCAGGGTCAGGGCCCGTCTGGGACGGGTCAGGCATGAGCGTGACCTCGGCCGCCCGGCTATCGCGACTGCTGGCCATGGTGCCGTGGCTGTACGCCAACGACGGCATCACGGTAGCCGAGGCCGCGCGCCACTTCGGGGTCACCGCGAGCCAGCTGGAGACGGATCTGTGGCTGCTCATCGTGTGCGGCCTTCCCGGGTACGGCCCGGATCAGCTGATCGATATCCAGTTCTGGGGGCCGGACGCACGAATTCACGTGCTGGATCCGCAGGCTCTCGAGCGCCCGCTCCGGCTGTCCGGCGATGAGTCGGCCGCGCTTCTGGTGGCGCTGCGGCTCCTGGCCCAGGTGCCGGGCAGCCATGACCGGCAGGCGCTGCTGTCCGCCATGGGCAAGCTGCAGCAGATAGCCGGCGGGCAGGCCGATCACGACGCGACGGTCGTGGTCGATGCGGGAACCGGCGCCGAGGTGGTCTCGGCGATCGATGCCGCCCTCGCCCAGGGGCGCACCCTGATCATCAGATACGCGGGATCGACCAGGGATACCATCACCGATCGGGTGATCGAGCCGATCGGGGTCACCAGTCTGGATGGTCGTGCCTATCTGGAGGGCTGGTGCCGACTGGCGGGCGACGTCCGTACCTTCCGGGTCGACCGGATCCTGGAGGCGTCCGTCGGCGACGGGCACTTGGAGCGGCCGCAGCCGGACCAGGCGACCACCCCCTCCATGGCGCCAGTGGCGCTCGCGAGCATCGAGCTCGCTCCCCGGTCTCGCTGGGCCCTGGACGTCTACCCCATCGAGGAGCCGCAGGAGCAGCCAGACGGCAGCGTCCGGGGCCGGATCGCCGTCCAGGATCCGGAATGGGTCGTCCGGCTAGTGCTGAGCATGCGGGGCGACCTCGTCGTCCTCGGCCCGGATTCCCTGCGCGAGGCCGTGGTGGCGGCCACCGACCGAGCCCTGCAGGCGTACGCTTAGCCACCATCGGGAACCGCGAGCGAAGGGTGCGTGATGTTCAACAATCTCAAGGGGTGGGAATGGCTCATCATCGTCGCCCTCATCCTGCTGCTGTTCGGCGCCAAGCGACTGCCTGATGCGGCTCGTGGCCTGGGCCGCTCGCTGCGCATCTTCAAGGCCGAGACCAAGGGGCTGACGGAGGACTCGGCCAAGGAGCCGAGCGCACCGAGCCCAGCACTGGGAGCATCCTCATCCAGCGCAGCAGCGGCCGAGGCGGCTCCCGCGGAGGCACCGAAGCCGACCGAGGCCTGATGGCCGCGGGCGTCACGCAGTCAGGGCGGTAGACCAGTCAAGGCAGGCATGGCGACTCAGGCGAAGACGGCGAAGAACAAGCAAGGGGCCATGCCCCTGACGGAGCACCTTCGCGAGCTGCGCTCGCGACTGGTGAAGTCCGGCCTGGCGATTGCCGCGGGCATGGTGGTCGGCTGGGTGTACTACGCGCAGCTGTTCGCGGTGCTCAGCCGGCCCTTCGACCAGGTCGTCCAGGAAGCCAAGGCACAGGGCCAGGAGATCACCCTCGCGCTCACCGGCGTCGCGGACCCGTTCGTGCTGCAGTTGCAGGTTGCGGCCGTAGCGGGCCTGGTGCTCAGTGCCCCGGTGTGGCTCTATCAGCTGTGGCGGTTCGTGACCCCGGGCCTGCATCGACACGAGAGGCGCTGGGCCCTTGGATTCGTGGCCGTCGCGACCCCGCTCTTCTTCGGCGGCGTGGCCGTCGCCTACGTCTTCCTCCCGGTGGGCCTGCAGGTGCTGCTGGGATTCACCCCGCAGGGCGTGGCCAATATCGTCTCCGTCGACAAGTACCTGTCGTTCTTCCTGCGGACGATGCTGGTGTTCGGTGTCGGGTTCCTGGCGCCCCTGATGCTGGTCCTGCTCAACTTCGCCGGGGTGCTCTCGGCGAAGCGGCTGATCTCCTGGTGGCGCTGGATCATCCTCATCGTGTTCATCTTCGGCGCGGTGGCGACGCCCACCGGCGATCCGATCAACCTGATGCTGCTCGCTGGGCCGATGCTCGTCCTGGTGGGCATCGCAGTGCTGATCGCCTATCTGAACGACCGACGCCGGGCACGGCGCAATCCAGGCGACATCGACTACGACACCCTCGATGACGACGAGGCCTCGCCGCTGCCCGAGGCCGACCCGAATGCCCTTGGCTAGTGCGCCCGTCGTGCTCATCGCCAACCCGGCTGCCGGGCGGGGATCAGCAGTCGAGCGGGCTCGAGCAGCCAGTGCCGCGCTGGCCAGGCTGCGGGTGGCTGCCGAGGTGTGCACTCCCCAAGGCCCGCAGGCGGCAGTCGTCATCGCCCGAGAGGCTGCAGCCAGCGGCGTCACTGCCGTCGTCGCCTGCGGCGGGGACGGGACGATGCACACGGTGCTCCAGGCAGTCGCAGGGACGTCGACCCCGTTCGCGATCCTGCCCTGCGGGACGGGCGACGACAATGCTCACCAGCTCCGCACGCCGGGCGAGCCGAATGCCTGGGCCGCAGAGTTCCAAGCAGCGCTCCAGTCCGGGCGGATCCGCACCATCGACCTCGGCCGGGCCACTGCCGACGGCGAGCAGCGCTGGTTCATGGGGGTCCTGTCGACCGGGTTCGACTCGTGCGTGAACGAGCGCGCCAATCGGATGTCCTGGCCCCGCGGGCAGGCGAAGTACCTGGCGAGCATCATCGCCGAGCTCGGCTCCTTCGTGCCCGTCCCGTATCGGGTCACCGTTGACGGGGTCGAGCATGCCGATACGGGCATGCTCGTCTGCGTCGGCAACGGATCCAGGTACGGGGGCGGGATGCTCGTCTGCCCGGATGCCGTCGTCGATGACGGGCTCCTGGACCTCACCTGGCTCGCCAAGGTGCCCAGGGTGACGTTCCTGCGGGTCTTCCCGACGGTCTTCCGGGGCACGCATGTCCGGCACCGGGCCGTTCGAACCCTGCGCGGCCGGTCCATCCGCATCGAGGGCGCGGGGCAGGTTGCCTACGCAGACGGGGAGCGACTCGGTGAGCTGCCGGTGGAGGTCACCGTCGTCCCGCACGCGCTGAGGGTGCTGGACTTCCGCCTGCCCTGATCGCCCTGCACACGGCACGGCCCGCCGACTTCGACTCCCGACGCCACAAGGGACCGCCGGTGCGACGCTGGGAGTCGAAGTCGGCGGAGGGGTCGGCTGGCCGCGCGCACAGGACGGCCAGCATTCGCTGGCCGCGCGCACAGGACGGCCCGCATTCGCTGGCCGCGCGCACAGGACGGCCAGCGCTCGCTGGCCGCGCGCACAGGACGGCCAGCGCTCGCTGTCCGCCGTACGCTGGCCCCATGGCCACGCCTGCGCAGCGCTATGCCGCCGCTGCCGAGCGGGCCAGGCTCCGCCGGACCCACCTGACGGCCTTCCTGGGCCTGTACGAGTTCGACCTCGATCCGTTCCAGGTACGCGCCTGCCAGGCCCTCGAGGCAGGCCGTGGGGTTCTCGTCGCGGCTCCCACCGGATCCGGCAAGACCGTGGTGGGGGAGTTCGCGATCCACCTCGCCCTGGCCCTGGGCCGCAAGTGCTTCTACACCACGCCGATCAAGGCCCTGTCGAACCAGAAGTACCGAGACCTCGTCGACCGGTACGGGGAGGGATCGATCGGACTCCTGACCGGGGACACCACCATCAACGGCGATGCCCCCATCGTGGTGATGACCACCGAGGTGCTCCGCAACATGCTGTACGCCCAGTCGTCCGCCATCGCCGACCTCGGCTACGTGGTGATGGACGAGGTCCACTACCTGGCGGACCGCTTCCGCGGGGCGGTCTGGGAAGAAGTCATCATTCATCTGCCGGCCTCGGTCACGGTCGCCGCGCTGTCGGCCACCGTGAGCAATGCGGAGGAGTTCGGCGCCTGGCTGGAGGCCGTGCGCGGCGACACCGACGTGATCGTGGAGGAGCACCGCCCCGTCCCGCTCTGGCAGCATGTCATTGCTGGCTCCCAGCTGCTCGACCTGTTCATCGATCCCGAGCAGCAGGTGGTGAATCCGCAGCTGGTGCGACTGGCGCGTGATGACGTCCAGCAGGGCCGTGGTCGCGGCCGGGGCCCCAGCCGGGCGCATCGGCGCGGGAGTTCGCTGACCCCGTACCGCAGCGAGGTCGTGGAGCGGCTCGAGCGTGATGGCCTGCTCCCGGCCATCACCTTCATCTTCAGCCGCGCGGCGTGCGATGACGCGGTGCGCCAGTGCGTCGCAGCCGGCCTGCGCCTGACCGCACCGGATGAGCGCTCACGGATCCGCTCCATCGTCCTGGAGCGCACGCGCACCCTTGCCGACGAGGACCTGCTGGCCCTGGGCTACCAGGAGTGGGTCGAGGGCCTCGAGCGCGGGATCGCCGCGCACCATGCCGGGCTGCTTCCGCTGTTCAAGGAGGTCGTGGAGACCTGCTTCCAGGA
This sequence comes from Actinomycetales bacterium, assembly GCA_018970025.1. Lineage (GTDB taxonomy): Bacteria > Actinomycetota > Actinomycetes > S36-B12 > S36-B12 > REEB460. Next base: position 153,087 of record JAGWXF010000001.1, on the reverse strand, counting down.
GGGCCTGCTGAAGGTCGTGTTCGCGACCGAGACCCTTGCTCTGGGCATCAACATGCCGGCCCGCTCCGTCGTGCTGGAGCGGCTGGTGAAGTGGAACGGCGAGTCGCATGTCGAACTCACTCCAGGGGAGTACACCCAGCTGACTGGCCGGGCCGGACGACGGGGGATCGACGTCGAGGGGCACGGCGTGGTGATCTGGCACCCGGGCCTGGACCCGCGGGCGCTGGCTGGGCTGGCCTCGACCCGGACGTACCCCCTGCGGTCATCCTTCCGGCCGTCCTACAACATGGCAGTGAACCTTGTCTCCCAGATGGGCCGCCATCGGGCACGGGAGGTGCTGGAGACCTCGTTCGCCCAGTTCCAGGCGGATCGATCGGTGGTCGGCCTGGCGACCAGTGTCCGTCGCCTGGAGGAGGCCGCCGATGGCTATCGCGAGGCCATGCAGTGCCATCTGGGGGACTTCGGGACCTATGCACAGCTGCGCGAGCGCATCTCCCAGCGGGAGAAGGAGCTGACCCGAACAGCAGCTGCACGGCGCAAGGAGGCGGCTGAGGCCTCCTTGAAGGCACTGCGCCCAGGGGATGTCATCCTCGTCCCCGGGGGCCGCCGCGCCGGGCCAGCGGTGGTGATCGACCAGGGTGGCTACCGCGAGGATCCGCGTCCGCTCGTGCTGAACCAGGATCGCCAGGTTCGACGCATCTCGACGGTGGAGATCACCTCCGCGGTGGAGCCGATCGCGCGGGTGCGCATCCCGAAGGGCTTCAGCCCGCGCAATCCGGCCGACCGGCGCAGCCTGGCCGCCGCCCTCCGGGAGGTGACCGGGGATGCCGTGGTCGGGCGCCGCCGGGAGCCCCGGGGAGCCGGGGATGATGCGGTCATCGTCGAGCTGCGGGCCAGCATGCGCCAGCACCCCTGCCACGGCTGCTCCGATCGGGAGCAGCATGCGCGGTGGGCCGAGCGCTACCACCGGGCTCGCCGGGAGATCGCCGACCTCGAGCAGCGGGTCGAGCGGCGCACCAACTCCATCGCGCGTCAGTTCGACCGAGTCTGCGAGGTGCTCGCCGACCTGGGCTACCTGACCAGTGCCGGGGACTCCGCGGAGGTAACCGACGCCGGTCGCCGGCTCATGCGCCTCTATGCGGAGGCTGACGTGCTCGCGGCGGAGGTCCTGCGGCAGCGTGCCTGGGAGGATCTGGATCCGCCGGCGCTGGCGGCCGCCGCCTCAACCTTGGTGTACGAGTCCCGCAGCACCGACGAGGGCTTCGCGCCGCGGCTGCCGCGCGGACCGTTCCGCGTGGCGCTGGAGCGGATGCAGGAGTGCTGGAACGAAATCCGGCTCGTCGAGGAGCGGCACGGGGTGCCGGCAGGCCGGGGGCTGGACCCGGGCTTCGCCTGGAGTGCCTACCGGTGGGCGTCCGGCGCCTCCCTGCGCGCAGTGCTGGAGGAGTCGGACATCACCGCCGGCGATTTCGTCCGATGGGCTCGTCAGGTCATCGACGTGCTCGGCCAGATCGCGCAATCGGCTGACGAGCCGGTGCGGAGCGTCGCGATGGAGTCGATCTCCCGGCTCACCCGCGGCGTGGTGGCGTCGACGGCCGGACCATAGGCAGGCTCGGGACGAAGCGAGCCACCCCCCACTGCTCGGATAGTGCCTCCAGGCGCGCCGGGTCGGCAGGTGCGATCGGCAGTCGGGTGTCCACGTCGAGCGGCAGGTCAGTGACCGCTGTCGCGACCTGGCGCGCTGCCATCAGGGCCTGCCGATCGGCGAGCAACGCAGCGGCAAGGCGAGTGGTGAGCGGCCGCTGGGGCTCCTGGCCAGCGGCTGCGAGCAGGGCGTCCAGATCGCCATGCGCCGCCAGCAGGGACGCGGCTGTCTTGGCACCGATTCCCGGCACTCCGGCGAGCCCGTCCGAGGGGTCGCCGCGCATCACGGCGTAGTCGACGTACTGATCGGCTCGCACGCCGAAGCGCTCCAGGACGCCCGCCTGGTCCAGCAGCGGCCACTTCTCCATGCCGCCGCTGACCGCAAGCAGCACGCCGACCTCCGGCCGGACGACCTGGACGAGGTCTCGGTCACCGGTGACGACCACCGTCGGTCCGGGTCGCTGCGCCGCCAGGGTCGCGATCACGTCATCGGCCTCATGGCCGGGCACGGCCGGACGGGCGATGCCCATGGCGTCCAGGATCTCCGCGATGGCGTCCACCTGTGCGCCGAGCGACGGTGGCTCCTGCTCGACCGGGGCATCGGATCCCGGCTCTGCCAGTCGATGGGTCTTGTAGGCAGGAACGAGGTCGACGCGCCACTGGGGCCGCCAGTCGGCGTCCCAGCAGGCGGCCAGGTGCGTCGGCTGGAAGCGGTCGACGAGTCGGCTGATGGTAGACAGGAAGCCGCGAATGGCATTGTGCGGCCGCCCATCGGGCGCACGCATGGACTCCGGCAGCGCGAAGAAGGAGCGGTAGTACAGGGAGGCGGAGTCCAGCAGCAGGAGCATGGGGTCATGCTCCCACGCACGTGGCCTACGGTGGGCATGTGGACGCACCTGGGTACGACTTTCGATCGCGGCTGTCAGGCGTGCAGCGAGCGGCTGGACAATCAGGCATCGACGCGGTCCTGGTCACGCCCGGGCCGGACCTTCGCTACCTCATCGGCTACGACGCCGTGCCGCTTGAGCGCCTCACCTGCCTGGTCGTCCCCGCTGATGGCGACCCGGTGCTCGTCGTCCCAGGACTGGAGGAGCTTGCCGCCCAGGCGAGCCCGGCCGGGCCACTGGGCCTGCAGATCCTCACCTGGGGGGAGACCGAGGATCCATGCGCACTGGTCGCATCGGTCGCTGCTGGCGCCCGCAGGGTGGCGGTCGATGATCACATGTGGGCGCAGAAGGTGCTCGGCCTGCGGGCCGCCATGCCGGGGGCCGAGCAGGTGCTGGCCGGGCCGGTCATCCATCCCTTGCGTATGCGCAAGGACGACGCCGAGATCGCTGCGCTCCAGGCTGCTGGCCGTGCCATCGACCAGGTGCACGCAGCGGTGCCCGAGGTCCTGCGCGCCGGCCGGACGGAGCGAGAGGTCGGACGCGACATCGCGGAGATGATCATCGCAGCGGGCCACCGCACCGTCGACTTCGTCATCGTCGCCAGCGGGCCCAATGGCGCCAGTCCGCACCATGAGATCTCCGACCGGGTCATCGAGCACGGGGATGCAGTCGTGGTCGACATCGGCGGAACGATGCCGAGCGGCTACTGCAGCGACAGCACCCGGATGTATGCCGTGGGGGAGCCGCCGTCGCAGTTCCTGCAGTGGTTCGGCATCCTGCTGCAGGCGCAGCGAGCGGCGGTCGAGGCCGTGCGGCCGGGGCTGACCTGCTCGCAGGTCGATGCGGTTGCGCGTGACCTACTCGATGCCCATGGCCTGGCCGACCTGTTCATCCATCGCACCGGACACGGCATCGGCCTGGAGACGCACGAGGAGCCGTACATCGTCAGCGGCAACGAGCTGCCGCTGGAGCCGGGCATGGCGTTCAGCATCGAGCCTGGGTTCTACGCGCGCGGCCTGTTCGGTGCGCGTATCGAGGACATCGTGGTCTGCACCGACGCCGGCTGGCAGTCCATGAACCACAGCACGCATGAGCTCGTCGTCGTCTGAGGACCAGCCCCGCCACACGGGGCCCGTGCTCCGCCCGCTGATCGCCTACCCGCTGGCCATCGCTTCGGGCGCGCTGCTGTCGGCTGCCTTCGAGCCCATCGCCGTGGGCCTGCTCGCCCCGGTGGCTGTCGCGGGCCTGGTCGCGTCGATCGTCGGCAGCCGTCCTCGTCGTGCCTTCGCCCTGGCATTCCTGGGCGGGCTGGCGTTCTTCGCGCTGCTCATGCCATGGCTGTCCGTCGTCGGCACCGATGCGTGGCTGCTCCTGTCGGCATTCTGCGCCCTGTGGTTCGGTCTCATGGGTATCGGCATCTGCCTGGTGACCCGGCTTCCGGGATGGCCGTGGTGGGTCGCCGGCGTGTGGGTCTTGCAGGAGGCGCTGCGCGGGCGCATCCCCTTCGGGGGGTATCCGTGGGGACGGCTCGCATACGGGCAGCCGGACACGGTCGTGGGACGGCTGGCATGGCTGGTCGGCCAGCCTGGCGTGAGCATGGCCGTCGTGCTGATGGGCGGATCGCTCGTCGCGATGGCCCTGGCGATCCGGAGCGGCGCCTGGCGCAGAGCTGCCCTGTGGGCGACGCTCGTCGTCCTGGTCCTCGGCGGGTCCAGCCTGATCCGGCTGCCCGACGCAGGCGACTCCGTCGGGGGAGCGCCCGGTGCCGTCATCGCAGCCGTGCAGGGGGGCACGCCGCAGACGGGCCTGGGCGCCATGGATGTCCGCAGGGCGGTGCTGACGAATCACGTCACCCAGACGATGGCCCTGGCGACCGAGGTCGATGCGGGCGCCCGGCCGCAGCCGGCCTTCGTGCTGTGGCCCGAGAATGCGTCCGATATCGACCCGTTCACCGACACCGCGGCAGCCGCGGCCATCACCGGGGCCGCACGGTCGGTCAACGCCCCGATCCTGGTCGGGGCAGTGGTCGACGTCCCGGGCAATCCCGAGGGAGTGTGGAACCTGGGCGTGGTCTGGGATCCACGATCAGGCCCGGGGGAGCGCTACGTCAAGACCCACCCGGTGCCCTTCGGCGAGTACATCCCGCTGCGCGGGCTGATCGCTCCGCTGATCGGCCGGTTCGATCGCATCCCGCGCGACTTCGTCCCCGGCACGACACCGGGCAACCTGCACATCGGCGGTATCGCCGTCGGCAACGTCATCTGCTTCGAGGTCGCCTACGACGACGTGATCGACCCGGTGGTCGCCGGCGGGGCGCGGGTGATCACCGTCCAGACGAACAATGCCACCTACCAGGGCACCGCCCAGCCGGCCCAGCAGCTGGCGATCGAGCGCATGCGGGCGATCCAGACCGGCCGCAGCGTCCTGGTGGCTGCAACGAGCGGCATCAGCGCGAGCATCCGTCCGGACGGCACCGTCACCGGTCGGCTGGATGAGGGCGCCGTCGGCTCAATCGACGGGCTGGTCTCCCTGCGCGGCGGTCACAGCCCGAGCACCTCACTTGGGCTATCGCTGGAATGGGTCGTCGTGCTGCTCGGTCTGGGACCGATCCTTTGGGTCACCGTCCGCGACTGGCGCAGCCGTCGGCGGCGCCCGGGGCCATCGGTCGCGCATAAGGTTGGATCGTGACTGAGCCCCGCGACCTCGGCCGCATCCTGGTCGTGATTCCCACCTACAACGAGCGCGAGTCGCTGCCGGTGATCCTGGAACGGGTTCGGCGTGCGGTCCCACAGGCCGACGTGCTCGTCGCCGACGACAACTCGCCCGATGGCACGGGCCAGATCGCCGATGACATCGCCGCGGAAGACGAGCACCTGCACGTCATGCACCGCGCCGGCAAGGAAGGCCTCGGCGCGGCGTATCTCGCCGGATTCGCATGGGCCCTGGAGCGCGACTTCGACGTCGTCGTGGAGATGGACGCAGACGGCTCCCATCAGCCAGAGCAGCTCCCGGCACTCCTGGAGGCCCTGCAGGACGCAGACCTCGTCCTGGGCTCGCGCTGGGTCGCGGGCGGGGGAGTTGAGAACTGGCCGCGCAGCCGGGAGATCCTGTCGCGCGGAGGCAATCTCTACACCCGGGTCATGCTCGGCATCCCGCTGCGGGACGCAACCGGCGGCTACCGGGCCTTCCGCGCCTCGACCCTGCGCCGGCTGGGCCTGGATGACGTGGCGTCGCAGGGCTACTGCTTTCAGGTCGACCTGGCCTGGCGAGCGGTGCAGCGTGGCATGACCGTCGTCGAGGTGCCCATCTGGTTCGTCGAGCGGACGAAGGGCACGAGCAAGATGAGCCAGCGCATCGTCGCCGAGGCGCTCTGGCGGATCACGGTGTGGGGGGTCAACGAGCGGGTCGCCCGACTGTCGGGCCGTTCGCGAGCCAGGCGTCGGGCGATCGCAGGGCAGCAGGCGGGCGCGCAATGAGCCTGCGCAGGCGGGCACTGCTGTTCGGCTACCCAGCGCTGGAGCTGTTGACCCTCTGGCTGCTGGGCCAGTGGCTCGGCTGGGAGTGGGCCCTGCTCGCCTTCCTCGGGGGCGTTCCCATCGGGCTGGCCCTGATGGCCAGTGCAGGCCGGGCGGCCGTGGATGATGCGCGCCGTGCCGCCGCGAGCGGGCTGCCTGCAGGGCGGACGATGGCCCATGGCGCTCGCTTCGCATGCGGCCTGCTGCTCGCGATCCCGGGGGTCTGGAGCGATCTTGTTGCGCTCGTGGTGCTCATTCCGGCAGCCCAGCGCTCCCTGCTCCAGCGCTATGAACGAACCCTTGGCCGGTCATCCTGGTGGGGTGCGCGTATCACGGTCATCCGCGGTGACGTCATGCAAGGCAGCGCCGGGCCGGTGAAGGACCCCAAGGCTGAGACCGGACGGGCCGCTGTCGACGTTTCACGGCCAGTCCAGGCTCCTGCGGACCAGCGCGGGGGTGCATGGTCCGCAGGAGCGATTGACGGGCCCGCAGCGCCTGCCGAGTGAGCACGGCCAGCGGCGGCCCAGGGCAGCGGTGCGACTAGGCAGACTTGCGCTCCGTGAGGTCATCTGCCCGCATCAGGGCAAGCCGTTCCTGGAGCAGGGCCTCGAGCTCGGTGATCGAGCGGCGCTCCAGCAGCATGTCCCAGTGGGTGCGCACATGGCGCTCGGCCCGCTCGCTGGGAACGGCCAGGTTCGCTGAGCGCGTGACCACGGCGGCCTCCTCGCCGCACCTGCACCCCCAGGTCAGGGGAATCTCCTCGGCCTCAGCCGAGAAGGGCAGGACGATCTTATGGCCCTTGGGGCAGACATAGCGGATCATCTGCCGCTCGGCTGGCTCGACGTGCTCATCCGTCTCGTAGCTCAGGCTGCCTAGGCGGCTGCCGCGCATGGAGGTCTCGCTCATCTCACGCTCCGTCCTCGTCCGTGGGTCATCGACCCGGCATGGTCCGCGAATGAGACGCCCGGTCGGCCGTCTTGGTTCCCGCACCCATGGCCGGCATGGCCGATAACGCTGGGAGGCCAGCATTGCTTCCCGTAGGGCACGACACCATGGGCTGGCGGCAACCTTGACTGACCCCGGCTCGCACTATCCGGTCACGCAGGACGTGTCTGGCCGAAGACTGACCGGTCAGGCACGCAGGGGAGCGGGCTATCGAGCGATCAGGGCCAGCACCACGATCGCCCCGCCGATGAGGGCGCCCAGCACGATCCAGGGATAGGCCCGCGAGCGTCTGCGTGACCCCGGCTTCCCGGTGCCGTCGGCAATCTCACCCTGTGCCCGCAGGCGGTCGTTCCCCCGGGCAATGCGGGCTGCCTGGGCGATGCGCTCCTCGGCGGATGCCTCTCGCGGCCCCGCCTCGATGAAGGAGGCATCGAGGCGGATGTCGTCGGGGCCGAACTCGTCGGGGCCGAACTCGTCGGACCGGCCCGTACTCATCTCAGGTCCGGCTGCTCGGAGTCGCCCAGCCGCCGGCTTGCCAGGAATCCCAGCAGGAAGGACGTCACGCCGGTGCCGAGGATGAAGGTGATGCCTCCCATGTCGCCGAGGCTGAAGCTCGATTCGGGATTGTCCGGGCACATGCCCAGACCGCATTCGGGCAGCACCGCCAGGCCGATGAGCAGCGCATCGATGCCGACCCAGATGATCGCTGACAGCGCGATCCATCGCTGGATGCCCCGCTGGTGCAGGACTCCGCCGTCGCCGGCCTCGAATGGAGTCGTCCATAGGAGCAGCAGGGCACACCCGATCGTGCCGACGAGGAAGGTGATGAAGGCCCAGGTGTAGAGGTGGAAGCCGAGAACGGCCGGCCCGTAGCCAGGGTCGCCTGGGTCCGCAATGTGCAACAGGATCTGCCGGACGCTCCCAGCTCCGCCGGCGATGGCCCCCAGGATGCTGAGGGCGTAATGGGCCGGCCGGAGCCCCCACAGGAGGTTCATGATCGGCCCGACTGCCAGGCCGATCATCCCGGAGCGCTGGATCAGGCACAGCGGGCAAGGCGGCTCCCCGACGCCGAACTGCAGGAAGAGCGAGCCGGATAGGACGACGAGCAGGCCCAGCAGTGCCGCGATGTTGATGGCGCGGGAGATGACCACCGACCGACCGTTGATGCCGTCCAGCAGCGTTGTCAGCATGTGCGGGCTCCCACCTGGTCAGAAGTTGAGCGGGATCGGGTCGGTCATGTGCCAGTTGAGGAGCACGATCGTCCAGGCAAGGGTCGCGAGCACGATCAGGGCCGTGTATCTCCATCGCCGCGCGATGCCGACGAACACGATGATCCACAGCACGAACATCGAGAACATCACCCCGCAAGCCTACGGGTGGTGAGACCCTCGGCACATGGGTTCACTGCTGCCGGCCATCGACCAGGATCTCGCCGACTGGCTGATGGCCCAGCGGCTGTTCTTCGTCGCCACCGCGCCCTCCGGAGACGGCGGCCATGTCAACTGCTCGCCGAAGGGCCTTGCGGGTACGTTTCGGGTCCTCGATGAGCACCGGATCGCCTATCTCGACCTGACCGGCAGCGGCGTGGAGACGATCGCGCACCTGCGCCAGAACGGCCGGATCGTGCTCATGTGGTGTGCCTTCGAGGGCAAGCCCCGCATCGTCCGCCTGCATGGGACCGGGGTGGCGCATGAGCCGGGATCGCCCGTCTACGAGGACCTGATCGGCGCCTTCCACGGGTACGTCGGAGCTCGCTCGGTCATCTGCGTGGACGTCGATCGCATCAGCGACTCCTGCGGCTACGGCGTTCCGGCGATGGCATTCGTCGAGGATCGTCGGGCGCTCACGGCGAGCCACGAGAAGCGAGGCGCCGCTGGGCTTCGCGAGTACCGGGCACGGACGAACGCGCGCAGTATCGATGACCTGCCGGGCGTCAGCGAGGGGCTGCCTGAGGCCAGCGACTAACGGAAACGGGCACTCGGCGCATCTCCGTATTTCGCCGATAATGCACATTATGACACTTCTCCGGGACGGGTGACGTGGACGACCGCATAGCCGGCCTGGCGCAGCGCCTCGACCACTGCAGCGTCATCGTCGTGCACCTCCGTCACGATGGCCGGTCCCCCCAGCTGATCCAGGATCGCTGCCTTGACCACGGGTGCCGGCCGTCGATCCGAGTCCGAGCGCAGGTGCAGGGCAAGCGGCGGGAATCCATGGCGCGCAAGCCAGTCCACGGTGACGCTGCGCAGCCGCTCCGGTCGCCCGCTGACCAGGACGACCTCAGCGCCTGACATTGCCTCCAGGACGGCAACTCGGCCCGCCTCGATGACCGTGTCCTGATCCGCAGCCGCGAAGAAGGCCGCCCAGTCCCTCGGCCGTCCGGCGAGATGGTGCTCGCGATGCCGCGCATCGGATAGCACGCCATCGATGTCGAACACGATCACGACCGATGACGATAGCGATGCTGACGAATCGCCATCGTTGAGCATCGCGATGCGTCAGGTGTTATGTCGACGCGAGCTCCTCCGGTCGCGGGCAGGCGCAGACGAGGTTCCGGTCACCGTACGCCCCGTCGATCCGGCGAACAGGTGGCCAGTACTTGCCCCGGGTGCCGAAGTCGACCGGGTACGCCGCCTGGCGCGCGGAGTAGGGACGCTCCCACGGCCCGATCACGGACGCTGCCGTGTGCGGTGCATGGCGCACAGGGCTCTCCTCGACGGCCCATCTCCCCCGGGCAATCTCGTGGATCTCCCCCTTGATGGCGATCATCGCCTCGATGAAGCGATCGAGCTCGCGGAGGTCCTCGCTCTCGGTGGGCTCCACCATCAGCGTGCCGGCGACCGGGAAGGACATCGTCGGCGCATGGAAGCCATAGTCGATCAGTCGCTTGGCGATGTCGTCGACCGTGACGCCTGTTGCTGCGGTGATCGGCCGGATGTCGAGGATGCACTCATGGGCTACCAGCCCGTGGGAGCCGGCATACAGCACTGGGTAGTGCTCCCCCAGGCGCCGGGCAAGGTAGTTCGCCGAGAGGATGGCAACCTGGGTTGCCCGGCGCAGGCCATCGGGCCCCATCATGCGGATGTATGCCCAGGGGATCGGCAGGATGCCGGCGCTCCCCCAGGGCGCCCCGCTGACAGGGCCGACACCGCCGTCAGCGTGACCTCGCCCTGTCGGGCCCGCCTGCGGACGCAGTGGATGCGAGGGCAGGTACGCGGCCAGGTGCTCGCGCACGGCCACCGGTCCGACGCCTGGGCCGCCGCCCCCATGCGGGATGCAGAAGGTCTTGTGCAGGTTCAGGTGCGACACGTCGGCGCCGAAGGCGCCTGGCTTCGCCAGGCCGACCAGGGCATTGAGGTTGGCCCCGTCGACATAGACCTGCCCGCCGGCCGCATGCACCATCGCGCAGATGTCGCCGACCGACCCCTCGAACACCCCGTGCGTCGACGGGTAGGTGATCATCAGCGCCGCGACGCGGTCGCCATGCTCGGCCAGGCGCTGGCGCAGATCGTCGACATCGACGTTGCCGTCGCTGTCGCAGGCGATGACCACGACGCGCATGCCCGCCATCACGGCGCTCGCGGCATTCGTTCCGTGGGCGCTGCTGGGGATCAGGCACACGTCACGCTGGGCCTGGCCATTGGCCCGGTGGTAGGCGCGGATCGCCAGGAGCCCGGCGAACTCGCCCTGTGATCCGGCATTGGGCTGCAGGCTGACCGCGGCGTAGCCGGTGACCTCGACCAGCCAGGACTCCAGTGCCGCGATCAGCGACAGGTAGCCGCCGGCCTGCTCCAGCGGCGCGAATGGGTGGATGCCGGCGAACTCCGGCCACGTGATGGGCTCCATCTCGGTGGTCGCGTTGAGCTTCATCGTGCACGAGCCGAGCGGGATCATCGAGCGGTCCAATGCGATGTCCCGGTCCGCGAGCGTGCGCAGGTAGCGCAGCATCGCGGTCTCGTTGCGGTGGAGGCTGAAGACCGGGTGGGTCAGGTACGGCGTACGGCGCTGCAGCGCCTGCGGGAGCTCCCCCGCGGTTCGGGCATCGACCTCGGCCAGGTCCAGGCTGGCAGCGTCCGGATACCAGGCGGCACAGGCACGCCACAGGGTCCGTACGTGCTCCCCCGTCGTGACCTCGTCGGTCGACACCGAGACGGTGTCCTCGTCCACGTACCGGATATTGATCCCCGCGGCAGCGGCAGCGTCCGTCAGCGCCCGCCCCCTGCCCGGCACTCGCAACCGAACCGTGTCGAAGAAGTCGGCATGCTCGACGGTCACGCCCGCGCTCGTCAGGCCGGCGGCGAGCACCGCGGCATAGCGATGCGCCCGCTCGGCAATGCGTCGCAGCCCATCGGGGCCGTGATACGCGGCGTACATGGACGCCACCACGGCCAGGAGCACCTGGGCGGTGCAGATGTTGCTGGTGGCCTTCTCGCGCCGGATGTGCTGCTCTCGGGTCTGCAGGGCCAGCCGATAGGCGGGCGTGCCGTCAGCATCCACGCTGACGCCGACGAGGCGACCGGGCAGGCTGCGCTCCAGGCCTGACCGCACTGCCATGAATCCTGCGTGGGGGCCCCCGAATCCGAACGGGACGCCGAAGCGCTGGGCCGAGCCCACGGCCACATCAGCGCCGAGCTCCCCGGGAGGCGTGAGCACGGTGAGCGCCAGCAAGTCGGTGATGACGATGGCCAGCGCTCCCCTGTCGTGGGCGGCCTCGATCACCGGTCTGGGGTCTCGAACGCATCCGGATGTCCCCGGGTAGCTGATCAGCACCGCGGCCAGCTCCCCCGCTGGCAGGCCGGCCGAGAGGTCGCAGACGACCACCTCAATCCCGAGCGGCTCCGCGCGGGTGGCGATCACGGCCAGGGTCTGCGGGTGGGTGTCGGCATCGACGATGATCCGGCTTGCGCGGACCGTGCGCAGGGCCAGTCCCATGGCCTCAGCCGCGGCTGTCGGCTCGTCCAGGAGCGACGACCCCGCGATCGGCAGGGCGGTCAGGTCCTCGATCATGGTCTGGAAGTTCAGCAGGGCCTCCAGGCGGCCCTGGGAGATCTCCGGCTGGTAGGGCGTATAGGCGGTATACCAGGAGGGGCTCTCCAGGACATTGCGCCTGATGACGGCCGGAGTCAGCGTGTCGGCATAGCCAAGGCCGATCATGCTGACCATCCGGCGGTTCTGCTGGGCCAGTTCGGCAAGCTCAGCCCGCGCCGTCTGCTCGTCGACGGCCGACGGGATGCGCAGGCCCTGCGACCATCGGATCACCTCCGGTACGACCGCCTCAGTGAGCGCATCGAGGCTGTCGTATCCCAGCGCCGAAAGCATCCGGGAGATGTCGCGGTCAGCAGGCCCGATGTGACGTTCGGCGAAGGGTGCGCTTGCCAGCCGATCCGCGATCGGATCCGCATCGGCAGGCGGAACATCGGCGAGCGAGTCGGCGTCCGCGTGAGCTGTGGGATGGAGGGTCATCATCGGCCTTCAGGTCGGGTGCGCAGCGCACGGGGACGACGGCGCTCGTCGCGCCTGCTCCCCCTCTGTTGCCCGCGTCAACCGCGACCTGAGAGCTTCCCCGGCGGCTGCCGGGTTTCACCGTCGGTGGGGGCCGGGTGGCCCCGCCTTCCAGAGGTGCCTTCCCCATGCGGTCCGGTTGCCTGAGAGGTTTGCGGGGAGGCTTGCTCCTTCGGCGCCTCCGGCCTGGCTGGCCGGCGGTCTCTCCCGCATGGGGTCAATCAGCGCCTGAAGACTACCCAGAGGCGGTCGGATCAGCCTGCGATGCGCCGTGCGCGTCGCGCCGAGAGCTCATCGGGTGCGGATTCCGGGAGCACGACGTCGCCGCCTGGCCGCTCGCCAGGCAGGTCGGCCAGGGTGCCCTCGACCTCGCGCCACACGCTGCCGACGGCAATGCCGAAGACGCCCTGGCCGCCGCGGACCAGGTCGATGACCTCATCCGCGCTGCGGCACTCGTAGATCGTGGCACCGTCGCTCATCAGCGTCATCCGGGCGAGATCCTCGCCGCCGCGCGATGACAGGTGGTCGACCGCCGCACGGATGTTCGCAAGGGAGACCCCGGTGTCGATGAGCCGCTTGACGATGCGCAGGATCAGGATGTCGCGAAACCCGTACAGTCGATGGCTCCCGGATCCGGTCGCGTCCTGGACGGTGGGCACGACCAGGCCGGTGCGTGCCCAGTAGTCCAGCTGCCGGTACGTGATCCCGGCCGCAGCGCAGGCAATCGGCCCCCGGTAGCCGATGTCGGCCGGCAGCGGGCGCAGGTCGGAGTCGTCGAACAGGGCGTCCTGCTGTGCGGTCGCATCGTGCGGCGCGTTCACATCTGCCTCCTGCGTCGATCCGGTGCCGAGACGAGCCATCGGCGGCGGCTGCTCGGATGCTGGACCACCATGGGGAAGTGGGCAGGCCTGACGCTAGGCAGGCCCGGTGCCCTGGTCAATGCGACACACGCCGAGGCTAGGAACGGAAGTCTGAACCTCAACCTGAGCCTTGGACGACGCCCCGCTACTGGAAGTCCTCAGGCGATACCTGGTCGAGGAACTCCCGGAATCGCTCAACCTCGTCCTCGCTTGGCTCGTCGTCGGGCAGCTCGATGCCGGCGGCATCGAGCACGTCGTCAGCAGAGACGATCGGCACCCCGGCCCGCACCGCGAGGGCGATGGCGTCAGAGGGCCGTGCGCTCACCCGGGAGCCCGAGGCGAATGCCAGCTCGGCGTAGAACACGCCATCGGTGAGCGCCGTGATCGTCACCTCGGTGAGCGTGGCACCCAACGAGGTGATGACGTCGAGCATCAGGTCATGGGTCAGTGGTCGCGGCGGAACGACCCCCTGCTGCGCATACGCGATGGCCGTCGCCTCCACGGCCCCCACCCAGATCGGCAGATACCGTGTCCCATCGCTCTCGCGGAGCAGCACGATGGGGCTGTTCGACGGCATCTCCATCCGGACACCGACCAAGTCAAGGGTGCGCACCCGGACAGGGTAACCCGCTAGCCCTTGCCTGCACGCACGAGTTGGGCGCGGAGCAGGGATGCATGCAGCTGGATGAACAGCGAGGCCAGTTCCCGGATGGTCTCCTGGGCACGTGCCCGGGCGTCGGGGTCACGCGGGCTGCCCCGCGGAGCCGCGATGCGCTCGACGAGGCCGCTATCGCGATCGGCGACAACGCGGAATGCCCGCAGGTGCCGAGGCTCGACGCCGAAGGCCGATAATCGGGCGGCAATGCCGGCGACCGCCAGGGCTTCCTCGTCATAGTGCCCGGTCGGGGTGCACCAGACCAGGCCCTGGGCCTCAAGCTCGGCGACCATCGACTCCGCCAGCCCGGCCTGCTCGGCCAGCTCGGTTCGCGTCAGGCGCACGCGCCCGGCGCCCGCCCTGAAGTCATCAGCGTGCAGCCCGGTCCCCGCGATCGCCACGGGCCCCGGGTCTGCGTTGTCCACGAGCTGCTCGCGGATCACCCTCAGGGGCAGGTACTGATCGCGCTGCATGGTCAGCACGGCGCGCAGCTGGTCGATATCTCGGCCGGTGAACCTCCGGTAGCCCGATTCCGTCCGCTCGGGGGTGACCAGCCCCTCCGCCTCCAGGAAGCGGATCTTGCTGATGGTGATGTCGGAGAACTCGCGTTTCAGCAGGGTGAGCACCTCGCCGATGCTCAGGGTGCCCGAGGCACGGCCGGCCGGCTGGGTCACCGCGCGGTGCCCTAGGCCGTCGGCTCGACGCTGGCCAGGAAGACGAACCGGAACTTTCCGATCTGGACTTCCTCGCCACCGACAAGTCGACGGTCATTGACGCGCTTGCGGTCGACGTACGTCCCGTTCAGGCTCCCGGTATCGCGGATGCTCCACCCCTGCGCACCGTGCCGGAACTCGGCATGCCGGCGACTGACCGTGACATCGTCGAGGAAGATGTCCGACTCCGGAGCGCGCCCGACGCTGTAGACATCCCCGCCGGCGGGCAACGGGAACTCCGATCCTTCCCCCGGGCCGCGCTGCACGATCAGCAGGGCAGAGCCGGACGGGATGTCCGTCCGGGCGCCCGGTCGCACCGCGCCGAGGGCTCCTGAGCCTGTTCCGCCAGTGATGGCCGAGATGGCCCCGGTGAAGTCAAGGCCCGCCTCCAGCGGTGCCCCGCAGGCCGCGCAGAAGTGATCGCCGGCGTCGACGATCGCTGCGCATGCCGGGCAGGTAGGCATGTCCCGAATCTACCGTGCCATCGCGTCGCTACCGGGAAGGCGCGAACGCCGACCTGCTACTTCGCGATGAGTTCCGCGTACTGGGCGGCGGTCAGGAGCGCGGTCACCTGGGCCGGCTCTGCGATCCGGATCCGGATCAGCCAGCCGGCACCGTAGGGGTCGTCATTGACCGTCTCGGGCGCGGTATCGAGGGCAGTGTTGCGCTCGGTGACTGCGCCATCGAGCGGCGCGTAGATCTCGCTCACGCTCTTGGTCGACTCGACCTCCCCGCAGGGCGTGCCGGCACGGACCGCGACACCGGCCTCAGGCAGGCTGGCATACACGATGTCACCGAGGGCATCCTGGGCGAAGTCCGTGATACCGACCTCCGCGATGTCGCCGTCGATGCGCACCCACTCATGCTCCGCGGTGTACCGCAGCTCTTCGGGATTCATGCTCGCTGCCCTTCGTCAGTCCGGCGCCCTGGCTGGCCCCGTCATGTGAGCGCAAATATGCCGCAGCGCTGGTCTCCGTGGCCAGCAGCCGGCAGCCGAGGATCTCAGGTGCGGGTCAGGCGCAGTCCCTTCACCAGGTAGTCGATGCCCGCCCACCAGTACAGGGCCGTCCCCCACAGGGCGAAGGCCCAGCCGCACGTCCGCGCGAACAGGGCAAGCCCGTCGGAGCCGGCGCCCAGCAAGAGGAAGGGAAAGCCCCACAGGAGGCAGAACGTCGCTGCCTTGCCGACCAGGGTCACCGGCAGGGCGAGCATGCCGCGCCGCCGCAGGGCCGGCAGCAGGCCGAGCAGCAGCACATCGCGCATCGCCAGCAGGACGACCAGCCACCAGGGGATGATGCCCCGGATGGCCAGCCCGATGAGCGTCGCGGCGATGTACAGGCGATCGGCCATCGGGTCCAGCAGCGTGCCCAGGCGGCTGAACTGACCGGTCCAGCGCGCGATCGCGCCATCGAGCCAGTCGGTGACGCCGGCGACGACCAGCAGGGCGAAGGCCCAGCCATCCTGCCGGGCGACGATCACCAGCCACAGGAAGACGGGCACGCCGAGCAACCGGGCAAGGCTGAGGGCGTTGGGAATCGTCCACACCCGGTCAGGTTCGAGGGAGTGCGAGCCGTCGGGAATGCTCATCGGGCCGGCCACCTGTCGGCCCTCGGTGCGAGGCGGACCGCCGCGACATAGCCGAAGGTCCAGGCGAGCACCAGCAGGCCGATCGCCAGTCCGATCGCCCACGCCTGGTACGTGCTCGCCTCCACCAGCGTCAGCACGAGGAACAGCCGGACGTCGACTGGCGCCGCCCCGTCGCCATTGAGGATGGCGACGGTGAATGGAGCCTGTCCGGTCAGGGGCACGCTCGGCGATGCGCTGCGCGCTGAGACGGTCCACGGCACGTCGGCAGGAGCGCCGAGGGGCTGGTCTCCGGGCACCTGCGTCACCGTCCAGGAGCCCTCCGCCAGCCGGCCCACGCTGTAGGGGGCTCCGGCGAGGTAGGCGTCGACGACGTCAGCCGGGGCAAGGCCGACGAAGATGTCGGCCGGCTGGTCACCGGAGCGATCCTGTCCGGGCTTCACGGTCAGGGAGGCCGTCCCACGAAGCGGCAGGTCGGGCACGGTCGCCTGCACTCGGTCGATATCGATGACGATCGCCCGGGAGCCGTCGGCCACGGGGATCGCGCCCAGGTTGGCGATGACCCGGCCCTGGCCGCCGAACGCCTGCCAGAACCATGCCGTCCCCAGGCCGATGGCGACGGCAGCGATCAGGCACGCAACACAGGCCAGCCAGGCGAGGAATCGCAGGAAGGGATGCCGGGTCATGGTGGCTGGTGTCCCCTTGCCCCTTCCTGGGCGACGACGTCGTCCAGGTCGGCCAGTCGCTCCAGCCCCCGGATGGGCACGGCCATGCGGGGATTGCTGCTGAGTATCTCCCGATTCCGGTGCAGAAACCACCAGTAGCCGGCGGCGAACGGGCAGGCCCGTGGGCCGACCCGATGATCGGGCCGATAGGAGCACCCGCTGCACGAGTCGGTCATCCGCTTGATGTACGCGCCGCCCGAGGCGTAGGGCTTGGTCGCCATCCGCCCGCCGTCGGCGTACTGGGACATCCCCAGCACGTTCGCGGTCATCACCCAGGGGTAGCCGTCCACGAAGGCGCGGGTGAACCAGTCCGCAACCTCTGCCGGCTCGTATCCCCGCTGGAGTGCCCAGTTGCCCAGGATCATCAGGCGGACGATGTGGTGGGTCCAGCCCCGCTGCCGCACCTCCCGCAGGGCTCCGCGCAGGCAGGATGCCTCGACCTGATCGGCCTGGAGGTCCGCAAACCAGGCGGGGATGGGCGCGTGCGCCCCGAGGGCATTGGGCGGACGCTCCTGGTCGGCCTCGGCGAACCACCAGTACAGATGCCAGACGTACTCGCGCCATCCGAGCACCTGCCGGGTGACAGCCTCCACGCTCTGCAGGGGTGCCGTTCCCGCCTCGTAGGCGGCCACGCAGGCGTCGACGACCTCCGTCGGATGCAGGAGTCCGAGGTTCATCGCCGGGGAGAGCAGCGAGTGGGCCATCGCCCAGTCCTGGGCCAGGGCCGCGTCCTCGTACGGGCCGAAGAGGGCCAGGCGGTGGCGCACGAAGTCCTCGAGCGCGTCCAGTGCCTCTCGTCGGGTGGCGGCGAACAGGCGGGGCCCGTCATCACCGATGAAGGCGACGTCGCCGTCGCGCTGCCACTGGTCCAGCAGCGTGCGCACGGACGCGTCGATGGGATCCTCGTCCGGCTGCCAGGGCCGGGGCAGTCCGAGGCTCGCCTGGCCCTTCGGCGGCGGCAGTCGGTTGTCATGGTCGAAGTTCCACCGCCCCGCGATCGGCCGGCCTGCCTCCATCAGCACGCCGGTAGCGGTCCGCACATGTCGGTACCAGTCCTCCAGGAGGAGTCGGCGCGTGCCGCGGCCGGTCGCCCAGGCCCGAAAGTCGGCGTCACGGGTAACGAAGCCGCGCGCTGGCAGGACCGTCATGCCCCTGGACCGGACGAAGGCCCGCGCCGGCCGGCTCGTCGGGTCGATGACCTCCGCCGGCGGCACACGATCCAGGGCGTCGGCGAAGCGGTCGACGACCAGCAGGCAGGCCCGCTCGCCAAGCTCGGCGGCACGGTGGTGCATGGCACTGAGAACCAGGTGTGCCTTGGCCCGGTGGTAACGCCGCCTGGCAAAGGCCCGCTTGCTGACGACCAGCAGCACGCGATCGTCGGGGCCCAGGTCTTCGGTGAAGTGCGGGCCGAGCTGATCGCCGAGGATCCAGCGGACGGTCATGCGTGCGCCCGGCGGGCGTGGAAGCGGCCGCCTTCCTGGCGGACCGCCAGCGGCAGGCCGAAGCATGCGGACAGGCGCTCGTCCGTGATCACGTCCGCGATCTCGCCCTGGGCGATCGCCTGGCCCGATCGCAGCAGCAGGGCGTGCGTGAACCCCGGCGGGATCTCCTCGACGTGGTGGGTGATGACGACCTGGGTTGGTGCTCCGGGGTCCGAGGCGAGCGCTCCCATGCGCGTCACGAGATCCTCACGGCCTGCGAGGTCGAGTCCGGCGCCTGGCTCGTCCAGCAGCAGCACCTCGGGGTTCGACATCAGGGCCCGGGCGATGAGGGCCCGCTTGCGCTCCCCCTCCGACAGGGTCCCGAAGGTCCGCTGCGCCAGCTCGGTCAGGCCCCAGTCGCACAGCATCGTGTCGCACCGGCGAAGGTCCGGCTCCGCGTACTCCTCGTTCCAGCGGCCGGTGACGGCATAGGCACCCGTCATCACGACATTGCGTACCGACTCCGCCGGCGGGATGTCACCGCCCAGGGCGCTGCTCGCCCAGCCGACGAGGGGTCGCAGCTCGGCGAGATCCGTGGCCCCGAGCCGCTCGCCGAGCACGTCGACCGTGCCGCTCGTCGGGAACAGCCGGGTGGCGGCGATCAGGAGCAGGGTCGTCTTGCCGGCTCCGTTCGGCCCGAGGACGACCCAGCGCTCGCCCTCGCCCACGCACCAGGTGACGTGATCCAGCAGGTGCCGCGAGCCCCGGCGGACGGTGATGTCCCGGCACTCGATGACGTACCCCACGCGACGGACTGTAGCCCGCCGCATCGCCAGCCGTGCCCCTGCCGGGCGGGCCATGCATTGCGGGATACCGTTGCGCTCCCATGGCTCATCAGACCCTCCTCGTGACCGTGTCCGGGCATGACCGGCCAGGCGTCACCCGGGCCCTGTTCGCGGCGATGGCCGGCTTCCCAGTCACGGTGCTCGACGTCGAGCAGCTGGTGGTGCGCGGGCATCTCATCCTGACGGTGCTCGTCGGCTTCGACGACGGGCCGGGCCTGCCGCAGGAGCTGCGCACGGCCGTTCGTCAGGCCGCCGCAGCGCTCGACATGGACGTGGCGACCGTGGTCGGCGCCGAGGAGGATGCCGACCGGCGGCGCAACCGAGTCCACGTGACCATCCTGGGCGCACCGCTCCGGCCGGCGGCGGTGGCGGCGCTGGCACAGGAGGTCGCAGCACGGGGCGGCAACATCGACCGCATCCGCCGCATCGCCTCGTATCCGGTCACCGCCATCGTGTTCGAGGGCTCGGGTGCAGACGTGCAGGACCTGCGCCGGGCCCTGACCAGCGCCGCGGCCGCCCATGAGGTGGACGTCGCCGTGCAGGAGGCCGGGCTCGACCGGCGCGGTCAGCACCTTGTGGTGATGGACGTCGACTCCACCCTCATCCAGGATGAGGTGATCGACCTCCTCGCCGACGCAGCGGGGGCCGTCACGCAGGTCGCGCGCATCACCGAGCGGGCCATGGCCGGCGAGCTGGACTTCGCTGCCTCGCTGGTCGAGCGGGTGGCCCTGCTGCGAGGCCTCGATGCCCGGGCAATCGACGATGTCCGAGACAGGATCACCCTGACGCCTGGCGCGCGGACCCTGTGCCGGACCCTCAACAACCTCGGCTACCGCGTCTGCCTGGTCTCCGGCGGGTTCATCGAGGTCATCGGTCCGCTGGCCAGCGAGCTCGGCGTGAGCGGGGTTCGGGCGAACTCCCTGGAGATCGTCGACGGCACCCTGACCGGCCGGGTCCTCGGCCCGATCATCGACCGCGCTGGCAAGCGGGCCGCCCTGCAGGACTTCGCCGCCGAGTTCGGTATCCCGATGCGGCGGACGATCGCAATCGGGGACGGCGCCAATGACATCGACATGCTCCAGGCGGCGGGCCTCGGCGTCGCCTTCAACGCCAAGGCACCGGCCCGCAAGGCGGCCGACACCTCGGTGTCGGTTCCGTACCTTGACTCGGTCCTCTACCTGCTCGGGATCACCCGGGAGGACATCGAGGGCGCCGATGCCCGCGACGGGCTCATCACCCCGGCGCCCCCGGTGGGCGATCACCGCGGGGAATGACGAACGCTCCGAGCTGGCCGCTGCCGTCCCGCAGGCCGCCGTCGGGCAGGTCGATCAGGGCGATCGCCGAGGTCGGGAACTTCTCCCCCATCGCGTGGACTTCATGCGAGTCGACCGGCATGACCAGCCGCCGTGCGACCGATTCGGTGGCCGGGTTGTGACCGACGACCATGACGGTGTCAGCCAGCAGCAGGCCCTCTCGCACGACCTCCAGATAGGCATGATCGCTGGCCTCGTAGAGCGCTGCCTCGGTGGTCGCGCTCAGGCCCAGGCCTGCGCCGGCGATCTGCCAGGTCTGCTGGGCGCGGGTTGCTGAGGAGACGAGCACGGCCGTCCGTGGCCCGAGCAGGCGACCGGCTTGCGAATCAAGCCAGCGCCCCGCCGCCGCGGCGTCAGCCCTGCCTCGATTGCTCAGGGGCCGGTCATGGTCGCGGACGCCGAGCGGGTAGTCGCTCTTGGCGTGGCGCATGAGCAGCAGCCGCACCCCGGCACCGCCGGGCCCGGGAGCGATCGGCATCGGCGCAGGCTGGTCGTCCATGGTGCTCATCCGTGATCAGGTCGCGCTAGCGGGCATCGCTGGCGGTGGACAGGTGGAAGTCCTCGACGACCGTGGCGGGCATGGCCACCCTCGGTGCATAGTCGCCCATCTCCCGCGGCAGGGTCCGCACGGTCGACCCGGCATCGGTGATCCGGTCAAGCAGCGACACCGGGGAGTCGTTGAAGCGGAAGTTGGTCGTGGAGCCGATGACCTCGCCCCCTCGCACGACGTAGACCCCGTCGCGGGTCAGCCCGGTCAGCAGGAGGGTCTGCGGATCGACGAGCCGGTTGTACCACAGGCAGGTGATGAGCAGGCCGTCATCCGTTCGGGCGATGACGCTGTCGAGGTCGCCCGTGCCATCAGGATCCTCCATGCGGAGCGTGTCTGCGGAGATGGCCAGGGGCAGCCGGTGCTCCTGCGCAACGTGCCTGGGGGCGTGCAGGTGCTCCAGGACGCCGTCGCGAATCCATGCCACTCGTCCCAGCGGCATGCCGTCATCGAAGACCGACGCGGCCTCGCCCGAGGCCGAGCTGGCCAGGAAGCTCCCGGCCGGGATCACCGGGTCGTGGGCATCGCTGGCCAGGGAGAGGGCTCGTCTGCTGAGCCGGCTGCCGATCCGCGTGGTGCCGTCCGGGCCGCTGAAGACACTGCGCCCCTCGACGGCCTGCCGTGCCGTGGCCGACCACCACAGGTCGACCATCAGGTCGCCCACGGCACTCGGCGTGAGGATGACCCGGCGGCGGCCGGGTGGTATCTCGAGGTTCCGCGACTGCCACTGCAGCCCGCGCCGGAGGTCGGTGGCGCCGGGCGCGAGGTCGATCCCGGCGAAGTCATCGCCGGCATGGCCCCACCAGGCGCTTCGGGATCGCTGATGCGACTTGGCGGTGATCTCCAGCCGGGCAGCGGGCTGCGCGTGACGCAGACGCAGTCCCGTCGATGACGCCAGCCAGGTCGTCACCAGCGAGTGCTCGGCGTAGCCGAACAGCTCGATACCGTCAGTCGAGCATTCGGCGAACACCTCGCCCAAGGGCGCGGCGAGCGGGTCGAGTGCCGCACTGGAGGTATAGGCAGCAGGATCCGCCCAGTCCCGCGCGGCTGGCTGGTCGGGCTGGACGAGGGGGAAGGCGTCAGGGGCCGCGGGAGCCCCGGCCAGGGCGGCTGCGACCCCGGCGGCGAGATCGCCGAGATCGTCGGCGGTTGGCTGGACGACCGTCAGGGTCGCGGTCGCCATTCCTGGATTCGTCGGCGCGAACCCGATGAGCGTGAGCTCGGTGTGGCGGGATTCGCCGTTGGTGGTCAGGGTGGTCCGCGCCCAGCGCAGGTCGGCCCGCGAGGAGGTCCGCACGATCGCAATGGCGTCCTCCAGGCCTGCGGCGGCCTGCAGGGCGCGCTCGGCAAGCACCTGAGGCGCGATCATCCCCCCTCCTGGGCGCTGTTGAGGACGTTCACGTCGGCGAAGACCGCGGCCGGGCAGCCATGCGATACGGCGGCCACCTGCCCCGGCTGGCCCTTGCCGCAGTTGAGGGCTCCGCCCAGGAGATAGGTGGACGGGCCGCCGAGTGCGATGAGCGAGCCCCAGAACTGCGGCGTGCTGGACTGGTAGGCGACGTCCTTGACCTGGCCGACCAGCCGGCCGTTGCGGATGCGGTGGAACTGCTGGCCGGTGAACTGGAAGTTGTATCGCTGCATGTCGATGGACCAGCTGTTGTCGCCGACGATGTAGAGCCCGTCCTCCACCCCCGCGATCAGGTCATCGACGGACCCTCCGCTCGGGTCAGGCTGCAGCGAGACATTCGGCATCCGCTGGATGGGCACGTGCTCGGCGGCATCGGCGTACGCACACCCATTCGACCGGCCCAGGCCCAGCTCGGCCGCCATCGCACGATCGAGCTGGTAGCCGACCAGGATGCCATCGCGCACGAGGTCCCACGCCTGCGCGGCGACGCCCTCGTCGTCCCAGGCGACGGAGGACAGGCCGTAGGGAGCCGTGCGGTCACCGGTCACGTGCATCAGGGGCGATCCGTACCGCAGGGTGCCGAGCAGGTCGGGGGTCGCGAACGAGGTGCCCGCGTAGTTGGCCTCGTACCCCAGCGCCCGGTCGAGCTCGGTGGCATGGCCGACGGACTCGTGAATGGTCAGCCAGAGGTTCGTCGGGTCCAGGACGAGGGTGTACCGGCCGGGCTCGATCCCCGGGGCTGTGAGCTTCTCCTGGACCAGCTCCGGCAGGCGGCTCAGCTCGGCGTCCCAGTCCCAGGGCCGGGCTCCCCCGACCTGCTCGCCGGCGCCAAGGACGTACTCCCAGCCGCGGGCGGCCGGCGGGGCGGTCGTCGTCATGGACTCGAAGGCGCCCGTGCGGCCCTCGATCGCGGTCACCGACCACTGCGCCTCGATGCGCCGGCGGACCTGTTCGGTGTGCGAGCCGTGGCTGTCGGCATACTCCACGCCCTCGCGGACCGCGAGCAGGCTGGCATCGACATGATCGACGCGCCGATCGGCGCGCAGGGCCAGGCTCCGCTCGGTGATCACGGCAAGCCGCTCCGCCTGGGACACCTCGAAGGGATCGATGTCGTACGGCGACTCCCAGGTGCCCACGTGGACCGGCTCAGGGGCCAGCTCCACCCGCCTGGTGGTCAGGTGACGGCTCATCCGAGCCATGGCGACGGCGCGCTCGGCAACGGCCCTGGCCTCGTCCTGGGTGATGACATCGCTGGAGGCGAATCCCCAGCATCCGTCGACGACGACGCGAACGCCCAGGCCCCGGCCCTGCTGGTCGACGCAGGCCTGCAGATCCCCGTCGCGCACGCTCATGGCGGAATGACGGGTCGACGTGATGCGGACGTCGGCATGCGAGGCGCCCTGCGACCGCGCACGGTCCAGGGCAGCCTCCAGGACGGGACTATCGGCTGGCTGGCTAGGCACCCTGGGAGTGCACTCCGCCGTCGACATGCACGATCTCCCCTGTCGTTGCCGGGAACCAGTCGGAGAGCAGCGCAACGCACGCTCGGGCTGCCGGAACCGGGTCATCGAGGTCCCAGCCAATCGGCGCCCGGGTCCTCCAGACCTCCTCGAACTCATCGAACCCGGGGATGCTCTTGGCCGCCATGGTTCGAATCGGGCCGGCTGCGACCAGATTGACCCGGATACCGCGCGGGCCGAGGTCTCGGGCGAGGTAGCGCGCGGTGCTCTCGAAGGCTGCCTTGGCCACGCCCATCCAGTCGTACTTGGGCCAGGCCACGGTGGCATCGAAGTCCAGCCCGACGATGGCACCCCCGTCGCCCATCAGGGGCAGGGCAGCCGTCGCGAGGGATTTCAGCGAGTAGGCGGACACGTGCAGTGCGGTGCTGACGTCATCCCAGCCGGTCTGCAGGAAGTTGCCCCCGAGGGCCGCCTCCGGGGCGAAGCCGATGGAGTGCAGCACTCCGTCCAGGGCCGGGACATGCTCGCGCACCCGGTCGGCCAGCGCGTCGAGGTGCTCGGGGTCCGTCACGTCGAGCTCGACGATCGGCGGTGCCTGGGGCAGGCGGCCGGAGGACCGGCGCGTCAGCGGCATGGTGCGTCCGAATGAGCTGAGCACGACCTGCGCACCCTGCTCCTGGGCGATGCGCGCGACGTGGAAGGCGATCGACTGGTCGGTCAGGATGCCCGTGACGAGGATGCGCTTGCCCTCGAGGATCCCCATGCGCTGCGTCCCTTCAGTAACGGAGTGCTGCCTAGTGCCCCATGCCCAGGCCGCCGTCGACCGGCAGGACTGCTCCGGTCACGTACGCGGCGCCATCACCGACCAGGAACTCCACGACAGCGGCCACCTCGGCGGGCTGAGCGTAGCGGCCGAGGGGAACGGCGCAGAGGATCTCCGCCTTGCGGTCGTCGGGCAGCCCCGCCGTCATGTCCGTCTCGACGAAGCCCGGCGCGACGACGTTTACCGTGATGCCGCGGGAGCCGACCTCGCGGGCGAGGGATCGCGCGGCGCCGACCAGCCCGGCCTTGGCCGCGGCGTAGTTGACCTGCCCGGCGGAGCCCATCAGGCCCACAACCGAGGAGATGAAGACGATTCGGCCGCGGCGGGCCTTGATCATCCCCCGCAGCGACCTGCGGGCCAGTCGGATCGACCCGGCCAGGTTGGTCGCCAGCACCTCGTCGAGGTCCTCGTCGGTCATCCGCATCAGCAGCGTGTCGCGCGTGATGCCCGCGTTGGCAACGAGCCCGTGCACCGGGCCGAATGCGTCCTCAATGCGCTCGAAAGCGGCGTCGATGGAGGACGGAAGGGATACATCGAGCGGAACCGCATCCAGGCCGTCCGGCGCGCTCCCCGATCGGGACCCGACCACGACGCGGTGTCCGGCCGCTCGCAGCCGCAGGGCGATGGCGTGGCCGATGCCGCGATTGCCTCCGGTGACCAGGATCACGTCGCTCATCGGGCGTCCTCCATGCGGTAGCCGATCTTCAGCGACACCTGGTAGTGGTCGACCTTGCCCTCCCGCACGTAGCCGCGGATCTGGGTGACCTCGAACCAGTCCACATGCCGCACGGTCTGCGACGTCCGCTCGACCGCGTTCTGGATCGCCGCGTCGATGCCTTCCTGGGACGTGCCGACGACCTCGGTGAGACCGTATGTTCGATTCATGCCGACTCCTTCGGGCTGACGGCTTGGGTGCCGGGCGACCAGGCCAATGACCGGCTGACCGGCTGGCCTGCGCGACGCTAGCACCGGTCCGTGACGACGGGCAGGATCGCGGAACGTGGCATACCCTGCTGACGTGTCCAGGGCGCCCGAAGCAGAGCCGGTCTACACGATCACCGAGGCGCAGCGCGGGCTCAGTCGCGAGCAGGTCGGCCGCACCCGTCGATACCTGATCTCCATGGGGATCCGGACGACCTGCGTGATCGCGGCCATCTTCGTGCCCGGCTGGCCGAAATGGATCTTCATCGTCGGGGCCGTCGTGCTGCCGTACCTGGCGGTCGTCATCGCCAATGCCGGCCGCGAGAACGACGAGCCTGGCGATGTCGGCGTCGCAGCGCCGGGCCTGCCCTCGCTGCCGGCCGGCATGCCCGAATCCCCCGGGGATCACGCAGCGACGATCATCGCCTACGGCAGCGAGCGCACCACCCCGTAGGCTCCCGGCAGCGCACCCTGAGGAGATTCATGCTGCCGCTGCTGCGAACCAGGCGCTGGCTGGGCTTCACGGCGCTTGTCATCGGCTCGATCATCGCCTTCGGCATCCTGAGCGCCTGGCAGTGGTCACGGGCGGAGCAGCATCGAGCCGAGCGACTCGGCCTGCTGGCCGCGCAGGCTTCTGCCCCGACTCCCCTGCCGGGCGACGACAGCCTTCGCGACCTGGCGCCATGGCACCGGGTGTCGGTTACCGGCCGCTATCTGGCCGGCAGCACGGCGCTCGCCCGACTGCGCTACCGCGATGGCAGGAACGGCTTCTGGGTGCTCGGCGCCCTGGAGCTCGCCGATGGCCGCACGGCCTGGGTCAGCCGAGGGTGGATCCCCGCGGAGGGTCCAGCGACGAACGTCCCCGCGACCCCGGCGCTGCCTGCCGGCGAGGTGACCCTGGTCGGTGCCTGGCAGCCATATGAGGACGAAGACGCGGACCGACAGGCTGGGATGCCCGCCGGCATGGTGGTCGGCATCGACCCGGACGTCCTGCGGATCGCGACGTCCGTCAGGTCGACCGTCCCCGGGTACCTCCAGGCCGCGGAGGCGGATGACCCCGCGCTGCTGCCCGTCACGGCCCCACAGGTGGACGAGGGACGGAACATCTCGTACGCCGTGCAGTGGCTGCTGTTCGCCGTCGTTGCGATCATCGGCTGGTGGGTCTTCCTGCGCCGCGAGGCGCGCACACCCCAGGAGGCCGAGCAGGTCACCGAGCAGCCGGCTCCACGCTGAACTGGGTGCGGTAGAGATCGGCATAGGTCCCTTCCCGCTCGAGCAGCTCCTCATGGGTCCCCCGCTCGGCGATCTGGCCGTCCACCATGACCAGGATCTGGTCTGCCTTGCGGATCGTGGACAGCCGGTGCGCGATGACGATCGACGTCCGGCCGACCAGTGCGTCATCGAGAGCTCGCTGGACGGCCGCCTCGCTCTCGCTGTCGAGGTGTGCGGTCGCCTCGTCGAGGATCAGCACGCGCGGTGCCTTCAGCAGCAGCCGTGCCAGGGCCAGCCGCTGCTTCTCCCCGCCGGAGAGCCGATAGCCGCGATCCCCGACCACGGTGTCCAGCCCGTTGGGCAGGCCGCTGATGAAGTCGCCGATCTGGGCGGCCCGGCAGGCCTGCATCAGCTCGGCATCGCTGGCCTCGGGCCGCGCATAGCGCAGGTTCGCCCGGATGGTGTCGTGGAACAGGTGGGCGTCCTGGGTGACCACGCCCACAGCCTCCTGCAGGGAGGCGAGGGTCACCTCGCGCACGTCCTGGCCGCCGATCCGGATTGACCCCTCAGTGACGTCGTAGAGCCTGGTCACCAGCGCGCTGAGCGTGGTCTTGCCGGCACCGGACGGGCCGACGATCGCGGTCAGGGTGCCCGGGGGGACCGCGAAGGTGACATCCCTGATGACGTCCGCCGCCGACTGCTGGGACTCCTCCCGCGCAACCGACTCCAGGGACGCCAGGGATACCTCCGAGGCCAGGGGGTAGCGGAATCTCACGTGGTCGAATCGCACATCCAGGGGTCCGTCCGGAACCGGCGTTGCATCGGGTGCCTGCTGCACCATGGTGGGCAGGTCCAGCACCTCGAACACCCGCTCGAAGGAGACCAGGGCGGTCATCACGTCGACCCGGACGTTGGACAGGGCCGTGAGCGGGCCGTACAGCTGTGCCAGCAGCGCGACGAGTGCCAGGAGCGTCCCGAGGCTGATGACGCCGCTGACGACGAGGTTGCCGCCGAGGCCGTAGGCGACCGCGGTCGCCAGGCTCGCCACCAGGGTCAGCGCAGTGAAGAACCAGCGGTTCGCCATCGCCATCCGGATGCCGATATCGCGCACGCGACCGGCACGGCCGCCGAACAGGGCGGCCTCGTCGGCAGGCCGGCCGAACAGCTTGACCAGCAGCGCACCGGCCACATTGAACCGCTCGGACATCTGCGTGCTCATCTCGGCATTCAGCTGCATCTGCTCGCGGGTGAGCGCCTGCAGGCGCCGGCCCATCCAGCGGGCCGGCAGCAGGAACACCGGAACGAGCAGCAGCGAGACGAGGGTGACCTGCCAGGACAGCAGCATCATGGTCGTCAGCACGATGACCAGGGAGATGAGATTGCCGATGACCCCGCCGAGCGTCGACGTGAAGGCCTGCTGGGCCCCGATCACGTCGCTGTTCAGGCGGGCGATGAGGGCGCCGGTCTGGGCCCGCATGAAGAACGCGATCGACTGCCGCTGCACGTGGTCGTAGACCTGGGTGCGCAGGTCGAAGATGAGCCCCTCCCCGATGCGGGATGAATACCACCGGCCGACCAGGCCCAGGCCGGCGTCGGCGACGGCGATCAGGGCGACGAGCAGGGCGGTGATCGTGACGACCCTGGCATCGCCCTTGCTGATCCCCTGGTCGATGATCCGCCGGAACAGCAGGGGCTGCGCGACGCTGAGCAGTGACGCCGCGACCAGCGTCGCCAGGAAGACCCACACCAGGGCGCGATAGGGCCGCGCGTAGCCCAGGATGCGGCGCACGACCACGCGGCCGACGCTTCGCTGCGCGACCGACCGGTCACGGGTCATCGCCCGGTAGGCAAGCCAGGCGTGCTCGCCGCTCATGACGGCTCCTGGCCGAGCAGGCTGCGCAGGTCGGCGATGCGACGGATCTGCATGCGTCGCTCCATGGCCCGCTGCTCGGCCGGCGCTGCGTCGATGGCATGCCGCAGGAGCGGCTTGAGGTCGCGGACGGCACCGGCCGGTGCGGTGCACAGGGCCGCGGCCATGTCACGGGCAGCGGCGTCCAGGCCGGCCAGTGGGTGCACGGCGTGTGCCAGCCCGATCCGCAGGGCCTCGTCCGCATCGATGAATCGACCCGTCGCGCACATCTCCAGCGCACGCTGGTAGCCGATCCGCTCCACGAGAGGCGCTGTTCCCGCGAGGTCAGGCACCAGGCCCAGCGAGGTCTCGCGCATGGCGAACTGCGCATCGTCAGCCGCGATGATGAGATCGCATGCCAGGGCCAGCTGGCAGCCAGCGCCGACGGCATGGCCCTGCACGACCGCGATGCTGATCGCCGGGCTGCCGGACCACCAGGTGAAGCCGGCCTGCGCCTGCGAGATGAACTCGTCGATCCGCTCGTCGTCCATGGTGGCCAGGCTCAGGATCGACGGCTCCCCCGGAACGCCCTGCGGGCTCATCATCCGGCGGTCCAGGCCAGCGGAGAAGCTCCGCCCCTCGGCCCGGACCAGCACCACGCGCACGGACGAGTCGACGAATGACTCGACCTCGGCCAGGCGCCGCCAGGTTGCCGGCGTCTGCGCGTTGCGGTTCTCCGGCGATGCGAGGGTGACCACGAGCCAGGCGCCGTCGCGCTCGATGCGCACCCCGTCCTGCGTGCCGAGGTTCTCCATGTCCATCCCTTCCCTGCTGCTCGGATCCGGCGACAGCCCTGCTACGCCAGCTCAACCAGTTCTGCATAGCTGTCATTCCAGAGGTCCTCCTCGCCATCGGGCAGGATGAGCACCCGCTCCGGCGCGAGGGCCTCGACGGCGCCCGGATCATGGGTCACCAGCACCACCGCCCCCTCATAGGAATGCAGAGCCCCGAGGACCTCGGCCCGGCTTGCCGGATCGAGGTTGTTCGTGGGCTCGTCCAGGAGCAGGACGTTGGCCCCGGAGACCACCAGGCAGGCCAGGGCCAGCCGGGTCTTCTCCCCGCCCGACAGCACTGCGGTCGGCTTGGTGACGTCATCGCCGGAGAACAGGAAGGACCCCAGGACGGTCCGCTGCCGGGTGTCGTCGAGGTCCGGGGCGCTGCGCTGCATCATCTCCAGCACCGTGGCCGTCGGGTCCAGGGTCTCGTGCTCCTGGGCGTAGTACCCGATGACGGCACCATGGCCGGGCTCGACCTCGCCGGTGTCCGGCGCGTCGATCCGGGCGAGGATGCGCAGCAGCGTGGTCTTGCCCGCGCCGTTCAGGCCCAGGATGACCACCCGCGAGCCGCGGTCGATCGCCAGGTCGACGTCCGTGAACACCTCCAGCGAGCCATAGGACCGCGACAGTCCGGTCGCGGCAAGCGGCACGCGTCCGCAGGGCCGTGGCGTCGGGAACCGGAGCTTGGCGACCTTGTCCGCCATCCGCACCTCAGCGGCCCCCGCCACCAGCGCATCTGCCCGACGAAGCATCCCCTGGGCCGCCTTTGCCTTGGTCGCCTTGGCCCGCATCCGCTCCGCCTGGCTGCGCAGGGCCTCGGCCTGCTGCTCGGCATTGCGCCGCTCCCGGCGGCGACGGCGCTCATCGGTCTCGCGAGCCGTGAGGTACGCAGACCAGCCCATGCTGTAGGAATCGAGCTCGCGTCGCGTCGCATCGAGGTGCCAGACCTTGTTGACGACGTCGTCGAGCAGCGCCGTGTCATGGCTGATGACGATGAATCCCCCGGCATAGCCCAGCAGGAACTTGCGCAGCCAGCGGATGGAATCGGCATCGAGGTGATTGGTCGGCTCATCGAGCAGCAGGACATCGGGTGCCATGAACAGGATCCGCGCGAGCTCCACGCGACGGCGCTGGCCGCCGGACAGGGTGCCCAGGGCCTGGCCGAGAACGCGCTCCGGCAGTCCAACGGAGGCTGCGATGGATGCTGCCTCGGACTCGACCGCATAGCCTCCGAGGGCCTCGAACTCCGCCTCGGCCCGGGCATAGCGGTTGACCATCCGCTCCCGGGTGGCCGGATCCGGATCGTCCAGCCGAAGAGAGGCCTCGTGCATCCGCCGCACGACCTCCCGCATGCCACGGGCGCTGAGGATCCGATCCCGGGCCAGCTCGTCGGGATCTCCCGAGCGGGGATCCTGCGGCAGGTAGCCGACCGTGCCGGTCGCGCTGATCGAGCCCTGGGCCGGGAGTGCCTCCCCTGCCAGGCAGCGAGTCAGCGTCGTCTTGCCGGCGCCATTGCGGCCGACCAGGCCGATGCGGTCGCCCTTGCCGACCCGCAGGGATGCGTCGGCCAGCAACAACTGGGATCCGGCGCGGAGCTCGATGCCGGACGCGGAGATCATGTCCGCCGCAGTCTACGGGGCGCGGCAGGACATCTGCGCTGACTAGACGTTGAAGCCCAGCGCCCGCAGCATCTCCCGGCCGTCGTCGGTGATCTTGTCCGGCCCCCACGGCGGCATCCATACCCAGTTGATCCGGAAGTCGCTGACGATCTCGCTGAGGGCGGCACGGGTCTGGTCCTCGATCACGTCGGTGAGCGGGCAGGCGGCTGATGTCAGCGTCATGTCGACTGTCGCGATGTTCGCGTCATCGACCGACACGCCGTACACCAGGCCGAGGTCGACCACGTTGATGCCCAGCTCGGGGTCGACGACGTCCTTCATTGCCTCGAGGACATCGTCCTCGCCGGCGATCGCTGTCTGGCTCATGGTGCTGCCCTGCCTTCCTCGTCCCCACCGTCTGCCTGCGCATCCTCCGAAATCGTGTCCTCCGGCCCGGCACCCGCAAGGCCCGCCTTGATGGCGGCGTCCTGCAGGGCCATCCAGGCAAGCAGGGCGCACTTCACCCGGGCCGGGTACTTCGCGACCCCGGCGAAGGCAACCCCGTCACCGAGGATCTCCTCGTCCGGCTCCACCGTGCCTCGGCCATGCATGAGCTCCAGGAAGGCCTCGCGGATCGGCCACGCGTCCGCCGGGGTCCGGCCGGTCAGTGCCTCGGCCATCACGCTGGCGCTGGCCTGTGAGATCGAGCACCCCTGCCCGAGGTACCCGATGAGCAGGCCCCCTGACGGGTCCAGGCCGATCTGCACGGTCACCTCGTCACCGCAGGTCGGGTTGACGTGGTGCGCCTCGCCGAGCGGGCGGTCGAGCACGCCAGCGCCACGAGGATGCTTGTAGTGGTCCAGGATGATCTCCTGGTACATCGCCTCAAGGCTCATGACAGGCCCGGCGCGGCATGCTGTGCGCCCGTTCCGAAGAACGCCTGGGCCGCCCGGATCCCATCAACTGCTGCGTCGATGTCCGATTCGTCGTTGTACAGATACGGCGAGATCCTCGTCGTCGCCGGGACGTCGAATCGGCGACAAGTCGGCCAGGCGCAATGGTGTCCGACCCGCACGGCCACCCCGCGACTGTCGAGCACCTGGCCGACATCGTGCGGGTGGAGTCCTGCGACCACGAAGGAGATCGCGCTGCCTCGGTCCACGGCATCCTGCGGGCCGATCACTCGCACCCCCGGCACCTGCGACAGCGCATGCAGCGCGTACGCGGTGAGGCCGTGCTCATGCTCGCGGATCTCCTCCATGCCGACTGCCTCCAGATAGTCGACCGCCGCTGCCAGGCCGACCGCCTGCGCCACCATGGGAGTGCCTGCCTCGAACTTCTGCGGCGGTGCGGCGAAGGTGCTGCCCTCCATCCGAACCATCTCGATCATCGACCCGCCGGTCAGGAACGGCGGCATCGCGTCGAGGATCTCGGCGGACCCCCACAGCATGCCGATCCCGGTCGGCCCGAGCATCTTGTGCCCGCTCCACGCAACCAGGTCCGCCCCGAGCTCGCCGACCGAGACCGGCATATGCGGGATCGACTGGCAGGCATCGACGACGCCGATGGCCCCGACCTGCCGCGCGCGGTCCATGATGAGCCGAACCGGGTTGATCGTGCCGAGGATGTTGGACTGATGCACCACCGACACGACCTTGGTGGTCCGATCGATCACGTCGTCCACCGCGCGCAGGTCCAGCCGCCCGTCGTCCGTGAGCGGCAGCCATCGCAGGGTTGCCCCGGTCTTGCGGCAGGCCTCCTGCCAGGGCACCAGGTTGGCGTGATGCTCCATCTCGGTCACGACCACGCTGTCGCCGGGCCGGAGCACGAACCTCGGGTCGATGCCCGCGGCCTCGTGCTGGGCCAGGGCGGTGGCATTGGAGAAGGCGTAGGCGGCCAGGTTCAGGGCCTCGGTCGCGTTCTTGGTGAAGACGATGTCCTCGCTGCGCGCCCCGACGAACCCGGCGATCCGGGACCTCGCCGACTCGTAGGCGTCGGTGGCCTCCTCCGCCAGGGCATGGGCTCCACGGTGGACGCCGGCGTTTGCGTTCTCGTAGAAGTGACGCTCGGCATCGAGGACGGAGGTCGGCTTCTGCGAGGTTGCTCCGCTGTCGAGGTAGACCAGCGGCTGACCGCCCCTGACCGTCCGCTCGAGGACGGGGAAGTCCTTCCTGATGCGGGCAACGTCCAGCATGTGCGTGCCTCCCGGCTCGGTGAATTGCGCTCAGCTAGGCCTGGGCCGCGGCAGCAAGGAAGCGCTCGTACCCCGCCGACTCCAGTGCCTCGGCCAGCTCCGGACCGCCGCTCTCCACGATCCGGCCGTCGACGAACACGTGGACCACGTCCGGGTGGATGTAGCGCAGGATTCTGGTGTAGTGGGTGATCAGCAACGTCCCGGCACCGGTCTCCTGCTGCACCCGATTGACGCCCTCGGAGACCACCCGCAGTGCGTCGACGTCCAGGCCGGAGTCCGTCTCGTCGAGGATCGCGAACTTGGGCCGCAGCAATGACAGCTGCAGGATCTCGTGCCGCTTCTTCTCCCCGCCGGAGAACCCCTCGTTCACCGACCGCTCGGCGAAGGCAGGGTCCATCTGGAGCTCGGCCATGGCCTGCCGCATGTCCGCGACCCAGGTGCGCAGCTTGGGCGCCTGGCCCTGGACGGCGGTGACCGAGGTCCGCAGGAAGTTCGAGACCGAGACCCCGGGTACCTCCACCGGATACTGCATGGCCAGGAACAGGCCAGCCCGGGCTCGCTCGTCGACCGACATGGCCAGCACGTCCTGCCCGTCGAGGGTGATGCTGCCGGCGGTCACCCGATAACGCGGATGACCGGCGATCACGTAGGCGAGGGTCGACTTGCCGGATCCGTTCGGGCCCATGACGGCGTGGGTCTGGCCGGACTCGATGGTCAGGCTCACCCCCCGCAGGATCTCGCGCGATCCCGCATCGGACTCGACGCTCGCGTGCAGGTCGGTGATGCACAAGGTGCTCATGCGGTGCCTTTCGTGGAGGTCAACTCGTTGGGTGAGCGGTCAGCTGCCGTCTGGGTGGGATGTCGCGGCCACGTGGATCATGGCGGCATCGGCCTCGCCGATGATCCGGACCTCGAAGGTCGGGACCGGTGTCACGGCGGGCGGGCCGAGCGGCTCGCCCGTGCGCAGGTCGAAGGCGGAGCCATGCAGCCAGCACTCGAGGCTGCAGTCGACGACGTCGCCCTCGGAGAGTGCGACGTCCTGATGGGAGCACTGATCCTTGAGCGCGAAGACCCCGTCGGAGGTGCGCGCGAGCGCGACCGCCGTGCCGCGGACATCGACAGCCCGAACCTGGCCGACGGCGAGCTCGGCCAGGGAGATGGTCGGGACGAAGTCAGGCATCCTGGGGTTCCAACTCATCCCCCTGCAGGCCGAGCCGAGCGGAGATGCGGGCGACGATGTCACGCTGGCACTCCTGCAGGCCCAGGCGGCCCAGGACATCGGCGAAGAACCCGCGCACGACGAGCTGACGCGCACGATCCTCCGGGATGCCGCGCGACTGCAGGTAGAACAGCTGCTCCTCGTCGAACCGGCCGGTCGCGCTCGCGTGCCCGGCACCCTCCACGTCGCCGGTCTCCAGCTCCAGGTTCGGGACCGAGTCGGCGCGGGGACCGTCATCGAGGAGCAGGTTCCGGTTCATCTCGTACGTGTTGATGCCGGTGGCGCTCCGGCGAACGAGCACGTCGCCAATCCACACCGAGTGCGCACCCTGGCCCGAGAGCGCCCCCTTGTAGATCACGTTGCTGGTGCAGCGCGGCTGATCGTGATCGACGAAGACCCGGTGCTCGACGTACTGGTTGCCGTCGGCCAGGAATACACCGAGCAGCACGGCGTGTCCGCCTGGGCCGGCGTAGCGAACCGACGGAAGGATGCGCACCGCGTGCCCCGCCAGGGTCACCGCGCAGCCGGTGAAGCTGGCATCGCGGCCGATCGAGGCAGGCCAGGACGAGAGGTGGGTACCGGTCGGCGGGCCATCGAGCACGGATACGACCTGCAGGCTTGCCCCATCGGCGACGTCGACGACGACAGCGCCGCTGACGCTCGCCGCAGTCGACTGCTCCAGGATCACCGAGGCCTTGCTGAACGCGCCGGCCCGGATCTCGACGTGCTGATAGGCAGTGTCGGCATCCGCGGTCAGGCGCACGCGGATCGGGTCCTCGATCACCGCGTCACGCGGGATCTCCACGATGACGGCCTGCGCGGCACCCGCACGGGCGATGGCAGCGGGCAGGTCGGTGGGGACCCACGAGCCCGCCTCGTCCATGGCGGCATTCCGGACGAGGGCATGCCCTGATCCGCGAACCACGCCCGCTGAGGGGCTCGCGGCGAACCAGGCGGCGAATCGATCCACCGGGGCGAAGCGCCACTCCTCCTCGCGCCCGGTCGGGACGGGGAACTGGTCGGGGTCGAATGAGGCGATCCGCGGGGAAAGGTCGTGCGCTGGGGCGGCTGCGATCGTCACCCGACGGCTCCTTCCATCTGCAGCTCGATGAGGCGATTGAGCTCCAGCGCGTACTCCATGGGCAGCTCGCGGGCGATGGGCTCGATGAAGCCGCGCACGATCATGGCCATCGCATCAGCCTCGGTCATGCCGCGCGACATCAGGTAGAAGAGCTGCTCCTCGCTGACCTTGGAGACGGTCGCCTCATGGCCCATCGACACGTCGTCCTCCCGCACGTCGACGTACGGGTAGGTATCCGAGCGGGAGATGTCGTCGACCAGGAGCGCATCGCAGCGCACGGTGCTCCTCGAGCCATGGCTTCCCTCCAGGATCTGGACCAGGCCCCGGTAGGAGGTACGCCCGCCGCCTCGCGCGACGGACTTCGACACGATGCTCGAGGAGGTGTGCGGAGCGGCGTGCACCATCTTGGAGCCGGCGTCCTGGTGCTGGTTGGCCCCGGCGAACGCGATCGACAGGGTCTCGCCCTTGGCGTGCTCGCCGGTGAGCCACACGGCCGGGTACTTCATCGTCACCTTTGACCCGAGGTTGCCGTCGATCCACTCCATGGTGGCGGCCTCCTGGGCCACGGCGCGCTTGGTCACCAGGTTGTAGACATTCGTCGACCAATTCTGGATGGTCGTGTACCGGCAGCGGGCACCCTTCTTCACGACGATCTCCACGACTGCCGAGTGCAGGGAGTCGGTCGAGTAGATCGGCGCCGTGCACCCCTCGACGTAGTGCACGTAGGCATCCTCGTCGACGATGATCAGGGTGCGCTCGAACTGGCCCATGTTCTCGGTGTTGATCCGGAAGTACGCCTGCAGGGGGATCTCGACCTTGACGCCCTTGGGCACGTAGATGAACGACCCGCCTGACCACACGGCGGTATTGAGGGCGGCGAACTTGTTGTCGCCGACCGGGATCACCGAGGCGAAGTACTCCTTGAACAGCTCCTCGTGCTCGCGCAGGCCGGTGTCGGTATCCAGGAAGATCACGCCCTGCTCGGCGAGGTCCTCGCGGATCGCGTGGTAGACGACCTCGGACTCGTACTGCGCCGCGACGCCGGCCACCAGTCGCTGCTTCTCGGCCTCCGGGATGCCGAGCCGGTCATAGGTGCTCTTGATGTCGTCCGGAAGGTCATCCCAGCTCGCGGCCTGCTTCTCAGTCGAGCGGACGAAGTACTTGATGTTGTCGAAGTCGATGCCTGACAGGTCCGAGCCCCACGCGGGCATCGGCTTGCGCTCGAACAGGCGAAGGCCCTTCAGCCGCAGGTCGAGCATCCACGATGGCTCGTCCTTCTTGGCACTGATATCGCGGACGACATCCTCGTTCAGGCCCCTGCGCGCCTTGGCTCCGGCCGAGTCGGGGTCGTGCCAGCCGTACTCGTAGCGACCGAGCTCGTCGATGACTGCTGCCTGATCGGTACTCATGCCGATGCCTTCCTGCTCGGGGTCATGCCGGTTGGGTGCGCGGGGCCGCGCTGGATTCTGGACGATGACGGCGGCTGGCCGGCGATGGCCGTCTCGACGGGGATCACGGTCGTGCAGACGCCATCCCCTGCCGCGAGCGTTGCCAGGCGCATGGCATGCCGGCCAAGGGCACGGGACATCGCGGCGGTCTCCTCCTCGCACAGGGCCGGGAACTCGGTTGCGGCGCCGACGACGGGGCACGTGTGCTGACAGATCTGGATCGCCGGACCGTGCTCGCCGGCACCCTCGACCGTGGCCGAGTACCCGGCCTCCGTCAGGGCCTGCGCGATCGCCGGCGCGGTGATGGACGCATCGCCGGCCGGCAGCGGCTTGGACGCCAGCAGCCGCTGTGCCCGCTCCTGCGCGAATGCGC
Source organism: Actinomycetales bacterium (assembly GCA_018970025.1). Taxonomy (GTDB): domain Bacteria; phylum Actinomycetota; class Actinomycetes; order S36-B12; family S36-B12; genus REEB460. Next base: position 115,509 of record JAGWXF010000001.1, on the reverse strand, counting down.
GGACCGCCTCGTCGCCCATGGATCGCTGCAGGAACCGCATGGCCTCCAGTGCGAGGTCGTCAGAGCCCTGGCAGAGCTGCGCCCTGCCCGCGTCGGTCAGGCTGTAGACCAGGCTCGGACGGCCACGCCTCGGCGCCGGAGCGGGCCCATACGGGGGTCGGTCGGAGGCATGCACCAGGCCATGCTCAACCAGCTGCGTGAGGGTCCGCCGCACGCCTGCCGGGGCATGGCCCAGGCGCCGGGCGAGATCGCTGGCCGTTGCCGGGCCATCGAGGAGCAGGCGGGCGATGCGCTCGGATGCATCGCCCGGAAACCTCGCTCCGGTGATTTTCACAACGCAAGTGTTGCGTTTTTCGAGGCAAACGCAAGTCGGGTAGCCGTCGGCCTATGGTTGGCGGTCATGATGACTGGTCAACGGACGTGACCGAGCCGGCACTTTCCGTTGACGGGCTGACGATCAGGTATGGGTCGGCCGTCGCAGTCGACGGGGTCGGCTTCAGCGCCCCCGCGGGCGCCATCACCGCGATCCTGGGGCCGAATGGGGCAGGCAAGACCAGCACCATCGAGGCCTGCACCGGCCTTCGCCGCCCTGCCGCAGGGACGATTCGGGTCCTCGGAGGCTCTCCTGAGGATCCGTCCGTGCGGGCCCGCATGGGCGTGATGCTCCAGCAGGGCGGGCTGTACCCGACGGCTCGGCCCCTGGAGTGGCTGCGGTACCTCGCCCGCCTGTACGGCGCTGCTCTGGATCCTGCCGACCTCCTCGGGCGACTCGGGATCGACCCTGCCGTGCGGACGTCCGCTCGTCGGCTCTCCGGCGGTCAGGCCCAGCGGGTGAAGCTTGCCGCCGCGCTGCTCCCGGACCCTGACGCGATGTTCCTGGACGAGCCCACGGCCGGGATGGACCAGGGAGCCCGGCGCGACCTGATCGACCTGCTGCGGGATCGACGCAGCCATGGCCGGTCGGTCATCCTCACCACGCACCTGATCGCCGATGTCGAGGACCTTGCCGACCGGGTGATCGTGCTGGCCCGCGGTCGCGTGATCGCCGATGGCACGCTCGCCGAGCTCACCGAGTCCGACGCGGCCCTGCGCTTCGAGGGCCCCGCCCAGCTGGATACCGCCGCGCTGCTGGCCCTCCTGCCCACCGGGTACGCAGTGTCCGAGCCCGAGCCCGGCAGGTACGTCGTCGAGGGCCCGCCGACCCCGTCGGTGGTATCCGCAGTGGCCACCTGGTGCGCCCGTCACGGGGCGCTGGCCTTTGGCCTGCGCCCGGGCAGGCGTTCGATTGCCGATATCCTGCTCGCCGCTGAGCGGGGCTCCGCCGCATGACCACGCCCTCGGCTCCCGGGCCGGTCCCGCGCCCTGCGTTCGTCCCTCGGCCTGCGTCCGTTCCGGCGAGCCGTCGCATCGCCGCCCATGCTGGGTGGGAGCTGCGCTTGCTGCTGCGCAACGGAGAGCAGCTGCTGCTGATGTTCGTCATCCCAGTCGCACTGCTCGTCGGACTCCGCCTGTCCGGTCTGGCCGTGGTCGGCGCCGGGGTACCGGTGCCGACCGTGCTAGCGGTCAGCATCATGGCCACGTCCTTCACCTCGCTGGCGATCGGCACCGGGTTCGAGCGCCGGGCCGGTGCGCTTGAGTTCCTCGGGACGACCCCGCTCACCAGGCTCGACCTCCTCGCAGGCAAGCTCGCGGCCACCGCAGTGCTCGCCGGCACCTCGATCGCAGCCATCGTCATCGTGGGCGTGCTCCTCGGCTGGCATCCCGGGGCATCCTGGGCGGCGGCGCTCCTGATGGCCTGCGCCGGATGCGCGGCCTTCGCCTGCTGGGCCATCGCCCTGGCCGGGCTGCTGCGAGCGGAGGCAGTCCTGGCGCTCGCCAACGGGATCTTCATCCTGCTGATGGTCTTCGGCGGAGTGCTGATCCCGCCCGGCAGCATGCCTGCCCCGCTTGGCGCCGTGGCGGGCCTGCTGCCCAGCGGTGCGCTCGCCGATGGCCTGCGCGCAGCGCTGGGCTCGTCCCAGTGGCCATGGCCGCAGCTGCTGGTGCTGACGGCCTGGGCGCTGTCGGGCGCGGTGGTTGCCCGTCGCACCTTCCGCTGGGCTCCCTGAGCACAGCGCGGCCGCATGTCGAGCCCGGGCAGGGCCCGACCCGTAGGCTCGGCGACGGCTCGACAGCTCGGCAGCGTCCCAGCATTGGAGAAGCTCGTGACCACCCCTGTACCGACCATCACGGCTGCGGCGGCAGCGCCCGCCGAGCCCAGGGTCCGCGTGGTCTACCTCGCCAACCTCGTTGCGCAGATGGGGATCATCGTGACCGGGGCCGTCGTCCGGCTGACCGGATCAGGCCTGGGCTGCCCGACCTGGCCCGAGTGCGTGGAGGGCTCATACGTGCCGACCGCCAGGCAGGAGGAGGCATGGCACAAGTACGTCGAGTTCGGCAATCGGATGCTCACGTTCGTGCTCGTCGTCCTGGCCATCGCGGCCGTCGTCGCCGCGATCTGGGATCAGCGCAGGCGGGTGCGTGCCGGCCTGCCCGCTCGGCCCGTCCTGCTGGCGCTGGCCTTCGTCCCCATCGTCGGCACCTTCGCGCAGGCGATCCTCGGGGGCATCACCGTGCTCACCGGACTGCATCCGCTGACCGTCTCCGCCCACTTCCTGGTCTCAATGGGGATTGTCGCCGGCTGCGTCGCGCTGGTGACCCGCTCCCGGGATTCGGGCGATCGGCCCATCGTCCTGCTCGTGCGCGGCGAGGTGCGCATCCTCACCTGGGCACTGGTCTGCGTCGCCGCGGTCGTCGTCATCCTGGGAGTGCTCGTGACCGGCAGCGGCCCGCATAGCGGTGATGCCCAGGCCGAGCATCGCTTCGGTTTCGACCCCCGGACCGTGGCCTGGCTGCATGCCGACGTGGTGCTGTTCTTCCTCGGGCTGCTCGTCGCGCTCCTGCTGGCACTGCGGCTGACCGATGCGCCCAGGCGTGCTCAGCGGGCCGCGCTCGTGGTGCTCGTGGTCGCCCTCGCCCAGGGATCCGTCGGGTACCTGCAGTACTTCACCGGCCTGCCGATCCTGCTCGTGGGCCTGCACGTGCTCGGTGCCGTCTGCCTCTGGGTCGCCGTGCTGCTGGTGCTGCCGACCCAGCGAGACCGGGGCATCGGCGGCTGACGTACGCCCCGACGCCCTGGCCTAGCCCAGCGGCAGGCGAACGAACGGATCCACGGCCACGGCGAGGAACAGCAGCGCCAGGTACGTGATCGACCCGTGGAACAGTCGCATCGCCCGGACGGCCACCCGTGCATCCGATGCCCTCGTCGCCCGGTGGAGCGAGGTGGCAAGCCACAGGAAGAGCCCGCCGAGGACGACTGCCGCGGCGAGGTAGAGCGGGCCCATGGGTGCGACGGGCACCAGGGCCAGCGAGACCAGGACCATGACCCACGAGTAGCGCAGGATGCTCGCAGTCACCTGCACCGGGGTCCGCACGACCGGAAGCATCGGCACGCCAGCCGCGGCGTAGTCGTCCCGGTACTTCATCGCCAGCGGCCAGTAGTGCGGAGGCGTCCAGAAGAACACGATGAGGAACAGCACGATGGGCGTCCAGGTCAGCCCCCCGGTGACTGCCGACCAGGCGATGAGCACCGGCATGCACCCGGCTGCGCCGCCCCAGACGATGTTCTGCGGCGTGCGGCGCTTGAGCCACATGGTGTAGCCGACGGCGTAGGCCAGGATGGCCACCAGCGCCAGCCCCGCGGCCAGCAGGTTGGTCCACCACGCGAGGAAGAATGCGCTGGCAACGCTCAGGATCAGGCCCTGGAAGACCCCGGCGCGCGCACTGACCAGGCCCGCGGCTGCCGGGCGCTTGCCGGTCCGGTGCATCACCGCATCGATGTCGCGGTCGTAGACGCTGTTGAGCGTGTTGGCCCCCATGGCCGCGAGTGCACCGCCGACCAGCACGGCTATCGTCGCCCGAAGGGACGGAAGCCCGCCGGCCGCCAGGAACATCGTCGGCACGGCGGTCACCAGCAGCAGCTCGACGATCCGCGGCTTGGTCAGGGCCACATGCGCCAGCACCCGCTGGCGGGCACCGAGCGCGGGCACTGCCTTCGTCGAGGTCACCGCGACACCGTATCGCCATGCGCCCCTCGATCAGCGGAGTCCATCGGTTTGCCTGGAGTCGCTAGGGTGCCGTACGTGACTGATCAGGATTCGCACCCGGGCGTGGCGCGCACGAAGCTGGACTGGGATGCCACCGACGATCGCGCCATCGCCCACCTGCGTGCCCTGGCCATGGATGCGGTGCAGCGCGTGGGCAACGGCCATCCGGGCACGGCGATGAGCCTGGCACCGGTTGCCTACCTGCTCTTCCAGCGGATCATGCGGCACGATCCGCAGGATCCCTCCTGGCTGGGACGCGATCGGTTCGTCCTCTCCCCCGGCCACACGAGCCTGACGCTGTACTCGCAGCTGTTCCTCTCCGGCTATGGCCTCACCCTTGAGGACCTTGCCAGCTTTCGCACCTGGGGCAGCCGCACTCCCGGGCACCCCGAGCACGGTCACACCGCCGGGATCGAGACGACCACCGGCCCGCTCGGCAATGGGCTGGCAACGGCGGTCGGCATGGCGATGGCCGCGCGCTATGAGCGAGGCCTGCTCGATCCCGATGCGCCCGCGGGCAGCAGCCCCTTCGACTATCGCATCTGGGTCATCGCCTCGGACGGCGACCTCGAGGAGGGGATCAGCTCCGAGGCGTCAAGCCTGGCCGGGACCCAGCAGCTCGATCGCCTGTGCGTCATCTACGACGACAACCACATCTCCATCGAGGGCGACACGCAGGTGGCGTTCACCGAGGACGTCGTCCGGCGCTACCAGGCCTACGGCTGGCATACGCACCATGTCGACCGCGCGCGCGATGGCAGCGTCGACGTGGTCGCCCTCCATGGCGCGATGCTGCAGGCGCTGAGCGCCGATCGGCCGACGTTCATCCGGGTTCGCACCACGATCGCCTGGCCGGCCCCGCACGCCCAGAACACGGCCAAGTCCCATGGGTCCGCGCTCGGCGAGGCAGAGGTCGCAGCCACGAAGGCGCTCCTCGGCCTGGATCCGCAGGCATCCTTCGCCTTCGATCAGCAGGTCCTCGACGCGGTTCGGCAACGCCTGGCAGCCCGGGTCGCCAGCGACAGGGCCGACTGGGATGCCGCGTTCGCCGACTGGCGGGCGAGGCAGCCGGAGCGCTCCGGGCTGCTGGACCGACTCATCGCGCACGAGCTCCCGGCGGGCTTCGACGATGCCGTGCCCGCATTCGACGTCGGCGGCTCCGTCTCGACCCGAAAGGCCTCGGGTGACGCGATCAACGCGATCGCGGCGGTGATGCCCGAGCTGTGGGGCGGATCGGCGGACCTCGCCGAGTCGAACAACACGACCATCGAGGGCGGCAAGAGCTTCCTGCCGGCAGCCTCCCAGGCTCCGGACGCATCACCGTACGGCCGGGTGATCCACTTCGGCATCCGCGAGCACGCCATGGGAGCCATCCTCAATGGCATCGCACTCGGCGGGCTCAGCCGCGCCTTCGGCGGCACCTTCCTGGTCTTCAGCGACTACATGCGGGGATCCGTCCGGCTAGCCGCCCTCATGCAAGCGGCGAGCATCTTCGTGTGGACGCACGACTCCATCGGCCTCGGCGAGGACGGCCCCACCCACCAGCCAGTCGAGCACCTGTGGTCGTTGCGGGCCATCCCTGGGCTATCCGTGGTCCGGCCAGCCGACGCCAATGAGACCGGTGCGGCCTGGCATGCCACGCTCAGCCAGCGGCGGCCGACCGGCCTAGTCCTCACCCGGCAGAACGTGCCGACCATCGTCGACCGGCAGACGGCACTGGCCGGCGTCGCCCGCGGGGCGTACGTCATCGCCGACTCGCCCCAGCCCCGGGTGCTGCTCCTGGCGACCGGCTCGGAGGTCCAGCTCGCACTGGCTGCCCGCGAGGAGCTGGCTGCGTCAGGCGTCCCGGCCAGGGTCGTGTCCATGCCGTGCCTGGAGTGGTTCCAGGAGCAGGACCTCGCCTACCGCCAGGCCGTGCTCCCGCCTGGCATCCGGGCTCGGGTTGCCGTCGAGGCGGGGGCCACCCTCGGCTGGTGGCGATACGTCGGGGATCACGGCAGGGTGATCGGCCTGGATCACTTCGGGGCCAGCGCTGCCCCGTCGATCCTGTTCGAGCACTACGGCCTGACCGTCGCCAGGATCGTCGAGGCGGCCCAGGAGTCCCTGCGACTGGCATCGGCACCCTGAGGCTGCGCGGGATGAGTTCCGTGCGCGGGAATCCACTGCGCGATCCGCAGGATCAACGGCTCCCCCGCGTCGCGGGCCCCTGCTCGATGGTGCTCTTCGGCGTTACCGGCGACCTGTCCAGGCGCAAGGTGATGCCGGCCATCTATGACCTGTGCAATCGGGGCTTGCTGCCGCCCGGCTTCGGCCTGGTCGGGGTCGCCCGGCGCGACTGGGCAGAGCAGGACTTCGCGCAGATCGTCCATGATGCGGTGCGCGAGCATGCCCGAACCCCCTTCAACGAGGCGACCTGGTCGCGCCTGTGCGAGGGCCTGCGACTGGTTCCCGGTGACCTTGCCGATGCGGCCACGTACGCCGAGCTCGCCCGGGTCCTCGCCGACCTCGACCAGGTCCGCGGGACCAACGGCAATCATGCGTTCTACCTGTCGATTCCCCCGGGCATGTTCCCGGTCGTGGTCGAGCACCTGAAATCCTCGCGACTGGCCGAGCCGTCAGGCGACTCCTGGCGCAGGGTCGTCATCGAGAAGCCCTTCGGCCACGACCTGGCCAGTGCCCAGCACCTCAACCACGTCGTGCAGGAGGTATTCCCGTCGGGGTCGGTGTTCCGCATCGACCACTACCTGGGCAAGGAGACGGTGCAGAACCTGCTTGCCGTGCGCTTCGCCAATGCCATGTTCGAGCCCCTGTGGAATGCGAACTTCATCGACAACGTGCAGATCACGATGGCAGAGGACATCGGCATCGGCGGCCGTGCCGGCTACTACGACGGGATCGGGGCCGCCCGCGATGTCATCCAGAACCACCTGCTGCAGCTGCTCGCCCTCGTCGCCATGGAGGAGCCGCTGTCCTTCGACGCCGACGATGTCCGCGAGGAGAAGCAGAAGGCGCTGCGGGCCGTCCGGCTGCCCCGCGACCTGGGCAAGCATGCCGTCCGCGGCCAGTACGCGACGGGCTGGCAGGGCGGCGTCCCCGTTCGCGGCTATCTCGAGGAGGACGGGATCCCGCCGAGCTCACGGACGGAGACCTTCGCGGCACTCCGCCTGGATCTCGACACCCGCCGGTGGGCAGGGGTGCCCTTCTACCTGCGTACCGGCAAGCGTCTGGGTCGCCGGGTGACCGAGGTCGCCGTCATCTTCAAGCGAGCCCCGCACCTGCCGTTCGAGCGGACGGCCGTGCAGGAGCTCGGCAATAACGCCCTGGTCTTCCGGATTCAGCCGGACGAGGGCATGACCCTGCGCTTCGGCGCGAAGGTCCCCGGCACGTCGTCGATCCAGGTGCGGGACGTGTCGATGGACTTCCAGTACGGGGACTCCTTCGTCGACAGCAGCCCTGAGGCATACGAGCGCCTCATCCTCGATGTCCTCCTCGGTGACCCGCCGCTGTTCCCCCGGCACGAGGAGGTCGAGCTGGGCTGGCGCATCCTGGACCCCGTCCTGGACTTCTGGTCGGCGAAGGGCGCACCCGAGCCGTATGTCTCCGGCGGGTGGGGCCCGCACGGGCAGTACGCCATGATCGAGCGCGACGGACGTACCTGGAGGCGCCCATGATCCGGCTCGAGGACACCAGCGGGAGCGACATTGCCGGCGCCATCACCGCCGAGCGGCACCGGATGGGCTCGCCCACGACCGGCATGGTCCTGACATTGCTGATCCTGGCGGACGAATCGTGTCAGTCGGACGCGACACTGGCCGCTATCGCCGCAGCGCGGCTGCATCCCATGCGCGTTTTGACCCTGATTCCCCGCCCGCAGGATCAGCAGACCCGGCTGGACGCCGAGGTGAGCGTCGGCGGCGACGGAGGCCCCGGGGAGACTGCGGTAATCCGACTGCGAGGCCGACTGGCCGAGCATGCGAACTCCGTCGCCGTTCCGCTCCTCCTCCCCGACACCCCGGTCGTCGCGTTCTGGCCCTCGGATGCCCCCGAAGTGCCCGGGGACGACCCGATCGGCCGGCACGCGCAGCGTCGGATCACCGATGCTGCCGCCGCTCGGGATCCCGCTGCCGCTCTTCGACGGCGTGCAGCGGGCTACCAGCCAGGTGACACGGACCTCACCTGGGCGCGCCTGACGCCCTGGAGATCCCTCCTGGCGACGGTCTTCGATGCCCCCGTGGGAAGGGTGACCGGCGGTCACGTGCACGCCGAGGCCGGCGATCCCAGCGCGCTCCTGCTCGCAGCATGGCTGCGGCGCCGGCTGAAGGCCACCTTGGAGATCGTGCCGCAGGACGAGCCGAGGAATGGGTCTCAGGTGCGGCGCGGGGCCACGGGCGTCACGGGCGTCACCCTGCAGACCCGGGCCGGGGAGATTCGCGTCGACCGCATCGACGAGCGGACCGCGACCCTGCTCCGGCCTGGGGCGCCGGAGACCAGCATCGCCCTGCCGTCCGGGGCGCTGGCCGAGCTGCTGGCGGAGGAACTGCGGCGACTGGACCCGGATGAGGCATATGGCAGCGCCCTTCGAGGAGCGGTGGCATGAGCGCGATCGACGTCCTGCGGCACGGCAGTGCCCGGACCCTGGCCCAGGCCGTCGCAGCACGGCTCATCACCACGGTGGTCGAGCGACAGGCGTCTGCGGGTCTGGCTCACGTCGTCCTCACTGGCGGCGGAATCGGAACGCAGGTTCTCTCGCAGGTCGCCGCATCACCCGGACGCGATGCCATCGACTGGTCGGCGGTGGAGATCTGGTGGGGCGATGAGCGCTTCTGCGCGACCGGCGATCCTGAGCGCAATGAGACCGGTGCTCGCACGGCCCTGCTCTCGCAGGTTCCCGTGGACCCGGCCCTGGTCCATCCCATTCCCGGCCCGGATGACGTCCCGACTGCAGACCTGGCCGCCGAGCGGTACGCAGCGCTGCTGGCATCCCGTGCCCGCCCGCATGAGCGGGCCAGGGTCCCCGCCTTCGACGTGCTGCTCCTGGGCGTCGGCCCGGAGGGGCACGTGGCCTCCATCTTCCCGGAGTCCCCAGCGGCGCACGAGCGCGATCGGACGGTCGTCGCGGTGACCGGATCCCCGAAGCCGCCCCCCGTTCGGGTGAGCCTGACCTTCCCGGCCATCAACGCGGCACGACAGGTGTGGATCCTGGCCAGTGGCGAGGAGAAGGCCCACGCCGTCCGGATGCTCCTGGACCCTAGCGCCGGTCCTCTCCAGGTGCCGGCAGCCGGCGTCCGCGGGCGTGAGCGGACCCTGCTGCTCGTTGACCAGGCCGCTGCGTCACTCCTCCCCGCGTCCCTCGGACGACCGGAGGCCTGAGAACCCAGCCGGGCTACGCCCCGCGGATCTTCAGCAGGGCCTCCTGCAGGATCGCGGCGCCGTCCTCGTCGGACCGCCGCTCCTTCACATAGGCCAGGTGGGTCTTGTACGGCTCGATCTTCGGCGGAGCAGGCGGGTTCGCCTCGTCCGGGCCGGCCGGAAGCCCGCAGCGCGGACAGTCCCACTCGAGCGGGGGTTCGGCATCGGCCGCGAAACTGGGTCGCGACTCGTGACCCCGGGAGCACCAGAACGACACCCAGGTGCGCGGAGCGGTGTCTCCTCGCTCTGCCTCGCCCATCGGGCCAGCCCCGACGCGACTGCCGCGTATTGCGCTGCCACCTGCCATGCGAACCCCTCTTCCTCAAGTCGAGCGATCGTCGAGTGCCTCAGCGAGCGGACGTGCGATCAGGTCCCCGTTCGGACGAGCAGCCCGACGGCGACGATGCAGGCCGCCCAGATCAGGCCGATGCCGACCGTCAGCCGGTCGAGATTGCGCTCCGCGACCGACGAGCCGCCGATCGAGGAGCTCACGCCGCCGCCGAACAGGTCCGACAGCCCACCGCCCTTGCCTCGGTGCAGCAGGATCAGTACCACCAGCAGGGCGCTGGTGATGACCAGGATCACCGCAAGCACGATGGTCAGCACGTTGATCATGTCATTCTCCTCGCATCACCGGTGGGTGGTGGACGACCGTTGCAGGGTAGTCGATCGGATTCGCCCAGGCGTACGGGGCTGGCGTGCTGGCACTGCGAGCGTGCCCAGTCTCAGCCAATGAGGTCGGCCGGATGCATGCGATACCGGACGATGCCGACGAACTCGTCAGGATCGAGGCTGGCCCCGCCGACGAGCGCTCCGTCGACATCTGGCTGGGCCATGATGCCGGCGATATTGGCGCTCTTCACGGACCCGCCGTACAGCACGCGTACCCCCTGCGCGGCTCCCTCGCCCCAGGTGGCGGCAATCCGGGTCCGGATCTCCCCGCAGACCTCCTGGGCATCCTGGGGGGTGGCCACCTCGCCGGTGCCGATCGCCCACACCGGCTCATAGGCAACGACGAGGCCGGCGACCTGCTCGGCGCTGAGGCCTGCCAGGGATGCATCGAGCAGCTCCAGGACGTGGGAGACGTGGCTGCCCGACTGGCGCACCTCAAGGCCCTCCCCGACGCAGACGATCGGGCAGATCTGGCAGGCAAGGGCTGCCGTGGCCTTCGCGTTCACCAGGGCATCGGTCTCGCCATGGAACTGGCGCCGCTCACTGTGGCCGACCGCGACGTAGGAGCAGCCCAGTCGGGCGAGCATCGAGGCGGATACCTCGCCGGTGTAGGCCCCGGCCGCATGGGCCGAGACATCCTGGGCGCCATATAGCAGGTCGACCTTGTCGCCGTCGATGACGGTCTGGACGGACCGGATGTCGGTGAAGGGCGGCAGGACGACCACGTCGGCCGCGGCGAAGTCACCGTCGTGAAGCGAGAAGGCCAGCTTCTGGACCAGCGCGATGGCCTCGAGGTGGTTGAGGTTCATCTTCCAGTTGCCGGCGATGAGCGGCTTGCGCCCGGGCTTGTCGGCCATGACTCAGCCTTCCTCGAGCACGGTAATGCCCGGTAGTCGCTTGCCTTCGAGGTACTCCAGGCTGGCTCCCCCGCCGGTGCTGATGTGGGTGAACGCAGCCTCGTCGATGCCGAGGGCGCGGATCGCGGCCGCGGAGTCTCCCCCGCCGACGACGGTCATGGCACTGCTGGCGGCCATGGCCTCGGCGATGCCCCGCGTGCCGGCGGCGAATGGCTCCAGCTCGAAGACGCCCATGGGGCCATTCCAGACCACGGTGCCGGCATCGGCGATCCGATCCGCGAAGAGCGCGACCGTCCTGGGCCCGATATCCAGGCCCTTCCAGCCATCCGGGATGGCGTCCGCGGCGACCACCGAGGTCCGCGCTGTCGCAGCGACCTCATCGGCCACGACGACGTCGACCGGAACCAGCAGCTCCACGCCGCTGGCATCGGCCTGGGCGATGAAGCCCCGGACGGCCTGGAGCTGGTCGGCCTCCAGCAGCGAGTCCCCGACCGAGTGCCCCTGGGCGGCGAGGAAGGTGAACGCCATGCCGCCGCCGATGAGGAGTCGGTCCACGCGGGTGATGAGGTTCCCGATCACCCCCAGCTTGTCGCTGACCTTCGAGCCCCCGAGCACGACCACGTAGGGCCGGGCTGGCTCGGCGAGGAGCGTGGCGAACACGGATGCCTCACGGTGCACCAGTCGCCCGGCGGCACAGGGAAGCATGCGAGCCACGTCGGTGACGGAGGCCTGCTCGCGGTGGACGACGCCGAAGCCGTCGGAGACATAGGCATCGGCGAGGGCGGCGAGCTCAGCGGCGAGGGCACCCCGCTCCTGCGCCGACGAGCTGGTCTCCCGGGCGTCGAAGCGGATGTTCTCCAGCAGGATGACATCCCCCGGCTGCATGGCGTCCGCCAGCCGGTGCGCCTCGGCGAGATCGGCGGCCAGCGGCACGCGCGCGCCCAGGAGATCCCCGAGCCGCGCGGCGACAGGCGCCAGGCTGAGCGCTGGGCTCGCGACACCCTTGGGCCGGCCGAGGTGCGACACCACGATCACCTTGGCGCCCTGGCCGCGCAGGTACTCCAGTGTCGGCAGTGCTGCCCGGATGCGGCCATCGTCGGCAATCACCCGGGAGCCGGCCGGGCCGTCTGCGAGCGGCACGTTGAAGTCCGCCCGAACGAGCACCCGAGCACCGGCGACCGACAGGTCATCCAGTGATCTCATCTTCGGCGTGCCTAGAGCCGCGAGCCGACGAGGCTGACCAGGTCGACCAGGCGGTTGCTGTAGCCCCACTCGTTGTCGTACCAGCCCAGGACCTTTGCCATGTTCCCGTTCGCGTTGGTCATCGAGGCGTCGAAGATGCATGACGCCGGATCCGTGACGATGTCGGTCGAGACGATCGGATCCTCGGTGTACTGCAGGATGCCCCGCAGCGGGCCCTCGGCCGCTGCCTTCACCACTGCATTGATCTCTTCCTTTGTTGCCGGGGTCCGCAGCTCGACGGTGAGGTCGGTAGCCGACCCGGTCGGCACGGGCACCCGCATCGCATAGCCGTCCAGCTTGCCCTTCAGGTGCGGCAGGACCAGCCCGATGGCCTTCGCGGCGCCCGTGCTCGTGGGAATCATGTTCAGGGCAGCAGCTCGAGCCCGACGCAGGTCCTTGTGCGGGAAGTCGAGGATGTTCTGGTCGTTGGTGTAGGCGTGAATCGTCGTCATGAGCCCGCGCTCGATGCCGAAGGCATCGTCGATCACCTTGGCCATCGGGGCCAGGCAGTTCGTCGTGCACGAGGCATTGGAGATCACGTTGTCGGTGGCCGGGTCGTAGGTCTGGTCGTTGACGCCCATGACGATGGTGATGTCCTCCCCGGACGCCGGGGCGGAGATGATCACCTTGCGGGCACCTGCGGCGAGGTGCTTGGCCGCCCCTGCGGCGTCCGTGAAATGGCCGGTGGACTCGATCACGATGTCGGCTCCCACGCGGGACCACGGCAGTGCTGCCGGGTCACGCTCGGCGAAGACCGGGATGGCGGTTCCGCCGACGACGATCTGGCCGTCCTCCGCCTGCACGGGGCGTCCGAATCGACCGAGGATGCTGTCGTACTTCAGCAGGTAGGCCAGGGTCTTGGTGTCGGTGAGGTCGTTGATGCCGACCACCTCGACGTCGGCTCCACTGGCCACTAGGGCCCGGTAGAAGTTGCGTCCGATGCGGCCGAAGCCGTTGATGCCGACCTTGATCGTCACGGGTGCTCCTTGATGCTCGTGGCTGGATGGCTGAAACGCTGCTTGGTTCAAGCGATGTAAGCGCTATCGGCCTGAGCCTACCGAAGGCCCGGGGCCCATGTTCGGTCGGCAATCCCGTCGTGCGAGCCGTCATCGACCTCAGGGCCGAGGGCAGCCTCGGTGTCCGGGATGCCCAGCTCTGCCGCCCGCTTGTCCGCCAGCGCCAGCAGCCGTCGGATGCGCCCGGCGATGGCATCCTTGGTCATTGGCGGATCCGCCAGCGCCCCGAGCTCCTCCAGGCTCGCCTGCTGATGCTCCAGCCGGAGCCGGCCGGCCTCCACCAGGTGCCCGGGCACGTCCGCACCGAGGATCTCCATGGCGCGCTGCACTCGTGCTCCGGCAGCCACCGCAGCACGGGCCGACCGGCGCAGGTTGGCATCGTCGAAGTTGGCCAGCCGGTTCGCCGTCGCCCGCACCTCCCGGCGCATGCGTCGCTCCTCCCAGGCCAGGACCGATGCATGGGCTCCGAGGCGGGTGAGCAGCGCCCCGATCGCATCGCCATCCCTCAGGACGACTCGATCCACGCCCCGAACCTCACGCGACTTTGCCGAGATGCCCATCCGCCGGGCGCAGCCCACCAGAGCAAGGGCCGCCTCGGGGCCCGGACAGGTGATCTCCAGCGATGAGGATCGACCAGGCTCGGTCAGCGATCCATGAGCCAGGAACGCCCCTCGCCACGCCGCCTCGCAGTCGCAGACGCCTCCTCCGACGATCACCGGCGACAGCCCCCGAACCGGCCGTCCCCCGGCATCGACGATGCCGGACTGGCGTGCCAGCAGGTCGCCCCCGGACACCACGCGTACCAGGTAGCGAGTCGTCTTGCGCAGGCCGGCCGGCTGCACGACTGCCAGTTCGCTGTCATGGCCGTAGAGGTCGAAGATCTCTCGCTTGACCCTGCGGGCGATCGAGCCGGCGTCCAGGTCGGCCTCGATCACGATCTGCCCGGCGATCAGGTGCAGGGCACCGGAGAACCGCAGCACGGCCGAGAGCTCGGCCTTGCGGCAGCAGGACTTCTTGATCTCGACCCGGCTCAGTTCGTCCTTGACGGTAGCCGTCATCGCCATGCCGGGCATCCTGCCACGACCCGGGCTGGGGCCGCGCCACGCGGGTGGGGTGGACTCGAGCTCACGGCTCCCTCCGGGGCTCCAGGGCCGACCGCAGCGCCACGGCCAGCAGGTCCGGATCGTGCATGCCCGGCCGCCCGGTCGACCGCACCCCGACGCACGCCAGTCGAGCGCCGAGCCCGTCGCAGGCGCTGCGCAGGTCGCCGGCGTCCTCGACGTCGAGCGGATCGGCGATCACGGCATCGATCCGCAGGGACGGCAGTGCCCGCTGCAGGACGTGCAGGTGGTCGGCCAACGGCAGGCCGGCGGTCTCCTGGTCGCTCGACGGGTCCACGTTCATCACCACGATGCGCGTGGCGGCGCTGGCAGCAATTGCCTCGGCGAGGTCCGGGATGAGCAGGTGCGGCAGCACGGAGGTGAACCATGAGCCCGGTCCGAGCACGATGGCATCGGCCTCGGCGACTGCGGCCATCGCCTCGGGGCAGGCGGGGGGTCGTGCCGGCTCCAGCCTGATCCCGACGACGTCGCCCGCCGTGGACGCCACCGCGACCTGGCCCACGATGCTGCGGACCTCCTCCGGCCTGCCAGGTACCAGCCCGGTGACGTCCGCGACGATATCCAGCGGGACGGTGGAGCAGGGCAGGACCCGGCCCTGGGCCTCGAGCAGCGCGGCGACCCAGTCCAGGCCCTCAACCGGATCATGGGTCTGCTCCCACAGGGCCGTGATGAGCAGGTTGCCCACGCTGTGCCCCGCAAGATCGCCTGCCCCGCCGAAGCGGTGCTGCAGGACCGAGCTCCAGGTGCGCCCCCAGGTGTCATCCCCGCACAGTGCCGCCAGGGCCATCCGCAGATCGCCAGGCGGGAGCACGCCGAACTGGCTGCGCAGTCGCCCGCTCGAGCCCCCGTCATCCGCCACCCCGACGACTGCAGTAATGCGGTCGGTGACCCGGCGCAGGGCCCGCAGCGTGACCGCCAGGCCATGTCCACCGCCCAGGGCCACGACCCTTGGCCGCTCGTCGTGTCCGCTGCCCAGCAGCGCACGCTGGCTCATTCTCGCCCCAGGTCGCGGTGGGTGACGATCGTCGGGATATCGATGCGCCGCAGCCGCTCGGCCAGTGCCTGAGCCATTGCAACGCTTCGGTGCTTGCCGCCCGTGCACCCGACAGCGACCGTGAGATATCGCTTGCCCTCATCGAGGTACCCCGCGCGCATCAGGCCGATCAGCGAGGCGTAGCCGTCCAGGAACGACCCTGCATCCCGCTGGCCCAGCACGAATCCGGCTACGGGGTCATCGAGGCCATTCATCGGCCGCAGCTGCTCATCCCAGTGCGGATTGGGCAGGAAGCGAACATCGGCGACGAGATCGGCATCCACGGGGATGCCGTACTTGAAGCCAAAGGATGTCACCGTCGCTCGCAGCGTTCGCGGGTCACCCTCGTGGAATGCGGCCTCGACCTTGCGCCGGAGGTCGTGGACATTGATCGAGGAGGTGTCGATGACGACGTCCGCATCGGCCCGCAGGTCTCCCAGCAGTGCGCGCTCGGCCTGGAGTCCGTCGGTGATGCGCTGATCGCCTTGCAGCGGATGGGGACGGCGCGAGCTCTCGAAGCGGCGAACCAGCGCCTCGTCCGATGCCTCCAGGAACAGCGTCCGCACGTGGACGCCGTCGCGGGGCAGCTCCTGCAGCGCCTGCCGGAGGGTGCGGAAGAAGGTGCCGCCGCGGACATCCACGACGACCGCGACCCGGGTGATGTCGGATCCGCTGCGGGCGAGGTCCACGGCCGGGCGCAGCAGGGACGGGGGCAGGTTGTCGATGACGAACCACCCCATGTCCTCCAGGGCCCTGGCCGCCGTGGAACGGCCGGCTCCGGACATCCCGGTGACGAGTGCCAGCTCGAAGGGCGCGGGTGCCTGCGAGGACTGCGTGCCGATCACGTCGGTCATGGCCGGGCCTCCATGCTGGAAGTCTGCCCGCCGCTGGACTCGGCCGGGTGGAGGGCGGCGTGAATCGTCGCAGCGAGGACCGGACCGATCCCAGGTGCCAGGGCAAGCTCGGCGGCATCAGCCGCGCGCACGGCGCGCATCGAGCCGAAGTGCCCGAGCAGGGACCTGGCGCGGGCCGGCCCGAGACCGGCAATGCCGTCCAGAGTGCTGGCCGTCTGGCGCTTGCCCCGCCGCTTGCGGTGCAAGGCGATCGCGGTGCGATGGGCCTCGTCACGGACTCGCTGCAGCAGGTACAGGGCCTGGCTCGATCGGGGCAGGATCACCGGATCCTCGCTGTCGGGCAGCCAGACTTCCTCGAGGCGCTTGGCAAGCCCGACGACCGGCACGTCGGTGATGCCGGCCGACATCAGCGCATCCTGGGCGGCCCTCACCTGCGGACGTCCGCCGTCGATGACCAGCAGGCCAGGCGGGTATGCGAACGACACGGCACCAGTCCCTGGCTCGGCTACAGGCCCGGTGTCAGGCCCAGTGTCGGCCTCCGGGCTTCCCTGACCGCCGCTCGACGGCTCGGCGAGCCTGGCGAACCGCCGCCGGACGACCTCTGCCACGGCTGCGGTGTCATCCGCCCCTGCCGTTCTGATCACGTAACTGCGGTAGTCGCGCTTGCGCGGGAGGGCATCCTCGAACACCACCAGGGACGCGACCGTGTCCTGCCCCTGGAGGGTGGAGACGTCGATGCACTCGATCCGCAGCGGAGCCTCCGCCAGGCCCAGCGCCTGCTGGAGCTCGCCGAGGGCCAGGCTGCGACTGGTGAGGTCGCTCGACCGGCGCAGCCGATGGGCCGCTAGCACGCGCTCGGCATTCGTCACGGCCGTCTGGACGATCGCCCGCAGGTCGCCGCGCTGCGGCACGCGGACGTCCACTCGACTCCCGCGGGCTTCGCTCAGCCAGGCCTGCCAGGCCTGGGTCGACTCAGGCGCCGCCGACAGCAGCACCTGGCGCGGATAGCCTGCAGCCGGCTCTTGTGCGTACACCCCCTGCAGCACCCGGTCGACGTACTCCCCTGGGTCGAGCTCCTCCGCCTTCTCCAGCACGAATCCGCGCTCGCCTCGAATGCGCCCATCGCGCACGTGGAAGACCTGCACGGCCGCTTCGAGGGGGTCGTCGACGATGCCGATGACATCGGCATCGGTGCCATCGGCGAACACGACGGCATTGCGCTCCAGTGCCCGGCGCAGGGCGCCGATGCGATCTCGCAGGCGCCCTGCCTCCTCGTACCGCTGCTCGTCGGCGGCCTGCCGCATCTGGCGCTCGAGATCCCTGACGAACCGGTCGGACTGACCGGACATGAAGGCGCAGAACTCCTGGGCCAGCGCGCGGTGCTCCGATGCTGAGATGCGGCCTACGCAGGGGGCCGAGCACTTGCCGATGTAGCCGAGCAGGCAGGCGCGACCGACCTGGGCCGCGCGTCGGAAGACGCCGTCCCGGCATGAGCGGATGGGAAAGACCTTGAGCAGCTCGTCGACGCTGTCGCGGATCGCCCACGCATGCGCGTACGGACCGAAATAGCGAGTTCCCTTCCGCTTCGCCTCGCGCACCACGGTCACCCGCGGGAACTCCTCGCCGAGGGTCACGGCAAGGTAGGGGTACGACTTGTCGTCGCGGTACTTCACGTTGAAGCGTGGGTCGAATTCCTTGATCCAGGCATACTCCAGGCTCAGGGCCTCGACCTCGTTGCCGACCGTGACCCAGTCGACATCGTCAGCGGCCTGCACCATGGCCGCAGTACGGGGATGCAGGGCCATTGGGTCCTGGAAGTAGCTGCCGAGCCGCTGCCGCAGGCTGCGGGCCTTGCCCACGTAGATGACCTCGCCACGGGCATCCCGAAATCGGTACACCCCGGGCTGAGCCGGGATGTCCCCACGCGCGGGACGGCTATGCAAGCGTGACGGTCCCGTCACGGACGGCGATCGGCTCCGCTGCGAGTCCCTCCTGTGCCGGCCCCTGGATGACCGAGCCGTCGACGATCGAGAACGCCGACCCGTGGCACGGGCACAGGATTTCGCCGTCGACCACCTCGGACACCAGGCAGCCCTGGTGCGGGCAGATGGCGGTGAAGGCCTTCACCGTGCCGTCTGCTGGCTGCGTGACCACGATTGCCGGCTCGTCCAGGACGACCCCGCCGCCCACCGGCACCTGTGCGACCTCGACGAGCGCCTGCCCCCCGGCTCCGGTCGATGACGTCGCCGCCGGTCCTGACGCGTCGCCGGTAGATCCGCAGCCGGCCACGATGGTCGCCACGGCCGCCAGGCCGGTCGCCTGCAGCACGCCACGCCTGCTCACCTGCGGCACGGGTGCCGCCGGCACCAGTTGATGAGTCATCGCAAGACCTCCTTCAGGAAGGCACCAGTGTGACTGGCCTTGACGCGGGAGACATCCTCGGGGGTGCCGACCGCGACGACCGTGCCGCCGCCGGAGCCACCCTCCGGCCCCATGTCGATCAGCCAGTCCGCCGTCTTGATCACGTCGAGGTTGTGCTCGATGACGATCACCGTGTTGCCCTTGTCGACCAGGGAGTGCAGGACGTCGAGCAGCCGGCGAATGTCCTCGAAGTGCAGGCCGGTCGTCGGCTCGTCCAGTACGTACACCGTGCGCCCCGTGGAGCGCTTCTGCAGCTCGGCCGCCAGCTTGACCCGCTGCGCCTCGCCGCCGGAGAGGGTCGGAGCCGACTGCCCCATCCGCACGTAGCCGAGCCCGACGTCGACCAGGGTGTCCAGGTGGCGTGCGATGGGCGGGATGGCCCGGAAGAACTCCAGTGCCTCGGCGATCGGCATGTCGAGCACCTCGGCGATCGTCCGGCCCTTGTAGTGCACCTCGAGCGTCTCCCGGTTGTATCGGGCCCCATGGCACACCTCGCATGGCACGTAGACATCCGGCAGGAAGTTCATCTCGATCTTGATGGTGCCGTCACCCGTGCACGCCTCGCAGCGACCGCCCTTGACGTTGAAGGAGAATCGGCCCTGCTGGTATCCGCGTACCTGCGCCTCGGGTGCCTGGGCGAACAGCTTGCGGATGTGATCGAAGACCCCGGTATAGGTGGCCGGGTTGCTGCGTGGGGTACGGCCGATCGGGCTCTGGTCGACATGGACGACCTTGTCGACATGCTCCAGGCCCTCCACTCGGCGGTGTCGGCCCGGCACGTGGCGCGCCCCGTTGAGGTCACGGGCGAGCACGTTGTACAGCACGTCGTTCACCAGGGTCGACTTGCCCGATCCGCTCACGCCGGTCACTGCGACCAGGCAGCCGAGCGGGAACTGCGCGGTGACATCCCGCAGGTTGTGCTCGGCAGCGCCCTGAACGGTGAGCGCCCGATCGCCCGGCGGCCGCCTGATCGCCGGGACCTCGATCTGCCGCTGGCCGGTGAGGTACTGCCCGGTCATCGACTCGGGGTGCCCCAGCAGGTCAGCCACCGGACCGCTGACCACGATGCGTCCGCCGTGCTCGCCTGCTCCCGGGCCGATATCGACCACCCAGTCGGCTGCTCGGATGGTGTCCTCGTCATGCTCGACCACGATCAGGGTGTTCCCCAGGTCGCGCAGGCGCACGAGGGTCTCGATCAGGCGCCGGTTGTCGCGCTGGTGCAGGCCGATGCTGGGCTCATCGAGGACGTACAGGACCCCGACCAGGCCTGAGCCGATCTGCGTGGCCAGCCTGATGCGCTGGGCCTCGCCTCCAGCGAGGGTCGCTGCCGGCCGATCCAGCGACAGGTAGTGCAGCCCGACGTCGATGAGGAACTGCAGCCGCTCGTTGACCTCCTTGAGCACCCGCGATGCGATGGCACTGTCGCGCTTGCTCAGCTTCAGGCCGGCGAGCAGGCCCGCCGCATCGCCGATGGGCAGCCTGGAGACATCGGCGATGGAGTGCCCGGCGATCGTCACGGCCAGGGAGAGCGGCTTGAGCCGGGCCCCCTGGCAGGCGTGGCACGGAACCTCGCGCATGAAGCCCTCGAACCGCTCCCGAGCCGCGTCGCTCTCGGACTCCGAGTGCCGCCGCTCGACGTACGCGATGACGCCCTCGTAGGTCGTCGTGTATGAGCGCTGACGGCCATAGCGGTTCCGGTACCGCACGCTGACCTCGGTGGGGTGGCCTTCCAGGATTGCCCGTCGAGACTTGGCCGGCAAGCGGCTCCACGGGGTATCCATGTCGATGCCGAGCTCATCGCACAGCGCCCCGAGCAGGCGCCGGAAGTAGTCCGAGACATTCCCGCCGCTCCAGGGCGCGATTGCGCCCTCGGCGAGGGTCAGGCCGGGATCAGGGATGATCAGCTCGGTGTCGACCTCTCGTCGCGTCCCGAGCCCGGCGCACTGCGGGCAGGCGCCGAAGGGCGAGTTGAAGGAGAAGGACCTCGGCTCGAGCTCCTCGAACGACAGCCCGTCCTTCACGCAGGCCAGGTGCTCGCTGTAGATGCGCTCCCGGCCCGGATCTGCCTCGTCGAGGTCCACGAGGTCCAGCAGGACGAGCCCGTTGGAGAGCCGCAATGCGGTCTCGATCGAGTCGGTCATCCGCCGCCTGGACTCGGCCTTTACCGTCAGCCGGTCGACGACGACCTCGATCGAGTGCTTCTCCTGCTTCTTCAGGCTGGGCGGATCCTCCAGGCTGACGATCACCCCGTCGACCCGCGCCCTGGAGTAGCCCTGGGACTGCAGGTGGCGGAACAGCTCGGCGTACTCCCCCTTGCGCTCCCGGATGACCGGCGCGAGCACCTGGAACCGCGTGCTCGGCGGCAGCTCGAGGACCTGGTCGACGATCTGCTGGGGCGTCTGGCGGGCGATTGGCGATCCGCAGGCCGGGCAGTGTGGCTTGCCGATGCGGGCGTAGAGCAGGCGCAGGTAGTCGTAGACCTCGGTGATGGTGCCGACGGTCGAGCGCGGGTTTCGGGAGGTCGACTTCTGGTCGATGGAGACAGCCGGGGACAGCCCCTCGATGAAGTCGACATCGGGCTTGTCCATCTGCCCGAGGAACTGGCGCGCATAAGCGCTCAGCGACTCCACGTAGCGTCGCTGGCCCTCGGCGAAGATGGTGTCGAAGGCCAGGCTCGACTTCCCGGATCCCGAGAGCCCGGTGAACACGATCAGGGCATCGCGCGGCAGCTCGAGGGAGACGTCCTTTAAGTTGTGCTCACGGGCACCTCGCACGACCAGCCGGTCTCCCACGAGGCTCCTTCCAGGAATGCAGCCCGAACGGGCGAAGGGAGCCAAATGTATACCGGCAAGGTGAAGGTCGGCGGAGCCGCTGACGTGCGCGAGCTGCCGCACCTGATCATCTCCAAGCTCGCCGTCGGCCCCTACGACAACAATGCGTACCTCCTGCGCTGCCGACAGACAGGCGAGCAGGTGCTCATTGACGCGGCTGCCGAGCCTGAGCGGCTCCTGGGGCTCATCGGCCACGACGGTCTGGCCGCAGTGATCACCACGCACCGGCATCCTGATCACTGGCAGGCGCTGGCGGAGGTGGTTGGCGTCACCGCGGCTCGCACGTACGCAGGCGAGGATGACGCGGCGGGCATCGACGTGCCCACCGACGTCCTGGTCGCCGACGACGACCGCATTCCCGTCGGACATTGCCAGGTGCGCGCCATCCACCTGGTCGGGCACACCCCAGGGTCCATCGCGCTGCTCTACGACGATCCCCAGGGCCATGCGCACGTGTTCACCGGCGACTGCCTGTTCCCGGGTGGTGTCGGGAACACCCAGCAGGATCCACAGCGCTTCGCCACCCTGCTTGCTGGCGTCGAGACCCGCCTGTTCCAGCCCCTTGCGGACGACACCTGGGTCTACCCGGGGCACGGTCACGACACGACCATCGGCGCTGAGCGGCCCTCCCTGGCCGAGTGGCGCGAACGGGGCTGGTGAGGCGACACGTCCCGCTCACGGGCTTGCGGCGGACCGTCATGCTGCATGCGTGCAGGGTTTTCCCGGCTTTCCGGTACAGCGGCGCGGTCGGCTGGGCATGATCTGATCCGCACCTCGATCCAACGGCCAGGAGGGCTCAGATGCGGATGCTGCGCGGAACGCTGGGCTCTACTGCGGTCGTGGTACCGCTGGCCCCGGCTCACCTGATCTGGGGCGACGAGGCGCTCCAGCTGACCGGCTGGCCGGCTGGGTTCGACTTCGAGTCAGCGATGCGTCGGACGAACTCCTTCGGCTCCTTCATCCTGAAGTTCATCCAGGTGAGCTCGGTCGGCAGCCACCAGCGAGAGCTCCAGTCGATCGCCTCCGCCATCGACTGGCATCCCCGCACCGGGCATGAGTCCGTCCCCGTCCTGGCGACCGTGGAGCATGGTGACCCGCGTGGTGCCACCGGCCCGAGCATCCGGGTGGGCCCGGACCGCATCGGGCATGCGCCCAGAGGATCCCAGGATCGCATGCCGGTGGGCGCATACGCCGCCACGATCGGACGGTTCGGGGACATCCTCGGGGCGAAGGTCTACCTGCCGGACGAGCGCTCCGTGCTGCTCTAGCGTCCCGCGTCGGGACCGGCGTGATCCTCCGAGTGGCCGCCGGTCATCCGGCCCGCGTGCGCGACTGCGCCTGGATCACGGCGCACCTTGATCCAGGATGCCACGGTGACGATGACCAGCACCAGGCCGATGAAGGCAAGCGAGGCGTTGGTCGGGATCTTCGGCACCGACGCGAACTGCTCGTGCAGGTACGTCAGCACGAGCTTGATGCCGATGAAGACCAGGATCACCGCCAGGCCGGTCGACAGGTACACGAGCTTGTCCAGCAGCCCGCGCAGGAGGAAGTACAGGGCCCGCAGGCCCAGCAGGGCGAAGGCGTTCGCGGCGAACACCAGATACGGCTCCTGGGTGACGCCAAAGGTCGCCGGAATGCTGTCGAGGGCGAACAGCAGGTCGGTCGCGGCAATCGACACCATCACCAGGAGCAGCGGCGTGGCGACCCGGCGCCCGCCGATCCTGGTGAAGATCCGGGTGCCGTCATAGTCATCGGAGAACGCGAAGCGCTTGCGGACGGCCCTGATGACGGGATTGTCGAGCGGATCCGGGTCCTCATTGCGGTGCCGGGCGAGCTGGATGCCGGTCCAGATCAGGATGCCGCCGAAGATGACGAACGTGAAGGCGAAGGCATGCAGGGCCGCAGCGCCGACGGCGATGAAGACCGCGCGCAGCAGCAGCGCGAGGATGACCCCCACGAGCAGGACTCGCTGGTGCAGCACACTGGGCACGGCGAACTGGGCCAGGATGATGATGAAGACGAACAGGTTGTCGACGCTCAGCGACTTCTCGACCAGGTAGGCGGCGAAGTACTCCGTCCCCCACTGGGAGCCCTGCCACGCGAAGATGGCGGCACCGAAGGCAATCGCGATCCCGACGTAGAAGACCGACCACAGCGCGGCCTCGCGGAACCGGACTTCATGCGGCTTGCGGCTGACCGTGATGAAGTCCAGGGCCACGAGCAGCGCGATGCCGCCGATGGTGGCGACCCACAGGGCCAGGGAGACCTGCACGCATTCCTCCTCGTGAGCGGCTCCCCCACTGCGGAAAGCGCTCTGAACACACTATGGGGAACGTCTGCTACGCGCCTTCCGGGCCCTGCTCCGGCGCGTCGGAGCAGGGCCCGGAAGGCGGGTCGGCCGGCGCGTGCCGCAGGCTGGCAACAGCCGTGATGCCCAGGACGAGGACGATGAAGGCCAGCGAGAGCCAGGTAGG
This sequence comes from Actinomycetales bacterium, assembly GCA_018970025.1. Classification (GTDB taxonomy): domain Bacteria; phylum Actinomycetota; class Actinomycetes; order S36-B12; family S36-B12; genus REEB460. The sequence continues at coordinate 91,431 of JAGWXF010000001.1, read as the reverse complement.
GATGGTCGGGACCTGCACGGCGGTGGTCTCGTGCACGGCGGTCAGCACGAGCTTCAGCCCGATGAAGGCGAGGATGACCGCCAGGCCGCGATTGAGGTAGGCCAGCCGGCCCAGGAGCCCCCGCAGCAGGAAGAACAGCTGGCGCAGGCCCATCAGGGCGAATGCATTCGCGGTGAAGACAAGATATGCCTCGCCGGTGATCCCGAAGACCGCCGGGATGCTGTCCATCGCGAAGAGCAGGTCCGTCGTGCCGATCGCGAGCATGACCAGGGCCATCGGCGTCAGGACCCGCTGGCCGGCCACGATCGCCGTGAGCCGGGTGCCGTGGTAGTCCGGCGTCGTCGGGAACCGCCGGGCGACGAATCGCACCAGGCCGTTGCCGTCCGGATCCGGCTCCTCGTCGCCGCGGGCCGTCCAGACCTTCCATGCCGTGTAGAGCAGGAATGCGCCGAAGATGTAGAAGATCCCGCTGAAGCGCGCGATCAGCCCTGCCCCGATGACGATCAGGACGCCACGCAGGATCAGGGCGATGACGATGCCGACGAGCAGGACCCTGTGCTGATGGTGCACGGGCACAGCGAAGGAGGTCATGATCACCAGGAAGACGAACAGGTTGTCGATGCTCAGGGAGTACTCGGTCAGGTAGCCTGCGAAGAACTGGCCTGCGAACGACCAGCCGAAGGCGATCCCGATCACCGCAGTGAACGCGACCGCGAGGCTGATGTAGAACGCCACCCACCTGGTTGCCTCCCGTCCCCCGAAGGCATGCGGCCGCCGGTCGACGATGACCAGGTCCAGGCAAATCACGCCGACGAGTCCGATCAGTGTGGCGGCCCACAACCAGCCGGGGACATCCATCAGCCCACCGCCTCCCGCATGCCGCGCAGCTCCCGCTTGAGGTCAGAGACCTCGTCCCGCAGCCGGGCAGCCAGCTCGAACTGCAGTTCCGCGGCCGCGGCGTGCATCTGCGCGGTCAGGTCGTCGATCAGCCCGACGAGCTCGGTCTCGGCCAGGGGCCGGCGCTTGCCGGGGGGCTGCTCGCGAGCGAGCGCCTCAGTGTCGGCATCCTCCCGGGCGAGCAGGTCGGTGATGTCCGCGATGCGCTTGCGCAGGGGCTGCGGGTCGATCCCATGCGCGAGGTTGTACGCGACCTGCTTGGCCCGGCGCCGCGATGTCTCGTCGATGGCGCGGGTCATCGACGGGGTCAGCGAGTCGGCGTACATGTGCACCTCGCCGGAGACATTGCGGGCGGCGCGGCCGATCGTCTGGATCAGCGAGGTCTCCGAGCGGAGGAACCCCTCCTTGTCTGCGTCGAGGATGGCAACCAGGGATACCTCAGGCAGGTCAAGGCCCTCTCGCAGCAGGTTGATGCCGACGAGGACGTCGAAGACGCCAAGTCTCAGCTCGCGCAGGAGCTCCACGCGCCGCAGGGTGTCGACCTCCGAGTGCAGGTACTGGACCTTGATGCCGTGCGAGAGCAGGTAGTCGGTCAGGTCCTCGGCCATCCGCTTGGTCAGCGTCGTCACCAGCACGCGCTCATTGCGCTCGGCCCGCGCCTTGATCTCGTCCATCAGGTCGTCGATCTGCCCCTTCGTCGGCTTCACGACCACGAGCGGGTCGACCAGCCCGGTGGGACGGATCACCTGCTCCACCACCTCGCCCTGGACCCGGCTGAGCTCGTAGGGCCCGGGCGTGGCCGACAGGTACACCGTCTGGCCGATCCGCTCGACGAACTCGTCCCATCGAAGGGGGCGGTTGTCCATGGCGCTCGGCAGCCGGAATCCATGCTCGACGAGGGTGCGCTTGCGGCTGGCGTCCCCCTCGTACATCGCCCCGATCTGCGGCACCGTGACGTGGGACTCGTCGATCACCAGGAGGAAGTCCTCGGGGAAGTAGTCCAGCAGGCAGTTGGGCGGGCTGCCTGCCTCTCGGCCGTCGATGTGCCGCGAGTAGTTCTCGATCCCGGCGCAGCTGCCCACCTGCCGCATCATCTCCACGTCATAGGCGGTTCGCATCCGAAGTCGCTGGGCCTCCAGGAGGCGGCCCTGGCGCTCGAGCTCGTCCAGGCGCGCCTGCAGCTCCGCCTCGATGCCGCTGATCGCCCGCTCCATCCGCTCAGGCCCGGCGACGTAGTGACTGGCCGGGAAGACGTACGTCTCGGTGTCGTCCGTCAGGATCTCCCCGGTGACCGGGTGCAGGGTCATGAGCCGCTCGATCTCGTCCCCGAACATCTCGATACGCACCGGATGCTCCTCGTACACCGGGAAGACCTCGACCGTGTCGCCCCGGACCCGGAACGTGCCGCGCTGGAAGGCGACGTCATTGCGTGTGTACTGGATGGCGACGAAAGCCCGCAGCAGCGCATCCCGCTCGATGGACTCCCCGACCCGAAGGCGCACCATGCGATCGACGTACTCCTGGGGCGTGCCCAGGCCGTAGATGGCCGACACGGTCGCCACCACCAGGACATCCCGGCGCGTGAGCAGGCTATTGGTCGCCGAGTGCCGCAGGCGCTCCACCTCCTCGTTGATGGAGGAGTCCTTCTCGATATAGGTATCGGACTGCGGGATGTAGGCCTCGGGCTGGTAGTAGTCGTAGTACGAGACGAAGTACTCGACCGCGTTGTCCGGCAGCAGCTCGCGGAACTCGGCGGTCAGCTGGGCAGCCAGGGTCTTGTTCGGGGCCATCACCAGGGTGGGCCGCTGCAGCTCCTCGACCAGCCAGGCCGTCGTGGCGCTCTTGCCCGTGCCGGTTGCGCCGAGCAGGACGCTGTCGCGCTCCCCCGACCGGATGCGCTCGGCCAGCGCGGCGATGGCCTCGGGCTGATCGCCGGAGGGCTGGAAGGGCGCGCGAACCGTGAACGGGGCGACGCGGCGCTGCAGGTCGGTGACGGGCCGGGTCACGGCGCACCCCTTCCTGCGTCGGCGGCCGGGCCTTCGACGAGGTCATGCCATAGCCGCTCGACCTGCGCACGAGTGGCGTCCGGGGTACCGCTGTTGTCGATGACGTGGTCCGCGCAGGCCAGCCGTCGCTCTCGCGTCGCCTGGGCCGCGATCCGTCGCATCACGTCAGCCTCGTCGAGTCCGCGCTGGCCGACCGCCCGGCTCACCTGGAGCTCCACCGGGATGTCGACCACGACCACGACATCCACGAGGTCCTGCTGTCCGGTCTCCACCAGCAGGGGCATGTCGTAGACGACCAGCGGGGCATCCGCTGCCTCGTCGAGTCGGCGCTGGCTCTCCTGGGCGATCCGCGGATGCATGATGGCATTCAGCTGCCTGGTCCGATCGGCGTCCCCGAACGCCATCGACGCGAGCCTGGCGCGATGCAAGGTCCCGTCATGGTGCAGGATGCCGGAGCCGAAGGCCTCGACCAGCTCGGCAAGGGCCGGCTCGCCCGGCTCGACGATCTCACGAGCGATCTGGTCGGCATCGATGACCACGGCACCCCGCTCCCGCAGCATCTGCGCCACTGACGACTTGCCTGCGCCGATCCCGCCGGTCAGTCCTACCCGTCTCACGCGCACCCGATCCTTATGCACAAAGCAACCTCACGCACAAAGCAACCTCACGCACAAAGCAACCTCACGCACAAAGCGACCTCACGCACAAAGCGACCTCACGCACAAAGCGACCTCACCCGCGCACGATAGGGCAACGCGCAGGAAGGGCCGGATACCGATTGAGATCGGCCCCGGCCCCTGCTGCAGAAGCGACGGTGATCAGTCGCCGGCGAGCTTGTCGCGTAGGGCCTGCAGGGCCTCGTCCGAGGCCAGGGCGCCCGCATCGGCATTCGTCTGCGACGAGTACGAGGAGAGGTTCTCCCCCGACTCCAGGGCCGCAGCCTGATCCGCTGACCTGGCTTCCTCGATCTGCTTGCGATGGGCCTCCCAGCGAGCGTGGGCCTCGGCGTACTCCCGCTCCCACTGCGCCCGCTGGTCCTCGAAGCCGGCCTTCCACTCCCCCGTCTCCGGGTCGAAGCCCTCGGGCCCGATGTAGGTGCCCGACTCGTCGAAGGCCGGGGCCATGCCGTACAGGTACGGATCGAACTCCTCCACCGCCTGCGCATCGGAGGAGTCATTGGCCTGCTTGAGCGACAGCGAGATCCGGCGCCGCTCGAGGTCGATGTCGATGACCTTGACGAAGATCTCGTCGTTGACCTGGACGATCTGCTCGGGCAGCTCGATATGCCGCTCAGCCAGCTCGGAGATGTGGACCAGCCCCTCGATGCCCTCCTCGACGCGCACGAACGCACCGAACGGCACCAGCTTGGTGACCTTGCCGGGCACGACCTGGCTGATGGCGTGCGTGCGAGCGAAGTGCTGCCAGGGGTCCTCCTGGGTTGCCTTGAGCGACAGGGATACCCGCTCGCGGTCCATGTCGACGTCCAGGACCTCGACGGTGACCTCCTGGCCGACCTCGACGACCTCGGACGGGTGGTCGATGTGCTTCCAGGAGAGCTCGGAGACGTGCACGAGGCCGTCGACCCCGCCCAGGTCGACGAATGCGCCGAAGTTCACGATCGACGACACGACACCGCTGCGTACCTGGCCCTTCTGCAGCTGGGTCAGGAAGGTCTGGCGGACCTCGCTTTGGGTCTGCTCCAGCCAGGCCCGGCGGGACAGCACCACGTTGTTGCGGTTCTTGTCCAGCTCGATGATCTTGGCCTCGAGGGTCTTGCCGACATAGGGCTGCAGGTCGCGCACCCGGCGCATCTCGACCAGCGAGGCCGGCAGGAAGCCACGCAGGCCGATGTCGATGATCAGGCCGCCCTTGACGACCTCGATGACAGCGCCCTCGACGACGCCGTCCTCGTCCTTGATCTTCTCGATCGTGCCCCACGCCCGCTCGTACTGTGCCCGCTTCTTCGACAGGATCAGCCGGCCTTCCTTGTCCTCCTTCTGCAGGACCAGGGCCTCGACTCGATCCCCCACGGACACGACCTGGCTCGGATCGACATCGTGCTTGATCGACAGCTCGCGGGAGGGAATGACGCCTTCGGTCTTGTAGCCGATGTCCAGCAGGACCTCGTCTCGGTCGACCTTGACGATCGTGCCCTCGACGATGTCGCCGTCGTTGAAGTACTTGATCGTGGAATCGATCGCGGCGAGGAAGTCCTCAGCCGAGCCGATGTCATTGACGGCGATCTGCGCCGGGGTCGTGCTCGTAGGTGCGGTCATGGAGGAGTTGATCCGTCGGGGTGAGAAGGGACAGGGACAGGTTAGCCTCGCCAGCCTACGCGAGCCTGCCGCCCCGGCCGTCACCACCCCTTGACTGGCATCACCAGTCCACCCCTGGCAGGGGCCTCAGTGCGCTGCTGCCTCCCAGTTCGGTCCGAAGCCGACCGACACGTCCAGCGGGACGCGCAGGTCCGCGGCCGCCCCCATCCCCGCCCGGACGATCCCCTCCAGGGTCTCCCGCTCCCCCGGTGCGACCTCCAGCACCAGCTCGTCGTGCACCTGCAGGAGCATCCGGCTGCGGAGCCCCTCGGCGGCGATCCGCTCGTTGACCCGCAGCATGGCGATCTTGACGATGTCGGCTGCGGTGCCCTGGATCGGCGCATTCAGGGCCATCCGCTCGGCCATCTCCCTGCGCTGCCGGTTGTCGCTGGTCAGGTCGGGCAGGTACCGGCGACGACCGAGCAGGGTCTGCGTATACCCCTGGACACGGGCCTGGTCCACGACCTCCGCGAGGTAGTCCCGGACTCCCCCGAACCGGGTGAAGTACTCGTCCATGAGGGCTCGCGCCTCGTCATTGCCGATCCCGAGCTGCTGGGCCAGGCCGAAGGCGGACAGCCCATAGGCCAGGCCGTAGGACATGGCCTTGATCCGGCGCCTCATCTCGGCGTCGACCTCGCCGGCCGGGACGCCGAAGACCTGGCTGGCAACCGTGGTGTGGAGATCCTCCCCGCTGCGGAATGCCTCGATCAAGCCGGCATCGGCCGAGACATGGGCCATGATCCGCATCTCGATCTGGCTGTAGTCGGCCGTCATCAGGGACTCGAAGCCCTCCCCGACGACGAAGCAGGCCCGGATCCGGCGCCCCGCGTCCGTGCGGATCGGGATGTTCTGCAGGTTGGGGTCGGTGCTCGAGAGCCGGCCCGTCGCGGCAACCGTCTGGTTGAACGTCGTGTGCACCCGGTGCCGGGCATCCGCCAGCGGGATCAGCCCGTCGACGGTCTGCCGCAGCCGTGATCGGTCGCGCCACGCGAGCAACTGCTCCAGCAGCGGGTCCTGCGTTCGCTCGAAGAGCCCCTGGAGTGCCTCGGCGTCCGTGGTGTAGCCGGTCTTGATCTTCTTGGTCTTGGGCAGCCGACGCTCGGTGAACAGGATCTCCTGCAGCTGCTTGGGCGAGCCCAGGTTGAACTGCCGGCCCACGATCTGGTGGGCACGCTGCTCGGCGGCCTGCATGTCAGCACCGAACTCGCCGGACAGGGCATGCAGCCCGGGGACGTCCAGGGCGATGCCGACTCGCTCCATGCCTGCGAGGACGTCGACCAGGGGCAGCTCGATATCCGCCAGGACTCCCATCGTGCCCTCGGCCAGCAGGGTCCGGCCCAGGACGTCGGCCAGGTCGCGCACGGCGACGGCACGTGCTGCCAGGCCGGCATGGTCGTCGCCCTCGAATGCGAGCTGGCCAGCATCCTTCGCGGCATCCAAAGGCCGGCCCAGGAGTCGCTCGGTGACGTCCTCCAGGGCGAATGAGCGCTGGCCCGGGCCGGCGAGGTACGCGGCGAGGGCGGTATCCATCACCAGGCCGCCGAGGTCGCTGCCGAGCTGCTTGAGGGCCAGCAGGGGGCCCTTGGCGTCATGTATCTCGATGCGGACCGCCGGGTCTGCCAGCCATGGCAGGACCGTGGAACGGATGCCGGCGTCGCGCAGGTCGCAGATCCCGCAGGCTCCCCGGGAATCGCACACGGCGATCGCCTCCAGCTCGCCGGTGCCCCGGCCCCAGGCGCCCTGGAATGCGACCGCCACGGGAGCCTGCAGCGACGCGAGCCAGCCGGGCACCTCCTGGGCCGTCAGCAGCCGCGCATCGACAGCGGGCTGCACGAGGACCAGGCTGTCGCCGCCGCCGACATCGACGGCCAGGAGCCGCTCACGCAGCGCCCGGAACTGCAGGGTGTCGAACAGCCGGTCCACGGCCGGGACATCCCACGGCAGCCGCGGGCAGTCGAGCACGTCGACGCTCACCGGGACATCCGAGCGCAGGGCCGTGAGCTGGCGATTCACCAGGACCTGTGGCAGCGCGGTGCGCAGGGCGTCCCCGGCCTTGCCGGTGACCTCGTCGACATGGTCGACCAGCGCGGCCAGCGATCCGTACTGGGCGATCCACTTCGTGGCCGTCTTCTCCCCCACACCTGGGATGCCCGGCAGGTTGTCGCTGGGATCCCCGCGGAGGGCGGCGTAGTCCGGGTACTGGCCCGGCGTCAGGCCGTACTTCTCCTCAACCGCCTCCGGCGTCATCCGGGCGAGGTCCGAGACCCCCTTGCGCGGGTACAGAACGGTGACCTTCTCGGTGACCAGCTGGAATGCGTCACGATCGCCGGTCACGATCAGGACGTCAGCGCCGTGGGCGATCGCCTGGTCGGCCAGCGTCGCGATGATGTCGTCCGCCTCGAATCCGTCGGACTCGACCGCCGGGATGCCCAGCGCGCCGAGCAGCTCCTTGATGAGCGGTACCTGACCCGTGAATTCCCCCGGTGTCGCCTGCCGGGTGGCCTTGTACTCCGGATATGCCTGCGAGCGGAAGGTCTGGCGGGAGACGTCGAAGGCGACCACCACATGGGTCGGCTGCTCGTCGCGCAGCACATTGATGAGCATCGAGGCAAAGCCGTAGACCGCGTTCGTCGGCTGGCCGGTCGTGGTCGAGAAGTTCTCGACGGGCAGGGCGTAGAACGCCCGGTAGGCAAGCGAGTGGCCGTCGAGAAGCAGGACTCGGTCGGCCGGCACTCGATGATCCTAGGGATCGGCGCGCCCTACAGTGACCACATGACCAGCAGTGACCCGACAGGCGACAGCAGGGATTCGGCATCGAGCAGGGCCCAGGCCGACCTGCGCGCGTACTTCGACCAGGCCAGTGCCGGCACCCTGGTGGAGCGCATGGGGATCCAGATCACCGAGGCCCGGCCCGGGCTGGTGGCCGGGTCGATGCCGGTAGCCGGGAACACCCAGCCCTACGGACTCCTGCACGGGGGTGCCAGCGCCGTCCTCGCCGAGACCCTGGGATCGATTGCGGCCGCGGTGCACGGCGGACCCGACCGGATCGCGATGGGCATCGAGCTGTCGTGCACCCATCATCGGGCCGTGCGCGACGGTGTCGTCTATGGCACCGCCGTGCCACTGCACGAGGGCTCGTCAGTAGCGACGTACGACATCCGCGTCGTCGACGCTGACGAGCGCGCGGTCTGCACGGCTCGGCTCACCTGCGTGGTTCGGCCGGCGCGCGCTTAGGGATGTCAGGTTCGGGGCGAGTTCCATCGTTGGGATATCCCCGGGGGCGTCGTCTGGCTATGCTCGCACGATCCCGCGCACGCTTGCGGGTGCTGGCGGTACCGCACTGGCGCGGACGAGTCTTGGGAGGGATACGTGCGCACACGATTGCGCGTCGTTGACGACGGGCCGGGGCTCCTGGCGCACCGTCGCGACACCAGGGCTGGGCTCCTTCGACGTCGCTGGGCTCTCCGGTCGCTTGCTGGCGTCGGCGCGCTCCTCCTGGGGCTGGGAGCCAGTGTGCTGCCGGCGCTGGCCGCCGATACCGGCCTGAAGGGCACGGTGAAGGACCCGGTCAGCGGCTCGGGCATCGCGGGCGTCTCCATCACCGTCACGGGAGCCGATGGCACGCCCCAGACCGTGACGACCGCGGCCGACGGCACATGGCTCGTGCAGGTGCCAAGCGCCGGCAAGTATGAGGTGACGATCGACCAGACCACCCTTCCGGACGGCTTGACGCTCGCAGACCAATCGAAGGTCACGGCCAAGGTGAATGTCCTGTCTGAGGGACGAGTGCAGACGGTGCTGTTCAAGCTTGCTGCGGGGACAGCCGGCGAAGGCGGGACGGCGCCAAGCGCAGACGCACCTGCCAGCAAGTGGAGCCAGATCCCGCAGCTCACCGTGGACGGCCTGATCTTCGGCATCGTGATTGCCCTCGCAGCAGTAGGCCTGAGCCTGGTCTTCGGGACGACCAAGCTGACGAACTTCGCCCATGGCGAGCTCATCGCACTCGGGGGCCTGTCGACCTACTTCTTCAATGGAGTCGTCGGACTCCCCCTCATCCTGTCAGCCGCCCTTGCCGTGGTCGTCTCTGCGTTCGTGGGCGGGTGGGTGCAGAACCGATACCTGTGGAAGCCACTGCGCAAGCGAGGTACCGGCCTCATCGCGGCCCTGGTGGTCTCGATCGGCCTGGGCCTGTTCCTTCGCTACTTCTTCCTGTTCATCTTCGGCGGCCAGACCCGCAGCTTCGATGCATACGCCGGTCAGGCTGGTATCGAGATCGGCCCCGTGCTGATCACGCCGAAGGATCTCATCTCCAGCACGATCGGGATCCTCCTGATCGCCCTGACGACCTTCTGGCTGTTGAAGACCCAGGCCGGGAAGGCGACCCGCGCGGTTGCCGACAATCCGGCCCTTGCGTCGGCCTCGGGAATCGACGTGGAGAAGGTCATCAGCACCGTGTGGGTCCTCGGCGCCGGTCTGGCGTCGTTCTCCGGCATCATGCTGGGCCTGCAGGTCGGTGTGAGCTGGCAGATGGGCTTCACCATCCTGCTCCTGGTATTCGCGGGCAGCGTCCTGGGAGGACTGGGGACGGCGTTCGGCGCCATCCTCGGCTCCATCATCGTCGGCCTGCTCGTGCAGCTATCGACCTTGATCATCCCGACCGAGCTGAAGTACGTCGGCGCGCTTGTCGTGCTCATCATCATCCTGCTGATACGCCCGCAGGGCATCCTCGGCAAGGCCGAGCGGATCGGGTAGAGGGGTCAGGACATGGACTGGTTGTCGATCTTCCAGAACTCATTCACCCAGATGGTAGGCGTAGCTGCCGTTGTGTACTGCCTCGCCGCCCTCGGCGTGAATATCCAGTTCGGGTACGCCGGGCTGCTCAACTTCGGCCAAGCCGGCTTTGCCGCGATCGGCGCCTATGCCGTAGCAGTCCTCGTCGTCACGGTCGGATGGCCCTTGTGGCTGGCCATCATCTGCGGCGTCATCGGATCCATCCTCTTCGGGCTGATCCTGGGCGTACCTACGCTCCGCCTGCGGGCCGACTACCTCGCCATCGTCACGATCGCGGCCGCCGAGATCATCCGGCAGGTCGCTCGCTCCGTCACACTCAACGACTACCTCGGTGGTTCCGACGGCATCAGCGGAAAGTACGCGGCCGATTGGTATGCCCTCAATCCGTTCGAAGGGATCGACTTCTTCGTCCTTCGATTCAGCAAGAACGACCTGTGGGTCGTGCTGAACGGCTGGGCGCTCGTTGCCATCATCGCCCTGCTGACCTGGCTGCTCATGCGCTCGCCATGGGGCCGGGTGCTGAAGTCGATCCGAGAGGATGAGGACGCCGTCCGCAGCCTCGGCAAGAACGTCTACCTCTACAAGATGCAGGCTCTCGTGCTCGGCGGTGTTATCGGTTCCCTGGCCGGGGTCATCTTCGCCATGGCGGCCCAGTCGGTCCAGCCGGACAACTACGCGACAACCCTGACCTTCTACGTCTACGTGATCGTGATCCTCGGGGGCGCAGCGCGCGTCTTCGGTCCGATCATCGGTTCCATGATCTTCTGGTTCCTGCTCGTCTTCATCAGCGAGCTCCTGAACAACGCCGTGCGGGCGGGATACATTTCCAGCGACATCCTGAGCACCGATCAGATCGGCCAGGTCCGCTTCATGCTCGTCGGCATCGGGCTAATGCTGCTGATGATCTTCCGACCGCAGGGCATCTTCGGCGACAAGAAGGAGTTGGCACTCGATGAGCGCTAGTCCGGAAGTGAACCGCCAGCAGGCAGCCCTGGTCAGGGGTACGCTGGAGTACGTCGCGCCCGTACCGGGAGCGCCCAAGCCCGACCCGATCTTCATCGGCGACACCATCAACCGGTCCTTTGGTGGCCTGGTGGCGGTGGACGTCTCCCACTTGGAAGTGCAGCGGGGCTCGATAACGGCCCTGATCGGACCGAACGGCGCGGGGAAGACCACCTTCTTCAACGTCGTTACCGGATTCGACCCGCCCAACTCGGGCACCTGGTCCTTCGAGGGTCGTCCGCTTGCGGGCAAGCCCGCCTACCGGGTGGCGCGCGATGGGATGGTGCGCACCTTCCAGCTCACCAAGGTGCTCAGCAAGCTCACCGTGCTCGAGAACATGCGACTGGGTGCGCAGGGCCAGCGGGGGGAGGGCCTGTTCACCGCACTTGTCCCGGGTCTGTGGCGACGGCAGGAGCAGGAGAACACCGACCGCGCGATCGCGATGCTCGAGAAGTTCAACCTCATCCATGTCAAGGATGAGTTCGCCGGAGCGCTCTCCGGTGGCCAGCGCAAGCTGCTGGAGATGGCTCGCGCCATGATGGCGAATCCCACGATGCTGATGCTCGACGAGCCGATGGCCGGGGTGAATCCGGCGCTGACCCAGTCACTGCTGGAGCACATCAAGGAGCTGCGCGAGGAGGGCATCACCATCTTCTTCGTCGAGCACGACATGGACATGGTTCGAGACATCAGCGACTGGGTCATCGTCATGGCGCAGGGCACCGTCATCGCTGAGGGGCCGCCAGCCCACGTCATGCGCGACCCAGTGGTGATCGACGCCTACCTGGGCGCCCATCACGATGCTGCCCTGACGGAGACCGGTGAATCCCTCACGAAGAAGGCCGACGCATGACAACACCTGATGACCTCACGGCCGCGGACTCCACCGGCGCGGCGCCACTGCGAGCTCACGCGGTTGCACCGCATGAGCCACCGCTGCTGAATGCCGAGGATGTCGAGGCAGGCTACTTCCCTGGCGTGAACATCCTCAACGGGATGACCCTGTACGCGAACAAGGGTGAGCTCATCGGGATCATCGGGCCCAACGGGGCCGGCAAGTCGACCTTCCTCAAGGCAGTGTTCGGCCTGGTAGCCGTTCGGTCCGGCACCCTCGCGCTGCATGGCCAGGACATCACCGGCAAGCGTGCCGATGAGCTGGTCCGGCTCGGGGTCGGCTTCGTGCCGCAGACCAACAACGTCTTCCCCTCGTTGACGATCGAGGAGAACCTGCAGATGGGCATCTACCAGGATCCCAAGCAGTTCCCGGCGCGATTCGACATGGTCTGCGGACTGTTCCCCATGCTCGGCGATCGGCGCAGGCAGCGGGCCGGCTCCCTATCAGGCGGCGAGCGCCAGATGGTCGCGATGGCGCGCGCGCTGATGATGAATCCCAGCCTGCTGCTCCTGGACGAGCCCAGCGCCGGGCTGTCCCCTGCTCTGCAGGATGAGGTGTTCCTCCGGGTGAAGGAGATCAACGCCACCGGCGTGACGATCGTGATGGTGGAGCAGAACGCGCGGCGCTGCCTGCAGATCGTGCATCGTGGATACGTCCTGGATCAGGGGCGCAATGCCTATGAAGGCACCGGCGCTGAGCTGGCGAACGATCCAAAGGTGATCGAGCTCTACCTCGGATCCCTCTCCCAGGCCTGAGCACCCGGCGGCCTGAGGACGGCCGTCCTCTATCGGCTCTTCCGACTCGCGAAGGGCGACGGTCACGACTGGGTGACCGTCGCCCTTCGTTGTCGGGACTCGGAACCCTTTCCCGCGGCTCCAGTCGACTCAAGGTCGTCGATCCGGGAAACGACGAGGGGCCGGTCCGAAGACCGGCCCCTCGCAGTTCAATCAACTTCAGGCGGTGGGCACCTCGCCCGTGACGAAAAGGTCGAGCTTCGGAGCGAACTTGTCGTTCGCCTCGTACTCGTAGACACCCATCGTCGCAATGCTCGGATCACCGTTGTCGGCGAACTCAACCGGGCCGGAAACGCCCTCGTAGTTGATGTCCTTGCCCTGATCGAGCAGCGCTGCGCAGGACGCGTAGTCCGTGCAGGCCTCGCCGCCCTTCGACACGTCCTGCAGCGCAGCGGCAACCGTGGCTCCATCGCACGAGCCCGATGCCTTCATCGCGAGCGCGATCAGGTTCACGGCGTCGTAGGACTCAGGAGCGTAGGAGAAGTCCGTCAGATCCGGGTTCACCTCGAGCAGCTTGGCCTGGAAGTCCTCCGGGGCCGCAGCACCCGGAAGGGTCGCCTTGACGCCCTTCATGATGCCCTTCGGCAGATCCTTGTAAGCCTCGGCAGAGAGGTTGCCATCCACGAGGAACAGCGGGACCTTATCCGGCCCGATGCCCTGCTTGATGAGCTCCTGGATCACCTTGACGGACTCATCGAAGCCGATGACCGCGATGCCCTTCGGCTTACTCGCCTTGACCTTGCCGACCTCGGCGCTGAACTCGGCCGCCTGCGGGTTGTAGATCACCTTCTGCGTGATGGTCCCGCCGCCAGCCGTGAAGTTGTTGTCCAGGGCATTGGCCAGGCCGTTGCCGTAGGAGTCGTCCAGCGCGAGGATCGCAGCCTGATCGATGCCTTCATCGAGCATCAACTGGCCGAGCACGGCGCCCTGGAACAGGTCGGACGGGGCCGTGCGGAAGTACAGACCATTGTCGTTGTAGTTCGACAGGTCCGGGGAGGTGTTCGCCGGCGAGAACTGAATCACACCAGCACCGGTGATCTTGTCGATCACGGTCAGGGAGACACCCGAGGACGCCGCACCGATGATCGCGGTCACGCCAGCGCCGATGTGGCTGTCGGCGGTCTGCGATGCGATGTCGGTGGTGGTGTCACCAGAGTCGCCCGGCAGCACGTTGGCCGCCTTGATCGGGCCACCCGCGGCCTCGATCTCCTTGGCGGCGAGGTCGACGCCCGCGAACTCCGGTGGGCCGAGGAAGGCCAGGCTGCCGGTCTGCGGCAGCATCGTGCCGATCTTGCAGTCAACTGCGGCCGGGGCAGCACTGGCGGCCGGAGCAGAGCTCGCGGGCGCGGGAGCTGCACTGCTGGCCGCAGGTGCGGCACTGGACTCGGTGCTGGTGCTGCTCCCACCGCAGGCGGCGAGGGCAAGCGAAGCGACACCGAGCACAGCGGCCGACTTGAGGACCGTTGTGCGGTTCATTCTTCTCCTTGGGATACGACGAACGACGACTGCTGTCGCCGCAGTGTGACAATGCTATGGGCACCTGCGGCACTCAACTCACCAGCATCCGGTTCGATGGGCCTTCGTGACCGTACCGTTATGGAACTGTCATCGATCGCTGCCATGGGGCGATGCGTCTGTGCCGTCCAGGTACGCCAGCGCGGCCTCGGCCAGGGTGACGCGCGAGTCCATCGCCCGCCTGCGGAGGGTGGAGAACGCCTCCGCCTCGCTGATGGACTGCTCCCGCTGCAGGTGTCGCTTCGCCCGCTCCACCATGTCTCGGGCAGCCAGGCGCTCTCGGAGGTCCCCGACTTGCTCCTGAAGGTCGTTCATCTGAGCCCAGCGAGACAGCGCTACCTCGATCACCGGGACGAGGTCGGACCTGGTGAATGGCTTGACGAGATAGCCGAGCACGCCTGCCGAGGCAGCGCGCGCTACGGCATCCCGCTGGCTGAATGCCGTGATGATCACGACCGGGGCGATGCCTTCGACGGCGATCTCCTCTGCCGCCGACAGGCCATCGCGAATCGGCATGGCGATGTCGAGGAAGACCAGGCTTGGACGGTTGGCACGGGCCAGGTCGACTGCTTGCTGGCCGTCGGTTGCCTGGCCCACCACCTGGTAGCCGAGCTCGCCCAGCATCTCGACGAGGTCCAGCCTGATGAGGGCCTCGTCCTCTGCCACGACGACTGTGATGGCATGCGGGGACGTCGAGTCGCTCGGCGCCTGCCCCGTGACCACGTGGCGAGCCTAGGCACTGGGGGCTCCGGCCGGCATCCCCGGTCAACCTGACGCCGGCTGCGTCCGGGTCGACCGAGGTTCATCCCGAGTACGCTGGGCACGCGCCCCGGTACCCCAACCGGCAGAGGGAGCCGACTCAAACTCGGTCCAGTGTGAGTTCAAATCTCACCCGGGGCACTCCCCGCAGACCGCGCCATTTGCCCGGACGACAGCGACAATCCATGGCCTCGTTTCTCGCAATCGGGTGATCCCGCGCCGATGCGTGGCAGCATTTGCCGGGGTACGTCCGTCGGATGGCCTCGTAACCAAGGCGTAGGGAGATGAGATGGGACTGAAGAAGACGACCGCGGTGCTCGCGGCCGGCGCCATCGTTGCCGGGTTCAGCCTTGCTGGCTGCGGACAGATCGCCGAGTCGGCGACGGAGAAGCTGATGGAGCAGGCCGCTGGCGGCAGCGTCAATGTCGATATCCAGGGCGATGGCGTGACCGTCGAGGGATCCGAGGGCGCGATGTCGATCGGCGGCAGCGTCGACCTCCCCGACAACTGGCCGGCTGAGGTGCCGACCTACGGAGACGGCACCCTGGTGATGGTGAGCGTGGACAAGGGATCCGGCAGTGCCACCGCCATGTGGAACACCGACCAGAGCGTCGAGGACGCTGCCGCGGCCGTGAAGTCCATGGTCGAGGCCGCCGGGTACTCAGTTGAGTCGGAGTCGAACATGGCGGACGTGAGCATGTTCGGTGCGACGGGGAACGGCTACCGGCTGGACGTCTCCGTTGGCGGCCAGGAGGGCAGCACGGCGGTCACCCTGGTGGCGACGAAGCAGTAGGGGCCTGATCCGGCTGGGGATCGGCCTCGATCCCCAGCCGTGGCTTCAGATCGGACAGCCGACCGAGCAGGCCGTTGACGAAGGCAGCCGAGTCGTCGGTCGATAGCCGCTCTGCCAGGCCCACCGCCTCGGCAATGGCGACTGGGTCCGGGATGTCGTCGCGCCACAGGACCTCATACGCTGCCAGCCTAAGGATCGCCCGGTCGACGGCCGGCATGCGATCCAGCGACCATCCAACGGCGTAGGTGCCGATGAGCTCGTCGATACGCTCGAGGTTCCGGCTGACGCCCTCGATGAGCTCGCTGACATAGGCGTTCAGTTCAGCGTCGCCCGACGCCGCGCGCCGGGCCACCTGGCCTGCCAGGATCTGAGACGGACGCTGCCCCCGCATGTCGGCCTCATAGAGGATGTCCAGGGCTCGCTTGCGGGCCTTGCTGCGAGCGGGCATCGATCAGTCGTTGATCCGGCCGAGATACGACCCGTCGCGCGTATCGACCTTCACCTTGGTGCCCGACTCGATGAACAGGGGCACCTGGATCTCGGCTCCCGTCTCCAGGGTCGCCGGCTTCGTGCCTCCCGTGGAGCGGTCTCCCTGCAGGCCGGGCTCGGTATAGGTAATGATGAGCTCGACCGACGCTGGCAGCTCGACGATGATCGGCTGCCCGTTGTGAACGGAGACGTTCGCGACCTGGTTCTCCAGCAGGTACCGGGAGGCATCGCCCACGACCGCGCTCGGCACGCTGAACTGCTCGAAGGAGACGGTGTCCATGAACACCCAGTCGTCCCCATCACGGTAGAGGTACTGCATGTCACGGCGGTCGACGGTCTCGGTCTCGACCTTGACGCCCGCGTTGAAGGTCTTGTCGACGACCTTGCCGGACAGGACGTTCTTCAGCTTGGTCCGGACGAAGGCCCCTCCCTTGCCAGGCTTGACATGCTGGAACTCGATCACGGTCCACAGCTGGCCGTCGAGGTTCAGGACCAGGCCGTTCTTCAGGTCGTTGGACGTTGCCACGCTCAATCCCTCACAGGTCGTCGTTCATGTGCCGCGAGCCCACCGTGCCGTCTTCCACTAGCCCACCGTGCGCAGCTCGCGTGACATCGCTGTCAGCACGCGCGGGCCGCTCGATTCCACCACCAGGGTGTCCTCGATGCGGACGCCACCGCGCCCGGGCAGGTAGATGCCAGGCTCGATCGTGACCGGCATGCCGACGCCAAGGCTACCGGTCGACCGCGTCCCGATCATCGGCGCCTCATGGATCTCCAGGCCTACCCCGTGGCCGAGGCCGTGGGCAAAGGCCTCGCCATAGCCTGCATCTGCGATCGGCTGCCGCGCCGCGGTGTCCAGGCGGGCCAGCGCCATGCCGTCAACGGCCGACGCACGAGCCCTCGTCTGGCCATCCAGGACGATCCCGTGGATCTCTGCCTGCCAGTCGGCGGGTTGCCGTGCCACCACGGCCGTGCGCGTCATGTCGGCGTGATACCCGTCGACCAGGGCCCCGGCGTCCACGACCAGGAGGTCCCCGGGCTCGATGGCGCGCTGGCCGCATCGATGGTGCGGGATGGCCGAGTTCGGCCCCGAGCCGACGATCGTCTCGAAGGCCCGGTCGGATGCGCCCATCTCCCCGAACAGCTGCTCCAGGCGCCGGGCGATGGCGATCTCCGTCATTCCGGGTCGTACCTCGTCGAACAGCTGCTCGAATGCGGCACTGGTGATCGCGCAGGCAGCCATGAGCGCGGCGATCTCGGCAGCGTCCTTGATGATGCGCAGTTCCTCAACCAGGCCCACGAGCGGCGTGACAGGCCCCCGGACGCGCTCCTGGACTGCCTGATGGTCTGCCACTGCCAGGCAGGACTCAACCATGAGCGAGCCGCGCCCGGCTGCGACCGCTGAGACGATCGCCGGCAGGGTCGACCGGTCGATCAGCGTCGGCAGCCCCGGTGCCTGGATGCGGGCCTGCTCGGCATACCGGCCATCGGTGCCGAGCAGGTCACGGTCGGGGTCCTGCGCGTGGAGGGCCAGTACGGCGTTGCTCCCGCTGAACCCCGTCAGGTAGGCGATATTCGGCAGGCTGGTGACGAGCAGCCAGCCCGTGTCACCGCCGGCACGCTCCTGCAGCAGCTTCCGGGCACGCGCCCGGCGCCCGGCATGGGGTCGTCGATTGCCCGACGCGTCGTGCGCATCGGCCTCGGCCGACGCATCCGAATCGCCTGACTGGCTCGACTCATTCGACATGGACTCAGGCCAGCAGCCGGGCGATGGCCCGCAGTGCCAGCAGGTAGGAGTCCACGCCCAGGCCTGCGATCGTCCCCTTGACGACGCCGGAGATAACCGAGTGGTGCCGGAAGGCCTCGCGAGCGGCGGGGTTGGAGATATGGACCTCGATGATCGGGCTGTCCACCAGGGCGCAGGCGTCGCGCAGGGCATAGGAGTAGTGAGTGAAGGCCGCCGGGTTCAGCACGACCGGCAGGCGCTCGTCCGCTGCCTCGTGCAGCCACCCGATCAGCGTCGCCTCGTCATCGGACTGGCGCACGTCTGCCTCGAGCCCGAGCGCGGCAGCGGTGTCGTGGCATGCCGCGACAAGCTCGGCGTAGGTCGTGGAGCCGTACACCTGCGGCTCACGGCTGCCGAGCCTGCTGAGGTTCGGCCCGTTGATGACCAGGACGCGCTGCATGGCCGAATGGTAGGCGGTGCTCACCCCGGCCCGTCCGTCATGTCCGTCAGGGGCGGCTGACCGCCTCGAAGGCGGCGCGAAGCACCCCGGCCTGCGGTCCGTTCCAGTTCACCGGCCGGCCGATCCCCTCCAGCACGACAAAGCGCAGGGTGCCTCCCCGGGCCTTCTTGTCGACCGCCATGGCGGCCAGCAGTCGATCCCAGTCTCGTGCCGGGTAGGCCGTGGGCAGTCCGATCAGTCCGAGGACCTCTCGATGCAGGTCCGCCTCGGCGTCAGCCAGATACCCCCCGATCCGGGCCAGCTCCGCCACGTAGACCAGGCCGACGGAGACGGCATCGCCATGACGCCACCGGTAGTCCTGGACCTGCTCGACGGCATGGCCGAAGGTGTGCCCGTAGTTGAGGACCTCGCGGCCGATGCGGCCCGAGCCCGAGGTCGCCGACTCCTCTCGGAAGTCCTGGCTCACCACGTCGGCCTTCACCTGGACCGCTCGCCTGACCAGGTCGGCGAGCAGGGGGCCGGAGGGGTCCAGGGCCGCCTGGGCATCTGCGCGCACGTCGTCCAGGATCGTGGGGTCTGAGGTGAAGCCGACCTTGACGACCTCGGCCATGCCGGCGGCCAGGTCGGCCCGGGGCAGGGTCATCAGGGCATCGAGGTCGCACACCACTCCCGCCGGACTGTGGAATGACCCGATCAGGTTCTTGCCAGCCGCGGCATTGATGCCGGTCTTGCCCCCGACCGCGGCATCGACCATGGCCAGCAGGGTTGTGGGGATGTGGACGACCCTGATCCCGCGCATCCAGGTTGCGGCGACGAAGCCGGCGAGGTCTGTGGTCGCCCCGCCGCCGACGGACACGACCGCATCGCTTCGGGTGAATCCCGCCGTCCCGAGCGCATCCCAGCAATCGGCGAGCACCTGTGGCGTCTTCGCCTGCTCGGCATCGGGTACCTCCAGCAGGATCGCGTGGCAGCCGGAATCGCGCAGGTCGGCTGCCACCGCCAGGGCCCGGTCAGCAAGAGGTGCCGGGTGGATGACCGCGATCCTGCCCGCGTCGGGCAGCAGATCCCCGGCCCGGATGCCCAGGCCCCGCCCGATGAGCACGTCGTATGCGTGCTCTGCCCGCACGGTGATCCGCTCAGGCGTGCCGGTCATGGGTGCGTGCCCTGGTGCGCGATCGCCAGCACGTCGGAGACGACGTGCTCGATGGGCCGGCCAGTGGTGTCGACCACCGACGTGCTGACCTGCTCGTACCACTGCTCTCGCTCGGTCATCAGCGCTGCCAGCCGGCCGCGGACATTGCCCAGCAGGAGGGGACGACTGGCGTTCATGCCGACCCTTGAGGCCGCGTCCGAGACCGAGACGCGCAGCCAGACCACGCGATGCCCGCGCAGGCGGGCCCTGGTGATCTCGCTGATGACGGCACCGCCCCCCAGCGAGACGATCGACCCGGTCGCGTCGAGTGCCTGGGCCACTGCCTGCTCCTCGAGCGCCCGGAAGGCTGGCTCCCCCTGGCTCACGAAGATATCCGGGACCGGCATCCCGGCGGCCTGGACGATCAGCTCATCGGTGTCGACGAAGTCCAGGCCCATGGTCGCGGCCACCCGGCGACCCACCGTCGACTTGCCGGCGCCAGGTGCGCCAACCAGGACGAGCACGGGCCCACTCACGTCGCTCTTGGCACTCACGTCACTCACCGCATTCACGTCACTCGCGTCACTCACGTCACTCACGTCATTCGCGTAGGCTCACCGGAACGACAGGCCGGAGAGGTACCCGACCAGGTTGCGCCTGGTCTCCGGCACGCTGTCGCCGCCGAACTTCTCGCAGATCGCATCCGCGAGGACCAGCAGGACCATCGCCTCGGCCACGACGCCGGCAGCCGGCACGGCGCAGACGTCCGACCGCTGATTGATGGCTGGGGCCGGCTCGCCGGTCGCCACGTCGACCGTCCGCAGGGCTCGCGGAATGGTCGAGATGGGCTTCATGGCGGCCCGGACGCGCAGGAGCTCCCCGGTCGTCATCCCCCCCTCCGTACCACCCGACTTCCCAGAGGTCCGGGTGAGGCCGTCGGGCCCCATGATGATCTCGTCCTGCGCCGCGCTGCCGCGAACGGCTGCCAGGCTGAACCCGTCCCCGACCTCCACGCCCTTGATCGCCTGGATTCCCATCAGGGCGGCGGCCAGGCGGGCATCCAGACGGCGATCCCAGTGGACGTGACTGCCCAGGCCGGGCGGCAGGCCGGTCGCGACCACCTCCACGACCCCGCCGAGGGTGTCGCCGTCTCGATGGGCCTCATCGATCTCGGCCACCATGGCGGCGGACGCCGCCGGATCGGCGCAGCGAACCGGGTCAGCGTCGATTCGCTCCAGATCGGCCGGCTCCGGGACGAGTCCGACAGGTGCCGTCGCCTGGCCGATGCGAACGACATGGCTCAGCACCTCGATCCCGGCTGCCTGGCGCAGGAAGGCGCGGGCGACCGCGCCGAGCGCGACCCGCGCGGCTGTCTCCCTGGCACTTGCGCGCTCGAGCACCGGCCGGGCATCGGTGAACCCGTACTTCTGCATCCCGGCAAGGTCAGCATGTCCCGGACGGGGCCTGGTCAGCGGGGCATTGCGGGCAAGCTCGGCCAGGACCGCAGGGTCGACGGGATCGGCCGCCATCACCTGATCCCACTTCGGCCATTCGGTGTTGCCGACCTCGATGGCAACGGGACCGCCCATCGTCCGGCCGTGCCGGATACCGCCCAGGATGCGGACGGCGTCCTGCTCGAACTTCATCCGGGCACCGCGTCCGGTGCCGAGGCGTCTGCGGGCGAGGTCGCGTGCGACATCAGCCGTCGTCACCTCGGTGAGGGCCGGCAGCCCCTCCAGGATGGCCACCAGCGCTGGTCCGTGCGACTCCCCTGCCGTGAGCCATCGAAGCATGGGCGCATCCTCCCAGACCCCGAATGCAGCGCGAGCCAGGCTCCTCAGGCTGCAGGCAGGCTGGCCCGCATCGCCTCGACCGGCGCGTCCATCCCGGTCATGAGGCGCACCTGCTCAACTGCCTGCCACAGCAGCATGGCTCGGCCGCTGGCGATCACGTCGCCCTTCCACGCGGCCGCGAGCGGGGTCGGCCACGGGTGATACGAGGCATCCAGCAGGGCTCCGGTCGATCGACGGGCATGGTCCAGCCACGCCACGCCGGCATCCCCGGGAACGGTGCTGACCGTCACCTGCACCGCGGCGACCGCCTCCGGAGTAGCGCCTGATCCCGACGCCCAGTCGATGACCGTGGCCCGCACCCCCACAGCCTCGGCGAGCGGGAGCAAGCCGCGGGCCGCCTCTGCCCGGCGTGCACTGAGCAGCACCTCGGCGACGCCGAGCCCGGCCAGGGCGGCCAGTGCACTGCGGGCCGTCGCCCCGGCACCCAGGATCAGCCCGGTCGCCGGGCCCGGTCCAAGTCCTGCCTCGCGCAGTGCCTGCACCATGCCGTACACGTCCGTGTTGGTGCCCCGCCACCCACCCGAAGCCGGCAGGACGGTGTTCACCGAGGCAAGGGTCCGCGCTGTCGGCTCGACCTCCGCCAGCAGGTCGATGACCGCCTCCTTCAGCGGCATGGTCAGCGACAGCCCTGCCCAGGATTCGTCCAGGGAGTCCAGGAACGGTGCCAGGCCGGCCTCGTCGACCTCGATCGCGTCGTATGCCCAGTCGAGCCCGAGCGCGGCGTAGGCCGCCCGGTGCATCACCGGCGACAGGCTGTGCGAGACCGGCAAGCCGAGCACGGCAGCACGACGTGGCACCGCCCCTCACCTCCGCCAGGCGAGCACCGGCGGCTAGCCCTTGCTCTTCAGGTAGTCCTGGAACTCCTGCTTGAACTGCAGGAACTTCTCATAGCTCCTGGTGAACTTCGTCTCGCCGGTGTCCGGGTTCACCGTGACGAAGTAGAGCCACTTGCCCTTGGCTGGTTCCAGTGCGGCCCGCATCGCAGCCTCGCCCGGGGAGTTGATCGGCGTCGGCGGCAGGCCTTCGTTGACGTAGGTGTTGTAAGGGGTGTCGGAGGCGAGCTGCTCCTGCGAGAGGGTCAGGTCGGTGACGCCGAGGCCGTAGGCGACGGTGGAGTCCATCTGCAAGGGCATCCCCGCCTCGAGGCGGTTGTAGATCACCCGGGCAACCTTGGCGAAGTCATCCGGGTGTCCCTCGGCCTGGACGATCGATGCGATCGTGAGCACCTCGGAGGGCTCAAGGCCGAGCTCCTTGGATCGCTGGACCAGGTTGAGATCGGTGCTCGCCTGACCGAACCGCTCGAACAGCCGGGACAGCACATCGGCAGCGGTCTCGTCCCCTGCCAGGTCATAACTCGCCGGAAACAGCAGTCCCTCCGGGCGATCCTTCGCCCATGCCGGCAGGCCGAGTCCAGTCGGGGACTCCAGGGCCTTCTTGAACGCCGATTCGGGCAGGTCCGTGGCCTCGGCGGCGAGCGAGATCGTCTGCGTCATCCGCAGGCCCTCCGGGAGCACCAGTCGGCTCGCAGCGCGCGATGCCGGGTCCAGCATGAGCGCCAGTGCCTCCTGCGCGCTCATGCCCCTGCGCAGGGTGTAGCGGCCCGGCCCGATCGATGCGGCCTGATCGCTCACCGTTGCCGCGCTGACGAAGGCATCGACCGTCGCGACCACCCCAGCCTGCTTCAGCGTTCGGCCGATCTGCGTCAGGGTGTCACCGCGGGCCACGATGACCTCGACCGTGCCCGAGCCCGGGCCGGCGAAGTCTGCTGCGGCCTGATCGCTGCGATTGACCAGGAAGACAGACCCCACGGCAGCGAGCAGGACGAGGACCGCTGCCAGGGCCGCGATCATCCGCCATGGGCTGCGGCGATTCGCCGACGGCGGCAGCGGCCCGTCGGTCATGAACTGCTGCAACTGGCTCACGATGCTCCGTCCATCTGGGTGGCCACGGTCACCCGCTCGGATCAGGCGGAATCCGGCCCGGACCGAACGCCGTCAAGGTACGACTGCAACAGTACGACGGCCGAGGCGCTGTCGATGCGATGGCGTGATGTGCGCGTCGTGGCTCCGGCAGCGTGGAGCCCTCGCTGCGCCTGCACGGTGGTCAACCGCTCGTCGACCATCCGGACGTCGGTGACGGCGCCGGCGCGCGCAAGAGCCTCGGCGAGGGCATCAGCCCACTGCCGTGCCAGCACCGCTGCAGGTCCGTCTGTGCCATCGAGCCGCAGTGGCAGGCCGACGATGACCTCGGTCGCCTCCGCTTGGAGCACGATGGCGAGGATGCGCTCATTCGCGTCCGTACCCGCCGGCACGGCCTCCAGTGGGGTCGCGATCAGCCCATCGGGGTCGCTGCGTGCCACGCCGATACGCGCCTGACCGACATCGATCCCGATGCGGGTCCCACGCCGCATCGGGCTACGCGCCGACCCTGGCAGCGATGGCGGCCTCGGCGGCAGCCAGTGCATCTGGCACCCCAGCCGCGTTCGTGCCGCCGCCCTGGGCCATGTCGTCCTTGCCGCCACCCCGGCCGTCGACAGCCGGCAGCGCCGCCTGCAGCACCAGGCGGGCGGTGACGCCGAGCTCGATGGCCCGGTCATTGGCCACGGCGATGACCGATACCTTCCCCTCCGTCACGGCTGCCCCGATCTGGACCACCGGAATCTCCGGGCGGCCACGGCCCCTGGCCTTCATCGCAAGCTCGCGCAGGTCGTTCGCGGACGTGCCGTCGGGAGCCTGGTACGTCCAGCAGCGGACCGGGCCGATATCGCGGCCCTCGCCGATGATGCCGTCGACGCTTGCGGTCAGCTGCGCCGAGCGGACCCTCGCGAGGTCTCGTTCGGCATCCTTCAGCGAGGCGATGGTCCGCTCGATCCGATCGACCAGCTCCTCGGCAGGAGCCTTGACCAACTCCGTGAGCCGTGACACCAGGATGTGCTCGCGTGCGAGGAACTGGTAGGCGTCCGAGCCCACCAGTGCCTCGACCCGGCGCACCCCTGCGCCGATCGAGCCCTCGCTGAGGAAGGTCACCACGCCGAGCTGGCCGGAGCGCTGGGCGTGCGTGCCGCCGCAGAGCTCATGGGCCCAGTCGCCCACTGAGACCACGCGAACCTGGTCGCCGTACTTCTCACCGAACAGCGCCATCGCGCCCATGGCGCGGGCCTCGGCCTGCGACATCACGTGAGCGGACACCGAGAGGTCCTCCAGGAGCACCTCATTGACCCGGGCCTCGACCTCCTGCAGGGTGCTCGCCGGCACCGGCGTCGGGCTCGGGAAGTCGAACCGCAGCCGGCCCGGCGCGTTCTCCGATCCCATCTGCGTGGCAGTCTCCCCCAGCCGCTCCCGGAAGGCCCGGTGAATCAGGTGCGTGGCGGTATGCGCGCGGGAGATCGCTCGTCGCCGGGCGACGTCGACATGCGCCAACACCGGGTCCCCGACGGCCACCGCGCCCTGGCGCACCTGGCCGCGGTGGACGAACAGGCCCGGCACGGGCGACTGCACGTCATAGACCTCCACGATGCTGCCGTTCGCGGACACCAGTCGCCCATGGTCGCCGAGCTGGCCGCCAGCCTCGGCGTAGCAGGGGCTGCGATCGAGCACGACCTCGAGGTGCTCGCCTGCCTCCGCGGCCGGGACGGCGACCCCGTCACGGACCATCCCGACGATGGTGGCCTCGGTGGATACCTCTCGATATCCGGTGAACTCGGTCAGGCCAGCGCCGTCGAGGATCTCGCGATAGGCGGTCGTGGCGGCAAAGCCCGACTTGCGCTCACGGGCGTCCGCCTTGGCCCGCTCCCGCTGCTGGCCCATCAGCGAGCGGAAGCCCTCGGCATCGACCGCGAGTCCCTGCTCGGCGGCCATCTCCAGGGTGAGGTCGATGGGGAAGCCGTAGGTGTCATGCAGGGCAAAGGCCTGCTCACCGGACAGCGTCGTGCCGCCTGCGGAGCGCAGGGTGGCCACGGCAGACTCGAAGATGGTCGTGCCGGTGCGCAGGGTCTGCATGAACGCGGCCTCCTCGGTGACCGCCACCTGTCGGATGCGCCGGACCTCGTCATTGAGCTCGGGGTACTGCGGTGCCATGGTCAGGACGGTGGTGTCGACGAGCTCCCCCATCGTGGGGTCATAGGCCCCTAGTAGCCGCATCATCCGGATGACCCGCCGCATGAGCCGGCGCAGGACGTAGCCGCGGCCCTCGTTCCCGGGGACCACCCCGTCGCCGATCAGGAAGACGCAGGTGCGGGCATGATCGGCGATCACCCGCAGCGCGACATCGTCCCGCTCCTGCCGGCCGTAGGCAGAGCCGGTGAGCTCGCACGCACGGTCCAGGATCCCGCGCGTGGTGTCGATCTCGTAGATGTTGTCGACACCCTGCAGCAGGGCAGCCATCCGCTCCAGGCCCATGCCGGTGTCGATGTTCTTGGCCGGCAGCGGCCGCAGGATGTCGAAGTCCTCCTTGGAGCGCACCTCGGACAGCTCGTCCTGCATGAAGACGAGGTTCCAGACCTCCAGGTAGCGATCCTCGTCGACCACCGGGCCGCCCTCGCGCCCGTGCTCGGGCCCGCGGTCGTAGTAGATCTCCGAGCAGGGGCCGCCCGGGCCGGGCACGCCCATCGACCAGTAGTTGTCCTTGGGGCCGCGTCGCTGGATGCGCTCGTAGGGCAGTCCGGCCGTCTCATGCCAGATCTCGATCGCCTCGTCATCGTCCTGGTAGACCGTCACCCACAGCCGGGACTCCGGGAACCCGTAGCCCCCATCGCTCACCGGCCGGGTCAGCAGCTCCCAGGCATACGGGATCGCGCCCTGCTTGAAGTAGTCGCCGAAGGAGAAGTTGCCGGCCATCTGGAAGAACGAGGCATGCCTGGTGGTCTTGCCCACTTCCTCGATGTCGAGGGTGCGGACGACCTTCTGCACGCTCGTCGCCCGCGGATAGGGCGGTGGCGACTCCCCGAGGAAGTACGGCTTGAACGGGACCATCCCGGCGTTCACGAACAGCAGGGTCGGGTCATCCAGCAGCAGCGAGGCAGACGGGACGACCTGATGGCCGTGTTCGGCGAAGTAGCGAAGGAAGCGACTGCGAATCTCCGCCGAGTCCATCAGGGCTGACCTCCTGGTCGGGTACTGCCGGATACCGGGCCGCTGGGCCAGCCCTGCTGGGCCGCTGCGGACTGCTGGCCCTGCTGGGCGAGCGCCTGGCTCGCTGCCGCCTGGGCGATCACCGCCTTGGCAAGCAGGGACCTTGCCCGCACCGCCAGCGACGCCGTGGTCTGCGCACTCGCCCACGCAGACGCCCCGGCCTGCTGGGCGCTCGCCGAGATGCCCTGCTCGCGGGCCGTCGCCACGAACTGGCGGCCTCGACGGTAGACGATGATGCCGCCGACGGCGCCGACTGCGATCCACGCAATCCTGCGCATGGCAACTCCTCGTGAGATGGACGTCGGCTGCGAGCCGGCCGCGCTGCCTGCCCTAGCGCGAGCCGTCCCACCCTAACGGCTCGGCAGGGCCGGCAGGGGGCGCCGGCCTCGACATCCGCAGGCCGGCGAGCCGCTCGGCCACCTGTGCCCAGGCTGCCTCGGACCCGTGGTTCGTCGGGCGGTAGTAGCGCACGCCGACGAGGGCATCCGGCAGGTACTGCTGTGCTGCGACCCCGCCCGGAAGATCGTGCGGGTAGGCGTACCCGCGGCCGTGTCCGAGATCTGCGGCCCCTGGATAGTGCGCATCGCGCAGCCACGGCGGGACGACCCCAACCCGACCACTGCGCACGTCCTGCGCAGCCTCGCCGATCGCCATCACCACGGCATTGGACTTCGCTGCCAGGGCGGCGTGGATGGTCGCGTGCGCGAGGATGATCTGCGCCTCCGGCATTCCGACCAGGGCAACCGCCTGAGCTGCGGCCGTCGCCGTCTGGAGCACCATCGGGTCAGCCATCCCGATGTCCTCGGACGCCAGGATCATCAGGCGCCGAGCGACGAAGCGCGGATCCTCGCCGGCCTGCAGCATGCGTGCCAGGTAGTGCAGGGCTGCGTCTGGATCGCTCCCGCGCACGCTCTTGATGAATGCGCTGACGACGTCGTAGTGCTGGTCGCCATCCCGGTCGTAGCGGATCGCTGCATGCTGGACTGCCACCTCGACGTGGTGCAGCCCGACCTCGGGCACGTCGGCCGCGTCGACAGGCGCGTCGCCGAGCCCGTCGACAGGCCCGGTACCCCGCTCGGCATGCATGCGAAGGACGGGCGCAGCCGCTGCCTCCAGTGCCGTGAGCGCCCGACGGGCATCGCCCATCGACACCCGCGCGATGGCCTCCACCGCGTCATCCGCCACGCGAACGCGCCCACCGAGGCCGCGCGGGTCCGCGATGGCCCGGCGGACCAGCGCCTGCAGGTCCCGGTCGGTCAGCGGCGCAAGCGTCACTACGACACTGCGCGACAGCAGCGGAGCGATCACCGAGAAGCTCGGGTTCTCCGTCGTTGCCGCGATGAGGGTCACCCAGCCGTTCTCGACGGCCGGCAGGAGGGCATCCTGCTGTGCCTTGCTGAAGCGGTGCACCTCGTCGATGAACAGCACCGTGCCGCGGCCCTGCATCGACAGCCGGTCCCGCGCCTGGTCGATGATCGACCGCACGTCCTTGACCCCAGCGGTGACCGCCGACAGCTCGGTGAAGACGCGGCCAGAAGCAAGCGAGACCAGGGACGCCAGTGTCGTCTTGCCGGTCCCGGGCGGGCCCCACAGGATGACCGAGACAGAGCTCGAGGCCGTGCCCGCGTGGGGCTCGAGCAGTCCCCGAAGTGGCGCCCCCGGTGCCAGGGCGGACTCCTGCCCGACGACCTCCTCGATGCTCGCCGGTCGCATGCGCACGGCCAGCGGGGCCGACGCACGGTGTGTTGAGGCAGCCTCGTCGAAGAGGGTCACTCGGCACACCCTAGGCAGGCCGCACGCCGCGGTACAGCAGCCCGGACATGTACTGGCCGACCTCCGCGAAGCCCATGCGGAGGTACGCCCGCCGGGCCGGGTCGTTGGAGGCGTACATCTCGAGCATGACCCCACGGCATCCGTCGCTGCGTGCCTGCTCGATCAGCAGGCCGATCGCCTGCTGTGCCAGCCGACGGCCCCGCGCCCTCGGATCCGTGCACACGCTCACCACGTGCGCGAACCCATTGGGCTCATCGATTCGAGCCGCAACGGCCAGCAGGTCATCGCCCTCCACGATCCCGGCCCACTGGGCCGGCCGGTCCCCGGGGAACACATGAGCCGACGGCGAGTGCATCAGCAGGGGGCGGATCCTGTCGTCAGCGGGATCGAGCAGCCGCGCGCGCCCGGGTACCGCGTGCGCGTCATCGCTCAGCTCCCACAAGGACCAGTGCCCGGGATCAGGGCTGGTCAGGCCTGGCGGCAGCAGTCCGAAGATGCCCGCTGGGACGGTCACGCCATCAAGGCCACCGCGACCATCGAGGCCAACTCTGGAGTCCAGCTCCACCAGCGCCCGGATCATGCGCGGGGCGTCGCTGCCGCACAGGCTCCCCCATCGCTCACGAACGGCCGCAGGCCCGTCATCGCCCGCACCGAGGCTCCGGCCCGAAGGTCGCCGGGTCGCATTGCGTATCGACATCCAGGCCACGGCAGGGCCGTCGATGACGGCCTCGGCGATGGCGTCGTCGTGCAGGCGCAGCCGTACGTACGGATCAGCCGGCGCTGCCATCCTGATCTGATCGGCCCTGCTCTGATCGGCCCTGATCTGATAGGCGCTGCCCTGGGAGTCCTGGCGTGGCATCGATGCCCGCTTCCTTGCGCTGTTGTGCGGTGATGGTCGTCGGTGCGCCGGTGAGCGGGTCGTGCCCAGCGCCGGTCTTGGGGAAGGCGATGACATCGCGCAGGGAGGGCGCACCCGCGAGCAGCATGCAGATGCGGTCCCAGCCGAAGGCGATGCCTCCATGCGGCGGCGGCCCGTATGCGAAGGCCTCGAGCAGGAACCCGAACTTCTCCTGCGCGTCGCCGGCCGACAGTCCGAGCATGCTGAAGACCCGCTGCTGCACCTCGGCCTGATGGATACGGATCGATCCCCCGCCGATCTCATTGCCATTGCACACGATGTCGTAGGCCCACGCCAGGGCCTCGCCGGGCGCCTGCTCGAAGGTGTCCTTCCACTCGGCGTTCGGGGACGTGAAGGGATGGTGGACGGCGGTCCACGTCAGGGCACCTGCATCGTCCTGCACCTGCTCGAACATCGGCGCGTCGACGACCCACAGGAACGACCACGCCGTCTCGTCGATGAGGTCCAGTCGCCGGGCGATCTCCAGTCGGGCGGCGCCCAGCAGGCTACGGGCATCGGATGTCGTGCCGGCAGCGAAGAAGACGCAGTCGCCTGCTGTGGCCCCGGTGGCGGCCGCCAGCCCGTCCCGCTCCCGCTCGGAGAGGTTCTTGGCCACCGGACCGCCGAGGGTGCCGTCTGCGTCGATGGTCACGTATGCCAGGCCCTTGGCCCCCCGCTGCTTGGCCCATTCCTGCCAGGCGTCGAACTGGCGACGGGGCTGGTCGCCTCCGCCAGGCATGACGACCGCGCCCACGTGCGCTGCCTGGAAGACCCGGAAGGCCGTTCCGGCGAAGTAGTCGGTCAGGTCGACCAGCTCCAGGCCGAATCGAAGGTCTGGCTTGTCGCTTCCGTACCTGCGCATGGCCTCCGCGTACGTCATCCGCGGGACCTCGCCGATCTCCACCCCGAGGATCCCCTGCCACAGTGCACGGACGATCGCCTCGCCGACCTCGATGACGTCGTCCTGCTCGACGAACGACATCTCGATGTCCAGCTGGGTGAACTCGGGCTGGCGATCCGCGCGGAAGTCCTCGTCCCGATAGCACCGCGCGATCTGGAAATACCGCTCCATCCCCGCCACCATCAGCAGCTGCTTGAACAGCTGCGGCGACTGCGGCAAGGCGTACCAGTGCCCAGGCTGCAGGCGTACCGGCACGAGGAAGTCCCGAGCCCCCTCGGGGGTCGATCGCGTCAGGGTGGGGGTCTCGATCTCGACGAAGTCCCGTCCCAGGAGCACATCGCGGGCGATCTGGTTGACCCGGGACCTCATCCGCAAGGCATCCCCGGCCGACCGTCGCCGCAGGTCCAGGTAGCGGTAGCGCAGCCTGACCTCGTCCCCCACGCTCACCCGGTCATCGATCGGAAACGGCAGGGGTGCCGCAACGGACAGCACCTCGACGTCAGACGACATGACCTCGACCTCGCCGGTCGGCAGGTCGGCGTTCTCGTTCCCCTCAGGACGCACCTGCACCTGCCCGGTCACCCGGATGCAGTACTCATCGCGCAGGCCATGCGCAATCAGCGGATCATGGACGACGACCTGCACGACTCCGGAGGCGTCCCGAAGATCCAGGAACGCCACTCCGCCGTGGTCGCGGCGACGGGCGATCCACCCGGCCAGGGTGACGGTCGCCCCGGCGTCATCGCGGCGCAAGGAGCCGGCATTGCGGGTTCGGATCATGGGGCTCCCATCAGGCGGTACTGCGTTGCTCGAGGCTGGTGGCGCGGATCTGCGGGGTGAGATCGGCTGCTGGCGGCATCCAGGTCGCGGGATCGGCAGCCATCTGATCGCCGCTGCGGATGTCCTTCAGCGGAGCGTCGATGCCGGGGAACCACACGTACGGAATCCCGCGCCGGTCCGCGTACCGGATCTGCTTGCCGAACCTATCGGCCTTGGGCGCCACCTCGCACGGGATGCCCCTGGCTCGCAGGGCACCGGCAACCAACTCGCTTGCCGCCCGTGACTGCTCGTCATTGACGGCCACCAGGACGGCGGACGGGACACGGCGGTCAGCCTGTACGAGGTCGCGATCCAGCAGCACCGAGACCAGTCGCGAGACGCCCAGCGAGATGCCCACGCCGGGATACGTGGCCTTGGCGTCGGAGGCCAGCGCGTCGTAGCGGCCACCGGAGCTGATCGAGCCGATCGATGCGTGGCCCTCGAGCATCGTCTCGTAGACGGTACCGGTGTAGTAGTCCAGGCCGCGGGCGATGCGCAGGTCGGCGATGACAGAGCCCGGGCGCTGCCGATTGGCTCCCTCGATGACCGCAAGAAGCTCCTCGATGCCCTCCTCCATGAGTGCATTCGACGGGCCGATCGCCTCCAGTTGCTCGACGAATCCCGCGTCATGCGCCTGGATCGCTGCCATGGCCAGGCACTGCTCGGCCGCGGAGATCGACAGGCCGGCGTCGGCGACCAGCATCCGGCCGACCGCATCAGGCCCAGCCTTGTCAAGCCGATCGACCGCCCGGAGCACGGCCGCAGGGTCCGTAGCCCCGACCGCCCGGTAGAAGCCCTCGGCGAGCTTGCGGTTGCTCACATGGATCACGGCCCGCGGGATCGGCAGCTCGGCGAGCACCGTCGACATCACCACTGCCATCTCGACCTCGTGGTGGAATGCGAGGGAATCTCGGTCGACGACGTCGATGTCGGCCTGGGTGAACTCCCGGAATCTCCCGTCCTGCGGCCGCTCCCCCCGCCAGACCTTCTGGATCTGATATCGGCGGAAGGGGAAGTCCAGGTGCCCGGCATGCTGCAGGACATACCGGGCGAACGGAACGGTCAGGTCGAAATGCAGGCCCAGACCCGGGTCAGGCTCGTCCTGCGCGGCATGCAGGCGCCGCAGGACGTACACCTCCTTGTCGATCTCGCCCTTTCGCAGCATCTGCTCCAGCGGCTCCACCGAGCGAGTCTCGATGGACGCGAAGCCGTGCAGCTCGAAGACCCGGCGAGCGGTGTCGATGATCGCCTGCTCCACCAGTCGACCTTCCGGGAGCCACTCCGGAAATCCGGACAGGGCCAGTGACCGTGACATCTCACAGCCCCCGGCCCGGTGGGGCCAGCCCCTGGAGATACGGATTGGTCCGGCGCTCGTGGCCGATCGTGGTCTGCGGCCCATGGCCGGGCAGCACCACCATCTCGTCCGGTGCGGGCCAGATGACATCCCGCAGCGACGCCCGCATCGCGACGTCATCTCCGCCGGGAAGGTCCGTCCGCCCGATCGAGCCCGCGAAGAGCACGTCGCCGCTGAGCATCAGCGGAGCGTCCCCTTGATCAGAAGCCTCGACGAAGACCACCGAGCCCTCGGTGTGGCCCGGCGCATGGCGCACCTGCAGGACCATCCCGGCCAGCTGCAGGTCCTCCTGGTCGGCGACGAGCCTGACCTCCTCCGGCTCAGTGAGCTCCAGCGCTCCCTTGGTCATGCTGAGCAGTTGCTCACGAGTCCCGGCGATGCTCGTGCCGGCCGGGTCGGCGAGCCGGTAGCGGTCATCGGCATGGATGTAGGCGGGGATCCCGTATCCGTGGGCGACCGGGGCCACCGACCACACATGGTCGACATGGCCGTGGGTGAGCAGCACCGCCACGGGCAGCAGGCGGTGCTCTCGGACGATCTCCTGAACCCCCTCGATCGAGTCCTGGCCCGGATCGACGATGACGCACGGCTCACCCGCAGACGGCGCCAGGACATAGCAATTCGTGCCCCACGCCCCCGCGGCAAAGCCCTGGACCAGCATGATGCCAAAGCCTAACGGGCGGCCGGCGTGCGCCGCCTCGCGGCCGATTACACTCCGCCCGTGACGTCGAGCAACAAGCGCCAGCGGGAACTCGCCCGGCAGAAGTACGAGCGCCAGCAGCAGCGGCGAGCCCAGTCTGCTGCCCGACGGCGCACCAGGCAGCGCATCGCAGCCGCGGTCGTCGTGGTCGTGCTCGTCGCCGGCGCCATCGCCTGGATCGTCGTCGGCCGCTCAGGCGACGCTGCGCAGGTCGCAGACGCCAGCGCAGGTGCCAGCGCCATCGCATCCGCCGCT
Source organism: Actinomycetales bacterium (assembly GCA_018970025.1). GTDB lineage: Bacteria > Actinomycetota > Actinomycetes > S36-B12 > S36-B12 > REEB460. Next base: position 58,175 of record JAGWXF010000001.1, on the reverse strand, counting down.
GCATCTGCGGCTGGATCTGCCTCCGGATCCCCGGCTCCATCAGGATCGGCTGACGCCTCCGAGGCGGCCGCCAGCGCCACGGCTGAACCCGCCCCGAGCGGGAGTGCGGCAGCGCTTGCCTGCACCGAGCCCGGTACGCCACGTCTCGACAACCTCACCTGGCCCAGTGCTCCGCCGGCCGCCTCCCTTGTCTCCGCGGCGATCACCCTGCAGACCAACTGCGGCCCGATCGTGATCACGACGCTGCCGGACAAGGCCCCGCTCACCGTCGGGTCGGAGGTGTTCCTGGCCAAGGAGGGCTTCTACGACCAGACTTCCTGCCATCGGCTCACGACGTCGGGGATCTACGTGCTGCAGTGCGGGGACCCCAAGGGCAACGGCACGGGCGGGCCCGGCTACTCGGTGCCCGACGAGAACCTGCCCGCCGAGGGCAGCGGCAACTACCCGGCCGGCACGGTGGCGATGGCCAATGCCGGGCCCGGGACGGCCGGCTCGCAGTTCTTTATCGTCTACCAGGACACCACGCTGCCGGCCGGGTACACCGTCTGGGGCACGGTGACCCAGGGGCTGGATATCGTCCAGGGCATTGCCGCTGCCGGGGTCAGCGGGGGTGCGACGGACGGGGCGCCTGCGCAGCCGGTGTTCATCACCAAGGCAATCGTTACCTCCTAGTGACCGGACCGACGGGGCGACAGGGCAGCGCACGGGTACGGTTTGCGTCGACCGTCGACTCGAGCAGCGCGTCGACGGGTGGGATGACATGAGGCAGGTGCGCAGATGAGCGAGTCGCCAGCGATTCCGACCCCGGCTGCCCTGCGACCGGCGAGGCCTGCCGCGGTGCGGAGCGTGACCGTGGCCCCGGCGCCCGCGCCGAGCGATCCAGCCCAGTTCGGCCGGGTCGATGACGAGGGCCGGGTGTTCCTGCGCGCCCCTGAGGGGGAGGTCCTGGTCGGGCAATGGGCGGCGGGGCCGCCCGCTGAGGGCCTGGCGTTCTTCGGGCGCAAGTACGACGACCTGGTCGTGGAGATCGACCTGGCAGCCCTCCGACTCGGCGACGGCAGGTCGAGCGCTGAGCAGGCACAGGCCGTGCTATCCCGAGTCAGGGAGGGCCTGGCCGGTCGCTCCTTCGTGGGAGACGTGACTGCGCTCGACGGCAAGTGCGTCCGCCTGGAGCAACTGATCGACGCTGCCCGCGAGCGAGCCGCGCGTGCCCGTGAGGAGCAGCGCGCCGCGGCCGCCGTCGCGCGTGAGGCACTCGCGGCAGAGGCCGAGCAACTGGCCGCCTCCACGTCATGGAAGGCGACGTCGGAGCGGTATGCGGCGATCGTCGAGGAGTGGAAGGCGCTCCCCCATGCAGAGCGCAGCCGCGAGCAGGAACTCTGGAAGCGGATCAGCACGGCCCGGGCTGCCTTCGACAAGCGCAGGCGATCGCACTTCGGCGAGGTGGAGGCGCAGCGCAAGAGCGCGATGGCCGTGAAGCGGGATCTCATCAGCCGTGCGGAGTCGCTGGCCGCATCAACCGACTGGGCTGGCACGGCCAGGAGATTCCGTGACCTCATGACCGAGTGGCGCAATGCTCCCCGGACGAGCAAGCGAGACGAGGACAGGCTCTGGACCCGGTTCAAGGCGGCCCAGGATGCCTTCTACGCGGCTCGTCTAGCCGCGGAATCGGCCCAGGAGGAGCGGCTGCGGCCGAACGTGGAGGCTAAGGAACAGCTGGTCCTCGAGGCGGAGGCCCTGGCGGTCTCCGACCACCGGGCGGCCAAGGCACACCTGCGCTCGATCCAGGATCGCTGGGAGAAGGCCGGCGACATTCCCCGAGCAGATCGAGACAGGCTCGAGGCGCGCTTGAAGCGCGTCGAGGAGTCTGTGCGCAAGGCCGAGTCGGAGTCTTGGAAGCGCTCGAATCCGGAGGCGCGGGCTCGGGCAGAGTCGACGGCGAGCGCATTCGCGGATGGACTTGCCAAGCTCGAGGCGCGGCTCGCTGCAGCGAGGTCACGTGGGGATGGTCGCGAGTCGGCACGCATCGAGTCCTCGATCGAACAGACGAGAGCCCTGCTGCAGGCCGCCCAGGCTGCGGCCGCGGAGTTCCAAGGCTGACGACCTGCGCCATGGAGCCGTCAGGCCCCACGTGGTCGGCTGATCAGACCCGGTAGGCGTCGTAGACGCCCTCGACGTTCCGTACTGCCTTGATGACCGAGCCAAGGTGCATCGGGTCGGCCATCTCGAACGTGAACCTCGACAGCGCGATGCGATCACGCGTCGTGGTGACCGATGCGCTGAGGATGTTCACGTGCATGTCGGAGAGCGCCCGGGTGACATCACTGAGCAGTCGGGCCCGGTCGAGGGCCTCGACCTGCAGGTTGACCAGGAAGACACTGGTCGCGGTGGGCGCCCAGGACACCTCGACGAGTCGCTCCGGCTCCGCCTTGAGTCCGGGGGCATTCACGCAGTCATCCCGGTGAACGGATACCCCCGAGCCACGGGTCACGAACCCGATGATGGCGTCACCAGGCACCGGCGTGCAGCACTTGGCCAGCTTGAGCATGACATCCTGGGCTCCCACGACGACGACGCCCACGTCTGACGATGCACGGCTCGGCCTTCGGCGCATCGCCGCAGGAGTCAGCGCCTCCGCCGCATCGTCGGCTGCCGCCTCCGAGCCCCCTGCGGCCTCCACCAGTCGCTGCACCACGATCGCGGACGACACCCGACCCTCGCCCACTGCCGCATACAGCCCGGAAGCATCCGCCTGATGCAGCTCGACTGCCAGCGCCTGGATCGCCTGGTTCGTCATCAGGCGCTGCAGCGGCAGGCCCTGCTTGCGCATCGCCCTGACGATCGCGTCCTTGCCGTGCTCAATCGCCTCGTCACGCCGCTCACGCGAGAACCAGGCCTTGATCTTGCTCTTGGCGCGCGCGGAGGCGACGAAGGTGAGCCAGTCGCGGCTCGGGCCGGCACCCTCTGCCTTGGAGGTGAAGATCTCGATCACGTCACCGTTGCTCAGTGCCGACTCCAGCGGCACGAGCTTGCCGTTGACGCGGGCGCCCACGCATCGGTGGCCGACCTCGGTATGAACGCTGTACGCGAAGTCGACGGGAGTTGCGCCGCCCGGCAGCGCGATCACGTCGCCCTTCGGCGTGAAGACGAAGACCTCCGAGGTGCTCAGGTCGTAGCGAAGCTGATCGAGGAACTCCCCCGGGTCCTCGGTCTCTCGCTGCCACTCGAGCAGCTGACGCAGCCAGCCGAAGTCATCGGGGCCGGCCTTGCCTCCCACGTCCTGCTGCTTGTAGCGCCAGTGGGCCGCTACCCCGAACTCCGCTGCCCGGTGCATGTCATGCGTGCGGATCTGCAGCTCGACGGTCTTGCCGCCCGGCCCGATGACCGTGGTGTGCAGGGACTGGTACATGTTGAACTTCGGCATGGCGATGAAGTCCTTGAATCGGCCCGGGACGGGGCTCCACCTGGAGTGGATCACCCCGAGGACCGCGTAGCAGTCCCGGATGTCTTCGACGAGAACCCGCACCCCGACCAGGTCATAGATGTCGGCGAAGTCTCGGCCACGCACGATCATCTTCTGGTAAACGGAGTAGTAGTGCTTCGGGCGGCCGGTGACCACTGCCTTGATCTTGCTCCTGCGCAGGTCCGCCTCGATGTCATCGACGACCGTGGCGAGGTACTGGTCACGGGAGGGAGCGCGCTGCCCGACCAGTCGAACGATCTCGTCGTACATCTTCGGATGCAGGGTGGCGAATGCGAGGTCCTCGAGCTCCCACTTCATCGTGTTCATGCCGAGTCGATGGGCAAGCGGGGCGTAGATCTCCAGGGTCTCCCTGGCCTTCTTCTGCTGCTTGTCGGGCGGCATCCATCGCAGCGTGCGCATGTTGTGCAGGCGGTCAGCTAGCTTGATGACCAGAACCCGGATATCGCGGGCCATGGCGACGACCATCTTGCGGACCGTCTCCGACGCCGAGGACTGGCCGTACGTGACGCGATCGAGCTTGGTTACGCCGTCGACCAGCTGGGCCACCTCGTCCCCGAAGTCCTCTCGAAGTGCGTCAAGGTGGTACCCGGTGTCCTCCACGGTGTCATGCAGGAGTGCCGCAGCGAGCGTCTCGCTGCCCATGCCGAGATCGGCAAGGATCGTCGCTACCGCCAGTGGGTGGGTGATGTATGCCTCGCCACTGCGACGCTTCTGATCGCGGTGCAGGTGAGCGGCTGTCTCGTAGGCCCGCTCGATGATGCGGGTATCGGCCTTGGGGTGGTACGCGCGGAGGGTCCTGATGAGAGGCTCAAGCTCGGGGAAGGAGGTCCGGCTGCTCGTCAGCCGCGGGAACCTCGACCGCAACCGACTGGTGTCGGGCATCGCTGTGACCGGAGCCGCAGCGCCAGGCTCCGTTGCGGTCGATGCGTCCTTGGTCACGCCCCTCCTGGCCCTCGAGGCACCGAGTCTACGTCGACAAGCCGGCCGCGGGCTCGGGAAGTACCCGGACTACAGCAGGCAGCCCCACTCGACCCCCGCCGATTCGAGGGCCTGCGGGCCTGCGAGCCCGGGAATCTGGAGGACGAACAGAGCCGCCGTGAGGTGAGCACCGGTCCGACGGACGAGGTCTGCGCAGGCGACAGCCGTGCCCCCGGTTGCCAGGACATCATCGACGATCAGCACGCCATGGTCGCTGGACATCGCATCCCGGTGCAGCTCCAGGGTTGCCGTGCCGTACTCGAGCTCATACTCGCGGGCATGCACGGCGCCGGGAAGCTTGCCTGGCTTGCGCGCCGCGACGAAGCCGGCGCCGAGATGATGGGCCACAGCCGCCCCGTACGCAAAGCCTCGGGCCTCGATGCCCACGACCAGGTCGATGCGATCCCCTCCGGCGCTGGCCATGCCGGCCAGTGCATCGATAACCAGCCGGAAGGCGTGCGCATCCGCCATGACCCCGGACAGGTCCTGGAACTGGACTCCGGGGATCGGCCAGTCGGGCACCACCCGAATGGACGCGCGCACGGCAGCCCGAGTGTCAGGGTCTATCAGCGGCTTTCGCACAGACCACGCCCCTGCTCGCGTTGCTCCGCTCAGCGGCGCCCACGGCGGGAGCGGGCTGCTCGCCGAGGCTGCTGCCGGGCGGCGCTGGGCACCTTCGTCGTGACCACTGCCTCCTGCGCCTGGCTGCCACCCTCGGCATCGGTCTCCTCCGCCGACTGGCCGCGGCCCTGCCTCTGAGCCTGCGATCGGCGGGCGGCGACGCGACCAGCGAGGGCCTTCACCTCGGGTTGGCGATTCTTCATCTGCACCAGGAATGGAGTAGCGATGAAGATGGAGGAGTAGGTGCCGGCAGCCATGCCGATCCCGAGAGCGACCGCAAGATCGAGCAGGGTTCCCGCGCCCAGAAGACCAGCGCCGACCACGATGATCGCAACGACCGGCAGCAGCGCCACGATCGACGTGTTGATGCTCCGTACGAGGGTCTGGTTGACCGCGAGGTTTGCGGCTTCAGCGTAGGTGAGCACCGACTGGCCGCCGATCCCACGCGTGTTCTCCCTGACCTTGTCGAACACCACGACCGTGTCATAGAGGGAGTAGCCGAGGATCGTGAGCACGCCGATCACCGTCGCGGGCGTCACCTCAAGCCCGGTGAGGGCATAGATGCCCACGGTGATGACGATGTCGTGCACGAGCGCCACCAGCGCCGCGATCGCCATCCGCCAGTCGAAGTAGATGGAGAGGAAGATCACCAGCAGGAGCAGGAACACCACAAGGCCCTGCAGCGCCTTCTTCGAGATCTCGGCCCCCCAGGTCGGCCCGACCACCTGCGCCTTGATGTCGTCCTTCGCGACGCCGCAGGACTCCGCCAGGACTCCAGCGAACGTCAGGCTCTGCGCCGGGGTCAGCGACTCTGTCTGCACCCGGATGGTCCCGCTCGCGGACTCCGTGACGATGACCTGAGCACCGGTGAAGTCCTCGGACACCCCCCGTGCCTGCTCGACCGAGCACGTGGCATTCGGCACCGAGAAGTCAGCGCCACCGCGGAACTCGATGCCCAGGTTGAGGCCACGGAAGAACAGCGCGCCGATCGAGATCAGCAGGATGATTGCCGAGGCGACGTACCAGGTGCGCGTTCGACCGATGAAGTCGATCGATGACTGCCCGTTGTAGAGGCGCTGACCCAGGCTCCGCATGCCCCGGCCACCTCCTTCGCTGACCGACATCAGGAAGTCACCTCCTTGGTTCCGCGACGCTTGGACCGCTCGATGATCGCCCCGGCCAGGCTGGCCCCTCCCACGCGCTCCGGATCCAGTCCGGTCCAGCGGGATCCCGCCTGCATCCACCTCGTCCGACCCAGGAGCACGACGATGGGATGCGTGAACCAGAAGGCGATGATGATGTCCATCAGGGTCGTCAGGCCGAGGACAAGCGCGAATCCGCGCACGCTTCCGACGGATAGGAAGTACAGGACGATGGCAGCGAGGAGTGAGACGAAGTCCGCGGCGAGCAGGGTGCGCCGCGCGCGTACCCACCCGCTGTCGCAGGCCTGCCGAAGCGACCTGCCGTCCCGGATCTCGTCGCGTATTCGCTCGAAGTACACGATGAACGAATCCGCCGTGATGCCGATCGCGACGATCGCGCCCGCAACCCCGGCCAGGCTCAGGGTCAGGCCCACCGTCTTGCTGAGCACCACGAAGGTGGCGTAGGTCACGCCGCCTGCGATCGCAAGCGACAGCACCGCGACGATCCCGAGCACTCGATAATAGATCAGCAGGTAGATGCCGACCAGCCCCAGGCCCAGCAGCCCGGCGATGATCCCGGCGCGAAGCTGGTCATTGCCGACCGTCGCCGACACGGTCGTGATGTCAGCCGCCTCCAGGGTCACGGGCAGCGCGCCGTACTTGAGCACGTTGGCCAGGTCGTTCGCGTCCTGGGCCGTGAAGTTGCCCTCGATCTGGGCCTGACCGCCGAGGATCGGCTCGTTGAACCGGGGGGCGGACGTCACGACGCCGTCGAGGACGATCGCGAACGCATTGCAGGGAGTCGCGCCCGCCGAGCACTCGGGCAGGGCACTGAGCTTCGTCGACGCATCGGCCAGCGCCTTGGCCCCTTCCGAGTCGAAGCCCAGGGAGACGACCCAGCCGACCCCGTTCTGCGGCAGGACGGCACTGGCCGATGACACATTCGTGCCCTTGATGAAGGCCGGCTCGAGGATGTACTTGGCAGAGCCGTTCTGCTCGCAGGTGCCCAGCCACTTCGTCGGATCATCCGGCGAGCCTCCGGCGTAGACCTCCGGGTTGGTGCAGTCGAGCTTGCCCACGGCCTCCTGGAAGGCGGCATCGTTCGCATTCGACTGCACGATCTTGGTGACGTCAGCTGATTGGCTCGACGCAGGGCTGGCAGACGCGGGCGCCGCTTGGCTTGCTGACGGGCTCGAGGACGGGCTTGCGGTAGCGCTCGGGGCCGGGCTGGCGGCATCAGAGGCCCCGATCCGCAGCGAGCCGCTGCGGCCCGACGGAGTCGCTGAGGCGACCGACGCAGGGGAGCCACTGCTATCTGCCACCGCAGGACTGGCCGACACGACCGGGCCGGCCGTGGCTCCTAGGCTGGCCGAGGCATCAGGACTGTCCGTGGCTCCTGGACTGGCCGAGGCCGCCGGAGGCGGGGTCGGCTGCGCCGTCGTCGGGACAGGGCTCAGCAGCTGGTAGACCGGCCGGAAGTCCAGCAGCGCGGTGCGCTGGACGAGATCGACGACGCGATCCTGGTTGGCACCCGGAACCGACACGATGATCGCAGCGTTGTTCCCGGATCCCTGGGTGGTCACCTCGGCCTCGGCGACGCCAAGGCCGTCGACGCGCTGCCGGATGATGGCGACCGTCTGGGCGAGCTGCTCGTCGCTGATGGTCGCGCCTTCGCTGACCGGGCGCGGGATCAGGATCACCTGGGTGCCGCCCTGAAGGTCCAGGCCCAGCCGTACCGCATTGCTGGTGCCGGGGAAGAAAGCCCAGACCCCGAGCCCGATCATCAGAACCGCCAGGGCGATCAGGGCCCGGCTCGGCTTGCTGCTGGAGACTGGTGCCACGACGCCCTACTCCCCTGCCGACGGGCCGCCCGGAGGATCCGAGGGCGTGGTGCCGGAGGCGGGCAGCTCCTCATCCTGGATCACCCTGGCCACGGCCGACGCGATCATGCGGATCTCGACGCCGGGGGCGAGCACGACGGTGAGGTCATCACCATCGCGAGAGGAGATCGTCCCGTAGAACCCGGCCGTGGTCATGATCCTCGTCCCAGGCCCCACCGACGCGATGAGCTGCTGCTGCTGCTTCTGGCGATTCCGAGCGGGCCGCATGATGAGCAGGTAGAACACGACCGCGAGCAAAACCAGCGGAAGGATGCTGACGAGGTCCACGGCTCTCCAGGGGTGCGATGGTCAATAGGTGCCGCATTACCCTAGTCCGACAGATCGAACTCGGCTTGGGCAGGCACCGCTGGAGCCAGCCCCAGATGCGACCAGGCGGCCGGGGCGGCGACACGTCCTCGCGGGGTGCGAACGATCAGCCCCAGGCGGACGAGGAACGGCTCGGCCACCGTCTCGATCGTCTCCGGCTCCTCTCCGACTGAGACCGCCAGCGTCGACAGCCCAACCGGACCGCCGCCGAAGCGCCTGATGAGCACGTCCAGGACGGCACGGTCGATGCGGTCCAGGCCGAGGTCATCGACCTCGTACAGCTCCAGGGCTGCTGATGCCGTGGCACGATCCACCACGCCGTCGCCGTGGACCTGGGCCCAGTCGCGTACGCGTCGCAGCAGCCGGTTGGCGATCCGCGGGGTGCCACGGCATCGGCCGGAGATCTCCAGCGCGCCCTCGTCGCGAAGGTCGACCCCCAGCAGCGACGCCGATCGGCGCAGGATGACCCTCAGGTCGGCCGGGTCGTAGAAGTCCAGGTGGGCCGTGAATCCGAATCGATCCCGCAGCGGGCTCGGCAGCAGGCCGGCTCGCGTGGTCGCTCCGACGAGCGTGAAGGGCGCGATCTCAAGGGGGATTGCCGTGGCACCAGGCCCCTTGCCGACCACCACGTCGACTCGGAAGTCCTCCATCGCCAGGTAGAGCATCTCCTCCGCCGGTCGGGCCGTGCGGTGGATTTCGTCCAGGAAGAGCACCTCCCCTGGCTGCAGGCTGGACAGCACGGCCGCGATGTCGCCGGCATGCTGCAGGGCCGGGCCAGAGGTCATCCGCAGCGGTGCCCCGAGCTCTGCCGCGATGATGCCCGCGAGCGTGGTCTTGCCCAGGCCCGGTGGGCCGCTCAGCAGCACGTGGTCTGCGGGCCGGCCACGGCGTCGAGCTGCCTCCAGGACAAGCCCGAGCTGCGACTTCACCCGCTCCTGGCCGATGAACTCCCCCAGGTGGGTGGGCCGAAGGGCTCCCTCGACTGCCAGGTCATCGGGATCCGAGGCAGCATCGGTGATCGAGTGCTCCACGGCTCAGGACCTGTCCAGGCTGCGAAGGGCTGCCTTCAGCAGCACGGGGATGTCGGGGCTGGCCTGCTCTTCGGCCATCGGCGCAACCGACTGGGCTGCCCGCTCGGCCTCCTTGGCCGACCAGCCCAGGGACGTCAGGCCCGCGATCACAGCGGCCTGCCAGCCTGCCCCCAGCGGGCTTGCCGCCACCGCGGATGCCGGCTGGCCGAGACGATCCTTCAGTTCCAGGACCAGGCGCGCGGCACCCTTCCTGCCGATGCCCGGCACCCGGGTCAGGGTTGCGAGATCCTCGCTGGCGACCGCAGACCTCAGGGCATCCGGCGTCAGCGTTGCCAGCAGGCCGAGGGCTAGGCGCGGGCCGATGCCGCTGACCGTCTGCACCAGCTCGAAGACCCGCCGCTCGTCGGCATCGACGAAGCCGTACAGCGTCCAGCCATCCTCGCGGACAACCAGGGAGGTCACCAGTTCCACATGGTCACCGGGACGCAGGCCGAGCGCAGTTGCAGGGGTGCACGCGGCAGCGATGCCGACGCCGCCCACGTCGATGACCACGCCATCGGGCGAGGCCGACGCGACTGCGCCCCGCAGGAACGCGATCATCGGCCGGCACCAGCCAGGGCTCCGGCTATCCGGCGCTGGGCGGTGCCTCGCCACACCTGGCAAATCGCAATGGCGACCGCGTCAGCGGCATCTGCAGGTCGCGGCGCCTGCCGAAGGCCAAGCACCTTGGTGATCATCGCGGCCACCTGCTCCTTGGGAGCCCGGCCGTTCCCGGTCACCGCTGCCTTCACCTCGGTGGGCGTGTGCAGGGCGACGGGCACGTCCAGCCGGCCGGCGATGAGCAGAGCCATGGCAGCGGCCTGCGCGGTGCCCATGGCACTGCGGACGTTGTGCTGGCTGAACACCCGCTCGATGGCGATCATCTCTGGCTCGTGCTCGTGGACGAGGGCGAGGAGCCCCTGCTCGAGCTCGGCCAGCCGACGAGCGATCTCGATGCCCGGATCGGTCCGCAGGACCCCGATATGGCATGGGACGAGGACTCGTCCCGGTGCGCCGTCGATGATCGCGACCCCGCAGCGAGTCAGGCCGGGGTCGACTCCGAGCACGCGCATGCTCGACCTCCCTCGCCAATCGTGCGAACACCTGTTCGAGTTGCAGCCTAGGGGTGCCGTCCGACCTCGGCTCGCATCACGCGCCGGGCGACCCGTAGCGATCCGCTGGCCCGACAGCTATGTCGGCCACGTCCGCGAACCCTCCGCGCAGGTCCTCGACCAGCTCGGCGTGGTCCGGGACAGCACGGTCGTCGCAGGAGACGCCGATGAAGGCACTACCGTCGTAGGTGACCATGGTGATGTTCACTGCAGCCCCAATGGTCGCCACCAGTGGGAATGCCGCCACCAGCCGGGCTCCCGCGAGGTAGATCGGGATCGGAGGCCCCGGCACGTTGCTGGTGGTGATGTCGGAGGCGCGTGCCTGCGCCGCGAGCATCGGCACCGGGACGAACCAGCTGACCTCGGCAAGCGGCTCAGCCAGTCGAAGGGCCGGCTCCGCCCGCCAGCGGTCCACCAGGTCATGCGCCGCGCGCATCCGCTCAGGATTCGTCAGCCCGGCGATCGGTAGGCCGAAGCGCGCGATGCTCACCGCATTGGAGGCTCGTCCAGAGCGATCGCCGGGATCGCCGCGCAGGCTGATCGGTACGTTGACCCGCAGTTCCTCCACCAGTGCGCCGTGCCGCCGATGATACGTGTCCAGGCCGACGCCGACAGCCGCCATGAAGGCGTCATTCACGCTCAGGTCATGGGCCTTTGCTGCCGCCCGCAGGGCACGAAACGGCAGGTGGAAGGCACCGAATCGATAGGTGGTTCCGCGGCCGCACATGACCTGGGACATCGGCTGATCGGCAACCGAGGTGAAACGGCCGATCGACCCGACGGTGCGCCAGGTACGAGCCCAGGTGCTGACCGGATCCGTCGCCCATCCGCGTGCCAGGCCGCCAGCCACCCGCGCAGCCGACTGCACCTGCCCGGCAGCCTGGCGCACATCGTCGATGAGGTTGGCGATGGTGACATCCGCGATGCTCACGTCACTGCCGTCGGGGACCTGCGGCGCAGGCGGCTCGTCGGGATTGGGATCGGGCCCGAGCTCGAACAGCGACAGAGCGATCATGACCGTCGCCTGCCCGTCCGCGATGGAGTGGTGCAGCTTCAGCAGGAAGGCAGCCTCCCCGTTCGGCAGGCCCTCGACGATGGCGGCCTCCCACAGCGGCCGCCTGAGGTCGAAGTCGGTCAGGCTCATCCGACGAGCATCGTCGAGGAGATCCTGCCAGCCGGCGCCCTCGGGCAGCCGATACCGGCGCAGGTGCACGTCAAGGTCGAAGTCCGGGTCGATTGCCAGGCGGGGCGCGGAGAACCCGGTCGCGCCGTACAGCGGCCGCATGCGCAGGGAGGGCACGAACCTGGTCAGCCGATCGAAGCGGGAGCGGATCCGGGCCCAGTCGGGTGCATGGTCCAGGATCCCCATGGCGATCACCGTCGACCGCATGGTCGGGTCGCTGCTCGCCGTTCGGAAGGTCGCGGCATCCCAGCCGCGCAGCCTCGTCCCGACCCGGTCGCTCACCTCGGCCTCCGGGCCTAGCCGATGGCGGCCATGACGTCATCGCTGACGTCGAAGTTCGCGTAGACGTTCTGCACGTCGTCGGCATCCTCCAGCGCCTCGAGGAGCTTGAAGACCTTCCTGGCACCCTCCTCGTCGAGCTGCACCGAGACGCTCGGCAGAAAGGTCGCATCAGCGGACTCGTAGTCGCAGCCGGCGTCCTGGATCGCCTTGCGAACGCCGACCAGGTCGGTGGCCTCCGAGACGACCTCGAAGGACTCCCCGAGGTCGTTGACCTCCTCTGCCCCCCGGTCGAGCACGATCATCAGCAGGTCGTCCTCGGTCAGTCCTGCGGATTTCGGGACGATCACCACGCCCTTGCGGTTGAACAGGTACGACACCGAGCCCGGATCGGCCATCGAGCCGCCGTTCCGGGTCATGGCCACCCGGACCTCCGAGGCAGCCCGATTGCGGTTGTCCGTGAGGCACTCCACCAGCACCGCGACTCCACTCGGCCCGTAGCCCTCGTACATGATCGTCTGCCAGTCGGCACCGCCGGCCTCGGCGCCGCTGCCCCGCTTCACCGCCCGATCGATGTTGTCCAGCGGAACTGAGCTCTTGCGAGCCTTCTGGATGGCGTCGTACAGGGTCGGATTGCCCGCAGGGTCGGCGCCCCCCTGCCGCGCGGCGACCTCAATGTTCTTGATCAGTCGCGCGAAGAGCTTCCCGCGGCGAGCATCGATAACCGCCTTCTTGTGCTTGGTGGTCGCCCACTTGGAATGGCCGCTCATGCCAGGCGCCTCACAATCCGAACGAAGTAGTCGTGGATCCGTCCGTCGCCGGCCAGCTCCGGATGGAACGACGTGGCGAGCAGGTTCCCCTGTCGGACGGCCACGATAGTACCGGCGGCGGACCCGGTCGCCAGGGCTCCGAGCACCTCCACCTGCGTCCCCACGGCCTCCACCCAGGGCGCCCGGATGAATACCGCCCGAAAGTCGGCCGGACCGATCGCCGGCATGGGCAGGTCGATCTCGAATGAGTCGACCTGCCGGCCGAAGGCGTTGCGGCGCACGGTGATGTCCAGGCCACCGATCGTCTCCTGGTCGGGCCGTGCATCGAGGACGCGATCCGCGAGCATGATCATGCCGGCACATGATCCGTACATCGGCAGGCCGTCCTGCCGCCGCTCGCGGAGTGGCTCCATCAGGCCGTCGCGCAGGGCGAGCTTGGACATCGTGGTCGACTCCCCGCCTGGAATGACCAGTCCGTCCACCGTGCCCAGCATCGGCTCATCGGTGACGCGAACCGCGAACGCACCCGCGCTCTCGAGGGCCAGCACGTGCTCGCGCACGTCTCCTTGCAGTGCCAGGACCCCGATGCGCGGGGCCGCGCTCACCAGCCGCGGTCTTCCAGGCGATGGTGCACCGGGAGGTCGGCGACATTAATGCCGACCATGGCCTCGCCCAGGCCCCTGGAGACCTTCGCGACGACATCCGGGTTGGCGTAGTGGCGAGTGGCCTGCACGATGGCGTCGGCACGCCGGGCCGGGTCGCCGGACTTGAAGATCCCCGAGCCGACGAACACGCCATCTGCCCCGAGCTGCATCATCATTGCGGCGTCCGCCGGCGTGGCGATCCCGCCGGCGGTGAAGAGCACGACGGGCAGCCGGCCCGACTGGGCAACCTCGCGTACCAGCGGGTACGGCGCCTGGAGCTCCTTGGCCGCCACGTACCACTCGTCCTCGGGCAGGCTGGCAAGGCGAGCGATCTCACGGCGGATCGCGCGCATGTGGGTCACCGCATTGGAGACATCGCCCGTGCCCGCCTCGCCCTTCGACCGGATCATCGCCGCACCCTCGGTGATCCGCCGCAGGGCCTCGCCGAGGTTGGTGGCACCGCAGACGAAGGGCACCGTGAACTGCCACTTGTCGATGTGGTTGGCATAGTCAGCAGGTGTGAGCACCTCGGACTCGTCGATGTAGTCGACGCCGAGCGCCTGCAGGACCTGTGCCTCGGCGAAGTGGCCGATTCGAGCCTTCGCCATGACGGGAATCGTCACCGCGGAGATGATCCCCTCGATCATGTCCGGGTCGGACATCCGTGCCACGCCGCCCTGCGCCCTGATGTCGGCCGGCACCCGCTCCAGCGCCATGACCGCGACGGCCCCGGCATCCTCGGCGATCTTCGCCTGCTCGGCGTTGACGACGTCCATGATGACGCCGCCCTTGAGCATCTCGGCCATGCCCCGCTTCACGCGGTCGGTCCCGACAACTGGCTCAGCGGCCACGTCCATCACTCCTTCTTCCCCTTGGTCTATGGACGCTCATGCTAGGCCCTGACCCGTCCGCAGGCCGCTCGGGAGCGTGTCGTCCATCTCCCAGGTCGAGGGCAGCGGCGTGTGGCCGGCAAGCCGGAACCAGCGCACGGATCGCTGGCGGCGCAGCTGCCGGCATGCCCGCACGGCGTCATTGTGGAAGCGCCTGGACAACTCGACCCGAATGCAAGCAGCAGCCAGCTCATCCATCAGGACATCCCCGACCGGGCTGGTGCGCGCCTGAAGGACGTCGGCCGGGTCGGCGAGCGCAGCGCCCAGGGCCGCCGTCAGGACGGACTCCGTCATGGCCCGCTCCTGCGCAGGCCCGTCGACAGCCGTACGGGCGGCATGAGCCGCATCGACCACGAGCAGGCTCGATGCCGGATCCAGGACCCCTGAGGCGGCGACCTCCAGCGCCACGGATGACCGACGGAGCAGGTGCGAGTCCAGCGAGAGCCTGGAGGTGTCGATGCGCCGGTGCAGGCGGTCCAGGCGCCCCGCCGTGCTGCTGAGGTACAGCCCGATGAGCGCAAGCACCAGGATGCCGCCGGCAAGCAGCCACGGCCATGTCACGCGCTGCTCACCGGCCCGCCAGTCGTCCGACGATCTGGCCGCGAAGGTCCTCGGTGACCGGCTCACCCGTCACCGTGACCGCCTCATACACCGCCAGCACATCTTCAACCACGCTGGCCCAGTCGAAGGCCTGCACCCGTTCGGTGCCGGCGGATGCCAGCCGGGCACGCTCGGCGGGATCCGTGAGCAGGGAGATCGCTTCCCTCGACAGGTCTGCCGCATCCTCGTTCGCGAACATCCCGCCAGCTGCTCCGTCGAGGAGCACGCGCCGAAAGGCCGGCAGGTCGGAGGCCAGCACCGGGGTTCCGGCGGCCATCGCCTCGATCAGGACGATCCCGAAAGACTCCCCGCCGGTGTGCGGGGCGACGTACAGGTCGACGGAGCGAAGGGCGCGGACCTTGTCCTGGTCTGACAGCCGGCCCAGGAAGGTCACGTGGCCGCGGATCGACGGATCCATCCGGTCCAGGCGCTCCTGCGCATCGCCTGGACCGGCGATGATCACCTGCAGGTCCGGGACGGCCGCCGTGATCGATGCGAGAGCTCCTGCCAGGACGTCCAGGCCCTTGCGCGGCTCGTCGATGCGCCCGAGGAAGAGCAGCGAGGGCCGATCGGGGTCCACCCCCGGCAGCCGGCCGCACGGCGCGTAGTCGGCGACGCGAACCCCGTTCGGGATGAGCACGGCGTCGCCGCCGACGTGCGCGACGAGGGTGCGGCGAGCGTCCTCGCTCACCGCGATCCGACCGCTGAGCTTCTCCATCGCGGTCTGGGCGACGTAGTAGCCGGCCGAGAGGATCCTGGAGCGGGCCGTGGACGAGTGCCAGGTACCCACCAGGGGGCCATCCGCCGCCCAGAGAGCGATCAGGGAGAGCCCGGGCGCCACCGGCTCATGCACGTGCAGGACGTCGAACTCCCCGTCCCGGATCCAGGTGCGTACGCGCCGGGTTGTCTTCAGCCCGAAGGTGACCTTGGCCACGGAGCCGTTGTACGGGACAGACACCGGCCGGCCGCCGTCGACCACCCAGGCCGGCAGGTCGCCAGGATCCTCGGCTGGCGCCAGCACGCTGACCTGGTGACCGCGCTCCTGCAGCGTGAGCGCGAGGTCTGACACATGACTCCGCACGCCGCCGGGGACGTCCCATGCATAGGGACAGACCAGGCCGATGCGCATGGCTACCGCGCTCGTCGAGCCGGGTCGAGGTCGGCAAGCCACACCGGCTGCAGCATGTGCCAGCTCACCGGCCGCTCGGCGATGGCAGCGCCGAGCCGATCCGCGACCTGCTGGGTCATCACCTGGACCTGCTCGGCCCGCGGGAGCCCCTCGGGCACCTCCACCCGCGGCAGGACCCGACCGAAGGTGCCCTCCTCCTCGAACCACATCCCGACCGGGTACAGCGGCGCGCCGGTCATGATGGACAGTAGTGCCGGGCCTGCGGGCAGTGAGGCGGGCTGGCCGAGCAGCATGACCTCGATGCCGTTCCGCGAGATGTCCCGATCGCCGAGCAGTGCTACCACGCGTCCTTCGGCCAGTCGCCGCGCCAGCGTGCGCAGCACGTCTGCCTCGCCGAGGCCGAGCACCTCCATGCCGAGCCTTCGTCGATAGTCCAGGAACTGCTCGAACAGGCCTTCCGGCCGCAGCCGCTCGGCCACGGTGACCACTGACCCATAGCGAAGGGCTCCCCAGGCGCCCGCGTGGTCCCAGTTCGCCATGTGGCCCGGAACCATCATGGCTCCCGACCCGCTGCGCACGGCTTCGTCCATGAGCTCCTGGCCGTCCATGTGGAAGGTGCTGCTGATGCGCTCCAGCGACCATGACGGCAGTCGGAAGGCCTCGCACCAGTACCGCAGGTAGCTGCGCAGGCCCTGCCTGCTGAGGTGTCGCAGTTCGGTCCGGCTCAGTCCCGGACGCGCCCGAGCGAGGTTGCGCTGCAGCTGCTGAACGCTCGGGCCCTCGCGCCACCACATCGCATCGGCTGCCTGCTGGAAGGCCTCCCGGGCCCGATGCTCGGGCAGGAGCCGGACCAGGCGCCAGCCGGCACTGAAGGCCCACTCGGTGGCAGCGTCCTGTGCCCGCGCCACTCTGCTGACAGGCCCCCGCGGCCGCGTGCTCACGACCGCAGCTGGCTGCGCACCACGGCGATGCGCTGGATGATCGTCACGATGCCGAGCAGGCCGAGCAGCCACAGTGCGATGGGCAGCACGAAGGGCACCCCGAGCCCGGTCAGCAGGACTGCCAGGAGCACGCCCATCGTTCGCTCGGCGCGCTCGGCGATCCCGACATTCGCCCGGGCCCCGACCGCCTCGGCGCGCGCCTTGGCGTAGCTGGTCACCTGGCCGGTCACGAGCGCGAACGTCGCAGCCGCCGCAACCCACGCTTGGCCGTTGATCGCCCCCCAGGCGATCAACGAGCCGAAGATCGCGCCGTCGACGATCCGGTCCAGGGTCGCATCGAGGAAGTTCCCCCATGGGCCGCTGGTGCCGGCCATGCGCGCCATCGCACCGTCGATCAGGTCGCTCAGCGCGAAGAACGAGATCAGGACGACGCCGAGGATGAATCGCCCGGTACTGAAGCAGGCAATCGCAGCAGCCGATGCGCCGACGGTCCCGATGACGGTGACCACATCCGGGGACACCCGCAGCCGGAGCAGCAGGCGGGCCGGTGGGTCGATCACCCCGCTCGCCAGGCGTCGGGCCGATGGGTTGTTGAGCATGCATCTCCTGTCGCACCGTCAGGCGCGCCGAGCCGTATCGTGAGCAGATGCTAGCCGTTACGGACGAATGGACTCGGGAGAGGATCCGCACGGCCGACCACCGCTCCGATCGCCAGGGGCCGACCCCATCGTCCCCATCGGAGATTCGCAACGTGGTGCTCGTGGGCCCGGCGGGCGCGGGCAAGACCACCCTGATCGAGCACCTCTTGCACGCGGCGGGCGCGATCCCCCGCATCGGCCGCGTCGAGGACGGAACGACGACCTGCGATCACGATCCGGCCGCACTTCGCCAGCATCGCTCCGTCGGCCTGTCAGTAGCGTCCTTCTGCAGCGAGGACCGGGTGATCACCCTCATCGACACGCCGGGCCACGCCGACTTTGCCGGGGAGGTCCGGGCAGGGCTTCGCGCGGCGGATGCAGCCCTGTTCGTCGTCGCATCCGTGGACGGCATCGATGCCGCCACCGGCACCCTATGGGATGAGTGCGAGGCCATCGGCCTGCCGCGGGCCGTCGTCGTCACCAAGCTCGACAAGGATCGTGCAGACTTCGAGGAGACCGTCGCCGTGTGCCATCGCATGCTGACCGGCAGCGGTGGCGTCCTGCCGATGTATCTGCCGGTCCATGCCGACGATGGCCAGGTCACCGGGTTCATCGACCTTCTCACGACCCGCATTCAGTACTGGGACGCCAATGGCCCGCACGTGCAGGATGCGGACCCAGAGCACGCGGCCCTGGTGGCCGGCGCTCGCACGGACCTCATCGAGGCGATCATCACCGAGTCCGAGGACGAGACCCTGATACGCCGCTTCATCTCCGGCGAGGACCTCGATGCGCAGGTCCTGATGGCCGACCTGGAGCGAGCCGTCGCCCGCGGGTACCTCCATCCAGTCCTCGGACATGCCGCCGAGCCGGCAAGTATCGGCAGCAGCCTCGTCCTGGACCTGATCGTTCGTGGATTCCCGTCGCCGGCCGATCGCGCAGTGCCGCTCGTGACCACGGTCGCCGGCGAGCCCCTCGCACCGCTGCACGCGGATCCGGGCGGTCCGGTGTGTGCCGAGGTGATACAGACCACCGACGACCTGTCCATGGGCACGTTCTCGATCGTGCGGGTGTTCTCCGGGACGATTCGACCGCAGCAGCCGGTCCACGTCCGCGGCCACTTCCGCGCGGAGTCCGGGCATGTCGACCACGACGCGGACGTGCGCATCGGGCCGCTCGGCGCCCCGCTCGGCGCGCAGACCCGCCCCGTCCCGCAGGCGGTAGCCGGCGCGATTGTCTCGATCAGCCCACTGGCGGGGGCACGGGCCGGGGACACCCTGTCGTCCCGGGAGACCCCCATGCTGATGGAGCCCTGGCGGATGCCGGAGCCGATCCTGCCGACTGCCGTCGCTGCCCGCTCGGCTGCCGACGATGATCGAAGGGGCTAGCCCCTGCCACGAGCCTGCATCGCGTCAGTGGAACGCTGCGTGCGTCGACGGCCAGGGCGTGGCCGCCCGCCCGGTGGTCCCGCCCGTCAGTTCCTCATCAGCCGGGCCTGCGAATCTGACGGCCCATCGCTGCGGCGTCAGCGGCAGGTAGCGATGCTCAGCGCCCTGGATCACCACCACGTCGCCACCCTCCACCACGACGGCGACGGCCCCGAGCTCGGTCCAGAACTCCATGATCCCCGTTCCGTCCAGCACGCTGTGCACCTCGTCGACGTCGTTCACGTGCCAGGCCCCCATGCCCTGATCCCGCAAGGGCGCGGCCGGAGGCGTGGCATCCACCACCTCGCGGACATGTCGCGAGCCTGCATCCAGCACCAGTTCCAGCACCGAGGAATCCACCGCGCCCTGCGTATCGAGGGCTCGCAGGACCTGCACCCCAGCACCGGCCAGGGCCTGCCTGGCCTGGGCCTGGTCCATCCCGGGGAATCCGGCCATGGCTACGCCTCCCAAGCGTCGGCCAGAAGCGCCCTGGTCTCGGCGAGCAGCTGCGAGATCGTCTTGGTCGCGCCGATCACCGGCAGGAAGTTCGTGTCGCCGCCCCATCGGGGCACGACATGCTGATGCAGGTGCCCGGCGATGCCAGCGCCCGCGACCGAGCCCTGGTTCATGCCGATGTTGAATCCGTGCGCATTCGACACCCGCCGCAGCGCTGCCATGCCCTGCTGGGTCAAGGCGCCGACCTCGGCCACCTCGTCGGCCGTCAGGCCGGTGTAGTCCGCCACATGCCGGTAGGGGCATACCAGCAGATGGCCGGAGTTGTACGGGTACCGATTGAGGACGACATACGACCAGGTCCCACGCGTGACGACCAGGCTGTCATCAGGATCCAGCTCGGTCGCCACGCAGAACGGGCAGTCCTCCCCGGCGTCGGTGTGCGCCGGACGGCTCTCCCCCTTCAGGTACTGCATCCGATGCGGGGTCCACAGTCGGTCCCAGGCGTCGGACATTCAGACCTGCACGCGATCGGCAATGGCCGCGACGATCTCGGCGATGGCCTCCTCGACCGGCACGCCGTT
This sequence comes from Actinomycetales bacterium, assembly GCA_018970025.1. Taxonomy (GTDB): domain Bacteria; phylum Actinomycetota; class Actinomycetes; order S36-B12; family S36-B12; genus REEB460. The sequence continues at coordinate 38,023 of JAGWXF010000001.1, read as the reverse complement.
CTTCTGGGTGCCATCGCGGTATCGGAAGGAGACAGCCCCGGCGGAGGCGTCCTCATCGCCTGCCAGCAGCATGTACGGGACCTTCTGCCGCTGCGCATTGCGGATCTTCTTCTGCATCCGATCGTCCGACGCATCCACCTCCACGCGCACGCCGGCCGCTCGCAGGCGGCTGGCCACGTCGTCGAGGTAGGGCACATGTGCGTCAGTGATCGGGATGGCCACCACCTGCACTGGAGCCAGCCACGGGGGAAAGGCACCCGCGTAGTGCTCCAGCAGGACGGCGAAGAACCGCTCGATCGATCCGAACAGCGCACGATGGATCATCACCGGGCGGTGGCGAGTGCCATCCGGGCCCTGGTACTCCAGCTCGAAGAGCTCCGGCAGGTTGAAGTCCAGCTGGATCGTCGACATCTGCCACGTCCGGCCGATGGCGTCCTTGGCCTGGACGGAGATCTTCGGCCCGTAGAAGGCGGCCCCGCCCTCGTCGAGCACCAGCTCAAGCCCCTGCTTGACCGCTGCCTGTCGCAGGGTCTGGGTGGCGTGGGACCAGACCTCGTCCGACCCCACGCTCTTGCCAGGATCCCGCGTCGACAGCTCGAGGTAGAAGTCCGTGAGGCCATAATCGCGCAGCAGGTTGAGCACGAAGGTCAGCAGTCGGTCGAGCTCATCGGCCATCTGCTCGCGCGTGCAGTAGATATGCGCGTCGTCCTGGGTGAAGCCGCGAGCCCGGGTCATTCCCTGGACGACCCCGGACTTCTCATAGCGATAGACGGTGCCGAACTCGAACAGGCGAAGCGGAAGCTCCCGGTACGAACGGCCCCGGGCGCCGAAGATGAGGTTGTGCATCGGGCAGTTCATCGGCTTGAGGTAGTAATCGGTGCCCTGGCGACGGACATTGCCCTGCTCATCGACCTCGGCATCGAGGTGCATCGGCGGGTACATGCCATCGGCATACCAGTCCAGGTGCCCGCTCGTGCGGAACAGGTCGGCCTTGGTGATGTGCGGGGTGTTGACGAACTCGTACCCGGCAGCCTCGTGCCGGCTCCTGGAGTAGTCCTCCATGACGCGGCGCACCACGCCTCCCCGGGGGTGGAAGACCGCCAGGCCCGAGCCGATCTCCTCGGGGAAGCTGAACAGGTCCAGCTCGGCGCCCAGGCGTCGATGATCGCGGCGCTCGGCCTCCTCGAGGAAGGTCAGGTGAGCCTTCAGGCCCTCCGTGGTCGGCCAGGCAGTGCCGTAGATCCGCTGCAGCTGCTCATTGGCCTGGTTCCCGAGCCAGTAGGCAGCTGACGTGCGCATGAGCGCGAACGCATTGGCCGGGATGTAGCGGGTATCGGGGACGTGCGGACCTCGGCACAGGTCCCCCCAGCAGCGCTCCCCGGTCTTTGCGTCGAGATTGTCATAGATCGTCAGCTCGGCTCCGCCGATCTCCATGACCTCCGCTCCGCCCGCGCTGCCGATCAGCCGCAGCTTGTACGGCTCCGCCCGGAGCTCGCCCACGGCCTCCTGCTCGGTCACGATCCGGCGAGCGAACCGCTGGCCGGACTTGATGATCGCCGTCATGCGCTGCTCGAGGTCGCGCAGGTCGTCCGGCGTGAACGGCCGCTCGACGTCGAAGTCGTAGTAGAAGCCGTCCTTGATCGGCGGCCCGATCCCGAGCCGGGCCTGCGGGAAGGCCTGCTGCACGGCCTGGGCGAGCACGTGCGCACACGAGTGGCGCAGGACGGCAAGGCCCTCCGGGCTGTCGATCAGAACCGGCTCCACGTGGTCCGACTCGCGAACCTCGGTCGCGAGGTCGCGCAGCTCGCCGTTCACCCGGGCCACGACCACCGACCGGTCGCCGCCCACCACGTCGAAGGCAGTCCTGGCCACGGGATCTCCTTGCGTATCCAAGGCCCGGGCCGTGTCCGGGCCTGCCTGCTGCGTCATGTGCGGATCGGTGCGGGGCTTCCTGCGGCAGTGGCACGTGCGTTCGCCGAGGGTGGCGTGCCATCGGTGGGCGATACTGGGTTCGAACCAGTGACCCCTCGCGTGTGAAGCGAGTGCTCTACCACTGAGCCAATCGCCCGATGGCCCGGATGGTAGCAGTTGCCCTGCGTCAGCATCGGAGAGCCGATGCTGACGCAGGGCGGAATCGAAGCGTGGATGGATTATCATCTTGGCACACATTGGACTGATCGGCCGCTGCTGATCAACCCACGATCAAGGGAGATCCCCTCCATGAAGGAATCAAGCGACTCCAGTCGCAGGCTGCGCCGCGGCCTTGTCGGCGGCGTGGCTATCGCCGGCGTCGTGCTCAGCACGCTCGTCGGCACGGCCGTCCCGGCCAGCGCTGCTGACCGCCCGGGCTTCCAGCTGGCGATCAGCCCGACCAACGGGTCCATCGGCCAGCAGTACGCGATCAGCGTTACCGACGCGACGCCGAACACGGGCATCAGCGTGAACTTCCAGTTCGGCAGCCAGGGCCAGACGGTGAGCCTGACGACCAACGCCAGCGGCGTGGGCAATGCGAGCTGGATTCCGCAGTTCGCCGGCGGCTACACCGCCCAGGCCCTCTCGGCCCTCCTCGGCGGTGACTCCTCCAACACGGTCAGCGGGACGATCTCCGCGGTGACGACCACGACGACGGTGTCGGTGCCGAGCACGGTCGCCCTCAACCAGCCGGTGAACCTGACGGCCACCGTCCGGCCCAACGGCGGCTCCTACGCCCCGACCGGCACGGTTCAGTTCGCGCTGCAGGGCGGCGGGAACATCGGCGGGCCAGTGGCGCTCAACGGCAGCACGCCGTCGACGGCAACAGTCTCCTGGACTCCGACGAGCCTGGGCTCGGTGAACATCGTGGCGACGTATTCGCCGGCAACGGTGAACGGGGTGCAGCCCGCCGTCTGCAATAGCGCCTGCACCAGCGCCGCGGCGAACACGGTCGTGACGAACTCGGGCAGCGCGGTCGGCGTCACCGTGCCACCGCTGTTCGTCGGCGTCCCGTCGACGCTGACCGCCATCGTCCAGGTGCCGTCCTACGCAGGATCAGTCGTGTTCACGGCCAATGGCTCGGCCATCGGTGCGGCCGCGCCTGTGAACGCCGCATCCACGGGGCCGAACGGCGTCGCGACGATCACCTACACCCCCACCGCAGTCGGCAATGTGGTCATCGCCGCGACCTGGACGGGCAACACCGGTCAGACCGGCACCGCGAGCCAGACGGTCGCCGTGCAGAACGCCACCAGCCAGGACGTCATCACGGTGGACCCGAACGGCGATCCCGCTCCGTGGTCGTTCACCGCGCCGAACGTCACCCCGCCGGGCAACTACGCCCTGGCGGTCAAGACGGCCTCCGGGGCGCCGGCCACGCTGAGCATCACGGGCGCGGGCTGCACGCTGGCTGGAACGACCGTCTCGGTGACGGCGACGAGCGGTTCCTGCACCCTCAACGCCAAGACCGCGGGCGGGAACGGGTTCAGCCCGGGCAACACCAACTTCGTGCTCGCGCTCACCAACGGCGTGCAGACGGCACAGTTGGCGGCACCCAACTCGCAGCGCATCAAGAAGGGCCGCACCATCACCCTGGCGACCGCAAGCCAGGGCGAGACCAACGCCGGCCAGGAGGTCAGCTGGGCGGTCACCCAGGGTCGGGCCAACTGCCGGCTGCTGTTCCCGGCAAGTGGCGCCGTGCGGCTGCGCAAGACCGGCAACGGCCGCTGCACGGTCGTGGGCCGCGCTCCGGCAACGGGCTCCTACGGGCCCTTCAGCATCAGCCGCACCTATCGCTGATCGCTTCACGGCAGCCAACAGGCGGAGGGTCCCCGGTCATCAGGGGGCCCTCCGCCTGCTGTTGCGGGCCGCATGCCTGTTCACCGGATGGCAGTGTCGACCACGCTCCTACGGGTCTGCGTCGGAGGCCGATCGCGCTCGGAACTCGGCGCCGATCGCCTGGGAGATGGGTCCAGGGCCTGGCAGGTCACGGTCATCCAGGCGCACGACGGGGTGCACTTCGCGGGTGGACGAGGTGATGAAGACCTCCTCGGCCCACTGCAGGGCCTCCAGCGGCAGGGCTGTCTGGCGCGCACCTGACCACTCGAGCACGAGCTCGCGGGTGATGCCGGCGAGGCATCCACTCGACAGCGGCGGGGTCAGCAGCTCCCCGTCGATGACGACGAAGACGTTCGAGCCGGTACCCTCGCAGAGTTCTCCCCTGGAGTTGCCGAGGATCGCCTCGCTGGCCCCCAACCTGTGCGCCTGCCGCAGTGCCAGCACATTCTCCGCATAGGCCGTCGACTTCACCCCCGCGATCGCGGATCGCTCATTGCGAACCCAGTCCACCGTTATCGCATCCGTGGTTGCCGGCCACGGCCGTGCCAGGGCGAGCGTCACGACGACCGTCGGCGTCGAGTCGCCTCGGTCGCTGCCGAGGGGAGCGCTCCCGGCGGTGTAGGTGATCCGAAGCCGGGCCAGCGTGTGCACGTCATTGGCCCGCAGCACCGATCCCACCGCCTCACGGATGGCATCGTCATCCGGTGCCGGGAGCTCCATCGCGGCAGCCGAGCGCTGCAGTCGCCGCAGGTGCCGGGTCAGGGCGAACGGGCTGCCGTCGACGACCTTGAGGGTCTCGAAGACGCCATCCGCGACCGTGAAGCCGTGATCGAGGACACTGATAGCTGGCGCGTCCGCATCGACGAGTCGCCCCCGATCTGCCGAGCCCACCCATGCTCTCACCGTCCCAGCCTGCCTTTCCGGTCATCGGGTCGTCCCTGTGGCGGGCGAGCATCCCAGCTCCCGGCAGCGAGGCTGATCAGCCGGCGAGCCTTGAGCTCAGTCTCCCGCCACTCCCCCACGGCATCAGAGCCCCAGGTGATGCCCGCCCCCGTCCCGAAATGGAGCACCTCGTCGCGGATCCAGAAGGTCCTGATGGCGACAGCCAGGCAGGCACGACGCGCGCTGGCATCGACCCATCCGATGGCTCCGCAGTAGACCTCGCGCGACACAGGCTCGAGCTGGTCGATGAGGCGCACTGCCGAGGACTTCGGGGCTCCGGTGACCGATCCGGGCGGGAAGGATGACCGGAGCAGGTCCGGCCAGCCGATGTCCGCTCGGAGTACCCCCTCGACGGTCGACACCAGGTGCACTAGTCCGGGATGCTCCTCGACCCGCATCAGGCTCGGTACTGCCACGGAGCCGACCTCGCACACGACCGACAGGTCATTGCGCATCAGGTCCACGATCATGAGATTCTCGGCACGATCCTTGTCGAGCAGCTCTGCCGCCGAGGAGGCAGTCCCCTTGATCGGGCCGGTCCGCAGTCGGTCGCCGGTGCGCTCCAGGAACAGCTCAGGGCTTGCCGTCGCAAGCAGGACGCCCGCCTGCGGAGCATGGACGAAACCACCGTACGGTGCCGGGTTGCCCTGATGCAGCAATGCACCGAGCCCGGCGACGCACGCCCGAGCGGGATCCGGGAGCGGCGCCGAAAGCACCCGGCAGATGTTCGCCTGGTAGACCGTCCCGGCCGCGATGGCATCTCGAGTCCGCTCGACCTGCTCGCAGTAGAGGTCCTCGTCCATCGACGATCGCCAGGCGTCTGCTGCCGGACCACGCCAGACTCCGTGCGCCAGGCCCTCGGGTTGATCGACTCCCCAGCGGGCGAAGCGGAGCAGGGTCGGCTCACCGGCATACGGCAGGACGACCACCCATGCCCCTGAGCCATCCAGGGCACGCAGGTCGGAGGTGCTGTCGACGAGGTCCCACGCCCATCGGCCCGCGACCCTGGCGAACGACACCCCCGCGCATCCGTCCATGGGACCATCCTGACGCCTTGCGCTCCACGCGCGGCGGTGATGGTCCCCTGATGATCCGTTTCCCTGCCCGGTCGGCTATGGTGTGCGTCCCGGCTTCGTACTGGCCGGTTCAGGCGGACGTAGCGCAGTTGGTAGCGCATCACCTTGCCAAGGTGAGGGTCGCGGGTTCGAGTCCCGTCGTCCGCTCGGTCGACCGGCCCGTCCGGTCCCTGGTGGAGTGGCCGAGAGGCGAGGCAACGGCCTGCAAAGCCGTCTACACGGGTTCAAATCCCGTCTCCACCTCCGTTCGTGAGGCGTGGGTCCTGACCGATTGCGTTCCGGCGCCCCCTCACGCGCCTTTTCTCCCCGCGTACGGGCCGTCACGCCCCATACTGGAGCCGGGAAGGTCTCCCAACGCAATGGAAGGAATGCCATGCAGATCGAGATCCGACACCAGCCCGCATTCGCAGTTGCCCGCCTGACGCTCGCCAGTGGGGAGTCCGTCAAGGCCGAGACCGGTGCGATGGCAGCGATGAGTGCCGGCGTGAGCATCGAGGCGAAGATGGAGGGCGGCCTGTTCAAGGCCCTCAAGCGCAGCGCCCTCGGCGGCGACTCATTCTTCGTGACCACCTATAGCTCCAGCGCCGATGGCAGCTGGGTCGACGTGGCCGCCAATCTTCCCGGCGATATCGCCGTCGTCGACGTGGCGCCCGATCGCGCTGTCGCCGTCACCAAGGGATCCTGGCTTGCCAACGAGGCCTCGGTCGCGATGGACACCAAGTGGGGTGGCGCCAAGAACCTCTTCGGCGGGGAGGGCGGCTTCATTGCCCACATGACCGGCACCGGCAAGGTGGTCGTGGCCTCCTACGGCGCACTTGACCTGCACACCCTCGGCGCGGGTGAGACCTTCACCGTCGACTCCGGGCACCTGGTCGCCTACGACGACGGCGTGGGCATGGTCGCCAAGACGGCCGGGGGCTTCATGAATGCGATGAAGTCGGGCGAGGGCTTCGTCGTCGAGATGACCGGTCCGGGCCGGGTGTGGACCCAGACCCGCAATCCCTCCGGCCTGATCAACTGGCTCACCCAGGTCCTGCCCTTCACTCGTGCGTAACCCGGAAGGGCGCTGGTGGTCCGCCCTGCGCAGCGCATACGCCCGGCTGGCTGTCCTCACGGCCGTCGCGACCGTTGCCGCGTATCTGATCGCCGGCGCCCTTCCTTTCGCCGATCCGGTGCCTGCCGCTATCACCGCCCTGGTGACGATGCGGGCGGCCTTCCATCATGCAGCCAAGGAGGGGGCGGTCCAGACCCTCGGGGCCCTGGTCGGCGCGGCGATCGCCCTGGCGCTGGTGTGGCTCATCGGGACGGGACCCATCGTCCTCGCCGTGCTCGTCCTGACTGCCTTCGGCCTGGCGAGGCTGCTGCGCATCGCCTCCCCGGAGCAGACCCCGTTCGTGGCCATGGCGATCGCGGTGACCATGATCCTGGTCGTCGGGACTCACCTGACCACTGAGCTGGCAATCGAGCGGTTCATGGGGGTGGTCATCGGTGCCCTCTGCGCGCTGGGTGCCTCCTACTTCGCCACCCCGACCAAGCACACCCGACTGCTGCGCGAGGATCTCCATGCCTTGAATGTCGACCTGGCCGAGCTGCTGGCGGAGATCGGCGCGGGTCTTCGCAGTGATCCGGACGCCGCCACCGCACGATCGTGGTTCACTCGAGCAACGGCCCTACGGAACCGCTCCCTTGGCGCGGAGGCACGCCTGGCCGACCTCACGGCCCACGCCCGCTGGAGCCCCCGCATCGATCCGGCCGACCTGCAGCAGCTCACCCGCTCAGCAGACGCCGTACGCGTGATGTCGACCCGAGTCATCACCATCACGTCCGACCTTGCTGCCTCGATCGCGGACACGCCCGTCCCGCCGATCCCGCCGGCGGCCAGGAGCCCGCTGGCCGATCTCCTCACCATGGCGGCCGACAACATCGCGGCCGATGACCCCACCGGCCAGGTCGGCACCACGGCTGCCAGCGAGGCGGTCCGGCAGGCCGAGCAGACAGCTCAGATCGCCCTGATCGGCGGCATCGTCGCTGACATTCAGCGCATCAACCGAGCCAGTGCGGAGGGGGCCGGGTCCGGCCCACAGGCCAGCGACTGATCATCGAGGCCCCGTTGACCATCGTGTATGGTGAGGCCTCGCGCTGGCAGGGGCTCAGACCAGGCTAGCGCATCGGGCGATTGGCGCAGGGGCTAGCGCGCTTCCTTGACACGGAAGAGGTCACAGGTTCAAATCCTGTATCGCCCACTCTTGCAATGGGGCGGCGCGCGCGTCTCGCGGGTGAACGCGGCGCCTAGGCTGTGCCGATGATGGTGCCCCTCACCCACCTGAGAACCTCCGCATGCACGGCCGCCTTCAGCCGCCAGGGAGCTCAGGTGACCTCATGGGCGCCGATCGGGCACGGCGACGTCCTCTTCCTCAGCCCCCTGGCTCGGTCCGGCCCTGAGACCGCGATCCGCGGAGGCATCCCGGTGGTGTTCCCATGGTTCGGACCCGGACGGACTCACGGCATGTCGCCGTCTCACGGCTTCGCACGGACGACGACCTGGACGCTCACCGAGATCTCGGAGGCGACGGGGTCGCTCACCATCACCCAGGCCCTGACCGGCGAGGAGGCCTCCAGCGACTGGTTCCCCCATCCGTACCGCCTCGAGCTGACTGCTGCTGTCGGCACCGAGCTGCGACTGGACCTGATCGTGCTGAACACCGGGGCCGAGGCATTCGACTTCGAGGCAGCCCTCCACACCTACCTTCGCGTCGGCGACGTCCGCGAGATCGTCATCGAAGGGCTCGACGGGGCCGAGTACATCGACCAGGCTGCAGGCGGTGCCACTGCCACCCAGGCCGGCGAGCTTCGCCTCAGCGGGCCAACTGACCGGATCTACCACTCCGCGGCGGCAACACGGGTGATCGATCCAGTCCTCGGCCGAGTCATCACCATCGACAAGGCCGGCTCGAGCCAGACCGTCGTCTGGAATCCATGGCAGCAGGGGGATGCCGCACTGACAGACCTGCCAGATGACGCATGGCGGGCGATGGTGTGCGTGGAGTCCGCCAATGTCCGGCATTCAGCGGTCCGGCTTGATCCGGGGGCCCATCACACGATGACAGTCGCCTTCAGCGTCGAGCACCCCGGGCCGCACGCATCGGGCTGATCGGGCCTTGAGTCCAAATCGCCACGCGTGCCGGTGACGTCTGATGGGATACGACCATGACTCAGCGCTTCACCGTGGCCCAGCGGCTTCGATACCGCTTCGACAACACCCTCTCCAAGGGCATCTGGGCCGTGCTTGCCTGGCTCGGCGTCATCTCCCTGATATTCGTCCTCGTCATCGCCGGCATCCTCTCCCTGACGGGTATCGGACCGCAGGATGAGGGAACGAGCTTCCTCGAGGGACTGTGGTTCGCGATGACGCGATCCCTGGACCCAGGCACCTTCTCGGGGGACGAGGGCAACCGCTTCCGATTCGTCATGCTCATCGTCACCATCGCCGGCATCTTCCTTGCCGCCACCATCATCGGCCTGATCTCCTCGGCCATCGATGCCCGCGTCGAGGCCCTACGCCGGGGCCGGTCCCTGGTTATCGAGCGCGACCACACCCTGCTCGTCGGCGACAGCGACAAGCTGCCGGCAGTGATCGCCGAGCTGATCGAGGCGAATGAGAGCCGGAAGGATCGCGCGATCGTCCTGCTGACGACCGAGGATCCGGTCGATGTGAGCGAGCGACTGCATGCAGCGATCGCTGACACCAAGACGTCACGGCTGGTCGTGCGCAATGGCCTGCCGACCCGGATGTCCGACCTCCAGCAGTTGAACCCAGCGGGTGCGACCTCGGCGATCGTGCTGCAGCCGGAGGGCGGCTCCGACGCCCACGTGGTGAAGGCGGTCCTCGCCCTCAGCCGCTGCGTGCCTGGCCTGGAGGGCCTGACGGTGGTAGCTGAGATCGATGACCGCACGACCGCCGCCGCCCTGAAGGATCTCCTCGGTCCGAGCCTGCTGACGGTGACCTCGAAGGACATCATCGCCCGAATCAGCGCCCAGGTCTCCCGGGGTTCGGGCCTGGGGGCCATCTACCAGGAGTTGCTCGACTTCGAGGGCGACGAGATGTACAGCGTCGAGGTCACCGGGCCGTGGCTGGGCCGCAACTTCGGAGAGGCCCTGCTGTCGAGCTCGAACGCCACCATCGTCGGCATTCGACATGCAGACGGCAGCGTCAGCCTCAATCCCGCCCCGGCTACCACGCTCCAGGCGGGGGATTTCCTCATCGGCATCGCCGAGGACGATTCGGTGTTCCACCTCGATCTGGATCCAATCGAGTGGTCAGCGGCGGACCAGCGGCAGTGGACGCCCTTGCCCAAGATGCAGGAGCGCACGCTCATCATCGGATGGAGCGACCTCGCCCCCATGATCGGCAACGAGATCGAGGCGCACGTATCACCCGGATCGGCCTTGCATGTGATGGTCCAGCAGGACGCCATCAGCGACGAGGAGATCCGCGCGGCCATGCCGCTGACCGAGCAGGCCCTGATCGTCCATCGCGGCGACCCGATCAGCGGACCGGATGTCCAGGCCGTCATGGAGCAGGGGCCCTTCGATCACGTCATGCTGCTGTCTGAGCGCGGCACCTACCCCGGCGACGAGGCGGACGCCCGCACCCTGCTGACGCTGCTGCACGTGCGCAGGTGCGCTGCCGAGTCCGGGGCCTCGCAGAACATCGTCGCGGAGCTCCTCGACCCCAATGACGTCGAACTCGGCGGGCCGACTGAGGGAGACGATTTCATCGTCAGCCAGAAGCTCATCGGCCTGCTGATGGCGCAGCTCAGCGAGAGCCCGCATCTCGCCGACGTCTTCAGCGACCTGTTCGACTCGGAGGGCTCGGTTGTCACGATGCATCCCGTCGAGCGCTACCTGCCCCTCGGACGGCACACCTTCGTCGAGATCATCGAGGCCTGCCGTGCCTGGGGCGTGGTCGCTATCGGATACCGCTCACGGAGCGCCGTCAACGACCCGAAGGCGGTCGGCCACGGGATCCGGCTGAATCCCCCCAAGCATCATGCAGTGGACCTCACTGAAGGCGACTCGATCGTGGTGATCTCACTGCCGTAGCCGTCAGGCAGCCCGATCGGCCCGCCTGACGGTGATCCTGAAGGTGTGTGCTGGCTCGGGGGCCGGCGCCTAGGGAGTGCTCTTGCGGAACAGCGCGGCCACGATGGCGACCAGCACGGTCGCGATCAGGATCTGCAGGCCGAATGTCAGCCAGAAGCTGGACGACCACCCGATGGCATTCGACAGCCCGAGGCCCGCCGCGGCACCGATGATGCCAGAAGGTTCCATGGCGGTACCCAATCACTTCGACGGCATCACGAGCAAGAGCCTGACCGCCCGGCCGGATTGGCACGCGCGTCTGCGACGATCCTGCCGTGCCGCGCTCAGCCTCACCGGTCTCAGCCTCACCGGACCCAGCCTCACCGGACCCAGCCTCACCGGCACCGATCGGACCCCTGAGCCCGCCGATCGAGCCCATGCTCGCGCGCGCCATCGACGGCGCCACGGTTGCCGACTTCCCTGGCGCCGCCTTCGAGCCGAAGTGGGATGGCTTCCGGTGCCTGGCCTTCGTCGGAACCGATGCGGTGGTGCTGCAGGGCCGTGGCCGCTCCTCGGGGCCCGAGGCGGTCGTCGACCTGTCCTACGCCTTCCCCGAGCTGGTGGAGGCCCTCGGACGTCAGGTCCGCCCGGGCACCGTGCTCGACGGCGAGATCGTGGCCATCGTCGACGGCCGGCTGGACTTCGCCGCCCTCTCCGGGCGGCTGCGTCCGCGCTCCGCATCGTCCGCCCGCTCCATTGCCGACCTGGCAGTCAGGCTCCCAGCGTCATTCCTGGCCTTCGACCTGCTGAGCGTGCCGGACGCCATGCCGGACGCCATGCCGGACGCCATGCCGGACGCCCAGGCACCGCGCCCGGACGCAGCGGTGCTCCTGGCTGCTCCGTTTGCCGAGCGCCGGGTCGCCCTGGAGGGACTCGCGGCGAGCTGGGAGCCTCCCCTGCTCCTGACGCCGTGCACCCGTGACGCGACCGTGGCAATGGCCTGGTTCGACCGGTTCGAGGCAGCCGGTGTCGACGGGCTGATCGTCAAGCCGCTGGAAGGGACGTACCAGCCAGGCAGGCGCTCCCAGGTGAAGATCAAGCACCGCCGCACCGCGGACGTCGTCGTGGCCGGATGGCGCCCGCAGCAGGCGGCGGACGGCACGCAGGTGGTCGGATCCCTGCTCCTGGGCCTGCATGACGCTCAGGGTCGCCTGCACTACGTGGGCGGCACGTCGGCATTCACCGCCGAACGACGGCGCGCCTTGGCCGCGGAGCTCGCTGGCCTCGCTCTCGGCCCTGACGCCCGGCATCCGTGGACCCAGCCCGATGGCAATCGCGTTCCTGGGCAGGCAAGCCGGTGGGGCCCTGGCAAGGCGTGGCGGGCACTGGATCCCGTGCGCGTGGCAGAGGTCGAGTTCGATCAGGTCCAGGACGGCCAGCTGCGCCACACCGCCGGTTTCATCCGATGGCGTCCGGATCGCTCCCCGGACTCCTGCGGCTTCGACCAGTTCCCGGTGATGCCCGGGGTGCCGATTGACGAGCTGCTCGACTGGGCTGGACCCGCGGCGGCTCCCCCGGCATCTTCGGAAAGTCGGGGGGATACGGCAGCTCCGGCAGGCCCTCGGCAACATCGCGATCCCAGAGCCTGAGGGCGTCGGCGAGGTCCGCCCGGCGCTCCGGCCGGATGATCAGGCCATCCCAGGGATCGCCTCGTCCGTCGGCAATCAGCTGCGGGACCGTTCGCACCGTGAACTCCCCCGGATCGACCGTCGGCAGCTGCGACCAGGTGACCGGCATCGACACCGTTGCCTGCGGCCTGGCCCGGATCGAGTATGCGCTTGCGATCGTCCGGTCCTGCGCAGCCTGGTTGAAGTCGACGAATACCCGCGCGCCGCGGCCCTCCTTCCACCAGGAGGTGGTCACCAGCGACGGCTCCCGGCGCTCGAGCTCCCGGCCGATGGCGATCGCGGCGTGCCGCACGTCGACGAATCCCCAGCGCGGCTCGATCGGGACGAACACGTGCACGCCACGGCCTCCGCTGGTCTTGCAGCCGACGGGCCAGCCCCAGCCGGCGAGCAGCTCGCGCGCCAGCTCAGCGGCGCGCACCGCATCGGCGAATCCAGTGCCGGGCGATGGGTCGAAGTCAAGCCGAAGCTCATCAGGCTGGTCGGTCTGCGGCGCCGTGCACGGCCAAGGGTGGAAGGTGATGGTGTTCATCTGGGCAGCCCAGACGATGACGGCCGGCTCGGTGGGGCACAGCATCGATCCAGGCCGGCCGCTCGGGAAGTGCACCTCCGTCGCGGCGGCGTATGAGGGCATCCCCCGGAGCAGGTGCTTGTGGTAGAACCCTTCGTTGCCCTCCAGCACGCCGTTCGGCCAGCGCTCGAGCGCCGTGGGGCGATCCCGCAGATGCTCGATCATCACGTCCGCGACGGCCGCGTAGTAGCGAGCGATGTCCTCCTTCACCAGCCCAGGGAAGACCTGCCTGCCGGGACTGCTGATGCGAACCTCGCGGCCGCCGACTTCCAGCACGATCGCATCGCCTGCACGGGCCACCCGATGACGGTACCGGTTCCCGGCATCAGACCGGACCCGCTAAGGTCCCACGCGTGGGAACCGCGACCCTTGTCCTGGTCATCATCGCCGTCATCCTGGCCATCTTCGGCATTGCCTTCGTCGCGCTCGGCATGTCCAATGAGCGGGCCTACTGGTCGCAGCGCGATCCATCCGGTGATGCCCGGCAGGACGCCACCCGGCTCTCGGCCGTCATCCGGGGAGCGGGCAGGATCGCCGCAGGCGAGGTGCGCGCCCCGCTGCGGGTCGCGGCGATCGGGGTCCTGATGTGCTACCTGGCCGCAGGTTTCGCCGTCATTGCGATCCTGACCGCGCTGTAGCGTGACCGTCAGGTCACCTTGACGTTGCGCTGGAACGTCGCCGTCTTGCCCGTCTTGCTGTCGACGAACTGCACGACCAGGGCGTACTTCCCCGCTGGCGCCTTGATCTTGGTCTGCGATGTGCCGGTCCCGTTCATGACAGCGACACTTGCCAGGGTCTGGACGGTCTTCGCCTTTCGGGTGCGCTTCACCAGACGGACGTTGGCAGTGCCGGTCGCGGTCGCCGGGGTCACGGTGACCGTCACCGCATAGGGCTTGCCCGCTGGCGCCTTGCGGGCCGCGACCACGGTCAGGGCTGGCGCCGAGATACCCGATGGGCTGGGAGCGGGCGTCGGCGTCGCCGTTGACGCCGGCGATGAGGAGGGAGCCGGGCTGGGCGAGACCGTCGCCGAGCCGCGCAGCGGCACGGCCGCGGATCGCACGACGTAACTGGCCAGGACCGAGCTCGGGCCTGTCGCGATGGTGACGGTATCCGCAATCAGCAGGTACTTGCCCGTCGCATCGGCTGGGATCGCGAACACGATTGCGGTCTGGTCCGACACCCCGGCGACGCTCGTCAACACGGTCAGCGATGCGCACCCTGCGCTCGACAGCGCGAAGTCCTTCGTCGCCGCCTGGCCAGCTGTCGACGACGTGCAGGCCCACGCCGCCACGTCCCTGATGCGGAAGTTGGAGGTCGCCGGGATCGTCCACTTCTTGAGCACCGCGGTGCCGTTGTCGCCGGGCACCTGGCCGGACTTGATCTCCGGCTGCGAGCCGGTGGGCGTCTGGCCGAGGACGTAGACGTCCTTGCTTGGGTCAGTGGTCACGGTCCGGGAGGTGTCTGCAGCCCCTGACGGCGCCACGGTGATCGAGAACCGCAGGTAGCGGCCGACGTCATCAGCCTTGGGGACGTAGGTGCGCACCACCCCGCTCGGATTGCCGGAGGCCGCTGAAGCGGCCTCCGCATCGGCGCAGTTGACGTCAGCGGACCCACGCGAGGGGCAGGAGAGCCACTTGGTGGAGTAGGTCCCGGGACCGGAGGTGCCAGTGAAGTCGACCGTGCCGATCTGGGCCTTCACATCGGTCCCGGCGATTGCCGTCGTGCCGCCAGCGGCATCGGGCGAGCTCAGGGTTCCGGATCCCAGCGCCGACCACGTGCTCGGCAATGCCGGCAGCACGAACGTCGGGACCGGGACGTTCGCCGTGCCTGACCACGCCGGGGCGGCCAGGCCGATCGACAAGCCGGCTGCCAGGGCAATCCCGCAGGCCGCCGCTATCGCGCCTCCAGCACCACGCCGCGCGCCCTCGCGCATCGCCGGTCGGGCGATGGAGGTTCGAGGGAACAACACGTGTCGAAGGATCACCATGTGCGCCGCCCTTCCGGAAGACTCCATGCAGGCTAATGCACGACAGGCCCGTCGTACGCCCGGCGCGCCCACATCGGAGCCGGGGCTCGGCAGGTGCGACATACTGCATGCGAGCGCAGCCAGAAGGGATGCCATGGGCAAGAAGCATCCAGCCGATGCCAAGGAAGCAGGACCTGGGCGCACGCGCATGCCGCGGTCGCTGTACGAGGCGGAGCTGTATCGGTTGCAGGCCGAGCTGGTGAGCATGCAGGAGTGGATCAAGCACGAGGGCCATCGCCTCGTGGTCATCTTCGAGGGCCGAGATGCTGCCGGCAAGGGGTCGGCGATCAAGCGGGTCACCGAGTACCTCAACCCGCGCGTGGTCAGCATCGTCGCGCTGCCCGCTCCCAGTGACCGCCAGCGCACCCAGTGGTACTTCCAGCGGTACGTCGAGGAACTGCCCGCGGCGGGCGAGATCCGGCTCTTCGACCGATCCTGGTACAACCGGGCGGGAGTCGAGCGCGTGATGGGTTTCTGCACGCCGGAGGAGTACCGGCGCTTCCTGCACCAGGCCCCGATCTTCGAGCGGCTGCTCGTGGAGGACGGCATCATGCTGCGCAAGTACTGGTTCAGCGTTAGCGACGAGGAGCAGGAGCGACGGTTCCGATCTCGGATGGACGACCCGATGCGGCGATGGAAGCTGTCGCCGATGGACATGGAGTCCATCCAGCGGTGGGAGGACTATTCCCGCGCGAAGGACGAGATGCTGATTCACACGGACATACCGGAGGCGCCCTGGACGATCGTGGAAGCCGACGACAAGCGGCGGGCTCGCATCAACATGATGCACCATCTGCTGAGCACCGTCCCCTACCGTGATGTCGTCCAGCCTCCGCTGAGCCTTCCGGCCAGGCCTGCGTCAGCGGGCTACCAGCGACCGCCCCGGGAGCAGAGCACCTACGCTCCCGACCATGCCCAGCGGATCATCGACGCGCAGCGGCACTAGCGCCCGCGGACGCCCACCGCTCGGTAGACCTTCACGATCCGGTTCCCGACGGCGTCCGTATAGGTCACGCGGACCCTGGTGAATGCCCGTCCCCCCTCCTTCTTGACCGGCCGGGACAGCCGGACCGATGCGTGCGTCGTGCGGCGCTCACCCGACGCGCACTTCGGATCGCAACTGGTGTAGACGAAGGTTCCATGCCCCTGGGCGATCGCCCGCTTCCATGACGTCCACGTGAGCCGGCTCAGGACGTCCACGCGATCCCGGCAGGACAGGGTGAAACTGCTCGTTCGCCGGGTCATGCCGGCGACCAGTTCGTTGCACAGGACCGGCGACGCCTGGACCGGGGAAGCAGCCAGCGCCGCGGGGGCAGGGCCCGACACGATCGACATCCAGGCAAGGGCAAGCGCGCAGGCGGCAACCACGCTCTTCATCAGCACCCAGGCTCCTTCGCCGACGAGTCGACCCGCACGCTCCCTGACGGCGCATCTCGGCAACGACGGCCCCTCAGGGGCCGCCCCCCTCAGCGGATCGGGGGGTGTTCCGCGAGGGAGACGGCCGTCGGGCTGGCCGGATTTGAACCGACGACCCCTTGACCCCCAGTCAAGTGCGCTACCAAACTGCGCTACAGCCCGTGGCGACGCCCTTGCGAGTGCTCCTCGGCCAGCGCGACGACCCGCGCAAACATACATGAGCCCTGTGCCGGGCCACACCTGAGCCCATCCGAGGTGACTGGCGGTGACCGGCATTGGAACTGCCAGGCCAAGCGGCGCAGGGGCGCCCCGCCCCGGGAGCTAGCGCCGCGACCGCTTCTCGCGCACGCGCATCACGATGCGGATCGGGGTGCCCGCGAATCCGAACTCCTCTCGCAGTCGGCGCTCGATGAACCTGCGGTAACCGGCCTCGAGGAAGCCGGTCGTGAACAGGGCGAAGGTCGGAGGACCGACGGCGACCTGCGCGGCAAACAGGATCCTGGACTGGCGCCCCCCGCGCAGGGGATGCGGATGCGACTGGGCCAGTTCGGCCATGAACTGGTTCAGCCGACCCGTCGACACCCGCGTCTGCCATCCGTCAAGGGAGATCCGCAGGGCCGCCGCGATGCGGTCGACATGGCGCCCGGTCCGGGCGGAGATGTTCACCCGGGGCGCCCATGGGACCTGGACGAGGTCGCGGCTGATCTCTCGTTCCAGCCGATCGCGTCGCTCCTGGTCAGTGAGGTCCCACTTGTTGAAGGCAAGCACGAGCGCGCGCCCGGACTCGATCACCATCGAGATGATCCGGACGTCCTGCTCGGCCAGCGGCTCGGACGCATCGACGAGGACGATGGCGACCTGGGCACGGTCGAGCGCGGACTGGGTGCGCAGCGTCGCGTAGTACTCGTGCCCGCTTGCCTGGCTGGCCCGGCGCCGGATCCCTGCCGTGTCGACGAACCACCACCACTCTTCGTCCAGCCAGACCAGCTCGTCAACCGGATCGACGGTCGTCCCGGCGACAGCGTCGACGACCACCCGATCGGCAGCGGCAAGGGAGTTCAGCAGGGATGACTTCCCGACATTCGGCTTGCCGAGCAGCGCAACCCGGCTCGGCCCGCCCTCCCGGGCGACCGCCTGGCCGTGCTCGGGAAGGACCTGAACCAGGACATCGAGCAGGTCGCCCGAGCCACGGCCATGCAGCGCCGACACGCAATGGGGCTCCCCGAGGCCCAGCGACCACAGCGACGCGGCTTCCAGCTCCGCCGCCGGGCCATCGACCTTGTTGGCTATCAGGACGACGGGCCTGCCGCACCTGCGCAGCACCTTGACCACCTCCGCGTCCGCGTCAGTCACCCCGACACTGGCATCCACGACGAAGGCGACTGCATCTGCCTCGGCGATGGCACGCTCAGCCTGGGATGCCACCTGCGCGGCCATCCCACGGGCTCGCCGATCCCAGCCTCCGGTGTCGACGACCTGGAACCGGCGTCCGTTCCACTCCGCCTCGTAGGCGACGCGATCCCGGGTCACGCCCGGGATGTCCTCCACGACGGCCTCACGACGGCCAATGATCCGGTTCACCAGGGTCGACTTGCCGACGTTGGGCCGGCCCACGATCGCCAGGACGGGAAGTCCGTGGCCCTGCGACTCGCGCAGCTCCTCCAGTTCCAGGTCGAAGTCCCCGAACTCTGCCCGGGCGGCAGCGACCGCCGCTGCAAGATCGGCTTCGCTCTCGCCGCCCGCTCCCCCATGATCGAACTGCCCATCGTCAGCACCACCAGCGATCGAGTCGGCGAATGTCCCGATGTCGTCCGGTCCGGCCAACTCCGGATCGAGCAGGTCCGCCTTCTCAAGGAACCCCCCGCCCGGACCCTCCACGTTCCGAGCCTCCACGTCCCGGATCAGCGTGCAGATGCGGTCAATGACCTCCTGCAGGCCTTCATGCGTCGTATCGACGAGCAACGCATCGTCCGCCATCGCCATCGGCGAGGCGGCACGGCTGGCATCCTGCGCATCGCGGGCTGCCAGCGAGGCCTGGACGTCAGCCACGGACCCGGCCCGATCCAGCTGCTCTCCAGCCCGGCGCCGTGCCCGCTCGGCGGCATCAGCGGTCAGGAAGACCTTGATAGGGGCGTCCGGCAGCACGACGGTGCCGATATCGCGGCCTTCGACGATGATCCCGGTGCCCGAAGCAATCGCGCTGCCCGCCTGCTCCCGCTGCAGCTCGACGAGCCGAGCGCGTACCTCGGGGACGGCGCTCACGGCGCTCACCGCCGCGGTCACCTCCGGACCCCTGATCGCATCCGCGACGTCGTGGCCATCGACCTCGATCGTCGGATGGGCGGGATCGGTGCCGCTGGTGATCCGCGGCTGATGCGCGAACGCGGCGACCGCAGCCGCATCGTCGCTCGGGATCCCGGCGCGCAGCACCGCCCAGGTCATGGCCCGGTACATGGCGCCCGTGTCGAGGTAGCGCCATTCCAGTCGGCTCGCAACGCCACGGCAGACGCTCGACTTCCCCGATCCGGCCGGTCCGTCGACGGCGATTACCAGGGGTGCGGTCACGCCGTCACCCTATGCCCGTCGGGAGACGGCCATGCTCAGCGCCAGCCGCGGACGTCGAACCCTCGCGCGCGCAATGCCGTGATCAGCGGCTCCGTCGCGGCGGGCCGGACGGACAGCTCCACCAGGCCGCTCGGGCGACCCAGCACGTGCTCGATGCGGACATCCTCGAGGTTGATGCCGGCCTCGCCGGCAGCAACGAACAGCCGGGCGAGCTCCCCGGGCCGGTCGGCGACCATGACGGCCACCTCGGCGTAGTCGAGCGGTGCTGCGCCGTGCTTGCCCGGGATGAGCGCGCGCCCCTGCGCACCATCGACCAGCGCCTGGGTCAGGCCGTCGATCGCCCCAGCCTGGCCGTCGACGACCGACCGCAGGTCCTCCAGTGCCCGACCGAGGCGCTCCATGACCCCGGAGAGCACCTCGACCACCGGCTCGGCATTCGCCGCGAGGATCTCAGTCCACAGTGCACTGCTCGACCCGGCGATGCGGGTCATGTCACGCAGCCCCTGGCCTGCGATCTGGACGTATGCAGGCCGTGCGCGCAGCAGCTCGCCGGCAAGGACGCTCGATAGGACCTGCGGGGCGTGCGAGACAAGTGCCACTGCTCGGTCGTGCTCCTGCGGGCTCAGCTCAGCCGCGACCGCGCCGCAGGTCTGCACCAGTCGTCGGACGGCATCCACCCGGGCGGGCTGCGTCGTGGGGCAAGGGGTGAGGATCCACCAGCGATCATCCAGCAGGTCGGCCCTGGCCCCGGCAGCGCCGGAGACCTCACGCCCGGCCATCGGATGGCCACCCACGACCCGCGCCATGTCCGCCCCTCGCTGCGCCGCAGCCTCCAGGACCGGTGCCTTCACCGATGACACGTCCGTGATGGTGGCATCGGGGTATCGCTCGCAGGCCCGCGCCACAGCCTCCGCCGCCGCGAGCGGGGGCACCGCGACCAGGACGATCATCGGCTGCGGCAAGCCAGCCGTCGACCGGGCGCCCGGCTCCGTGTGCGCTGGCTGCTGTGTCGAGTCCAGCGCACGGCCGGCCCCCATCTCGACCGCCGTGCGCAGAGCCGCCGGATCGACGTCATCGAGGAGCACCTCGACGCCGGCCCGACGCAGGGACAGTGCGATGGACGTCCCGATGAGTCCCGTGCCGACGACGAGTACCGGGCCCTCGACAGCCGTGCGCAATGGTCCGGTCATTGCGGGAGGTCTTGCCGGAGGGCCTCGGCCCCCCTGAGGTAGACATGCCGCACGTCCGTCCGCGGCCAGTCGAGATCGACGTGCATCATCACCCGCACGACCCGTGGCAGCGCGCCCGCGACATCGATCTCCTGGGCGCAGATCAGCGGGACGTCGCTGAACCCGCACTCCCTGGCCCCCGCCGCGGGGAATGCGCTGACGAGGTCCGCGGTAGCCGTGAACAGCACGCTGACCACATCATCGGTCGTGATGCCATTGCGCTCGAGCATGGCTTGGAGGAGCTCCGAGACAGCCTCGCGCATCAGCGCCGCATCGTCCTGCTCCAGGCAGGTAGCACCGCGGATCGCACGCACCGGCACAGGCTACTGCGACACGGGCGGGCGAGCGGGATGCATCTCCGCTGCCCTACAGGCCGACAGCGTCGTAGAGGGCCGCCAGCTCCTCGCCCTGCACCTGCCGGATCGCCCCCGGCCGCTGACTGCCGAGATGGACGGGCCCGATCCTCGTCCGCACCAGCTCGACGACGGGGTGGCCGACCGCGCTGAGCATCCGGCGAACGATCCGATTGCGTCCCTCGTGGATGACGAGCTCGACCAGCGTGCGCCTGGGCAGTGCCTGTCGAACCCGGACCTCGTCGCAGGCGGCCGGTCCGTCGTCAAGCTCGATTCCCTGGCGCAGCAGCCGGGCTGCATCCTGGCTCATCCGGCCATCCACCGTCGCCAGGTACGTCTTGGCCACCGCATGGGATGGGTGCCCGAGTCGGTGGGCAAGCTCCCCGTCATTGGTGAGGAGCAGCAGCCCACTGGTGTCGGCATCGAGCCGGCCGACATGGAACAGCCGCACGTCGCGATCCCGGAGCAGGTCGCCCACGCAGGGTCGGCCCTGCTCATCGCTCATCGTGGTGACGACCCCCCGCGGCTTGTTCAGGGCAAGCACGACCACCCCGGGTGCGGTGGCAACCCGCCTGCCGTCGACCCGGACCACAGCCGATGATGGATCGATCCGCATGCCCTGACCGCTGACGACGGCTCCGTCGACCTCGACCCTGCCCTCGGCGATCAGCAGCTCGCAGGCGCGGCGACTGCCCACGCCTGCCTGTGCCAGGACCTTCTGCAGTCTGATCAGGCTGCCCGAGTCGGGCTCAGGCGGGCCCACCCTTACTCTCCGGTGGCGACAGAGTCCAGCACCTCGTCCAGGTCCGCCAGGTCCGGCAGGTGCTCAGCCAGGGGCGGGAGCTCATCCAGGCTTGCCACGCCGATGCGCTCCAGGAAGGTGGACGTCGTCCGGTACAGGAGCGCACCGGATTCCGGGTCATGACCGGCCTCCTCGATCAGCCCGCGGGTCGTCAGCGTCCGGATGACGCCATCGACGTTCACGCCGCGCACCGCCCCGACCCGGCCACGCGTGACCGGCTGCAGGTACGCGATGACGGCCAGGGTCTCCAGGGATGCCTGGGTGAGCCGGGCCTGCTGCCCGTCCAGCACCCAGCGCTCGATAAGCGGCGCGCACTCGAGGCGGGTGTAGTAGCGCCAGCCGCCGGCGACTTCACGAAGGTCGAATCCACGCACCTGTGCCTGATACTGATCAGCCAGCTCGCGCAGGGTCGACTCGACCTGCGCGATCGGCTGCCGGGTGGCCTGCGCGAGCGCGACGGTCGACATCGGCTCATCAGCCAGCATCAGCAGTGCCTCGATCGCGGCCTGCAGGCTGGGCGCTCCCAGCTCGCCATCGTCTGGTGCCTCCTGCTCGGTCATCGACTCCTCGCTGAACTCGCGTGTGCCATCGTCGTCACTCATCCACCTGGCTCCTTGGGTCCTGCGAACCGTCCTCGACCTCGACCGCGGACCCGACCCCTTGCCCGACTGCGAGTGCAGCATCGTCCTGGTCCCCTGGCGAGTCCAGTGCCTGCTCCTGGCTGGCTTCCCGGTCGATATCCCGCTCGACATCGAACTCGCCGGTGACCTCGACCTCCCCCTCGTCGGTGCCCGTCCAGCGAATGGTCAGGTCGCCCAGGGGGGTGATCTGCTCGAACGCGACCATGGCCTCCCGATACAGCTCCAGCAGCGCAAGGAAGCGCCCGACGACGAGCAGGGTCGTATCGCAGTCGGAGATCAGCGCGCGAAACGTCGAGGTGCGCTGCCTGCGGAGACGGTCGACGATGATGGAGGCCTGCTCGCGGACGCTCACCCGCTGAACGTGCACATGTGCGACGGAGACTTCCGGAGCGGGCTTCGGGGCGAGGGCCCGTGCCGCCATCGCGGCGAACTGCTCCGGGCTCAGGCCGATGAGCACCTCGGGCAGCAGCGCCGCGAAATGGGGCTCGAGGCCGACCGAGCGCGGCACCTGCCGGCTGGCCTGCGTCATCCTGGTCGACAGGATCGCAGCGACCTCCTTGAACGCTCGGTATTGCAGCAGCCTGGCGAAGAGGAGGTCACGGGCTTCGAGCAGGGCCAGGTCGTCCTCGTCCTCCACCTCACCGCTGGGTAGCAGGCGGGCGGCCTTGAGATCGAGCAGGGTAGCCGCGACCACCAGGAAGCTGCTCGCCTCGTCCAGGTCCCAGTCCGAGCCCTTGGCTCGGATGTACCCGATGAACTCGTCGGTGACCAGGTGCAGGGCAAGCTCGGTGACCTCGAGCTTGTGCTTGGAGATGAGCGACAGCAGCAGGTCGAACGGTCCCTCGAACTCGCCGACCCGTACGGAGAAGCCATCCGCGGCACCACGGGCCGCGACCTGGTCATCGGCCGCGACTGCTGCTGGCGGGTTCACCGCGCCAGCACCTCGCGAGCGAGCCGCTCATAGGCATTGGCACCCATGCTGCCTGGAGCGAAGACGGTTATGGGCTCACCCGCCACGGCCGCATCAGGGAACTTGACCGTCCGGTTGATCACCGTGCTGAAGACCGTGTCGCCGAACGCCTGGCGGACCGTCGCCAGCACCTCCCTGCTGTGCAGCGTCCTGGGGTCGTACATCGTGGCCAGGACCCCGAGGACTCGCAGGTCGGCATTCAGCCGCTGCCGGACCTTCTCGATGGTGTCCATCAGCAGCGCCACCCCGCGCAGGGCGAAGTACTCGCACTCCATCGGGACGATCACGTCGCTGCTGGCGGTCAGGGCGTTGACGGTTAGCAGGCCGAGCGAGGGCTGGCAGTCGATCAGGATGACGTCATACTCGGGGAGCACCGGCTCCAGGGCTCGGCTCAGGGCGAACTCGCGGCCAACCTCGCTGACCAGCTGAAGCTCCGCTGCCGACAGGTACGTGTTGCTCGGCAGGAGGTCCATCCCCGGCACGCTGGTCGAGATGATCACGTCCCCGACGTGGCAGTCCGGCTTCGTCAGCAGGTCGTAGACGGTCAGGTCAAGCTCCATCGGGTTGATGCCCAAGGCGATCGAAAGGGCTCCCTGCGGGTCGAAGTCGACCAGCAGGACCCTGCGGCCGTAGCCGGCGATCGCAGCGCCCAGGCTCACGGTTGAGGTCGTCTTGCCGACCCCGCCCTTCTGATTTGCCATCGCCATGACGCGAGCCGGGCCGTGCCCGGATAGCGGTGGCGGCTCGGGGATATCGCGGACCGACTGGCTGGCGCTGCCCTCGTCGACGTCCACGGGTGAAGCCTAACGGCCTTGGCCGGTGCCGAGCCAGGAGGAGAGTCTGGCGATCGCGGCCGCATCCCGCAGCACGTCGGCACGGCGCACCACCGCAGGCAGCTCGATGGTCAGGGCGATGGCCCCCAGCGCCTGGTCTGCCCACTGGGTCAGGGTGCCGTGACATGGACCTGCGCAGCCCACCGGTCGGGCAGGCAGGCCAAGCCACGCCGCGAGCACCCTGCCGGCCCGCCTGCTCCGGGGGTGGCTGGTGTCCACGACCGCGTAGTCCTGATGCATCACCAGCACGGCGTGGGGCCGGATCTTGGCAAGGGAGGCCATCACGCCGATCACCTCCGGCTCGCTGGAGGCAGTCGGGCCAGACCACTGGGTGGTCCCTTCGCCCTGCCTGGCCCAGGCAGCCGGGAAGTTCCGGTTCAGGTCCACGCCTCGGGCGTTGACTCGCCGGCCACGCCGTGCGCCATCAGGATTGAGCGATCGGATCAGCCAGACGGCCACTCTGGTGCGGGCAGCGGCCTCGACCGGCGCACCTGTCGAGACGACCTCATCCAATGGCGAGCCCGGCGCCATGAGGGCGTCGACCACCCTGACCCCAGCCGGCTCGTTTCCGTGGATCTGCCCGATGACCACGAGCCGGACCTCGGCGTCAGCCGGGCCTACGCGCCATGCGCGGACGGCAGTCCCGCTTCTGGTGCGCGCGATCACGAAGGGGCCTGCCCAGGATTGCCGGGTGGCTCGATGCGGCTGCGATTGCGGTCGCGGCTGCGGTTGGCCTTTCGCGCGCACGTCGCCGCTCATCTTCGCGTGACCGGGCTCAGCAAGGCAGCCCGACAGGAGCAGCAACACGGCCATCGTCGAGGCTGCCAGTCGGAACGCGCGGGCCGTCACCGTGCTCTCGGGTGACTGGTCGCGTAGACCTCGCGAAGGGTGTCGACGGTTACCAGGGTGTAGATCTGCGTTGTCGTCACCGAGGCATGACCAAGCAGCTCCTGGACGACTCGCACGTCGGCTCCGCGCTCGATCAGGTGCGTCGCGTAGCTGTGGCGAAGCGTGTGCGGGCTGACTCCCTCGAGCCCTGCCCGACCAGCAGCGCGCTGCAGGACGCCCCACGCGCTCTGCCGGCTCATCGGCCCTCCCCTGGCGTTGACGAAGACGCGGTGGTTCGATCGAGGTGCCTGGCTGCCAGCCGACCGGGAGCCCGCCGAGATCAGCGCCGGACGGCCCCGAACGAGGTAGGAGTCCAAGGCCCGCAACGCGAAGTCGCCGAGCGGCACCCGACGCTGCCTACCCCCCTTGCCGGTTACCGTCACGAACTGGCTCCCGGTGTCAAGTTCGTCGATGTCCAGGCCCACAGCCTCGGAGATGCGGGTGCCCGTCCCGTAGAGGAACTCCAGCAGGGCGTGGTCCCGCAGTCCGACCGGGGTGTCGTCGCCTGCGCTCGCCAGCAGCCGCTCGATGTCCCCGTACGGCAGGGCCTTCGGCAGTCGCTTGGACGGGGAGGCCGGCTGCACCTCACGGCTCGGGTCGCCGTCCGAAAGTCCTTCGTGCAGGGCAAACCGGTGAAAGCCCCGCACCGAGACCACCATGCGAGCGGCACTCGCCGGAGCCAGTTGCCGCTGGGGGCCGGCGGTCTGCCGCAGCGATGCGGCGAAGTCCGCGATGTCGGTCGGGTGCACTCCCGCGACGTCGGCGATTCCACGGGCCAGGCACCAGCGCGCGTAGCGCTCGAGATCCCGCCGATAGGCCGCCACGGTGTTGCCCGACAGCCCCCGCTCGATCATGACGTGATCGAGGTAGGCCTCGACAGCCGAGTCGATCGCGGTCAGGCGAGGACCTCCTCGACCCGAATGCTCGGCATCCCGAAGGCATCCGCAACCGCCCCGTAGGTGACCTCGCCGGCGTGCACGTTGAGGCCTCGCGCCAGTGCGGGATCCTGGACCATCGCGTCTCGCCACCCCCGGTCAGCGAGTTCGAGCGCGTACGGCAGGGTGACGTTCGTCAGGGCGTAGGTAGACGTGTTCGGCACGGCCCCAGGCATGTTGGCAACGCAGTAGAAGACAGACTCATGCACCCGGAAGGTCGGGTCCTGGTGGGTCGTCGGTCGCGAGTCCTCGAAGCACCCGCCCTGATCGATGGCGATATCGACCAGGACTGATCCCGGCTTCATCCGCGAGACCAGGTCATTGCTGACCAGCTTGGGTGCCTTGGCGCCTGGCACCAGGACCGCTCCGATCACCAGGTCGGCATCGACGACCGTCCGCTCGATCTCGTAGGCATTCGAAGCGATCGTCTGCATGTGGCCCTGGTAGATCGCATCGACCTGGCGGAGCCTGGCAATGCTGCGATCGAGCAGCAGCACCTCGGCCTGCATGCCGAGCGCGATGGCGGCCGCGTTCATGCCGGACACCCCAGCCCCGATGACCACCACCTTGGCGGCATAGGTTCCCGAGACTCCGCCCATCAGGACCCCTCGGCCGCCATTGGCCCGCATGAGTGCCTGGGCCCCGACCTGCGGCGCGAGCCTCCCGGCGACCTCGGACATGGGCGCGAGCAGTGGCAGCGAGTGGTCCGGCAGCTCGACGGTCTCGTAGGCGACCGCGGTGGCTCCGGAGTCGATCAGGGCCTGGGTGCACTCGCGCGAGGCCGCTAGGTGCAGGTACGTGAACAGGACCTGCCCCTTCCTGATGCGGTGGTACTCCTCGGCGATTGGCTCCTTGACCTTCAGGATGAGGTCCGCATCAGCCCAGACGTCGTCAGCGGTCGACAGGATCCGGGCCCCCGCGGCAACGAAGTCGGTATCCGGGATGGACGACCCGACGCCAGCCTCCCGCTCGATGACCACGTCGTGGCCGTGGGCGACGAGCTCATGCACCCCCGCCGGAGTGATGGCGACCCGATACTCGTGATTCTTGATCTCGCGCGGAATCCCGACCCTCATGACGTCCCTCTCCCTTGCTGCGCAGATCCTCTGCCAAGGCCATTGTGCTGCGTCCAGCACGTCGCGTCTGCCCTCACCGGGCACTCCGCGGGGACTGCAGCCGACCGGAGGCCGCGATCACCTCACGTGCGGGCCAGGGTGCATCGACCGGCCGCAGGCTGCCCCAGCCAGCCTGGCGCGCTGCCCATGCGGCCAGGATCCCCGCAACGGCGCTCACGCAGCCGATCTGCCCGTTCAGGACGAGATCCCGAGCCTGGTCCAGCGGGACCCAGGCCCATGGCAGATGGGACTCCTCGGCCTCGCCCGTATGTGGCCTGCCATGCGCCAGTCTCGACAGGCCCCGAGCGAGGTAGATACGGATCGCCTCGCTCGATCCTCCGGGCGAGTTGAGCAGGTCTACCAGCACGTGCCAGTCGCGGGCCTGGTAGCCGGCCTCCTCGGCCAGCTCACGAGCAGCCGTCCGATGTGCGGCCTCTCCGGCGACGTCCAGCAGGCCCGCTGGTGGCTCAAACAGCGCCATCGCCACCGGGTGCCGGTACTGCCGGATCAGCAGGACCTGCTCGCGATCATCGAGGGCGAGCACGGCAACCGCCCCCAGGTGGGTGAGCACATCACGCTGCACGACCTGATGATCAAATGCGACCGTATCCGTCCGAACGGACCAGATGCGGCCGGCGAACCGATCCTGGGTTCCGAGTACCGGTCGCTGCTCCGGCGTGTCGCGAATCGGGCCGAGCCACCGCTCGTCATCGGTCATGCGCGAATCCGCGCCATCACGATTGCGCGCCTGCCATCGAGCGGGAGCGGGCCCGGTCTAGGGCCGCTCGAATGAGCCCGACGAAGAGCGGATGGGCGCGGGTCGGCCGCGAGCGGAACTCAGGGTGGGCCTGGGTGGCGACAAAGAACGGATGCACCGCGGCCGGAAGCTCGACGAACTCGACGAGTCGACCATCCGGCGATGTCCCGGAGATCACCAGGCCGGCGTCCTCGAGCCTAGAACGATAGGCATTGTTCACCTCGTAGCGGTGCCGATGTCGCTCGTCGACGTATGGAAGGCCGTAGGCGCGGGCCACCTGAGAGCCTTCCTGCAGCTTGGCCGGGTACAGGCCCAGGCGCATGGTGCCGCCCATATCTCGCTCGCCGGATACGACATCGCGCTGATCCGCCATGGTGGCCACCACGGGATGCGGCGTGGTCTCGTCGAACTCCAGCGAGTTCGCGCCAGCGAGCCCGGCCACGTTGCGGGCGTACTCGATCACCATGCACTGCAGGCCCAGGCACAGCCCGAGGACCGGAGTGCCAGTCTCGCGCGCGAACCTCAGCGCACCGAGCTTGCCCTCGATCCCCCTGACCCCGAATCCACCGGGGACGCAGATGGCATCGACGTCGGCGAGGTGCGATCGCGCGCCTTCCATCGTCGCGCAGTCATCACTGGTGACCCAGCGGATCTCGACCTTGCAGTCGTTGTGGAACCCACCCGCGCGCAGCGCCTCGGTCACGGACAGATACGCATCCGGCAGGTCGATGTACTTGCCGACGAGCCCGACGGTCACCTGGTGCGCCGGACGGTGGACCCGGCGAAGCAGGTCATCCCAGCGCGTCCAGTCCACGTCGCGGAAGGGCAGGTCGAGGCGCCGCACCACGTAGGCATCGAGGCCCTCGGCGTGCAGGACCTTCGGAATGTCATAGATGCTGACGGCATCCACGGCAGCCACCACCGCGTCCTCGTCGACATCGCACATCAGCGAGATCTTCCGCTTGATCGCTGAAGGCACCGGGCGGTCAGCTCGCAGGACGATCGCATCCGGCTGGATGCCGATGTTCCGCAAGGAGGCGACCGAATGCTGGGTCGGCTTGGTCTTCAGCTCCCCTGACGGCCCGATGTACGGGAGCAGGGAGACATGCAGGAAGAAGACGTTGTCGCGCCCGACCTCATGTCGCACCTGACGGACCGCCTCCAGGAACGGAAGGGACTCGATGTCGCCGACCGTTCCCCCGACCTCGGTGATCACCACGTCGACCTCGGGGCCCGACATCCGACGGATCCTGGACTTGATCTCGTTGGTGATGTGCGGGATGACCTGCACGGTGTCGCCGAGGTACTCGCCGCGCCGCTCCTTGGAGATCACGGTCGAGTAGACCTGCCCGGTCGTGACGTTGGCGGAGCCATGCAGGTCCGTGTCCAGGAATCTCTCGTAGTGGCCGATGTCGAGGTCGGTCTCCGCGCCATCGTCCGTGACGAACACCTCGCCGTGCTGGAAGGGATTCATCGTGCCGGGATCGACATTGAGGTAGGGGTCGAGCTTCTGCATCGTCACGCGCAGGCCTCGTGAGGCGAGCAGGTTGCCCAGGCTGGACGCGGTCAGCCCCTTGCCGAGAGAGGAGGCGACGCCTCCGGTCACGAAGACGTGCTTGGTCTGGCGGCCCGTGGTCACGGAGTGTCAGGGTAACAGCGACGGCGCCCGACACTCGACGCGGCGCCCACATGAGCTCGTCGGCCTGCGTGTCGCTCGCCCTGCGATCTCATGGCCGGGCCATGCCTGGCGGCACCAGCAGCGTGGCCGGGTCAGCCGCCTCGTTCCCTGGACGCAAGCGCAAGGAGTTCCTCGGCGTGGGCAGCGCCGGCCTGCGATCCCTCGAGTCCGGAGAGCATCCGAACGAGCTCAGCCACTCGATCCTGGCCATCGACCACCCGCACGGATGATGCGGTCACCAGCCCGCCGGCGTCCTTGGTCACCACCACATGCCGATCCGCGAATGCGGCCACCTGCGGCAGGTGCGTCACGACCAGCACCTGTGACGTACGCGCCAGGCGTGCCAGGCGCCTGCCCACCTCGACAGCGGCCCGGCCGCCGACCCCGGCATCGACCTCGTCGAACACAAAGGTCGGGACGGGATCGGCCCCCGCCAGCGCTACCTCGATTGCGAGCATGACCCGTGACAGCTCACCCCCGGACGCGCCGCGCCCCACTGGTCGAGCACCGCCGCCAGGGTGCGGCTCCAGCAGGAACGTCACCTCATCGGCGCCGGCCGCGGTGAAATCCGTGATGTCAGTGCTCGTGCGCATCTCGACTGTGAAGACCGCGTCGGGCATCGCGAGCGCGGCGAGCTCCTCGGTCACGCGGGCAGACAGGCGGGAAGCGGCCTGGCCGCGCAGGCCCGTCAGCTCGGTGGCCCGAGTCCTGAGCGCGTCCTCCAGGCCAACCATGGATGCCGTGAGTGCATCAATGCGCTCATCGTCTCCGGCAATGGAGTCCACGGCTTGCCGAGCCTGCGCGAGCCACGCGAGGACATCGTCGATCGACCCGCCATACCTGCGGCGAAGAGCTGACAGCGCACTGCGTCGCTCCTCGACCCATGCCTGCTGCCTGGGATCGGCGTCGATCCCGTCGGCATAGGACGACAGCTCGACGGCGACATCGCTGATCAGGCTGGCGACCTCCCGCAATCGTGCCTGCTCTGCCGACAGGGTCGCATCGATGGCGGCGGCGCGGTCGAGGGCACGACTCGCCGCGGCCAGGGCAGCCATTGCGTCCAGCCCCTGGCCTGCAGCATCCCCCTCCCCGCCGACGAGCGCGTCATGCGCCTGCATGACGTCGGCGACGAGGCTGCCGGCATGGGCAAGCCTGGCCGCCTGGCGCTCGAGCTCCACGTCCTCTCCGGGCTGCGGCGCTGCCGACTCGATGTCCTCGATACCCGCCCTGAGGATGGCTGCTTCTCGTAGGCGCGCCTCGCGCGAGGCGATCAGCTCCCTCAGTTCCCTGGACGCGTTCCGCCAGGCAGCGAAGGCCCTGCGGTACTCCTCTCCTGCGTGCTCGGTCGCCTGGCCCCCGAAGCGATCCAGGATGGTCCGCTGGCGGTCGGCCTGACGAAGCCTCATCTGGTCCGCCTGACCGTGGACGGCGATCAGGTCGGCAGCGGCCTCCTGCAGCACGCTCGCCGGAACCGACCTGCCCCCTGCGAACGCCCGGCTGCGGCCCTCGCTCGCCACGACCCTCGACATGAGTAGCTGGGCAGATCCGCTCTCGAGCTCCACCTCGGCGCCAGCGTCCGCCAGTCGCTCCAGCAGGTCGGCGTGCACGCCTGCCTGGAGTAGCCATTCGCCGTCGACCGACGCCGACTGGCTCCCCTGGCGCACCATGGACGCATCGGACTTGGCCCCGGCCAGGAGCGACAGGCCAGTGAGGACCATGGTCTTGCCCGCGCCCGTCTCGCCCGTCAGGACAGTCAAGCCGGCGTCGAGAGGGATCAGGGCCTCATCAATGACGCCAAGGCCCCGAATGCGCAGCATCGAGATCACCGGCGGCTCCCGCCCCGCCAGCCCTCGACGGGCAGGTCGAACTTGGCGACGAGGCGATCAGTGAAGGGCGCATCGACAAGCCTGGCCAGGCGCACCGGCCGCGGATCCGCACGGACCTCGATTCGAGACCCGCCTGGAACCTCAACCATGCGGCGCCCGTCCGCGGAGAGAACGGCATCGGAATTCCGATCCAGTTCGAATGCGACCACGCTCGTCGGAGCCACGACCATCGGCCGGGCGAACAGGGCATGCGCGCTGAGGGGCACGACGAGCAGTGCCGCCACCTCCGGCCACACGATCGGCCCGCCCGCTGAGAATGCGTACGCCGTCGAGCCGGTCGGGGTTGCCGCAACCACCCCATCGCAGCCCCATCTGGACAGCGGACGCCCGTCGATCTCCACCACGACCTCGATCATGCGCTCGCGAGCGCGCTTCTCGATGCTCACCTCATTGAGCGCCCAGGTCCGGCTGGCATCGCTACCCGCGTCGAGGACGCGAACATCCAGTGCCAGTCGCTCCTCCACGTGCCATCGGCCCTTGACGACAGCATCGACGACATCCCCGACATCCTCCGACTCGGCCTCGGCCAGGAAGCCCACATGGCCGAGGTTCACCCCGATGAGGGGCGTACCCGAGGCCCGGGCGCGCTCCGCTGCACGAAGGATGGTTCCGTCGCCGCCCAGGACGATGACGGCGTAGCAGCCGTCGGCCGCATGCTCATCAGGCTCGACATGCTCGACCAGTGGACTCCCAGAGCCCTTCCACTGCTCGACGTCATCAGTCGCGACCACGGCGGTGAACCCGCGCTCGGCAAGCTCCAAGGCCACTCGCTCGCCTATAGCGCAGGCGTCCGGTCGTCGCGTGTTCACGACCAGCAAGACTCGCCGCGGCCCGGCGGTGCTCATGCAGGTCCCTCGAGCACGGCAGCTTCGATCGCCCGGTCGAGCGTAGCGGCCACCGCGGCCGGCTCCCCGGCCAGACACGCAGCAACGCCACGGTGCTCGGCCTGCTCCTTGGCCAGCCAGATGAAGTACTCCACATTCCCGCTGGGACCCGGCAGGCAGCTCGCCACGACTCCGTGGACATGCAGTCCCATGCCCATCGCGACCACGGCAACCCGGCGCACGGATGCCGCCCGAAGAGCGGGGTCGCGAATGACCCCGTCTCCGACCCGATCTCGGCCCACCTCGAACTGCGGCTTCACCAGGAGCAGGAGGTCTGCCTCCGGGCCCGAGCATTCGACCAGTGCCGGCAGCACCGTCACCAGGGAGATGAAGGACAGGTCTGCCACGACCAGATCAGGCATCCGAGCGAGCACCCCTGGCTGCAGGTACCGAACGTTCGTGCGCTCCATCGGCGTCACCCTGCTGTCCTGCCGGAGCGACCAGGCCAGCTGCCCGTATCCGACATCTACTGCCAGCACGCCAGCCGCCCCGCGCTCGAGCAGGACCTCGGTGAAGCCGCCCGTCGATGCGCCTGCATCCAGGGCCGTTCGGCCGGCAATGCCGAGCCCCGAGAAGCAGTCCAGCGCTCCGACGAGCTTGTGGGCGCCACGAGAGACATACCCGCCCGCCTGCTCGCTGACCTCGATGCGATCGGCATCATCGACCCAGGTCGCAGGCTTCGCGGCACGCACGCCCTTCACGACCACGGAGCCGGACGCGATGAGGACCTGGGCGTGCTCACGGGATCGCGCCAGCCCGCGTCGAGCCAGCTCGGCGTCAAGGCGTCGACGGGGCATGGCGAGGGTCCTCGCTACGCGCCAGATGCCAGGCCCGAGAGCCGGCCATGGAGTCGACGATGAACGGAGTCAAAGACTCCGGCGTGCTCGGCTGCCGGGAGATCATCCAGACCTGCCAGCTCGTCCAGTGCCGCGTCGACTTCAGGATCGCCGGTCGGCTCCCATACCGGAAGGACCATGTCCATGCCCTCCTGCCGGAGGATCAGCGTGCCATCATCCGAGCCGACCCCGTCGTCATCCAGCCCTTGGGGACTCGGGGCCTCGGCCGATGCGCTTGCCTCCACGGCTTCGTCACGAGCACCTGTCTCCATCGCATCCTGGCTCACGACTGCTCCTGGGGATCCACGAGAACCTTCTTCTTGCGCGGCTTCGGCGCGTCCCCATCGACGGCGGCTTCGCCCGCCTTGCCTGCTGCCGGCACGGTCTGTCCAGGTCGATCAGCACCCTTCGACTCGGACTCGAGCGTCCGCAACGCTTCCTCCAGGCGCTGCACCTGCCGTCGCACGGCGGCCAGTTCGTCCTCACGAACGAATCCCATTCGCCCAACCGTTCGATCGACCTCCGTTCGGATCAGGCCGATCAGCACCTCCCGGTTGTCCCGCCCCGTCGACAGCAGATCGTCGGCCATCTGCTGCACCTGGCCGATGAGCTCCGGCCCCTTGGTCGACAGTGCAAATCCCTGCGTCAGCAGGGACGACACGATCTGCCTCGCCTTGGCCGTGGTGACCTCGGTCAGTCCCGTGGCCACCTGGACATAGCCTCGTAGGTCTTCAAGCATCGCGTCACCTTCCATCCTCGATACGTGGTGCCTGGATCCGGGGTCCATCGTGGGGGAGCACGTCCTCTGGGAGTACGTCCTCTGGGAGTACATCGTGCTGGGGCATGGCGTCCTGGAGGCGACGGTCCGGAGCCCGCCCGCCAGCGTGCACGCTACCCTGCCTCGGCGGCCAGCGTGCGCCATGCGCGGCCGGGCATCAGGCAGCGCAGGTCCTCCGCCACGTAGTCGGGTCGCCAGCCTGGACCGGCGGCAATCGCGTCCGCCTCGCTGCTGATGCCGGTGAGGACCAGCAGCGTCGGCAGGCCGAGTCGATGGCCGGCGGCGATGTCGGTATCAAGTCGATCGCCGATGACGAGCGGCCGCTGTGCTCCGGTGCGCCGAAGCGCCTCCTGGAGCAGGGCCGGCTCCGGCTTGCCGGCGACAACGTCAGGTCGACGACCGGACACGATCGCGACAAGGTCGACCAGCGAGCCATTGCCAGGGGCTGGCCCACGAGGGGTCGGCAACGTCCGATCCAGATTCGTGGCGACCCACGGCAGGCCGGCTCGAACCGCATAGGTCGCCTCTGCGAGTTCACGCCAGCCGACATCAGGGCCGTAGCCCTGCATGACGCCAGCGGTGTGCTCGTCATATGAAGAAACCGGCGTGAGGCCGCGCTCGCGGAGCGCCGATGCCACTCCCTCGCCACCCACGGCGAGCACTCGACCACCGGGCACCCGATCAGCCATCAGCGCTGCACCGGCCATCGAGGACGTGATGACATCCTCGCCCGTCGCCGGGACCCCGAGCGAGCGCAGATGCGCAGCGACCTGACCCGGGGGACGCGACGCATTGTTCGTCACGTACGCAACGCGGATGCCCTGCGCCAATGCAGAAGTGATCGACTCGACCGCCCAGGGCACCGGATCCTCGCCCACGTACACGACCCCGTCGAGATCGAGGAGCAGGACATCGTGACCTCCGGCCGGTTCGCCCATCACTGCGAGCCTTCCGCCCGTGCTCCGGGGCCGTCAGGCGGAAGCATGCTGACGGAGCGTGCCCGCAAGGTCGCCTTCACCTGTGCAAGTGCCCGTGCGTACTCGGCACGATGCGGCCGCATGACGAACGCCATTGCCAGTTCGTCCCGGGCCCGCTGGAAGCGCTGCTGGCGCCATAGGCACATCCCGAGCCCAAAGTGGGCGTAGTCGTCATCGGGCGCTCGTTCCAGGATGCTCTCGAACGCCACGGCGGCATGCTCGTATCGACGAGCATCAAACAGGGCCCGCGCATACGCCTCCCGAACCGACAGCGAGTCAGGGTCGGTGAT
Source organism: Actinomycetales bacterium (assembly GCA_018970025.1). GTDB lineage: Bacteria > Actinomycetota > Actinomycetes > S36-B12 > S36-B12 > REEB460. Next base: position 2,998 of record JAGWXF010000001.1, on the reverse strand, counting down.
GAGCAGGCGGTCCAGCAGAAGAAGGGCGGCCTCGGGGTTTCCGGTTCCGAGCAGCCCCATGGCACGGTGGTACCACTCGTACGGGGTGCCCGATGGCTCGCCACCTGGAGCGTCGATGCCATCAGGGCCTGGAACGGGCGAAGCCACACGTGATTCTCCCACGGGTCGGCGCTGACCAGCGCCGAGAGGCCGGCAACATCGACGCCGCGTTACGCCTGCGACCGGCCTGCTCGACAGCTGCGCGCCCAAGGTGGCGGTCGGTCCGGGCATGGTCACGAGGCGGCTACCAGGGCCACATGGCTGGCCTCAACCGCGAGGGCACTACCTAGGCCCTGGGATCCGCGCCAGAACCTGCGCCGGAGCTGCCCGCGGATCTCGACCCACGATCCCTGCGGCAGGCAGTGAATCTCGGCTCGGACCTCGGGCAGGATGGACTGACAGGGAACCGCGTCGACCTTCCGAGCTCGGCCGGACGCCTCACGGCTCACGACGACGGAGAACTCGGTCAGCTGGTCTCCGCTGGGCAGGTCCCGGACGACGACCCTGGCCCCGAGGCGGCCGACGAGTCGGACCTCGTTGGCCGCCACGGTCGGAGGCTGCGGAGACTGCGGGGGATGCTGCGCTGCTGGCACCGCTGCGTTCACCGGGCTGTCGCTCATCGGAACAGGATGCGGCGGGCTTGGACGGCAGGCCATCTCGCATGCCTTGCTGTGAGGCAGATTCACCGTGAACAATGCGCCTGTGGATCACCGTGAGGGCGCACCGACCGACCCAGCACACGTCAGGAGCCTGGGTGATGACGTCTTCCTGATCGATACGCGCATGGGTGGGTACGAGAGCATCACGTCCAGCTATCTCATTCGCAGCAGCCGACCGTGCTTGGTCGAGACAGGGTCGGCCCTCTCCGCGCCTATCGTCGTAGAGGAGCTGGCAGGGCTCGGCATCGGTAGTTCCGACCTCGCCACGATCGTCGTCACCCACATCCATCTGGACCATGCAGGGGGCGTGGGCGACCTGGCCTCAGCATTCCCCGAAGCCACGATCGTGGTTCATGAGCGTGGGGCCCGTCACCTAGCGGACCCTGCGAGGCTTGTCGCGAGCGCTCGACAGGTGTTCGGCGACGACATGGATCGTCTCTTCGGCGAGCTCCTTGCTACCCCAGCGGATCGGATCACTGCGCTTGCCGACGTTGGCGAGGTCGATCTCGGAGGCGGACGTCGACTGGAAGCATTCCACAACCCCGGTCATGCCTCGCACCACATCGGTCTGCTTGATTCCCAGACCGGGGACCTCTACACGGGTGATGCCGCGGGCGTGTACGTACCCCAGACCCAGCAGGTTCGCCCCGCTACCCCGCCACCCGACTTCAGCCTGGAACAGACGCTCGACTCACTGGAGCGGATGCGGCAGACGAGGCCGACTCGCCTGCTGTTCTCCCACTTTGGGCCGGTGAGCGACGTGGAAGCGATCCTCGATGCGTCAGTCGCTGAGCTTCAGTACTGGGTCGAGGGGGTGCGACTGGCCCGCTCGACGTCGCCCGACCTCGACCACGCCATCGCCATGGTGCGGGAACGTGACCGAGTTAGGAATCCGTCCTACTACGGGGATGAGGAGACTCATGAGCGCTTCGAGGCGCTCTCGAGTATCGCTGCCAACGTGAGCGGCATCAGCCGATGGCTCGACCAGACGCAGTCATGATCGCTGGTCGCCGTTCTGGTCCTCCTGGCTGAATATCTGCCCAGCGAACTCGTCACATCGCTCTAATGCGTCAGTCTCCTGGTTGATGTCCGACCCAGCCGCACGCTCCATCCACTCCCACGCCTCCTGACGGCGCCCTGCCCGCAGCAGCATGTCGGCATACGCATACTGCAGGCGAGCACGTGCCGTCCCGGGCTTCAGTCGCGTCAGTTCCGGGACTCGCAGCGTGACAACAGCCGCATCAAGATCCCCAAGGTCGGCACGTGCGCCCGCGGTCACGATGAGCAACTCGATCTTGACCTCCGGATCCAGCCTGCTCATGTCCACGCCGCGCACGAGGTCAAGCGCTCTCTGCGGACGACCGAGGCCACGCTCGCAGTCGGCAAGCATCGGCAGGAACTCAGGAGAGGACGACATTCGCCTAACGGTCCGGATCTCCTTGATAGCGTCGGAGTACCGACCACGCTGATAGGCAATGATCGCCCCCGCCTCTCGCACAGCAGCGATTCGGGCAGCCCGACGCCGAGCCGCCTCCACGTGATCAGCAGCCTGCTCAAGATCGCCCAGCGCAAGACACCGCTGCGCTGCCACGAGGTGCCGAGCCACCGTATTCGCTAGGCCTTCCGGGAGTGTTCGCAACTCCAGAAGGGTGCCGCGTTCCAGTTCCTCGGCCTGGACGTCATCGGGTATCCGCGGCTCTGCAACGCGGCCCCCATCAGCGCGGCCCCCATCAGCGCGGCCCCCATCAGCGCGGCCCCCATCAGCGCGGCGACTATCGACGGGCCGGCTGTCGCCCGTTGGACGACGCGGGCCCTGATCCCTGCTCGAGCCCTGAACCCTACGCGAATCCCCGGACCGCCGGGCGTCGCCAGGAGCGAACCGCCTCGATCCGCCCTGGGCTGCCGAGGCAGCGTCAGTACCAGCGCCCGGACGGCCTGACGTCCGGCGGGGCTGACCGTCCGAGGATCTTGCCGTCGCACCCGAACGCCGCCCCTGACCGGGCCCACTCGGGCCACGACTCGCACCACGCCTCGGACCAGACGACCGCTCCGGTCCTCGCCCGGCATCCGCTTGCCCGCCCACAGCACCTCCACCAACAGTCGACGCACTACCCAACGCTTCATCCCGACTTCGAAACCATCGCTCAAAGGAAAAGGGGCCATCCTTACGGAATGGCCCCTTTCCAACGATTGTCCGGCGGTGTCCTACTCTCCCACCCAGTCACCCGAGCAGTACCATCGGCGCTGAGAGGCTTAGCTTCCGGGTTCGGAATGGAGCCGGGCGTTTCCCTCTCGCCATG
>JAGWXF010000028.1 GCA_018970025.1 Actinomycetales bacterium | reverse complement strand
AGACCCAAACCGCATTAGCAGTGCGGCGCCATAGACCGGACTAGGCGACGCCTCCCCGCCGAGCACGTCGGGATTCCCGCGAGATCGGCCCACCTAGCCTACCTGCCACCCCATTGCGGCACACTTGCGGCCGTGACCATGACGCTGGCGGTCGACTGCGGTGGCGGCGGCATCAAGGGTGCCGTCCTGGACGAATCCGGAACGGCCCGCGCCCACCCGGTTCGCGTCCCCACTCCCTACCCATTCCCCACCGCGCTGTTCGTCGAGCTGATCGTGGGGCTGGCGCGTCAGCTGCCGCCAGCCGACCGGGCCACCGTGGGCCTGCCCGGGATGATCCGGCACGGGGTCGTTGTCACCACCCCGCACTACGTCACCAGGTCAGGGCCCCGCTCGCGCCCGCTGCCCGAGCTGGTGGAGCAATGGGACGGCTTCGATGCGCAGACCGCACTGCAGGCAGGCCTGGGGATCCCCACCCGGGTGCTGAACGACGCCGAGGTGCACGCGGCGGGGGTCGTCGCCGGCCAGGGCCTGGAGGTCGTCCTCACGCTTGGGACGGGACTGGGCTGCGCGGTGTTCGACGGCGGCCGACTCGCCCCGCATATCGAGATGTCCCGGGCACCGGTGAAGGCAGGGGTCAGCTATGACACCTACATCGGCGAGCATGAGCGGCGTCGACTCGGCGATGCCCTGTGGTCACGCCGGGTGGCCCGCATCATCGACCTGCTCCGGCCGGTGTTCGTCTGGGATCGGGTCTACGTCGGCGGCGGGAACTCCCGGCACATCACCCCGTCGACCCTGAGCCGGCTCGGCGACGACGTGGTCATCGTCCCGAATGCTGCCGCGCTCGTCGGGGGCGCTCGCATCTGGCACCTCGACCGCGGCTGACGCCATTGCACCGACCTGACGCCATCGGCGTCCTGATGTACCTGCTGGCCGCCTTCCTCTTCGGCCTGAACGGGGCGCTGGCGAAGCTGGCCCTGGAGGCCGGGCTCGACGTCACCCGCCTGACCGAGCTGCGCAATGCCGGGGCAATGGTGCTGCTCATGGCGACCGTCCTGATCCGCAATCGGGCTGCCTTCCGCGTCCAGCGGGGCGAATGGCCGCTGCTGCTGGCCTATGGCGTCATCTCATTCGTGCTGGTGCAGTTCCTGTACTTCTTCACGATCTCCCGGCTGCCGCTCGGCATCGGCACCCTGCTGGCCTTCCTGGCTCCCGTCGTGGTCGTGCTGTGGGTGCGCTTCGGTCGCCGGCAGCCCGTGGGCGCCGGCCTATGGATCGGCATCCTGCTCACCCTTGCGGGGCTGGCGCTGGTCGCCGAGGTCTGGCGGGGCCTGACCCTGGACCTGGTGGGCCTGCTCAGCGGGCTCGGCGTCGCCATCAGCCTGGCCCTGTACTGGCTGCTCGGCGAGGCCGGTCAGCGTCGTCGCGACCCGGTATCGCTGAGCATGTGGGCGTTCATCCTGGCGACCGCGACCTGGAGCGTGATCGCGCCCTGGTGGAGCTTCCCCTGGGATTCGCTCGTCGCGACGACGGCTCCGTCGGCAAGCGGGTTCCCGTCCCTGCCCGTGTGGGCAGTGATGGCCTGGGTCATCGTGCTGGGCACGGTCGTGCCGTTCCTGCTCGTGCTCGGCTCCTTGCGTCGCATCGGCGCCCAGCGTGCCGGCGTCGTCGCCACCACCGAGCCGCTCTGGGCGGGTGCCATCGCCATCGTCGTCCTGGGCGAGACGGTCTCGGTGGTGCAGGCGATCGGCGCGGTGATCGTCGTCGCCGGGATCATCGCCGCCGAGACCTCGCGCCAGCCCGCGCCGGCCGTCAGCCGCGCAGGATCGGACGCGTCAGGCAGGTAGGCCCGCCCTCGCCCTTGTTGATCTCGCTGGCCTGGTACTCGTGGACCTTCACGCCTCGCTCGCGCAGCAGGTGCGCGGTCGCGTCATTGCCGGCGGCCAGGACGACCACGCTCGGCGCAACCGCCAGCACATTGCAGCCCAGGCAGGGGTAGTCCTCCTCCGGGAGGCTGATCGTGTCGATCCCTCGGGCGCGCAGGGCCTGCATGAGCGGGACGGGCACGAGCCGCTCGTAGACCACCGCGAGATCCTCCCGAACCGGTGAGATGACGCTCATCAGGTGCAGGCAGTACTCCGGCCCGAGGTCATGCGGCACGTCGAAGGACTCGACCTGCACGCCCTCATCGGCGAGGATTCCGCGCAGCTGGTCGACCGCCGCCTGATTGGTGCGATACGAGCGGCCCACGGCAAGGGTCACGTCATCGAGCCACAGCATGTCGCCGCCGTCGGCCGTGGCAGGTGCCTGGAGCCGGCCGATGACCGGGATGCCGAGGTCATGCAGGTCAGCCGTCAGCAGGGGTGGCTCACCGGCCCGGACCTGCTTGGCTCCGCGCAGCTCGATGACCCCCGAGCCGGTGACGAAGGCCGGGTCGTAGACGAAGCAGGCGTCTGGCATGTCCTGCGCCGGGTCGAGGACGATCACCTCGCAGCCCAGCGAGCCCAGCAGGTCGACGAAGGCCGCGTGCTGCTGCATGAGCAGGTCACGATCCAGTGGCTGGGCCCAGTGGGCGATGGCGTAGTCGCCCCGAGGCGACGGCGGGCGCACGGCGACCCGCCGCAGGGGTGCCACCATCGACCGCACCCCGAAGCGCGACTCGGCCATCATGCGCCCACCGATCGATTGGCCTGCGCACCCGCGCGCCTGAGGGCGGCGAGCAGGCGGAGGTGATTGAACCGCAGGATGAGCATGAACGGGGTGTTCAGCGCGATGGCGACCACGGTCATCAGGTATGCGACCCATCTGGGCCCGAAGAACATCAGCGGCAGCCAGCTGATCAGCGACCACCAGTGCACCCACTCAGCCCGGCGCACCTCGATGAGGTAGGCATCCAGATCAGCAACGGAGGTGCCCGGGAGGGTGCGCTTGCTCTCCCCGCCGAAGGTGGAGCCGAACTCCGGCAGGTGCCGGGCGAACCACGGGGTGCCCAGTCGTCGGTAGAGGGCGACGGTCTCCCAGGAGTACTGCCGGAGCGGGAACCGGTCGCGCTGCAGCCAGCGATCCGGCCAGCGCGGGGCCATCGCGCCCACGATGCCGGTCCAGATGACCAGGCAGGTGAAGTCGATGACGATCCACATCAGCGACGTCCCGATCGCCATCGAGCTCCTCCACCTCCTGCCGCGGCGAGGGAGGGATTTGAACCCCCGGAGAGTTTCCCCTCGGGCGCTTTCAAGGCGCCTGCAATCGGCCGCTCTGCCACCTCGCCTGGAGGGAACACCGTAGTACCCCGTCAGTAGGCTTTCATAGTGCGCATCATGAGCGTGGTCGGCGCCCGGCCCCAGTTCGTCAAGCTCGCGCCGATCGATGCCGCGATTCGTGCCCAGGGTGCCCACGAGCACCTGGTGGTGCACACCGGCCAGCACTATGACGCGCTCATGTCGGATGTCTTCTTCGCCGACCTGGGCATCTCCCCTCCCGATGTCCACCTCGAGGTGGGCTCGGCCAGCCACGGTCGCCAGACCGGCCTGATGCTCGAGGAGCTGGAGCAGGTCTTCATCGCCCACCGCCCGGACTGGGTGCTGGTCTACGGGGATACCAACTCGACCCTCGCGGCTGCGGTCGCGGCCATCAAGATCCATCAGCCGCTGGCGCACCTCGAGGCGGGCCTGCGCTCATGGAACCGGCGGATGCCCGAGGAGCACAATCGGGTGCTGACCGATCATGCGGCCGACCTGCTGCTGGCGCCGACTGCGCTGGCTGCCGACAACCTCGCTGCCGAGGGCCTGGCTGATCGCAGCATCGTCGTCGGGGATGTCATGGCCGATGTCCTGCTGCAGGTTGCCGCCGACGTGCGCTCCGACCTCTCGCAGCGCCTGACGCGACTTGGCCTGGCGGTGCCAGGCGTGGATGGCCCGGCGGCGCCCTACGTCGTCGCCACCATCCACCGCGCCGACAACACCGACGAACCTGCTCGCCTGCGGCACATCCTCGACGCGCTCGGCGCCGTGCCCGTCCGGGTCGTGCTCGCCGCCCATCCGCGTCTGGTCGCCCGGGCCACTGAGTTCGGTATCCCGCTCGTCGATCGCTCCGATGGCCTCACCGTCTGCGAGCCCTGGCCCTACCCCGATCTCGTGGCCGCCGTGCTCGGCTCGTCCGGCGTCGTCACCGACTCCGGTGGCCTGCAGAAGGAGACCTTCATCCTGGGTCGGCCCTGCACCACCGTGCGGACGGAGACCGAGTGGCTGGAGACCCTCGACGGCGACTGGAACATCCTCGATCCCACGGCCGACAGCCTGGCATCCCTGGCCGCGCGCCCAGCCCCGGCAGCACCGCAGGGCACCCCGTACGGCACCGGCGATGCGGCCTATCGGGTCGTCGCGGCGCTCGAGGCCGGCAGCGGTCGCACCGCACGGACATAGGCATCCGATACCGCCACCAGCGACCAGGTGCTGCCGTCCTCGCCGGTCAGCACGTATGCCGGGAGGATCAGCAGGCCGCCGTCGGGCTGGGTGAACTGGGCCAGGCCAAGGTCGGCCGACGTCACGACCACGGTTCGCACCGCCAGGCCCGCGACCGGACGGCCGTCGAAGGAGCCAGCCGGCCCGGTCGGCGCTACTTCCGCAGTCGCGGCCGGGGTGAGCGGCGTCGGGCCCAGAGCCGCCCATTGCGGCTGCTGGGAGCGATCGACAGCAGAGCGAGCCCCGATCACCTCGTAGCCATCGATCTGCACCGGGCTAGCGGCGAAGCCACTGGCCTGGGTCATCTGGCCCTGCGAGCCGAGCGTCATTCTCCAGCCGACCGTCGTCCGCTGACCTGCGATGACCTGCCAGCCGGTCACGACCGTCCCGTCGCTGGTTACCTCGACCTGCCAGTCGACGTCGTCGACCGGTACGCCGAGATCGGCGAGGAAGGCGCGCGCCAGCGCCGTGGCGCGATCGGCCTCGTCCACGGCCGAAGGCGTGCCGGATGGGGAAGGCCCCGGCGATACGACGGCACCCGATGGGACCGCGGTCGATGCAGCGATGAACTGCCAGGTGACCATCGGACCCGGCATCACCTCGACCCGGGGTAGCTCGGATGCCTGGCCGGCAACGACCCACGAGCCAGCCGCGGTCCGTCGCGGCGTGCCGTCGACTCCGAACTTGCGCGCCAGGAGCGCAGCGAACGCTCGCCGATCGATGCCTGCGTCCTGGAATCCGTAGCCCGCGGCGGTGGTCACCGTGTCATCGAGGCCCGGAGTCGACGTGAACAGGGTGACCGGGTCAGTCTCGTCCTGCAGTGCCGGCGTCGCCCCAGCCCCTTGGTCATCGACCGGCACGGGCTCCGCTCCGCCCGGGGCGTTGGCCGGCTGCGGAGTCGCCGTCGGCCCCACGACCGGCAGGGGTACCGCATCCGGGGGTTCGATGACCCCGTTGGTCGGCACCGGCGCGTTCGCCCGGCCGATCGCCATGCCGACCAGCAGGCCGACCATCAGCAGGACGACGACCGCGGCGGCACCTGCGGCGATCAAGGCTCGGGGGCTCAGGTGGATTCGACGATCGTCCGAGCCGGCGACGGGCCGGCGGCCACCCGGCAGGTCACCTGCCATCGCAGGCACCCCACATGCCGACCCCGGCTGCCCTGGCTGCGTCATCGGCCTGGCGGAACTCCTGCTGCCAGGCGTACGCGCCGGCGTAGGTCGCCTCCCGCGCGAATCCGCTACGGATGGCCTCGAGGTTGAACAGGGCGTAGGACGGCTGCCCTGGGGAGGTTGCGTCCTGGTCCGAGCCGGGAACCGCACGCCACACATAGGCCAGGGTGCGTCCATAGCGATCCGTGTCGTCCTGCGAGGGATCGAACTCCAGCACGACCTGCTGATCGTCGAGCAGGCGGTCGGCGAACTGCGCTGCCTGCGGGCCGAAGCACTCGACGGGCGCGTCCGGCTTGACCGACTCCGGGCTGTCGATGCCGATCAGGCGGACCTTTCGCTCCTGGCCACCGCGGCGAACGCGGATGGTGTCACCATCGACCACGCGGCTCACCTTCCAGCCTTCCTCGACCGGGCCCTTCGGCCCCGACACAGGCGTATCCATGGCACCCTGCCCGAGGTTCGTGCAGGCGAGCATCGCGATTGCCGCGATCAGGAGCGTCCCGGCGAGGGCCCCAGCCCGAGCGAGCCGCATGGGGCGGCTACTCCGCGGCCTCGATCGGGACGATCTCGCTGGCACCGACGGCCTTGAGTCCGTTGCGGCGGTCCAGGAACAGGCCGAGGATGGCCAGCACCAAGGAGACAGCCACCACGGTGGTCACGATCTGGGCCACCGAGTCATGCCGCCATAGGGCAACGGTGCCGACCAGCACCACCAGGGCGATCCATACCGATGCCACCGCGCGGCGATCCTGGGCGGCCAGCCGTGCGTAGAGCAGCACCTGCACCAGAGCGAAGGCCGAGCCCTCCAGGGCGAACAGCCAGGCCTCGCCCGCCAGGTCGGCATACTGCGCGCCGCCGAGGATCTTGATGACCAGCGAGCCGAACAGGAAGCTGAATGCCGTGATGACGAACCCCAGGATCGCCGTCATGCCCGTGGCGAGGTAGACGGCCCGCCGGGTATCGCCCGCCGTCATCTTCGGGAAGAGCACGATGATGATGGCATTGGGCAGGAAGAAGGCGATCTTCGCCAGGAGCACGCCCACGGAGTACTCACCACTCTGCGTCTCGGTGAGGAAGATGCGAGCCATCAGCACGTCGACGTTGGTCAGCGTGAACAGCACGATCATCGCGTGGGCGATGTGGCCGAACTCCGCCGCTCCGCCGTCGAAGATCCGCCCGCTCCACGCCCTCGGACAGATCATCAGGTAGCTGATGATCGCTCCGAGCGCGCAGCCGATCAGGATCCCGGCCGACACCCCGATGATGCCCGGGAAGATCAGGACGAACAGGATGCCGAGCGCGGCACGGCCCACGCCATTGGCAATGAAGCCGTAGCTGAATCGCAGGTGCTCCTCACGGCCCTGGGCGATGCCCATCGAGCCGGTGCCGAGCACCACGAAGCCCAGGGAGGCAAGGCCCATGGCGAGGGCCGCGTACGGGATATTGAAGACCAGGCCCAAGGGCCACGCTGCGGCCAGGCCGACGGCGATGATGGAGCCGCCGATGACGACGGACATCCGGATGGCCTGGCCCTCGACAGCAGTGCGATCCGCGCCCGCGGTCGCGACCCGGCGGGCGGTCAGCACCTGCAGGCCAAGCGACAGCGTCGAGACGATGATGAGGATGCCGAGCATGGCGCCGAGGGCGCCGAACTCCTCGGGCGTCAGCACCCGGGCGGAGACGATCGACAGGATGTAGGCGGCCCCGTTGCCGATCATCGTCGCCGCGCCCACGAAGATCAGGCCCTTGGCCAGGGCCTTGCGCGGTTCCTCCACGCCGCAAACCCTAACGGGTGCCGCTGCGGCCCGAAGGCCGAGCGGCACCCGCTGCGGTGATGACGCGGGCGGTGCCCGCAGCCGATTCGATCCCTAGACGGCGAGCTCCGGGATGGACGACAGCGCCTCGGCCAGCCGGGCGTCGGTGAACTCCTCATCGACCATCTCCCCACGGAGGTACTGGTCGTAGGCCGCCAGGTCGAAGTGCCCATGGCCGCACAAGGCGGTCAGGATGACGGTCTCCTCGCCGGTCTCCTTCGCCTTGAGCGCCTCGCGGATGGCCAGGGCGATGGCGTGGGTTGGCTCCGGGGCCGGGACGATGCCCTCCGTGCGTGCGAACTGGATCGCGGCCGCGAAGCACTCCGTCTGCGGGACGGCCTCGGCATCCATCATGCCCAGCTCGTACAGGTGCGAGATCATCGGCGCCATCCCGTGGTAGCGCAGGCCACCGGCATGGATCGGATCGGGGATGAAGTTGTGCCCGAGGGTGTGCATCTTCATCAGCGGCGTCATGCCTGCCGTGTCGCCGAAGTCATAGGCGTACACGCCCCGGGTGAGGGATGGGCACGAGGCCGGCTCGGCAGCCAGGATGCGCGGCGACATCCTGCCGTTGATCTTCTCCCGGATGAAGGGGAAGGACAGCCCGGCGAAGTTCGAGCCGCCACCGGTGCAGCCGACGATCAGCGTCGGGGTGTCGCCGGCCATCTCGAGCTGCAGCAGGGCCTCCTGGCCGATGATCGTCTGGTGCAGGAGCACATGGTTGAGCACTGACCCCAGGGCATACCTGGTGTTCGGGTCCATGGCGGCCACCTCGACGGCCTCGGAGATCGCGATGCCCAGAGAGCCGGACCAGTTGCGCGGATCCTCGGCGAGCTGGCGCCCGACCTGGGTGAGGTCGGAGGGCGAGCGATGCACCTTCGCCCCGAAGGCCTCGATCATCAGCCGGCGATAGGGCTTGGCGTCGTACGACGCCCCGACCTGCCAGACCTCGCAGTCCAGGCCGTAGAGGGCACAGGCAAAGGACAGTGCCGTGCCCCACTGACCGGCACCCGTCTCGGTCGTCAGCTTCTTGGTGCCCTCTTTCTTGTTGTAGTACGCCTGCGGCACCGAGGTGTTCGGCTTATGGGAGCCCGCGGGCGAGACGCCCTCGTACTTGTAATAGATACGTGCCGGCGTCCCGAGGGCCTGCTCGAGTCGATGCGCCCGGAACAGGGGCGATGGCCGCCACTGGCGGTACACGTCGAGGACGCCGCCGGGGATATCGATGTACCGGTCGGTGCTGACCTCCTGCAGGATCAGCTCCATCGGGAACAGGGGGGCGAGGTCCTCAGGGCCGACGGGATCCATCCGGCCGGGGTGCAGCGGCGGGGGCGGCGGCGAGGGCAGGTCGGCCATGATGTTGTACCAGGTGGTCGGCATCTGGTCCTCGGACAGGACGTACTTGTGCTGGCGAACGGTCTCGTCCATCGATCCACCTCACTGAGCTCGGGCTGATCCGGGGTATCCGGGGTATCCGGGGGATTGAGACTACGACCCGCCGCATCCCCCCGCGACCATTTCCCCCCATTTCCGCGACTGGCCGGTTGTTGCTGGTTCTTGGCCTGAAATCCAGCAACATCTGGCCGCTCGGCAGGGAGGGGTGGGGGTATGAGTGATGTCACAGGTGCCCCTGGTGCCCGTCCGAACAGCGGTCGTTACCGATCCGTGACCTTTCATTGACCGCTTAGCGTCCAGCGATCTGCACGCAAACGGAAGGGATCGACATGCGCACTGCTTCCCCCAGGCGCCAGCGCCGAACCACCACAACCTCCCGCGCCATCGCGGGTGCCACCCTGATCGCCGGGCTCCTCGCCGGAGGAGCCGTCGCTGCCAGCCCAGCTCACGCTGAGGACGTATCGGACGCACCTGGAGCCTCACCCACGCCTGATGCCGCACTCCAGGCAGATCCTGCATCCGAAGTCCTAGCCGCCGAGACCTTGGCCGCCGATTCCTCAACTTCCGGTGCCCCCGAGACCACCCTGGATGCCATCGCGACGATGGGGCAGGCCATGCCCGCCGATCCGAGCCTGCCGGCAGCCATGGTACCCATCCCGAATCCGGCCGAACAGCGGCGGATCGCCCGCCAGCGGCACGAGTCGCGCCTGCGAGCAGCGGTGGTCGCGCTGGCTCGTACCAAGCTCGGCGATCGCTACATCGCGGGCCGTGCCGGGCCCAACTCCTTCGACTGCTCCGGCCTGGTTCGCTACGTGCTGGGCAAGGTGACCGGAACCTGGCTGCCGCACTACTCCAGGACGCAGTACCACCGGCTCGCGCACATCCCGCTCAGGGCGGCCAAGCCTGGCGACCTGGTCTTCTACTTCCGCCACGGTGCCCATCACGTCGGCATCTACGTCGGCAACCACCGCATGGTCCATGCGGCCAATCCGCGTCGCGGGGTGACCCTGGGCTCCATCGGCGGACCCTGGTACTCCCGCAACTACTCCGGGATCGGGCGACTGATCCCGGACGCGTGATCCCGGACGTCCGATCCCGGACTACCCATGCGGCGGCGACGACCAGACTGTGCTCGGCCAAGGCAGCCCGACGCCAGGGATGCTGTGAGAGCCTTCCTGACTATGCCCATGCTGCAGACCGTGCCGACCGCGCACCCGCCACTGGACCTCCTGCTGGAGCGCAAGGGCCGGCGCACGATCACCGTCTGCCTGCCCGCCCGCAACGAGGACGCAACCATCGGGCCGCTCGTCCAGCAGGTGCGCGGTCACCTGCTGGACGAGCTCGGCCTAGTCGACGAGCTCGTGGTGATGGACCACGACTCCACCGACGACACGGCCGGCATTGCATCTGCCGAGGGCGCAACCGTGGTCGCCGCGGGCGCCATGCTCGACGAGTTCGGCCCCGTCCTGGGCAAGGGCGACGTGCTGTGGCGCTCGCTCGAGGCGACGTCCGGCGACATCATCGTGTGGCTGGATGCCGACCTCGGCTCCTTCGACACGACCTACGTGACCCGCCTGGTGGCTCCCCTGCTGCTGTCGACGGACATCGCGCTGGTGAAGGGGACCTACCAGCGCGCCCTGCACGGCGACGCGACCGGCGGCGGACGTGTCACCGAGCTGGCCGCCAAGCCGGCACTGCGTCTGCTGCACCCCCGCCTGGCCCATATCCGGCAGCCACTGGCCGGCGAGTACGCGATTCGGCGCGATATCGCCGAGTCCGTCCCGTTCGAGGTCGACTACGGCGTCGAGGTCGGCCTGCTGATCGACATCGCGGCACTGGCCGGGGTCGAGTCCATCGCGCAGACGGACCTCGGCACCCGCATCCATCGCAACCGGGATCTGGACCTGCTCGGCCTGCAGGCCGAGCAGGTCCTCCGTGCGATCCTGGCCAGGTCAGGTCACCCGGTCGGCGAGCAGGTCACCCGGCCACCGCTGGCAGCGCTGCGCCGCGTGCGAGGCACGACCAGCCGAGCGTCCTAGCGTCCGCCGCGCTCATCCACCGACCGGCCCGGCCTCGTCGGAGGAGGAGGCCAGGCCATACTCGCGCATCACGTACTCCGCGACCGCCAGCGCACTCGTCCATGCCGGGGACACCGCATTGATGACGTGCGTCGACCTCTCGCCCGGGCGCACGACGAAGTCCATCTCCAGTCGGCGCGTCGGCAGGTGCAGCAACTGCGCCCGCACCCCGGGCCGGCCCTTGATGCGGAAGTCTTCTGCTCGCACGGACGGCACCAGGCCAGCGGCCTGCCGCACGAGATGACGGCGGGCATACTTCGGCAGCTCGGTGCGGATCAGGCCGGGCACGTCATGATGGGCGCTGCGCAGGAAGCGCGGGAAGGTGCGGGCCACCTGCCAGGTCTCCCCCGCATCGAAGCCACCCAGGCCGCCGTAGTCCTCGCGCCAGAGGGCCGGGATGGCGGTCGGCCCGATCTTGACCCGGCCGTCGACCGTCACCGTGAGATGGACGCCAAGGAAGGGGTTGCGCGGATCGGGCACCGGATACACGTGACGCTGCAGCCGGCCCGGCTCCCAGGAGCCGTACCAGTACAGGCCCTTGAAGGGCAGCATCCGGTATTCCGTGCCGACCCCGAACCAGTGCGCGACCGTGTCGGCATAGAGCCCGGCGGCGTTGATGACATGCCCCGCGGAGACCGTGCCGAGTCGATCGGTGATCACCCAGCCGGGACCGGCGCTGACGGCCGCGGTGCCCAGGGCGACCTCCCCGCCGCGGTCACGGACTCGCTGGGCCAGCGCCTCGACCACGGCCGACGGGCTCGCGACCGCGGTCGAGGGCGACCACAGTGCCTGCTCGACCGTCCGAGCCAGCGGCTCCAGGTCGTGCAGGCCCGCCTCATCGACCAGCTCCAGGGGGACGCCGTTGGCCTGGCCCCGGCGCAGCAGCTCATGCAGGGCCGGCAGCTCCTCGGGAGACTGGGCCACCACGACTTTCCCGGTCTGGCGGACCGGCACGCCGCGCTCGGCGCAGAACGCCCGGAGCAGCTGATTGCCCCGCCTGGTGAGCCGGGCCTTCAGCGAGTCGGGCGCGTAGTAGAAGCCGGCATGCAGGACCCCGCTATTGCGGCCCGACGCGTGAGCTGCGAGGGCCGGCTCCTTCTCCAGGAGCAGGACGGATGAGCCGGGCTGGCGCTCCAGCCAGGCATCGGCCAGGGCCAGGCCCACGATGCCGCCCCCGATGACGACGACATCGCTGGTCCTGGGCATCGTGGCAGGCTACCGACCGCCGGGACCCTGCTGCCATCAGGCGCGCAGGATTCGCGCTACCGCTGGCCCATCCCCTCCATCATCGAGATCACCCGCAGCATCACCTCGTCGGCGCCGGCACCGATACTGCCCAGCCGGGAGTCGCGCAGGTAGCGCGCCACCCACATCTCCTCGGCGTAGCCCATGCCGCCATGAAACTGCACGCAGGTATCCGCGACCTGACGGACGAGCCGGCCAGCCTTCAGCTTGGCCATGGTCGCATCGCGGGTGACGTCCTGTCCCTCGACGTAGCGCTCGATCGCATGGTGCAGGTACCCATGCAGAATCTCGACCTCGGCGACGAACTCGGCCAGGGTGTACTGCAGGTACTGATTGGCGATGAGCGGCTGGCCGAAGGCCTCGCGCATCCGCAGGTACTCCTTCGTCCGGTCGATGGCACGCCGCGCACCGGAGACCGACATGAGCGCCATCACCAGCCGCTCGTCCTGAAACTGGTTCATCTGCATCTGGAACCCATGGCCGATCTCGCCGATGGTGTTGCGGACCGGCACCCGCACGTCGTCGAAGACCAGCTCGGCGGTGTCGGACGAGTGATTGCCCATCTTCTCGATCCGGCGTCCGACGCTGAACCCGGCGGACGCCGTCGGCACGACGATCAGGCTCATGCCCTGATAGCCGCCTTCATCCGAGGTCCGGGCGAGCAGGCAGATCCAGTCCGCCTGCGTGCCGTTGGTGATCCACATCTTGCGGCCGCTGATGACCCAGTCGTCGCCGTCCCGACGAGCGCGGGTGCGGATGCCTGCGACATCGGAGCCCGCGCCGGGCTCGCTCACCGCGACCGAGCAGACGTGCTCGCCGGTGATGGCGGGGGCGAGGAACTCCTGCTTCAGCGCATCGCTGCCGAAGCGGGCAAGGGCCGGAGTGGCCATGAACGCCTGCACGGCCAGGGCCATCGGGACGCCGCCGCAGTCGGCACGACCGAGCTCCTCCGCGAAGACGGCCATGTAGGACTGGTCGGCATCTCCTCCGCCGAACTCCCCCGGGTAGCACAGGCCCAGAGCGCCGACGGCTCCGAACTTGGGGAAGAGCTCATGCGCGGGGAAGATGCGGGCGGCCTCCCACTCGTCCGCATATGGATTGATCTCCTCCTCGACCAACTGACGCAGCACCGTGCGGAACTGCTCGTGCTCGCTGGTGAACAGCATGTGATCAGCCTCCCGACGTTCGTGATGGACGTACCTGCGTGCGACCCTTGCTGCTGGCTGGCGTGCTCGTGCTGTTACTCAAGCCGCTCGCGATCCCCAGTCCCCGGATCCACAGGGCATCGAGGGTTTCCAGGGCAAGGCGCTCGTCATGCTCCTCGCCCTGGCCGAGCCAGTGCCGGGCGAAGCCTTCGACCATCCCGCAGAGCGCAGCCGCGGACGTGTGCGCGTCGAGATCGCGCGCGGCGATGCCCTCGGCCTGCATGCGCCGGATCGCGCGGGCGACGCGCTCGACATGCGACCGGCGCAGGTCGACGAGGATGTCGCGGAAGGTCTCATCCACGACGGCCGCCTGCTGCACCACCTCGAGCAGCCGTGCGCAGCTGCGGTAGGCAGCGAAGTAGCGCTCGTTCGCGATGGCGATTCGGCGTGCAGCGTCGACATCATCGGTGGTGCGCAGCGAGTCGCCCATGGCCTCGGTCATGGACGCTGCCACCGCATGCAGGACGTCGACTTTCGTCGGGAACCACGTGTAGACGGTGCCGTGCGAGACTCCGGCAGCCTCGGCGATATCGCCCATCCGGGTGCCGTCGAAGCCCCGTTCCTCGAAGACGGTGCGCGCAGCCAGCAGCAGTCGCTCGCGGGTGCGCTGACCACGGGCACTGAGCGGGCTGCGACCGCTCGCCGGCGACGCTGAGGTCGCGAGGGCCGTCATGGTGTCCGCGCGCTGTCGTCGCTGGGCCGCAGGTCGTGGGGGATCTCGACCAGGCGGGCGCGCAGCAGCTCGCCGAGCCCCTTGGCCTGCGGATCGGCGCGCGTCGACTCCGCCACGCCGCGGCCGAGCAGACCGTGGATCACGAAGTTGATCGCCCGCAGGTTCACCAGCTCATGGCGCTCGACGATCAGCCCTGCAGCCTCGGGGAGCAGCTCGCGCAGGCGCTCGATGGTGAGGAAGCCGCGCATCCAGGCATAGCGGGCGTCGGCGAGTGCGATCGCGTCTGCTGCTGGCTCCAGCGACGCTGGCCGTCCATGTGCCAGCTCCACGGCGGCGCGCTCCACCGGGTCAGGGATCCACACGCCCACGTTGGCGCTGCCGCCCTTGTCACCACTGCGTGCCCCGATGATCGATCCGAGGGGTACCACCGATGTCGCACGGCTCGGCTGGCGATGGTCCTGTCTCATCGCAGTTCCTGCCATTCGCGAACGATCGGCTCGATTCGCTCGGCTGCCACGATCGTCGGCCAGTAGACGCCGTACGGGGCGGGCTCAGCAGGTGGCGTCGCGGCAAAGTACCCGGGGATGCTCGACAGGGCAGGGGCGATGATCCGCGTGGTGAACGCCTTCCCGATGCGCTTGGCATCGGTGTCCTTCACCGTGATGCGCAGGTGCGCCTGCCCGGTGCCCGTTCGCTCCGGGTCCTCCTCCGCTGCCGGCGTGAACTCGATGTGCAGCTGGTCCACGTCCAGCGCCGACGCTGCGGCCAGTGCCCAGGCATCGAGGGTCCGCGCCTGGTGCAGATCCACCCCGCAGGTCGCCCGGCAGGCGGCATCGGCCTTGCGCTGCGCATCACGTCCGGTGAGGACCAGGGTCAGCGAGTTGCGGAACCCGCCGAGGTAGTTCATCGCCACCTTCGCCGTCGGTGGCGGCGGCGCACCCCGGACACCGCTGATGCGCACCTGATCGCGAGCCACCTGCTCGAGCGCAATCGTGCCGAAATCCGCTACCGCATCGGGGTTTGCGTAGGCAGGGTCGCCGAGCTCGTAGAGCAGCTGGGCCGTGACCGTCCCGATGGTCACCATCCCCAGGGTATCCGGGTGCTTGGTGATGACGCTGCTGCCGTCGGCGGCGATCTCGGCGATCGGGAAGGCCGGCAGCCGGCCCTCGGCCAGGCCGGGCACGTCGGCGAAGAACGGGTAGTTGCCGCCGGTCGCCTGCGCCCCGCACTCGATGACATGGCCCGCGACAATCGCCCCGGCCAGGGCATCCCAGGGCGGTTGCCCGGCCAGGTCCCCGTCCTCGACGACAGCGACCTCATCACGTTCGAGTGACCAGCCATGCCACCAGGCCGCTGGCCCCAGCGCGAGGGCCGCATCGGTCACCCGACCGGTGATGACGATGTCCATCCCGTCGCGCAGGGCAGCCGTGATGCCCGCTGCGCCGAGGTACGCATGGGCTGTGATCGGGGTGATCCCGAGATCATCGAGCCGCTCGCCCGTATCGAGGTTCACGAACGGCTCCCCCGCCTCTCGCAGCTCGGGCAGCCGTGACATCAGGTCATCGCCGGTGACCACGCCGATCCGAGCGCCGATGCCCAGCCGGCTCGCGAGCTCGTGCACCTGCTCGGCGAGGGCATCGGGATCCAGGCCACCGGCATTGGTCACCACCTTGATCCCGCGCTCGACGCAGGTACCCAGGACTGGCTCCAGCAGGCTCAGGAATGTCCGCGCATAGCCGGAGCCCGGCCCTGCCTTCATCCGCTGCCGGGCCAGGATGAGCATCGTCAGCTCAGCAAGCCAGTCGCCGGTCAGGACGTCCAGCGGCCCGCCGCCTACTTGCTCGACCGCCGCATCGAGGCGATCGCCGAGGAATCCACTGCAGTTGCCGATCCGCACCGGCCGACGGGGGGCTGAGGGTTCACGCATCGCCATCGTCCACCGGTGCCAGCTCCACGACCACGGCATGCGCCTCGACGGCATCGCCCACCTGCGCACGCACGCGCACGACACGGCCGGTCTCAGGCGCGGTGATGCGATGCTCCATCTTCATCGACTCGAGCACCACCAGGGTCTGGCCCGGCTCGACGATGTCACCATCGGACACCTGCACGACGGTGATCGTCCCGGGTACCGGCGTGGTGGCGTGCCGATCGGCCTCGTGCATGGCCTCCCGTGCCAGCAGCGGGACCTCACTCCAGGTCGTGCCCACCAGGCCATCGTCGACGAACGCCTGCACCGCACCCTGGGGACCAGGCTGCGATCCGGTCGACCATTCCACGAGATGACGTGCTGAGACCCCGGCAATGGCGATGTCTACCGACACCGTCCAGCGGTCGCCCTCCAGGCGCTGATCGAGCACCTGCACCACCGGGTCGACGAGATCGACACCCATCGCGGTGAAGACGTCAGCACCAGAGGACTGGCGAGTGATGAGCACGTCTGCCTGCAGGCCAGCGGCGTTGCGCGCGTACCTCAGAGTGTGCACCTTCGTCTCCCCGCGCCGCTGCCAGCACTGGACCTGCCGAGCAGCAGGGACATTGCGCCAGCCCAGCGGAATCGAAGGCGGCTGCTGACCGGAAGCCTCGCGCAGGACAGTTGCCCGCGCCAAGCTCATCTCGCGCAGGACAGTTGCCCGCGCCATGCTCACCGCGAGCAGGTGACGCTGGATCGCGTCCGGGTCAGGTACGGGGTCGAGGACCTGCGCAAAGCGCTCCAGGAAGTCGGTGGTTGCCTCGCCGGACGCGAACACCGGATGCTGCAGGATCGCGACCAGGCTGTCGCGGTTGCTCGTCGGGCCATGCAGCCGCATCCGGCGCAGGGCCATCGACAGGCGAGCGACCGCCACCTGGCGGGTCGGTCCATGGGCGATGACCTTGGCCAGCATCGGGTCATAGTGGGTGGTGATGAGGCTGCCGTCTGCCACCCCCGCATCGATGCGGATCCCGGCGATGGCCGGCTCCGGCAGCCCGAAGCGCTCGATCCGGCCAGGTGCCGGGGCGAATCCGTCCGAGGGATCCTCCGCATACAGCCGGGCCTCGACCGCTGCGCCCCTGACCTGGATCTGGTCCTGGCCCAGGGGCAGTGGCTCCCCCTGGGCGACGGCGATCTGCCAGGCCACCAGGTCGATCCCGGTGATCGCCTCGGTGACCGGGTGCTCGACCTGCAGCCTGGTGTTCATCTCCAGGAAGCATGCGCCCTGGTCGGCTCCCGAGCCGAAGACCAGGAACTCGACCGTCCCCGCTCCGACATAGCCGATCGATCGCGCCAGGGCCGTTGCGCTGGTAAGCAACTGCCCGCGGGTCGCCTCGGTGATGCCCGGGGACGGCGCCTCCTCGATCACCTTCTGATGACGGCGCTGGACGGAGCACTCCCGCTCGAAGAGGTGGACGACGTCACCATGCTGATCGCCGAAGACCTGCACCTCGACATGGCGCGCACCGACGAGGTATCGCTCGGCGAACACCGTTCCGTCGCCGAATGCGCTCACCGCCTCGCGCCGGGCGCTCGCGACGGATTCGAGCAGCAGCGACGGCTCCGCAACGATGCGCATGCCGCGGCCACCGCCGCCGGCACTGGCCTTCACCAGCAGGGGGTATCCCACGTCCTCGCCGATCCGGAGCAGCGCTGCGTCATCGGCATCCGCTGGCAGCTCGGCCCCTGGCGCCAGTGGGACTCCCGCGGCGGCCGCGATGGCCTTGGCCTGCACCTTCAGCGCCATGGCGCGGATGCAGTCGGGGCTCGGCCCGATCCAGGTGAGGCCCGCCGCGATGACCGCCGCTGCGAAGTCGGCATTCTCGGACAGGAAGCCGTAGCCGGGATGGATGGCGTCGGCGCCTGCTCGCCTGGCAGCCGCGATCACCGCGGCGCCATCGAGGTACGTCTGGGCACTGCTGGTTCCAGGCAGGTGGACGGCGATGTCCGACTCGCCCACATAGGGCGCACCTGTATCAGCGGTGGAGAAGATCGCGACGCACTCGATACCGAGATCATGGGCCGTCCGGAAGACCCGCATGGCGATCTCGCCCCGATTGGCGACCAGCAAGCGCCTGATGGGTGCGGTGGATGGCATCACGTCACCTGCTACATCCGCAAGACGCCGAAGGCGTCCGTGCTGCGAATGGGGGCGTTATGGATCGCGCTGAGCGCGATTGCCATGACCGTGCGGGTATCCCGGGGATCGATGATCCCGTCATCCCATAGGCGCCCGGTCGCGAAGAGCGCGGTCGACTGCTGCTCCACCTGCTGCTCGAAGGCATCCCGCATCGGCGCGAACGCTGCCTCGTCGAACTCCTGGCCGGCCGCCTCGGTCTTCTGCCGGGCAACGATGGTCATCACGCCGGCCAGCTGCCGGGGGCCCATGACGGCGATGCGGTGATTGGGCCAGCTGAACACGAAGCGCGGATCATAGGAACGGCCGGCCATCGCGTAGTTGCCCGCGCCGTAGGAGGCTCCCATCATCAGCGTGATCTTCGGGACCCCGCAATTGCTCACCGCGTTGATGAGCTTGGCACCGTCCTTGATGATGCCGCCTCGCTCGTACCTCGTCCCGACCATGAACCCGGTGATGTTCTGCGCGAACAGGATCGGCACCCCGATGCGGTCGCACAACTGGATGAACTGGGCACCCTTGTTGGCCTCCTCGCTGAACAGGATGCCGTTGTTCGCCAGGACGCCGATCGGGAATCCGCTGATGGCCCCCCAGCCAGCCACCAGCGTCGTCCCGTACAGCGGCTTGAACTCATCGAATTCACTGCCGTCCAGTATCCGTGCGAGCACCTCGCGGGCCTCGAACGGAATCCGCAGGTCCGCTGAGGCGATGCCCAGCAGGTCGTCGATGGCATAGCGCGGGTCCCGTGCGGACTGCGTCGGCCCCGGGCCCAGCCGCTGATGGTGCAGGTGCGCAACGATGTCTCGGCCGATGCGCAGGGCGTCGAGTTCGTCCTCGGCGAGATAGTCCGCCAGCCCTGACACCCGGGCATGCATCTCGGCGCCGCCAAGCGCCTCGTCGTCTGCATCCTCGTCGATCGCCATCTTCACCAGGGGCGGGCCACCCAGGTAGACCCTGGCTGCCTGCCGCTGCAGCACGACGTAGTCGCTCATGCCAGGCACATAGGCGCCACCGGCCGTGGATGAGCCGAAGACCAGGGTGATGGTGGGGACGCCCGCCGCTGACAGCCGGGTGATATCGCGGAAGGTCTGGCCCCCGGCGGTGAAGACGTCGACCTGCCGCGTGAGGTCGGCTCCGCCCGACTCGGTCAGCGAGATGAGCGGCAGCCGATTGCTGCGTGCGATCTCCATGGCTCGAATGGCCTTGGCGACCGAGGTGGGCGACAGGGATCCTGCCTTGACCGTGGGGTCGTTGGCACTGATGACGCACTCGACCCCGCTGACCTGGCCGATACCGGTGACGATGCCACCGCCCAGGGAGTCGTCGGTGCCCCAGCCGGCCAGCGGCGACAACTCCAGGAAGGCGGCGTCGAGATCGAGGAGCAGGGCGATGCGCTCACGGGGCAGCAGCTTGCCTCGGGCGCGGTGGCGGGCGACCGTGGCATGGGCCTTGGCCGGGTCGACTGCCCCCCCGCCGCGGGCGACCTGGGCGTGGAGGTCGCCGATCTCGGCAAGCGCCCCAAGCATCGCGGCCCGGTTGTCCTGGGCCTGCGGATCACGGGCGTCGAACCGCGACCGAAGGACCCGAGCCATGACCTGACGGTAATGTCAACTTGATACGAACGTCAAGTGTGGCCCCGAGGGCCGAGCAGCGCGGTTATGGCCCAATCGGGACGCTTCGCCCGGCATCCGGCCAGGAGGTGTGCACCGCGAGGCCGCCCAGATCGCTGGCCTGCGCCCAGGCATCACCCCCGCAGGCCCGAGCGGACTCGCGGACGAGCGCAAGCCCCAGCCCGCTGCCGCCATGCACGGCCCCCGGGCCACGATGGAAGCGATCGAAGACCGCTGCGCGCTCTGCCTCCGGTAGCCCCTGGCCATCGTCCTCCACGATCAGCTGCACGAGCTCGCCCTGGCGGTGCAGGCTCACCCGCACGTGCGATGTGGCATATGCGAAGGCATTGCCGAGCAGCTCGTCGATGGCCCGAGCGAGCATCCCGGCACCGGCGGCGACGTAGACGCCGTCCTCGATGCGAGGCTCGAGCTGCAGCCCGCGCTCGACGGCGACAACCGATGCAGCCACGATGCGATCCTCGACCACGGCCGAGGCATCGCAGGCATCTCCCGCGTGCGCGCCCGCATCGGTGCGTGCCAGGGCCAGGACCTGGTCGATCCGTCGGCTCAGCCGATCGACCTCCGCCGTCGCGGCAGTCGCCTGCTCGCGGACGTCGTCCTGTTCGGTGATGTCCTCGATCGCCTCCAGTCGAAGCCGGACCCCGGTGAGGGGCGTCTTGAGGTGATGGGAGGCATCCACCGCCACCTGCTCGGTTCGATCGACCAGCCCGCTGAGCCGGACCGCAGTCTCGTTGAGGGCATGGGCGACGGCGCGAACCTCTCGCGGGCCATCGGACTCCGCCGCCCGCAGGCTCAAGTCGTCCGGAAGCGCGCCGGCGAGATCGGCCAGGCGACGCAGGGGAGCGGCAATCGACCTCGAGAGCATCCAGGCGATCAGGCCAGCCGCGATGATGACGGCCACCACGAAGGCGGCCAGCCACCACATCGTCCGGCTGATCCGCGCATCCAGCGCACCCTCCGGCAGGGACAGGCGCACGGCCGCCACCGTCCGCAGGTCCTGTACGACCGGTGCCGCGACGAAGCGCAGGTCCGTCCCCAGGGTCTGCGAACGACGAACGTCGGAGGCCAGGGCCCCTGCGAGGGCTGCGTCGATCTCGGGCCGGTCGAACAGGCGGTCCAGGCCGCTATCGTCACTGTCCGACACCAGTTGCCGATCCGCATCCACGATGACGACGCGTGCGCCGGTCGCATTCGCCGTCGACTCGGCGATGGCTGACCATTGCCCGGGTCGCTGTGACGCGAGCATGGACGCTGTCGCCAGGGTCTGCACCTCGAGGTCACGGACGAATGCCGCTCGCTGGTCGGCCGAGACGATAGCGCCCAGCGGGATGGCCAGTGCAGCGGCGACGATCGCCACCAGCGCCGTCATCGCGATCAGCAGGCGTCTGATCATTCGACCGCAAGCCGGTAGCCGACGTTGCGCACCGTCTCGATGAGCGCCGGATCGCCCAGCTTCTTGCGCAGCGAGGCGATGTGAACGTCCAGCGTCTTGCCCGTCCCGATCCAGACCGGGTCCCAAACCCTCGAGAAGAGCTCGTGACGGGTGACAGCCCGGCCAGGCTCCTCGGCCAGCACGGCGAGCAGGTCGAACTCCTTGGCGGTGAGATCAACCTTGCCCCCGTCCAGGAGCACGCTGCGCCTGGTGCGGTCGATGACCAGCCGGCCGACGTCCAGGCTCGGGTCGAAGCGACGGCGCCGGGCCACGGCGCGGATGCGGGCAGACAGCTCGCGAACACTGAAGGGCTTGACGACGTAGTCGTCCGCACCCAGCTCGAGGCCGACGATCCGATCCGTCTCATCGCCGCGTGCCGACGCGATGATGACCGGGATGTCGGAGGTCCGGCGTACCTCGCGCAGCACCTGCAGGCCATCGCCGTCCGGCAGCCCGAGGTCGAGCAGCAGCAGGTCGGCGTCCGCAATCGCCCCCGGAACCTCGGCCGCATAGATGACGTGCCGGACCTCGAACCCGTTGCGACGCAAGCCGGCCAGCAAGGGCTCGAAGACCGCCGCATCGTCCTCGGCCACCAGCACTTTCACCGCGCCATGCTCCCATGATGGGTTGCTCGGGGGAGGCACCTGCGGGAGGTCGGCCCATCCCTTACCCGGGCTTAACCGCGCCCTGCTCAGGACGGATCAGGTCGGACCTACCGTGGCAGCATGCAGAGGAGCTCAGTGATCACCATGACGATCGGCACGCTTGGCGTGGTCGCGGCCGGCGCGGTTGCCGGTCTGGCGGTCTTCAAGGTGGCGTCCAACTCGGCCGAGGGTGCCCGGTCGGCTCCGGTTGTCGCTGCCCTGCCTGACGCACCAGCCCCGGTGGTGCCCACGCTGGAGACCCTGCAGCCGACCGACCTGCCAGCGCTCCCGGTGGTCAGCTCACCGGCCGTCACCGAGAGTGAGGCAACGCAAGCGGTGCTCGACCAGGCTCCCGGCACCACCATGTCGGTCAGGGCGCGCTCACGTCAGGGCTACCAGTCATGGGCCGTCCAGGTGCAGCGGCCGGATGGCTCAATCGTGACGGGCTACGTCGATCAATCCAGTGGTCTGATCCTCGACTGGACCACCGACCGCAAGGCGACGGCCGGTGGGAGCGGCAGCTCATCAGGCGATCACGCAGGGGCGCCGTCGACCGATGATGGCGACGTCGGAGGTCAGCATGCCAGCAGTGGGCATGCCAGCAGTCAGCACGGCAGCGGTGATCACGACGCTGACGGGGACGACGACTGATCGGTGTCATGCGTTGACCGCGGGCGTCGTGGCATCCACCATTGACCCGTGAGCGCCATCGGTCAGACTGCGGCGCTCCCCTGGGCCCAGGCGCGGCACATTGCCGCCAACGCCGATCCGCTCGCCCCGGTCCTGGCCCGTCTTGACGAGGCCGCCGGTCATGCCCTCGCTGAGCCCATCAGGCGCATGCTGGACGACCCGGCCACGGACCTGGCCGCGCAGAGCGGCTACGCGGTGCGGGGGAAGGGGCCTTGGGCACTGGAGCAGGAGGCGACACGGCAGCCCGGCCACTGCCACCTCGTCCGCGTCGGCGATCTCCTCGAGGCGGGCACCGTCGCCGTGCTGACCATGGAGCAGACCGAGTCTGAGCGCACGCGCAGCGGCGGCGTGCGCGTCCTTGCCCGGGATGCCCTGACCGGCCTGCCCGATAGCAGCGCGCGGGCGACGCCCGACGAGGGGATCATCCGGAAGGGATCCTGGGCCAGTGCCGGCGAGATCCTCGTGCCAGCGGAGCCCGGCCCGGTCACGGTCACTGCCACCATGCTCGCGCTGGCGGCGGCCGCTGGCCATGACGCGCTCACGGTCATCCGGCCGCCAACGGTCAGCACCATCGTGATCGGCAACGCCCTGCAGGGCTCCGGGGTGCCCAGGCCGGGCCGGGTGCGCGAGGCCCTCGGCGAGGCGATCCCGGCCTACGCCATGCAACTCGGTGCGCGCGCGCTGCCGTCCCTGCGATCGCTGGACGACGAGCGCGAGGTGCGCGGCCTGGTCGAGGACGCCAACGCCGACATCATCATCACCGTCGGCGCCCTGGCCGACACTCGCGGAGCGGTCGCCGACCTTGCTGCCCGCTGGCTGATCGACGGAGTCGCCGTGTCGCCGGGCGGCGCGATGGTGATGGCCCGGCTGACGGACGATCGCATCCTGATCGGCCTGCCCGGCGAGCCGGTCGCCGCGCTCGTCGGCATGCTCACCCTGCTCGGCCCGGTCATCACGGCCCTTCGCGGATCAGAGCCGGCACCCCTGGCGACGGCGATCCTGTCGACGGCGGTGCCACCGCCGCCGAACGGCACCGACACCAGCCTGGTGCCGGTCGCCCTCGTCCCCCTCGAGGGGCGGACCTTCGCCACCCCGGTGCCAGCAGGCGGGCCAGCGCAACTATTGAGCTGGGCGAATGCCAACGCGATCGCAGTGGTCGCGCCAGGGGTGGGCTATCGGGATGACGTCATCGAGCTGCTGGCGCTTGGGGCGAGCGTCATCACCGCCGGATAGCCGGCGAGGTCACCTCAGCGCAGCGCCTGTGCACGGGTGGGCGCCGGCGACGGGACGAATCCCCGCGCGAGCAGGGCCATCACGATGATCGCGCCGGCGGCGATGAGCAGCGCGATAGACCATGCCGCCAATGCGTCGGTTCCGGCCAGCACGTAATGCGCCGTGGCGAACGGCCATGCGGCGTAGGCGACGACATGGCTGCGGGTGAACCAGGCCTGCCAGGTTCGCGAGGCCGCCCGGCCCAGTCGCAGCCGGCCGATGATCGACACCGGGATGAGCAGCCAGAAGGCGATCGTGCCGAGGGCGACCGCGAGGGTCTTCCATGGTGCCAGGCCGGGGATCAGGATCTCCGCTGCGGTGAAGCGGACCGACGGGTCGACCAGCAGCAGGCACAGGTGAATCGCCAGGAATGCCAGGGCGGTGACCCCCAGCCATCGGTGCATGTCCAGCAGCCGGGCTCCGGTGGTGAGGTGGCCGAGGATGCGGGTGCGCAGGAGGATTCCCCAGACGACGACTGCGGTCAGCAGCCCCCAGGCGGTGATGCCGCTGGCGCGGATCGCCAGCCAGGTCCAGGGCAGGTCAGCCATGGCGTCCTCCGATCGGTTGTCCGTGGTCGTTGCCTGCACGCATCTGGCAATCATCTGCCGATGGCGTCCCGCTGCTGGCACCAGGCTCGAGCACGCTATCGCCAGTCACCAGGACGTAGGACAGCTCCTGCTCATCCAGCCAGCGCGCCGCACGCTCGGGGCCTAGCAGGAGGGCGGCCGTCGCGGCAGCCTCAGCCCACCACCCCTCGTCGGCAACGACGGTCGCCTGGACGAGCTCGACGTCTGCGACCTGGCCGGTGCGGGGATCGATCACGTGGTGCCGGCCGTGGCCCCACTGACGCTTCAGCGTGGTTGACGTCGCAACGGCGCCGCGGGGCTGGCTTGGCTCGAAGGCGAACCAGCGAAAGGCCCGATCGGGTGCGTCTGCGGGCAGTCGCTCATCGTCGACCGCGATGGTCCAGGCGGGATCCGAGCCAGGGTCGCCCGCGAAGCTGATGTCGCCTCCGAGATTGACCAGCACGCCTGTCGCGCCGGCCGCGAGCAGCTCGCCGGCTATGAGGTCTCCCGCCAGGCCCTTGCCGATGGCTCCGGGGTCGAGCCCGACGCCGGTCGGCATGGTCACGGTTCGAGCATCGACGTCGATCCGGATGTCGCCCATGCCGTGCGTTGCCTGCACCGGCCATTGCGGTGCACGGGGGTCAAGGGCCGCGCTCGCGCCATGCACTGCCTCCCGCGCGATCACGGCCGCGAAGTCAGCGTCGTAGCCAGCGGCACGCACGGCCTGCAGCACCGTTGGATCGAACAGGCCATCACTTCGCTCCCACGCCTGCCGCATCGCCTGGATGAGGACGAGCAGGTCGGCCGACACGTCGATGGGTCCGGTGCCGGCCCGAGCATTCAGTCGGCTCAGCTCGCTGGCTGGGCGAAAGCGGGACCAGCACTGCTCCAGAAGCTCCACCCGCTGGACGCCGAGATCCGCGAGTGCGTCGCTGGGGCCGGCCGCATCCACGATCACCTCGCATCCGGTGCCCATTGCCCGGAAGCCGCGGACGGCGCGGACGGAGCTGGACATGTCAGCTGCCCTGGGAGTGGCCCTGCGAGGGGCGCTGCTGCGGCGCCTGCACCGCCGGCCGCGGCTTGGGCTTCGGCTTGCGGGCTGTCGCCGCCGCGTTGGCCGAGGTGTTCGCCGACGACTTCGCCGACGACGTGACCGGCGTGCTCCCGGCGCGCAGCTGGATGCCGTTGCTGTCGGCAACCGCCTGCAGCTGCGCGGCAACCTGCATCAGCTGGTTGCGGTAGTCCGTCAGCTGCTGGGCCTCGTCGTTCAGCTGCTTGGCGTAGGCGTCCAGATCCGCCTGGGTCAATCCGTCGGTGCTTGTCGCCACAGCGGGAGCCGTCGACTGGGCTGCCTGGTTCGCACTGGCCGTGGCCTCGGCGGCCGCGCTGTCATCAGCGGCCCGGACGGCCAGCACGCTGGCGAGCCCGACGCAGGTCATGGTGGCCAGGCTCGCTGAGGCGATCTTCCCGGCCGTCGAGGTGCGCCCGCGGGCTGGGCGACGAACGGTGTTCGCGCGGATCTCGGTGACTCTGGTCGGATTCGGTCGATTGGCGTGTGCGCTCATGGTCCGTCCTTCTCGTGGTGCCAGCATGCGCCGGCATCGTTCTGGTGCCTCATGCGATTGCCTGACGCGTCGAAGGTACGCACCGCTGAACAAGGACCTGCCAAGCCAAGGTAAGCCCGAGTTAAGCCCTCCCTGGCCTCCCGACGCCCCTTCCCCCTCCCTGCCGAACGGCCACTTGTCGTCGAATTCTCGGCCGAAAACCAGCAACAACTGGCCACTCGGCGAGAAGGGGGGTGGGCTAGGGCTTGTGGAGGGAGAGGGCGCGGACGGGGCAGGATCGCACGGCGCGCTTGGCTGCGGAGACGAGCTCCGCCGGGATCGGCGTGCGCAGCCCGCCGCTGACGCTGACCGGATAGCCCCATTCGTCCAGCTCGTAGACCTCCGGGAGGACATCTGCGCACATGCCGTGCGCCGCGCACAGCGTCGGGTCGAGGACGAGCTGGCGAACCTTTTCCGGCCCGGTCACTGGAAGTCCTTCCCGGGCGCCTTCACCGGGATCTCCCGGCCCGCCGGCAGCGGCAACCGGCCCTGCTGACGGGGTGAGGTGATCGCGGTGGCACCGCAGCGGCCGTTCAGGTGCATCGCCACCTCCGGGGCAAAGGCGTGCAGGCCGGTCGAGACGAAGCGCACGACGCCATCGGGATGCTTGCACGCACCCCGATTGATCACCAGGCCGAGCCGCCGCTTCAGGCGGGCAGTGTCCTCCGAGGTCACCCGATCCCCGGCCAGCAGGGCCAGGTCGTCAGCCACCGAGGGCAGGCCAAACCGGCAGGGGCCGCACTGGCCGGCACTCTCCCCGGCCATCCAGTGCGCGACCGACGCGATCTCGTCCATCGGGCAGATCTGGGAGCTGAGTGCCCACAGGATCCCGGCCCCGATCACACCGCCTACCGCGCTCACCGGCTCCGGCGACCACGGCACCGCGAGCAGCTCATCGCGTCGCACCCAGGCGCCGCCGTAGCCACCGGTGAGCAGGGCATCCACGGGCCCGGTCAGCCCCCCGCACAGGCGCAGGATCTCATCGACGGGCGTGCCGGTCGGCACCTCGATGACTCCGGGATAGGCGACGGAACCGCCGACGCTGACCAGGGTCGTGCCAGGTGCCTGCGGGTCCCCTCGGTCGGCGAACCACTGCCCGCCATGCCGGGCGATCAAGGCCAGATGGGCCAGGGTCTCGGCATTCTGCACCAGGGTGGGCCGGCCGTTCATGCCGTGCTCGAAGGGCCGCTCATCGAACACCGGAACGGCGAGGCCATTGCCCGCCCAGTGAGCCAGGGCACTCTCCTCGCTGGCCACATAGCGGGCCGGCGGCGTGATGAGGCGGATCTTCACCGGGTCCTTGCGCTGGGCGATCGCCGCGTCCACCACCGCAATGACCGCCGATCCGCGGTGCAACGCGATGTACGCCTCCTTGGCGCCAACGGCTGCTGCCGCCGCCACCATCCCATCGAGGACCAGATGCGGGGCGTGGCTGAGCAGGACGGCATCCTTGGTGCTCGCGGGCTCACCCTCCATGGCGTTGGCGATGAGGACGGGCTTGCGCCCCGAGCTCATCGACGAGCGCTCAGCGGCGCTGGCGATGACCGCGCGCATCTTGCGTGCCGTCGGGAACCAGCCCCCGCCCCGGCCGCGCAGACCCGAGCGCTCGATCTCCTCCAGCAGGGCAGCCGGCTTGGCGTCCCTGGCCTTGCCCCAGCGCGGCATCGGCCCGTACCACGCGACATGGGCCCCAAGGTCGCTCAGGACGCGAGCCTGGCCCGTCTCACGGTCGACGGGGATGAGGCGGACGCCGACGCGCGTTGCCATGCCACCTCCATCGTCCGCTGATAGCAAGCCCAGCCGGCCAGCCTCGGGGCCGGCGCCCACTGCATAAGTCTCCACCATCGACACCCCGCCATGGTGGCGCGTGTGCATTCACCTTGGGACAACGCAAGGCCAAGGGCGCGTAAGGCGATTCCATTCGGGCCTGGCGACCCATCGGGGACTAGCATCAACTGTCGTGTCCATTGCCGATATCGACCCCGCGCTCGCCCTCGGCGGGCTGATTGCCGGGGTCATGGTCGGGCTGACCGGCATGGGTGGCGCAGCGCTGGTGACCCCCATGCTCGTGCTGCTGTTCGGGGTGTCGCCTGCGGCCGCGGTCTCAAGCGACGTCGTCGCGGCGGCGGTGATGAAGCCGGTCGGGGCTTTCGTCCATATCCGCAACCACACCGTCCACTGGGGGCTGGTGGGCTGGCTGTCGATCGGGTCGATCCCCGGCGTGCTGCTGGGCACCTGGGCCTTCGCTGCGACCCTGTCGACATCCGGAGCCGATGCCACGATCCGCTCCTGGATCGGCGCGGTGCTGATGGTGGCCCTCCTGGCCATGCTCGCCAAGATGTACCTCTCGAAGCGGGCTCGGGCCAGGGGGGAAAGCCAGCACCTCCAGGGCACGCAGATGCCGGTCAGGGTGGTGCCCACCCTGATCCTGGGCCTGATCGTCGGCACGATCGTGGGCATGACCAGCGTGGGCTCCGGCTCGCTGATCGTGACCATCCTGATGCTGCTCTACCCCCTGCTTCGGCCGTCGGTGCTCGTCGGCACCGACCTGGCCCAGGCCGTCCCGATGCTCGCCGTGGGCGCCATCGCCCATGCAGGCTTCGGCGACATCAGTTGGGCAGTCGTGGTCTCGCTGCTGATCGGCCAGATTCCCGGCGTGCTCATCGGCTCGCGGCTGTCATCGCGCTACGACGGCCACCTGCTGCGGTACCTGCTCATGGTGGTGCTCGCGGCCACGGCCCTGAAGCTCCTCGGTGCGCCCAGCCTGCTGGCCGGCCTCATCGCAGTGATCGGCGTCATCGCCGTGGCAGCCTTCATCATCCGCGACCGCCGCGCCGCTCGGGCCCTGACACCCGCCCATGACCCCGGGGTTCGGGCCGCCGAGCAGACAGGCACAGGCGATGGCACAGCGAGCTGATCGTCGAGCCTCGTTCCGGACGCCGTCGGACGAGCCGGCCACTCGACTGCGCTTCGCGACCCGCAAGTTCAGCCCCGTCCGCAACATCGGGGTCCGGATCCTCATCGCACTCATGGCCCTGGTGCTCACGGCCCTCATTGTCTACGCGGAGCGCGACTGCTACCGGGATGGCGACCAGGTCGGCACCCTGAGCCTGCTGGATGCCCTCTACTACGCGACCGTCTCGCTGTCGACGACCGGCTACGGCGATATCACCCCGGTCTGCGACAGCTCGCGCCTGGTCAATGTCACCGTCATCACGCCCCTTCGATTCCTGTTCCTCATCGTGCTCGTCGGCACCACCATCGAGGTGCTGACCCAGCGCACGCGCGAGGAGTTCCGCTCAGCCCGATGGAGGAAGCACGTGCAGGATCACACGCTCGTCATCGGCTTCGGGGTCAAGGGCCGATCAGCTGCCAAGACGGTGACAGACGCCGGGATCCCCGGCTCTCGGCTCGTCGTCGTCTCCCCTGATCGAGCCGCAGTGGACGAGGCAACGCGCAGCGGCTTCGTCGGCGTGATCGGCGATGCCCGCCGTGAGGAGGTGCTGCGGGATGCTGCCATCGACAAGGCCGCCCGTATCGTCATCGCGGTGGACGAGGACGACACCTCGGTGCTCATCACGCTGACCGCGCGGCGACTTGCCCCGCAGGCGACCATCGTCGTGTCTGCCCGCGAGTCGGTCAATGCCGACATCCTGCGGCAGTCCGGCGCCGACACGGTGATCCCCACCGCTGAGTCCGCCGGCCACCTGATGGGCCTGTCGCTCGTCTCCCCGGTCGCCGGTGACCTGATGGAAGACCTGCTCGACTCCGGACGAGGCCTGGAGGTGGTCGAGCGCGATATCAGCCGCGAGGAGCTCGGCGTCGCGCCGGCGGAGCTGGACGCCAGCGGCGAGATCGTGCTGGCAGTGATCCGCGGTGCCGAGGTGCACCGCTTTGACCAGCAGACGGTCCAGAGCCTGCAGCAGGGCGATCGCCTGGTCGTGATCCGTCAGAACCCACGATCGCGGGAGGGGACATGACCTCGACCATGCACGCCGTCATCGCCAGCGAGCCGGGCGGCCCCGAAGTCCTGCGCTGGCAGGAGGTGCCAGTGCCAGTACCCGGCCCGGGTGAGGTCCTCATCCGGGTTGCCGCAAGTGCCGCCAATCGCGCCGACCTGCTGCAGCGCCAGGGCCTGTACCCGCCGCCGCCAGGGGCATCCGACATCATCGGCCTGGAGTGCTCCGGGACGATCACTGAAGTCGGCGCAGGCGTCACCAGCCACCGCCCGGGGGATGAGGTCGTGGCACTGCTCGCCGGCGGTGGCTATGCGGAGTTCGTCGCGGTGCCGGCTGGCCAGCTGATGTCCGTCCCCACACCCATCAGCCTCATCGACGCCGCGGCGCTGCCCGAGGTTGCCTGCACGGTGTGGAGCAACCTGGTGATGGTCGGCGGGATGCACCAGGGCCAGTGGCTGCTGGTACACGGCGGCGGCTCAGGCATCGGCACCTTCGCGATCCAGCTGGCCCGTGCCATGGGGGTGCGGGTAGCCGTCACCGCAGGCAGCCAGGCCAAGCTCCAGGCCTGCGCGCAGCTCGGGGCGGAGGTGCTCATCGACTACCGGGAGCAGGACTTCGTCGAGGCGTGCCTGCAGGCCACGTCCGGCGCGGGCGTCGACCTCATCCTGGACAACATGGGCGCGGCCTACCTCGAGCGCAATGTCCGGGCACTGGCCCGCAACGGTCACCTGCTCGTCATCGGGCTGCAAGGCGGCATCACGGCACAGCTTGACCTGAACGCGATGCTGCGCAAGAACGCGAGCGTGCATGCGATGAGCCTGCGGGGCCGGCCGGAGTCGGAGAAGGCCGAGATCTGCGCGCAGGTGGATCGCCAGGTGTGGCCGTGGGTGCAGGCCGGGCTGATCGCGCCGGTGATCGGTGCCCGATTGCCGCTGCATGAGGCGAGCCGCGCGCATCAGCTGCTGCAGGACGGCGAGGTCACCGGCAAGGTCCTGCTGATTGCCGACGAATGATCGCGGTGCGCGGGGCGATCGGCCTGGCGGCGACCCTGCTGATGGTTGTTCCCGGCGCAGGCGCAGCCATGGCCCAGCCAGTCGATCGAGTGGCCACGGCGGTCAGCTGCCCCGCGACCGTCGCAGAGGTCACCCCTGCGCAGGTCGCCTCGGTGTTCATGCTCGCGTCCCGCAAGCTGTCTGCCGCAGCCAGAGCCGAGCCGGGGTCCTATCCCTTCGGTGCGCTGGGGGGCGCGAGCGACTACCAGCGCACCGGGCCGACCGGGTGGACCTCAGGCTTCTTCCCGGGGGAGCTGTGGCTCATGTTCGAGCGGACGAAGCAGGCCCGCTGGCTGGATCAGGCCAGGGCCTGGACAACGCCCCTGCTGCCCATGGCGAACTACCGGGGCAGTCACGACCTGGGGTTCATGGTCGGCATCCCAACGAGCCTCGGCCTTGCCCTGGAGCCAGGCAGGGCCACTCGGGCGGCCTACGCCGGCGCGCAGGCCCGCGCCGCCCGCACCCTGGCCCGGCGCTGGAACGGCCGGGTTCGGGCCATCAAGTCCGCCGACTATGGGAATCGCTGGGGGGTGATCGTCGACTCGGCCATGAACGCGCCGATGCTCGTCGAGGTCGGCGACCGGCTGCAGGGGTCGGCGGGGGCACGGCTGCGGTCCATCGGCATCGCCCATATGCGGACCCTGGCCCGCGACTTCATCCGCCCGGACGGCTCCACCTACCACCGCATCTCCTACGACCCGCGAACCGGCAGGCGCCTGGGCCCGATCCCCGGCCAGGGCTACGACCCGCGCACCAGCACCTGGGCGCGGGGCCAGGCATGGGCCATTGCCGGGTTCGCCTGGGCCTATGAGCGCACCGGTGACCCGCAGTTCCTGGACGCCGCCACCCGCACCGCTCAGTTCTGGATGGATCACGTCCCGGCCGGCTGCGTCCCCGCCTGGGACCTGGCCATCGACAACCCACGAGCCCCGCGGGATTCATCGGCCCTAGCGATCGTGGCATCCGGCCTGCTGCGGCTCGCCGATGCCATGGATGACCGTCAGCCCGCCAGCCAGGACCTGCGTGCCTACGCCCGCGCCGCCCTCGGCACCCTGGCCTCGCCAGCCTGGACGACCGCCTCGTCTGCCAACCCCGGGATCCTGCGGCGGCAGACGCTCAGCGTTCCCGCCGATCCGCGGGAGGGGACGTACGTCTGGGGCGACTACTACCTGCTCGATGCCCTGACGCGCGCCCAGCTCGCAGGCCTGCCGGCAGGCGGTGCCTAGGCCGTTTCGAGGGCGGTGATCCGCCGCATCAGGTACGGGGAGAACCAGCCCATGTACTTCGCCTGGATCACCGGGTCACGCCAGTCCGACCCTGTCACCGTGCCCCGGCAGGTCGGCTCCCCGCACAGGCAGGCGAACTCGTCGTAGTCCGACGCATCGCACATCGCGTAATCGAAGGTGACCTCCTCGCCGACCGCGATATCGCGCATCGCGACCAGGAGCGTCCCGCCGACCAGGCCGCAGTTCGGCTCGCAGGAGTGGTTGAGCATGTCACCTGGCTCAGGAGTGTCGCTGGAGACGAGATAGAGGTCCTCGTCCACCTGGATGGAGCGATGCTGACGGTCCTCGATCAAGGTCGACAGGACCGCGCGAGTGACGACCCAGCCGCCGAATGCCACGACCGTCTCGCCCTTGCCGATCGGCTCGATCGCGAACGAGCCCCATCCCTTGCCACCCGCCGGTCGCGCCTGCGCCTTCGGGCTGAGCCAGTTGAAGTCCAACGAACCACCCCTCTCCCTGCTGCCCGACCACCGGGCAAAGGACCACGATCGTGCCATATGGAGGTGAACAGGCCCGCACTGCGCCCCGCCTGGGTTCCGATGGCACCGGACCGGGCATCAGCAGCAGGGTCCCTCCGCGAAGGTGCCGCCAGCCGTCCGGGATGCAACCATTGGGTCATGAGCCAAGGGCCCGACGAGAACGCAGCCGATCCAGCAACCGGGCAGGTCGTCATCATCGGCCCGCAGGGAGTGCCGATCGGCACTCTGGAGCCTGCTGAGGGCAGCGCAGAGCCCGGCCAGGAGTCCGGCCCCAGCGTGGCAAGCCTGGTTCCGCAGCCGGCGAAAGTGATGCGCATCGGCTCGATGATCAAGCAGCTGCTGGACGAGGTCAAGAGTGCCCCCCTGGACGAGGCGGCACGCGTCCGGCTGCGCGAGATCCACCAGCAGTCCGTCAAGGAACTCGAGGACGGCCTGGCCCCGGAGCTGGTCGCCGAGCTCGACCGACTCTCACTTCCCTTCGCCGACGGCGCTCCGAGCGAGGCGGAGCTGCGCATCGCCCAGGCCCAGCTGGTCGGCTGGCTGGAGGGCCTGTTCCACGGTATTCAGGCCGCCCTCTTCGCCCAGCAGATGAGCGCCAAGGCGCAGATCGAGGAGATGCGACGCCAGGCCTCCATCCCAGCCCAGATCGCCGGACCACAGGGCCAGCACACGGGCCCCGGCCAGTACCTGTAGGCGAGGCTGACGGTCGAGTTCCTTGCATCGAGAAGCCAGACACCGAAAGTGCCCTGAGCGCACCACCTAGACTCATTGCACCAGAACTCATCCCATGAAATCGACCAAAATCTGGCTCTCCTGACGTATCCGTGGGTCAGCTGCGGCGGGGTAGGGCTGGTCGGTGGCCGCCGAGGCTGAGCATGGCCAGGGCGATGAGTGCGTCGGGTGAGCGGAATCCGAAGGCGATGCGGGTGAT
>JAGWXF010000036.1 GCA_018970025.1 Actinomycetales bacterium | reverse complement strand
GGATCGCAAGCGGGCCCTGATCCTCCGGGCGGCGGTCGAGGTGCTGTCGAGCCATGGCTGGTCTGGCATGACCTTTGCAGCGGTGGCTCGGGCCAGCGGCCTGTCCCCGACTCCGATACTTGCCCGCTTTCCGAGCCGAGGCTTCCTGGCGGCAGCCGCCTGGGATGAGATCGCCGGCCCGGCACTCCATGCCTCCCTGTCGGAGGTGCTCGCGGCGGCGGGATTGGCTGAAGGCAATGCGAACGCGCCGCTGGTTGCCCAAGCCGCGTGGCCGCTTCTCCTGCGAGACCTTCATGGCCGACTCTCGGCTGCCCTGAGCGCTGCTGGGCTAGCACCGGAGGCTCTGGTTTCGGCATCCGATGCCAGCGAGGGCACCCTCTCTTCGCTCGGTGGCGCGGATGCGCTGGCCAGGCTCGGAGCGGGGGTCTCAGCAGCGCTCGAGGCGGCCGGTGAGCTCGACGCGATCGCGGTGCGAGCCGGCGGCCCGTCCCCCACCTGGCTGACTCGTGCGCTCGAGCCGTTTGTCCGGCCAGGCGAGGAGCTCAGAGCCGCATCTGAACTCCTGGTGATGTCGCAGTTCGACTCCGCCTTGCAGGAGAGCGTCCAGGCGGACATAGGCCAGATGGTGGCAGCCTGGTGTGCTCCAGCCCAGAAGCAGCCGCTTGATCGTCCGAAGGGCGAGGGCAGCCAGGTGGCCAGGGTCATGGGGCAGCGAACGGCTATAGCGGCGGCGCGACGGACGTACCTCGTTGCATGTGCCCTTGGGCTGCTCTTTGCGACCGAACGTGCCGGAGTTGCGGCTTTGGAACTCGCAGGTGAGGCGGAGTTGCTCATGGCGGCGTTCGCAAGCCGCCTACAGCCCGGCGCCATGCCAAGAAGCCGAGGCGACCACCTTGAGACGTCCCTGCACTTCGATACCGGCGACCAACCGCTGGATGCGCTCCTTCGAGCCACGCTGGAAGAGGTCGCCCGGGTCGGCTACGACGCAGCCACGACGTCCGGCATCGGGCGTGCTGCGGGGTACACCGAGGGATTGATCTTCGCCCGATACCCATCGAAGGTGGAACTCTTCGCCGATGCCTCAGCACGCCAGACCGCCAAGGGCTGGCGGGAGAATGAGGCGTTCGCGAAACGGATCAACGAAAGGTGCGCCCCTGGCATGGCCGATGCGGTCCTCATGAGGGAGATCATGAGGCCAGATCTGCGGCACGTTCGGGCAGCGAGTCTGGAGCACCTACGACTCGCCCGTCACGACGATCGCCTCCGAGAGGTGCTCTGGGGCGAATTGGACAAGCTCGTCGCCGACGAACAGGCAGCTGACCCCGACTGGGAACGGGGGACATCGGCAGCCCACCTGCACATGAGCGTGGCCTTGGGGCTCGGCGTCACTGCACTGCCACTTCTCGCGCCGGATGCCTGGCAACTGCCCTTCCAGCACGTCACCATCCCCCTCAGCGACCCTTCGATAGCCATCGATGGCTCGGACAACGGCTGAACTTCGGCCGCGGACTCGTGGTCGCCCCGTCGATACGCGGGGGCTCGGGTAACGGTCGGGGGTCGAACCGCCTTGCCTGCATGCCTTCGACGAGCCGGCGAGGTCCCGATGGCCGGGACCTCGAGGCCGATCACGGGCTGCGCACTGGAGCAGGGTTGAGCACAGCATGCTGGCCTGGTGACGGCTCCCCGTGTCTGGTGCATCTGGTTGCCGTGCAGGCGGATTGCGGTCGCCGACGTGGAGACGGCGATGGTCTGCCGACTCCTGTGGCCTGACGACGTCCAGTGAGCCACCGATGACGACATCAGGGCTTGACGGCCCAAGGGTCTCTTCGGACAAGTCGATGCATCTTGAGCATGCCCCCGGCGTTCGTGCTGCACCCACCTGCATCGTCGATGGCCAGGGCACTCGTCTTCCTCCCGGTGCCGGGTGAGTCGTTGGCCGCTGCGTGGTCCAGATGTCAGCCGCAACGCGTTGACGGCGAGTGGAGCCGCATCCATCTTCACGGACAGCAGGTGGCCGAGGCCATGGGCATCCGGCGGGCTGGGATACTGCCGCGATGACCGTCGTCGTCGTCGGAAGCCTCAATCAGGATCTCGTGGTCGGACTGCAGCGGATGCCCGACCCCGGGGAGACCGTCTTCGGCGATCGACTGGAGCGCTTCGCCGGGGGCAAGGGCCTGAACCAGGCTGTTGCGGCCGCCCGCGCCGGTGCCCGAGTCGCCATGATCGGCGCCGTGGGCAGCGATGATGCCGGGAGCTGGCTGCGCGAGCTCGTCGTCGGCGAGGGCATCGACGGATCGGGGGTGCGCTCGGTGGCCGGGCCCACCGGCACCGCGATCATCGAGGTCGACCACAGCGGGATGAACCGCATCGTGGTGGTCGCCGGCGCCAACGCCGAGGTCGATGCCGATCACGTCCAGCAGGCTCTTGCGCGCCTGGA
The DNA here is from genome assembly GCA_018970025.1 of Actinomycetales bacterium. Classification (GTDB taxonomy): domain Bacteria; phylum Actinomycetota; class Actinomycetes; order S36-B12; family S36-B12; genus REEB460. The sequence continues at coordinate 4,400 of JAGWXF010000036.1, read as the reverse complement.
CGAGGTTGCCGTCGTGCTGGTCCAGCATGAGGTGCCCGGTGATGCCGTACGGGCAGCGATGCGCTTCGGTCGTGCCCGGGGGGCGATCACGATCCTGAATCCCGCGCCCGCGCGCGACATCGGTGATCTCGATCCCGCGGACGTCGACCTGCTGGTCCCAAATGAGCATGAGGCCGCCGACCTTGCCGGCCTGCCCACGCAGGACCTCCAGCAGGCGCAGGGGGCGGCCGAGCGACTGCGGGGGGCGGGCTTTCGCACCGTCGTGATCACTCGCGGGGCGAGCGGGGTCATCTGGTCAGGCCCGGAAGGCACCGGCTCGATGCCGGCCTTCGAGGTGACGGCCGTCGACACGGTCGCGGCAGGTGATGCATTCTGCGGCGGGCTGGCCACGAGCCTCGCTGCAGGCCTGCCCCTGCCTGACGCCCTGCGGCGGGCAAGTGCTGGCGGAGCCCTCGCCGCCAGCGCCAGCGGAGCCGTCCCCTCCCTGCCCGATCGCGCCGCGATCGACTCCCTCGTCGGGTAAGTCCCTCGTCGGGTACGTCCCTCGTCGGGTACGTCCCTCGTTGGGTACGTCCCTCGTTGGGTACGTCCCTCGTTGGGTACGTCCCTCGTTGGGTGAGTTCAGCGGGTGCCGAGCAGCCGGCGGAGCACCCAGCTGGACGCCACTCGGCGGCCGGTGAGCAGGTATGTCGCGACCTCGTCATCCTGCAGCATCGCCTGCTGGCTGCCGATGGCATCGGCTCGCCCGGCGAGGAGCAGCAGGTCGCCCTCCTCGACGGCGATCTCTGCGGCCGGGGCGAGCATGGCATCGTCATCGCGCACGAGCATCAGTGCCGTCACCGGTAGCGCCTGCTCTCGATCGAGCGGGTCGCGCAGCAGGTCCGCGATCGTCACCGGGCCCAGCGCCAGGGCACGGCAGAGCGCCGGCGCACCGGCCGGGGTGAGCGTCAGCGACCACAGGTCAGGTGAGCCCTCGCCACTTGCGGCGACGATGCGCTCGATGAGGCCGGCGGCCCAGGCGTCATCCTGATGCTGCAGCGCCTGCAGGAAGCGCAGCAGATTAGGGGTGCCGATCCGGGCGACCGCCTCCTGCGCCACGACGCGACTGGGCACCATGGTCAGGTCGAGATCCATGGCATCGAACAGGGACGCATTCATCGGATGGTTCTGCCGCGCGACGATATATATGGAGGGGTTGATCCGACGGGCGGCCTCGACGAGCGACAGGTTGGTGATGTCGTTGTCGGTTCCGGCCACGAAGCCCGCAGCCTGGGCCAGCCGCGCCTGGGCCAGGATGGCCGGATCGGTCCCGTCCCCGCTGAGCACGCTGACCCCTGCCTGCTGGCTGGCTTCCAGCGCTGGGTCGGGGTCGACAGCGACGATCTCGATGCCCGCATCGCGCAGGTCTCGGGCCAGCTCGGCACCGAAACGGCCGTAGCCGCAGACAATCCAGTGGCCCTGGGCGATCTGGTGGCTTCGCTGCGGCAGTGGCTCGCCGGGAGCGCTCGCCAGCCAGTGCGCCAGCTGCTCCACGGCCGGCGCCCGCAGCTCCACCCGGAAGTGGTCGCCGAAGCAGTCGTAGGGGTTGATGATCGTCGGGGACCCGAATGCCGACATGCGCGTGGCGATCCGCCGGTCGGTCGTGCGCGCGATGACGGGCAGGTCGGGCCGAAGCACCGATGCAGCCATCAGGATCGCCAGGTTCGACTCGTCGTCGCCGGTCAGGGCGAGGACGCCTGCGCACTCCGGGCGGCTGATGCCCGCGCAGATCAGGGCCTGCGGATCGCGTGCGTCGGCCACCAGGCCGGGAACGTCCGCTCGGAAGGACCCGAGCTCGGCCAGCTCGACCGGCTCGGGCTGCAGGTCGATGGCCACGAATCGGTGGCCGAGTGCGTCGAGCCACTGGCCCAGCAGCTGGCCCGACTGGCCGAAGCCGGCCATCACCCAGAAGGGCTCGACGATCCGGTTGACGCGACGACGCAGGCGCTGCTGCGCTACCGCCCGCCGCAGGCCGGCGTCCTGCAGCAGTGCCAGGAGCGCCCCGATCGCATATGCCCAGGTGACGACGGTCAGGTAGATGCTGAAGGTGACCCACATGCGCTGGGCAGCATTGAAGGAGCGGGGGATCTCGCCGAAGCCGATCGTGGTGGCCGTGTAGCTCATGAAGTAGAAGGCATCGAAGGCGTTCATCCGCCAGGGCCCCTGCGGTGAGCTGCCCTCGATGAGGGTCAGTCCAAGCACGCTCACCGAGAAGGCGAGGATGAGCACGATCAGCGGCACGCGCATCCGGCGCATCACGATGAAGAACGCGGCCGATGCGGGCGAACTGGCCCAGTCGGCAGGCTGCGACCGCGCCGGGACGGAGGTCCCCGGCACGGCTGGCCCCGAGGTCGACATGACGGCTATCGTCGGCTAGCGGCGTCGATAGGAGACGGTCTCCGATACCAGCAGGATGACCGCGACGAGGTTGGCCAGCAGGGCGCCACCGGAGAGCGACACCACGCTGGAGATCGCCTCGGTATCCAGGCCAGCCGCCGAGACATTCTGCGCGTACGTCAGCACGACGCAGGCCGCGATGAGCTGCAGGTCGGCGACCAGGCTGGTGGCGAGGTGCACGGCACCGAGCTGGGTGCGGTCGCCGAACTTCAGCACGGTCGCGATGAGGTTCACCACGACGGCGGCGTACAGCTCGACCGGGTTGTGCAGGGCCGGGTCGCCGATATCGCCGAGGAAGAAGCCGAAGTTGAGCGTGGCGGCGAGCAGGACGAAGAAGCCGAAGACCACCTTCTCGAGGTTCACCTGGCGGCCTTACATGAACTCGTCGGGATTCGGCCCAGTCCGCTGGCCCTTGTCCATCGCGGCGATCGCGGCGAGGTCCTGGGCATCCAGGGTGAACCCGAAGACGTCGATGTTCTGCCGGATGCGCTCCGGGGTCACCGACTTCGGCAGGACGACGTGCCCGAGCTGCAGGTGCCAGCGGATCATCACCTGGGCCGCTGAGACTTGGTGCTTGCTCGCGATGGCGCCGATCGTTGGGTCAGCGAGCAGCTCCCCTGACGCCAGGGGGCTCCAGGCCTCGGTGAGGATCCCATGCGCCGCATTGAAGGAGCGCAACGGGCGCTGCTGCAGGTTCGGGTGCAGCTCGATCTGGTCGAGGACTGGCACCACGCCGAACTCGTCGATGATCCGCTCGAGGTGATGGGCGTGGAAGTTGGATACCCCGACGCTTCGCGTCTTGCCCTGCTCGTGCAGTGCCAGCACCGCTCGCCAGGTCTGCACGAAGTCCCCGGTCGCCGGCGAGGGCCAGTGCACGAGGTAGAGGTCCACGTAGTCCAGGCCCAGCAGGGACAGGCTGCGATCCATGGCCGCGAGGGTCTGGTCGTAGCCGTGCTCGGTGTTCCAGACCTTGGTCGTGACGAAGATCTCGTCCCGGGGCAGGCCGCTGCGCGCGATCGCCGTGCCCACTCCCCGCTCGTTCTCGTATACCGCCGCGGTATCGAGGTGCCGGTAGCCGGCCTGCAGTGCGGCCAGGGTGGCATCGATCGCCACGTCATCGGGCACCTGCCACAGGCCGAAGCCGATCAACGGAATGGTCCGCCCGTCGTTCATCAGTGCGCTGGGCGCGAAGGTCATGACTGCTCCGATTCGTCGACTGTGGCCGCAAACCTATCGCGGTTCGGAGCGCACGGGCAGAACCATCTGGTCGATGCCCGCCCGCTGCGGCGCGTAGGAGTTGACGGCCGCCGGGCTCGGGCTGCCGATCGCGACACCGCACAGCAGGGCGTAGTGATCCGGGACCTCGAAGGCTGCTCGCACCGGCGGGGCCCACAGGGCCAGGGCGCCCTGGGCGCAGGTACCCAGCCCTCGGGCCGTGGCCGCGAGCATGAGCGCATGCAGCATGATCCCGGCGTCGAGGGTCGCGTAGTGCCCGAGCCCGCGATGGACGAACACGAAGACCACGGTCGGGGCGCCGAAGAACTCGAAGTTCCGGCGCATCTGCCGATCTCGGGCGGCACGGTCACCTCGATCGATGCCCAGCACGCGATACAGCCCGTAGCCGGTGGCCCGGCGCCGCTCCTGCAGGTCGGACGGATACGCATGCGGGACCGGCACATCGCTTCGGGGACGCGCCGACCGGTGCCGCAGCTTCGTCAGCAGGCCGCCGCTGCGCGCGCGCATCCCGGCATCGAAGCGCGCGCAGAGCTCCTCGCTGATCCGATCGCGCAGGGGTCCGCTGGCCACCCCCAGCAGATAGGGCTGCGTGTTCGACCAGCTCGGCGACGCGAGGGCATCGCCGATGATCTCGGCCAGGACGGGCTCCGGGATCGGGTCAGGACGGAAGTCCCGGACACTTCGCCGATCGCGCAGCAGGGCTTCCCAGGTCGACCGCTGGTCCATCA
>JAGWXF010000027.1 GCA_018970025.1 Actinomycetales bacterium | reverse complement strand
TTCGGCTTCTATCCCAGCGACTTCACCTGGAAGCCGTGCGAGATCGACGTCGAGCTCACCCATGACCAGCAGTTCACGGCAGGGGAGTTCACCCTGACCGCGATCCTCACCAACGGTCACTGCAATGGCCATATGTGCTTCCTGGTCGCCGGGAAGGACCACAGCTACCTGTTCAGCGGCGATCACGTCTTCTGGGGCGGCAAGATCATCCTGCAGAACGTCGCCGACTCCAGCGTGCAGGAGTACGCCGCATCCATGAACCGACTGCTGGAGTACGAGTTCGAGTCGCTGATGCCCGGTCACCTGGCGTTCTCCCTGGTGAACGGCCGCCGTCACGTGCAGGCGGCGGCAGATGCCTTCAACCGCATCGGCCTGCCGCCAGGCCTGCTGGGATGACGATGGCCTCGGTGATCCGAGGAGCTGCGCTGCGGGCGGCATCGTGAGCACGCAGCCGGCATGGCTGCTGCGTCCTGGCTGCCTGCTCAGCGCTGACGAGGGGTTCGTCGAGGGCCATGCCGTCGTGGTGCGCGGGTCCCGGATCGAGTCGGTCCTGCCGCCGGGCCGGCAGGACTGGGACGGGCCGGTACTCGAGGCGCCTCGGGCGACCCTGCTGCCTGGCCTGTTCGACAGCCACGTGCATCTCACCTTCAGCGCGGATGGCGAGGTCGTCGCCAACCTGCTGAGCGAGGATCACCACGAGCAGGTGGCGCGTGCCGCGGCCAATGCCCGGGCAGCGCTGCTGCGCGGGGTCGTCACCCTCGCCGACTGCGGCGGGCGCACTGACGTCATGCTGGACGTGCGCGCTCGGATGCGGGCCCCGGATGCCGTCGGCCCCCGGGTGCTGGTGAGCGGCTCGCCCATTACGGCTATCGACGGCCATTGCCATTGGCTCGGCGGGGCGGTGGCCGACGAGACTGCGGCCCTGGCCCTCGCACGGGTCCTCATCGCGGCCGATGTCGACTTCGTGAAGGTGATGTTCACCGGGGGCAACCTCACCGCTGGCAGCGACCCTCGGCTGCATCAGTTCGACGCGGCGGCGCTGCGCGGCATCAGCGAGGCCTGCCGGGAGCAGGGCCGTGCCCTGGTCGTCCACGCCCATACCGAGGCAGCGGTGCGCTTGGCTGCCGAGGCGGGCGTCACCGTCATCGCCCATGGCACATGCCTGTCACCCGACGGCACCATCGGCATCGACCAGGCGACCATCGCGGTCCTGCGTGCATCGGGTACCGCCGTCGATGCCACGATCACGGTCGGTGCCCGCACCGACTTCCCGGGGGCGGGCGGCAATGCGATCCCGCGCCACCTGCAGCGGCAGGCGATGCTGCCGGTGTTCCGGGAGATGGCCGCCGCGGGCATCACCATCCTTGCTGGCACGGATGCCGGCGTCCCCGGCGTGGCCCACGGCGATATCGCGGCATCGATCGTGGCGCTGGCCAGTGAGGTCGGCATGCCCCTGGAGCAGGCACTGGCCGCTGCGACCAGCCTGCCGGCGCGGGCCTATGGACTGGCTGGCACGACCGGCTCGATTGCCCGGGGGCTCGAGGCGGACCTGCTGCTCCTCGACGGGGACGTCCGAGCGGACCTGACGGCCCTGCAGCGGCCCAGCCGGGTCTGGCGCTCCGGCCGGCTGCTGGTTCGCGATGGTGAGCTCGCCGGTGCGTCCGAGGCGGCGTTCGCCCCGTGATGCTGCGATCCGATCCCAGCCCCGGCAGGGACGATGAACGACGATGCATAGGGACGGGTTCGGTTGATCAGGTACGTGGGTCCGTGATCAGGTACGTGGTTCCGTGATCAGGCACGTGGTTCCGTGATCAGGTACGTGGTCGTGCTGTATCGGCGGCCGGGATCCACTCGCCAGGAATTCCAGGCGGGCTGGGCCGAGCACGGCGAACTGGTGCGCCGACTGCCGGGCGTGCTCGCCGTGACGCTGAGCCCCGCCGCGCAGGAGGCAGCCGTGAATGACGACGCCTTCGACGGCATCGGCTTCCTCGACTTCCCCGACCTGGCCACGATGGACGCCTGCCTGGCCTCTGCGCAGGCACGGGCCGTGCGCGAGCACACGGCCACCTTCGCCGATGCGCAGCGGGCGCAGCGCTTCGTCGTTCACATCGGCCCGAGGCTCACCGCGTCGTAGGGCGGGTAGAGGTCACCGGGCCGGGGGCGGAATCCGCTGACCCGGCGGTTCCAGGCCCAGGTGTCGTCGGGGGTGAGCAGCGGGACATACGGCAGGTCGCGGACGAAGATCCGCTGAATCGCCGATGCGGCGGCCTGGTGGCCGACCGCATCCGTGGCCCGCAGGAAGGCATCGAAGGCGGCATCGAGGTCAGGCGAGCTCGCCCGCTGCCAGTTGGGGAAGGGTGCCGTGGAGGTACTGGTGAACCCGATGAGCGCCTCGACCGGATCAGGCCACAGCCACTTGGAGATTGCCGCGGCAGGATGCCGGCCCACGGCAGCGTAGAAGTCGGCGAATGGCCGCGCCGGTAATGACGTGATGCGGATGCCCGCCTGGGCGAGGTCCTGCGCCACGAGCTCGAAGACCCGCGCGAACACCGGGTCGTCCGGGACGACGCACTCGAAGTCGAGCCGGATGCCCCCGCGTTCCAGCACGGCATCGGCCCCCGGCTGCCAGCCCAGGCTGGCCAGGAGCGCACGGGCCTGCGCCGGGTCATGCCTGCCGCGGTCGACTGCCGGGTCGTGGAACGGCAGCCCCGGCGGCAGCGGCCCATATGCCACCGCGCCCAGGCCGCCGAGCGCCACCTGCACCAGTCGGTCGCGGTCGATGGCCAGGCTGATGGCCTGCCTGGTCCGCACGTCATCGAAGCCGAGATCATCCCTGGCCCAGTCAAGGCTGAGGTACATGTTCGATGGCTGGCGCTGACGGCACATGATGAAGCGCGGATCGTCATGCAGGGCCGCCAGGCCGGCCGCATCCAGGGCGTGGGCGCAGTCGACCTCATCGGCCAGCAGGGCATCGAGTCGATCGGATGCGCTGGCCAGGTGGCTGAAGACGAGCTCCTCGGGCAGGTGGTCGCTGGCGGCGACGCGCTCCAGGCGGATGCGATCGGCGGCCCAGGAGGCCATCCGGTACGGGCCCGTCCCGCTCGCTGTCACGCGCCCGAAGTCGTCGCCGAGCGCGGACCGCATGGCCTCGTCGTGAATCGCCGTATGCGTGCCCCAGAGCAAGGTGAACAGCCGTGGGTGCGGGTAATGCAGGCGCAGGCGAATCGTCCGCTCGTCAGGGGCGTCGAGGTCGCGCACTGGGTCCCAGTACCACAGCTGGCGGTCCCCGGGCAGGCAGTGCTCCCGCAGGCGCTGCAGGGTGGCCAGGACCTCTCGGGAGGTCGCCGGGCCCCCCGCATGGAAGGCCAGGTCGTCGCGCAGGCGCAGCAGCCAGGTCAGGCCGTCGTCGCTGATCGTCCACTCGCTCGCCATCGCCGGCGCTGGCCCGCCGTCGGGGCCGCGGACCAGCAGTGTCTGGTAGACCGCGACGGCAGGCGGGTCGACATGCGGAGCATCGGGCGACAGCGGCGAGAAGGCGTACTCGAAGGCCTCGCGGTATGCCGTCACGCGGGATCCACTGGCTGCCGGAAGACATGCACGATCCCGGCATCGAGCGCCTCATGCCGCAGGGGTGCCAGGGCCAGGAACTGCGGATCGGCGATGAAGGCCGCCAGGGCCCGCACGCTCGGGTAGGCGGTGATCGCGGCCTTGTCCCAGTGCTCCTCGCCGATGAGGGTGCCCAGGCCGGCACCGGCATACCAGGGCGTCGCGCCGTACCGCTGGAGAATGCCGTCGACCTGGTCGAGGTAGGCACGGTGGGCGTCCTGGCCTCCCGGCTTCAGCCGAACGAGGTTGACCACGACCACCGGCTCGTCGGGGTAGCGCGCGAGCAGGTCGGCGAGGGGGTCGCCGTCGACGTCGAGCCGGGTCATCGCGTTGCACCCGACGGCTCGATCCACAGTGCCTTCAGGGTGCGCATCGACACGTCATGGAATCTGGTGACGTCCTGCACCCGGTAGTCGGGGAAGGCGGCCAGGAACCGCTCGAGTGCGATCGGCGCCTCCAGCCGGGCCAGGGGAGCGCCGAGGCAGTGGTGGATGCCCTCGCCGAAGGCAAGGTTGCGGATGACCTCGCGGTCCAGGCGCAGCTCATCGGGTGCCTGCCACACGGAGGGGTCGCGGTTGGCGGCGCCCAGTACGAGCAGCACCCGCTGGCCGGCCGGGATCCGGACGCCATGGACCTCGACATCCTGCTTGGTCACCCGCATCAGGCCCTGCACCGGCGACTCCCACCGCAGGAACTCCTCGATGGCGCCCGTCAGGCACTCGGGGTGAGCTGCCAGCCACGCACGCTGATCGGGGTACGTGGCCAGGGCGAGCACGGCATTGGCGATCAGGGTGCCCGTCGTGGCATTGCCCGCCTCGAACACCAGATTGCACATCCCGACCTGCTCGTCGGCCGGCAGCGCACTGCCGTCGACCTCGGCCGTGGCGATCGCCGTCAGGATGTCGGCGCGCGGATCTGCCCGGCGTTCGTCGAGCGCCGCGAGCCAGTACGCGCGCAGGCTCGACGCCCCCCCGATGGCCGCGGGTGTCGAGCCGACCTGCCCGGGGACCGTCTCGAGCATGGCATCGGCCCAGCCCTTCAGCATGGGCGCATCCTCGGCCGGCACGCCCAGCAGGTCGCAGATGACCGCGACGGGCAGCAGCTTGGCGAAGCGCGAGACGACCTCATACGGGCCGGACTCGGCCGCCAGCCCGGCCAGCAGCGCATCGACGTTGCGCTCGATCATCGGCGTCATCTCGGCGATGGCCCGGGGGGCGAAGGGCTTTCGGACGATATTGCGCAGCAGTGCGTGCCGGGGCGGATCCATGGTCAGGGGAGAAGGACCGGCGAGCTCGAGCAGGTCGTCGATGCGCACCCCCTCGGCGCTGGAGTAGTGCTCCCAGTCCATGATCGCGTCCTTCACGTCATCGAACCGGGACAGTGCCCAGAAGTCGCGCTCCTGGTTTCGGTAGACGGGCGCATCGCGCAGGAGCCGCTGGTACACCGGGTAGGGGTCTGCGGTGTTCGCGGCGTCGAATGGATCGAATGTCAGTGCCTCGGCCATGCCGGCACCCCTTCCGTCGTGGTTCTCGAATCCTTGAACAAGCGCTTGTTCTTGTCAAGCGTTCCGCTCCGGCGAGCGTCACGCGCCCGTGCCCGGCCTGCTCGGTGAGTACGATCTGCGGGTGACGGCACGGGCAAGGGCGGCAAGCCTTCGGCCCGCGGTGACCCTGGCCGATGTCGCCCGCGAGGCGGGTGTCGACCAGTCGACCGTCTCGCGGGTGCTCCGTGACGACCACCGCGCCCGCGCCACCGACGAGACCAGGGCCAGGATCCGCGAGACCGCCGACCGGCTCGGGTACGTCCCCAATGCCAGTGCCCGCAGCCTGGCCGTGCGCAAGACCTCCACCATCGGCCTGCTCATCCCGAATGTCTCCGGGGTGATCTATGCGGACGTCATCAAGGGAGCGGCGGATGCGGCCAGTGCCCTGGGCTACGTGCTCGTCGTCGCCGACGGCTCCGAGCTCGGCCGCGCCAATGACGCCGTCCGAAAGCTCGTCCTCGAGGGCAGGGTCGATGGCCTGCTCCTGGCCAGCGGGACCCTCACCGACCAGGTGACCGACGACCTGCTCGGCAGCACCGGCAACGTGGTCGTGCTCAATCGGCAGATCGCCGGCAAGGTGCCCCAGGTCATCGAGGACGACGAGTACGGCATGTACCTCGGCACCCGCGAGCTCGTCGATGCCGGTCATCGGCGCATCGCCTGCCTGGCCGGCCCCCCGGACGTCGACACCTCCCGGCGCCGGGTCAAGGGCTACAAGCGGGCCATGCGGGAGGCAGGGCTGACGGTGACCGCGGGCCTGGTCGTGCACCACGACTTCGACGAGGCCTCCGGCTACGCGGGCATGCTCGCCCTGCTCGGCCAGCAGCCCCAGCCCACTGCAGTCGCCGCCGCCAGCCTCGCGGCCGCCGTCGGCGCGATGGCTGCCGCGCGCGACCAGGGCATCGTCATCCCGGACGATCTGTCGATGGTCGCCTTCCATGATGCGCCCCTTGCCAACTACCTCTGCCCGCCGCTGACCACCATCGCGATGCCGCTGGAGGAGCTGGGCCGGCAGGCGATGCAGATGCTCCACCGTCGGCTCGTCGGCGAGCCCGGCCCGGCGGCGGTGACCGTCAGCGATCCGAGCCCCATCGTGGTGCGGCGGCGCTCCGTCGGCCCGCCGCCCGGCTGAGCGCAGCACCTGAGCCTGACGTCATCACGCGGGCATACCCGCCACGATCGGCTGGCCGCGGACCTCGGACTGCGCAAAAACCGAACACCGTGGCCTGTGCGGGCGCGAGGGTCGTTGCCCTGCCGGATGAAGTTGGGTCTACTCAACGCACGCCAACAGTCAGCCGCGAGACCTTCGGTCAAGCCGTGAGACGACCAGCTGAGAATGGAGCCCGACGTGCGCAGACCCAAGGGTGGAGTCGAATCGACCGGCTCGCTGGCGCGGATGGCGGTGGTTGCCGGCCTCGGTGCCCTGCTCGTGAGCGCGTGCTCCAGTGGCGTGCCGGGGAGTCGTGCGCCCATCGTGCGCGGCGATGCCGGCAGCACGGCCTCGGCGACCGCAACCCCGGCCGCGACCCCAACCCCGGTGGCGACCGCAGGCGCGAGCGCGAGCGCGAGTGCGAGTGCGACGACCATGGCAACCTCAGCCAGCACGGCGTCAAGCACGGCGTCGGCGTCCAGCACGGCGTCGGCGTCCAGCACGGCGTCGGCGTCCAGCACGGCGTCGGCTTCCAGCACGGCGTCGGCGTCGAGCACTGCCTCCAGCAAGGCGACGTCCTCGTGCGTGCGCGTCAACCTCACCTCCGGCGTCGAGATCAATGCCTTGATTGGCGAAGCGTATGAGCATCCGTGGGGCGGCCAGTCTCCTCTGTACTGCGATGCCGCCGCGGGCTGGGTCCCAGGGGGATGGCTCGACAGCGGGTATGACTGGAAGACGTGGAACCGAACGATTGAGTTCGCAGGGTGGGTTGATGATGCAGGGGTGACCTATACCCCGGGCGTGAAGGCCCCGTTCCCAGCCATTTGGCAGAAGGGGAACCCGGCATCCAGATGGGTCCATGCGCAGTTCCGCCCATGCTGCACGATCTCCTACGAGGCCAACGGCGGGACGGGATCGATGAGCCCGGTGACCATGGCTGTCGGGTCGAAGTGGACGGCACCTCGGGCTGATTCATTCACTCGGCCGGGCTATGCCAGCGATGGCTGGATCCAGACCGAGGCGTCCCTCAACATGCTGTGCGTCTACGGGAGCCGATCCCGGTGCGAACCAGGGGAGCTGATGGGAGTCGAAGAGGGTGAGCAATGGGTGATCGGCAGGTCCATGGTGTGGCGCCCCACGTGGCGCGAGGCGTGGACGGTCACCTTCGACGCCAATGGCGGGCAGCCAAAGCCAAGCGCGTCGAAGAATCCGATGGCGCTTCGCCCGCAGGTGTTCTGGGACAGGGGTCAAGACACGTTGAACCTGAATCCCTACACCCGCTCCGGCTTCGCGTTCGCGGGCTGGAACACCAAGGCCGATGGAAGCGGCACGGCCTACTCGGATCGGCAGACGATGACGCCACCGTCCGACATCACGCTCTACGCCCAGTGGTCGTGCCAGACGTGCTACACCGTCTCCTTCGATGCGAACGGCGGCTCGGGGACGCAGGTGCCGCCGCTGAGCTCCACCGGCAGCGGAGCGAGCGTGACTGCTCCCGCGGGCACTGGCTACGCCAAGGCCGGGTCCACGTTCGCCGGGTGGAACACCAGGGCAGACGGCACGGGCACGGCGTATCCGGCCGGGGCCAGCATCACGCCGACGTCGAACCTGACGCTGTATGCGCAGTGGCAGGCGTGCTGCACGATCACGTTCGATGCCAATGGCGGCTCGGGGACGATGCCTGCGCAGGGGATCGCCTCGGGGTCGAGTGCGACGCTGAGCGCCAATGCGTTCACGCGGGGGGAGTCCTATGGCTTCGCCGGGTGGAATACGAAGGCGGACGGGACCGGAACAGGCTACGTCGACCGGCAGGCCATCTCCGTGGCGGCGAGCGTGACGCTGTACGCGCAGTGGTCCCAGCGGACCTGGACCGTGACCTTTGACCGCAATGGCGGGTCGGGGACGATGAGCCAGCAGTCCTTTGTCCGGGGGGTGAGCGCAGCGCTTGCGCCGAACACCTTCACCCGCTCGCGGCACAGATTCGTGCGATGGAACACCGCCCCATCGGGCATCGGCACGAACTACTCCGACGGCAAGGTCATCAATCCGGGCCGTGACCTCACCCTGTATGCCCAGTGGGCGCGGAACTGACCGGACGCGCGAGGTCAATATCGCTGAACATGCGCTTGTTCCAAGAGTTTTCGCGTAGCCTGCCGACGTGATTCGCGGCTACGTCGACACCCTCGAGGCAGTTCCAGGCCAGGTCGTGCGACTGCATGCACGCGGCGTGGCGCAGGCCACGGCAGCCGTCTGGCGGTGGCAGCATGGCGATCCGCACCCGGCCGGACCGGGCGTGATCGCATACCCATGCGACTGGGGCGCGGGGGAGTTCAGCGCCCCTGACGAGGGCGCCGAGCCCGGCTCCTATGCCAGCGCTCGCGTCGATGCCTCGCCGGCAGCCGGCATGACGATCTGCGCCTGGGCCCGGCCCACCGACCTCAGCCACCGAGCATTCGTGCTCTCCTGGGCCGAACCCGGGTCGTCGCGGCGAGCCGGCCTGGCAGTCGTCGACGGCATGCTGGCACTGGCCGATGCCACAGGCGAGCCGCGCCTGACCGGGCAGCGGATCCGCGAGCGCGCCTGGCACTTCATCGGGGCGGCCTGGCGGCCCGATGGCTCGGTCGATGTCTTCAGTGCGCCATGGGGCCGCACCGGCGGGCCCTTCGTCCAGGGCTTCGACGCGCTTGCCGGCGGACCGACGTCGGCCCAGCGGCCCGAACTGGGCACCACCGGGATCGACCTCGCGATCGGAGCCGGGCTCGACCTCGCCAACGGGGCCTTCGACGGCACTGTCACCGGCCTGCAGGTGCACGGCCGGGCCCTGGACATCGTCGAGCTCATGGACATCATGAACGGGTACGGCCCGGCCCCGGCGCATGCCTGGGACTTCGCCGATCGCACCGACTCGGACTCGATCCCCGGGGTCGGCGGATCGACCCCCGCGTTGCGCCTGCACCAGGCGCCCGCGTTCAGCGGCGAGTACCCGGCACCGGTGGAGACGAACGGCCACCTGCTGACGCCGGCCGGCTCGATCCACTTCCACCGGGACGATCTCGAGGACTGCCGGTGGCCGGTCGTGCATGCCGTGGATATCCCGGCCGATGCGCAGGCCGGGTTCTACGGCATCCGCGTCCAGTCGCAGGGCGAGGTGCTGGACATCCCGTTCGTGGTGCAGCGCCCGGCACGGGTCAGCCTGCTGGCCTCGACCCTGACCTGGCAGGCCTACGGCAATCTCGGCCGTGACCCGGATACCTGGCCAGGGCGCTCCCACTACTCCCTGCACGCCGACGGGTCCCCGGTCATCATCACCACGGCACGTCGGCCCTGCCCGACCTTCGGGCCGCAGGCCCGGCTCGAGGTCGACGGGGGCGACGGCTTCGCGGTGGGCGACCTGCCCGCGCACCTGCTCACCGCCGACCTGTATGCCTGGCACTGGCTCGTCCAGGACGGCAGGGCTCCCGGGGTGGTGGGCGATCGCGCCCTGCACGAGCAGGGCAGTGCGGCACTTGCCGGCGTGGACGTCCTCATCCTCTCCGCCCACCCGGAGTACTGGACCTCCCGGATGCTCGACGCCCTGGCCGCCTTCCTCGACCGCGGCGGGAATGTCATCTACCTCGGCGGCAACGGCCTGTACTGGGTGACCAGCCTGCATCCAGCCAAGCCGCACCTGATGGAGGTGCGCCGCTGGGGCGGATCCCAGACCTGCTCCGTGGAGCCCGCCGACCGGCTCCATCAATACGAGTCGTGCCTCGGCGGACTGTGGGCCGAGCAGGGCAGGCCTCCGAATGCGCTGGTCGGGGTCGGGTTCGCCGGCTTCGGCGCCGGCGCCTCGATGACGTTCACCCGCACGGATGCCAGCCACGCACCGGACTGGGACTGGGCATTCGCCGGGGTGGCGGGCGAGGAGTTCGGCTCCGAGGGCATCAACACCGGGCCGGGCAATGAGTTCGATCAGTGGGATGCCAGCCTGCCGACCCCTGGCCAGACCACCATCCTGGCCACCAGCACGCCGAGCACGCCGGATCACTTCGGCGTCTTCGAGCATGGCCCGGCGCGTGCGCCTGATCCGTCCCTGCGAGCCGACCTGGCCGTCACCCGAACCCCCGCGGGTGGCCTGGTCCTCGCGGTGAGCTCGATCACCGCAAGCGGGTGCCTGGTGGTGGAGGGGCCGACGGCCGGCCTGCGCCGGGTGTGCTCGAACGTCCTGGACCGGATGCTCACCGGGCGGGCGTGAGGGCATCGGGCAGTTCGAAGGTTGACGAGAGCCTGACCAGATCGCACGGTCGGCTCCATGACCGCTGCCTCGCCCGTGTCGGCCGATGGAACCATCGGCATCTACGAGCGGAAGGCTCACCTGTCGTCGGTGCTCGAGGAGGTCATCGGCGGCCGGGTCGTGACGGTTACCCGGCACGGCCACCCCATTGCCTCGCTGCAGCCCGTCGATCAGCGCACAGGGGAGCAGCGCAGGGCTGCGATTGACCGAATCCTCTCGGCTGGCGAGGGTCGGACCCTCGGCATCTCGATTCGGACGCGATTGACACCGGGAGGCGGATGTGAATCGCCGGACGCAAGAGGCGGGGTTCGTTCTCGACGCGTCCATCGTCATGTCCTGGGCCTTCGCCGATGAGGACCATCACGTCGCCCGCGCGGCCGCGCGGCAGCAGGGTGTCGACCTGCTGCAGGCGTGACCGGCTGCTCATTCGTCGCGGTCGGGTGACAAGCCGGAGCGATGCCGCTATGGTTCTGCCCGTGGCACACCACGACCTCGTAGTAATCAGGCGCGCGGGCTGACGACCGTCAACCGGCGCGCTGCCCTCCGTTCCCAACCCGGGCCGGGGGGTTTTTCATTGCGAGGGCGTACGTGCCCGGCGACAGGCACCCGGCCGACCGACCGTGCGGGTCGATCGGCAACCGCAGCGACGTGAAGGATGGCAGGAGCGATGGGCGAGCAACTCACCGGCGCGCAGAGCCTGGTGCGATCACTGGAGTCCGTGGGCGTCACCGACGTCTTCGGCATCCCGGGCGGGGCGATCCTGCCGCTCTATGACCCGCTGATGGACTCCCAGGTCGTCCGCCATGTGCTGGTCAGGCACGAGCAGGGGGCCGGCCATGCGGCTGAGGGCTATGCCGCGGCAACCGGCCGGGTGGGGGTCTGCATGGCCACCAGCGGCCCGGGAGCCACGAACCTGGTGACCCCGATCGCCGATGCCCACATGGACTCCGTCCCGATGGTCGCGATCACCGGGCAGGTGCCCAGCGGGTCGATCGGCACCGATGCCTTCCAGGAGGCTGACATCCGCGGCATCACCATGCCGATCACCAAGCACAACTTCCTGGTGACCAACCCCGACGAGATCCCCCGCGCCATCGCCGAGGCCTTCCACCTGGCGTCGACCGGCCGGCCCGGGCCCGTCCTGGTCGACGTCTCCAAGGATGCCCTGCAGGCGATGACCTCCTTCGACTGGCCGCCGGTCATCGACCTGCCCGGCTACCACCCGGTCACCCGGCCCCATGCCAAGCAGGTACGCGAGGCAGCCCGGATGATCGTCGATGCCAGGCAGCCGGTGCTCTATGTCGGGGGCGGCGTGATCCGGGCGAATGCCTCGGCGAGCCTGCGTCGCCTGGCAGACCTCACCGGCATCCCAGTCGTCACCACCTTGATGGCCAGGGGGGCGTTCCCCGACTCCCATCCGCAGCACCTGGGCATGCCCGGCATGCACGGAACGGTCGCGGCCGTGGGGGCCCTGCAGAAGGCCGACCTCATCGTGGCACTCGGTGCCCGCTTCGACGATCGGGTCACCGGCAAGCTGTCGACGTTCGCCCCCAACGCGGCGATCATCCACGCGGATATCGACCCGGCCGAGATCGGCAAGAACCGGCATGCGGACGTCCCCATCGTCGGCGACCTCGCCGAGGTGATCCCCGAGCTGATCGCCGCGATCGAGCACGAGTTCGCGGTGCACCAGCGGGGCGACTACGCCGCCTGGTGGTCGACCCTGAGCCGGATGCGGGAGACCTATCCGCTGGGGTACGACATACCGCAGGATGGCTCGCTGTCGCCGCAGTACGTCATCGCGCGGCTGGGCCAGATCTCCGGGCCGGACTCCATCTACTCCGCGGGCGTCGGCCAGCACCAGATGTGGGCGGCGCAGTTCATCGGCTACGAGCACCCCGGTACCTGGCTGAACTCCGGGGGCCTGGGGACGATGGGATACGCCGTCCCGGCGGCGATGGGCGCCAAGGTGGGCCGGCCGGATGCCACCGTCTGGGCGATCGACGGCGATGGCTGCTTCCAGATGACCAACCAGGAGCTGGTCACCTGCACGGTGAACGACATCCCGATCAAGGTCGCCCTGATCAACAACTCCAGCCTGGGCATGGTCCGCCAGTGGCAGACCCTGTTCTACAACGAGCGCTACTCCAACACCGACCTGCACTCGCACCGGGTGCCCGACTTCGTCAAGCTGGCCGATGCCTATGGCTGCCACGGGCTGCGCTGCGAGACGCCGGAGGAGGTCGATGCGACGATCGAGAAGGCTCTCGGCATGAACGATGCGCCGGTCGTCATCGACTTCGTCGTCCATAAGGACGCGATGGTCTGGCCGATGGTGGCAGCCGGCACCAGCAATGACGACATCATGATCGCGCGCTCCATGGCGCCTGAGTGGGGGAGTGACGACTGATGTCGCGGCATACGCTCTCGGTCCTGGTCGAGGACAAGCCAGGGGTGCTGGCCCGGGTCGCCAGCCTGTTCTCCCGGCGCGGGTTCAACATCGAGTCCCTTGCCGTCGGCCCGACGGAGGTCCCGGAGATCTCCCGGATGACGATCGTGGTCAACGTGGAGGGCCTGCCCCTGGAGCAGGTGACCAAGCAGCTGAACAAGCTCATCAACGTGCTGAAGATCGTCGAGCTCGAGCCCGAGCAGTCGGTCGCACGGGAGTTCATGCTGGTCAAGGTCAAGGCGGACGCCGAGACCCGATCGCAGGTCCTGGAGGTGGTGGGCCTGTTCAAGGCGAAGGTGGTCGATGTCGCGCCTGAGGCCATCACCGTCGAGGTCACGGGGAACGCGGAGAAGCTGCAGACCTTCCTGCGGATGCTGGAGCCCTTTGGCATCAAGGAGCTGGTGAAGTCGGGCATGGTCGCCGTGGGACGCGGCTCGCGGTCGATCACCGATCGGTCGCTCCGGCCAGTCGATCGCACGGCCTGAGGTCCCGGCCCGGCCCGGGCGGTAGCCTTCACTCTCGCCCGGCACGGCACGTGACGCGCACGACATCTTGATTGGAGCATCCGGTGGCTGAACTGTTCTACGACGACGACGCAGACCTGTCGATCATCCAGGGCCGCGTCGTCGCGGTCATGGGCTTCGGCAGCCAGGGGCATGCCCATGCGATGTCGCTGCGCGACTCCGGCGTCGATGTCCGGGTCGGCCTGGCCGAGGGCTCCAAGTCGCGTGCCAAGGCCGAAGAGGCCGGCCTGCGGGTGGTCGATCCGGCCACTGCCGCAGCCGAGGCCGACCTCATCATGGTCCTGGTGCCGGATCCGGTGCAGAAGAAGCTCTACGAGGACGCGATCGAGCCGAACCTGCAGCCCGGGGATGCGCTGTTCTTCGCCCACGGCTTCAACATCCGCTTCGGCTTCATCAAGCCGCCGGACTTCGTCGACGTCGCGATGGTCGCGCCCAAGGGGCCGGGCCATCTGGTCCGGCGGGAGTATGTCGCCGGCCGCGGGGTGCCGGCGATCGTCGCGGTCGAGCAGGATGCCTCCGGCCAGGCGTGGCCGCTGGCGCTGTCCTACGCCCGCGCGATCGGCTCCCTGCGGGCGGGAGGCATCAAGACGACGTTTACCGAGGAGACCGAGACCGACCTGTTCGGCGAGCAGGCGGTGCTCTGCGGCGGCGCCAGCCAGCTGGTGATGTACGGCTTCGAGGTGCTGACCGAGGCGGGCTACCAGCCGGAGGTCGCCTACTTCGAGTGCCTGCACGAGCTCAAGCTGATCGTGGACCTGATGTACGAGGGCGGTATCGCCAAGCAGCGCTGGAGCGTGTCCGATACGGCTGAGTACGGCGACTACGTCTCAGGCCCCCGGGTCATCGACCCGCACGTCAAGGAGAACATGAAGGCGGTGCTCGCGGACGTGCAGAACGGGACCTTCGCCCAGCGGTTCATGGACGACCAGCTCTCCGGCAAGAAGGAGTTCCTGGACCTGCGCGCGAAGGCCGAGGCGCACCCGATCGAGAAGGTCGGCCGGGAGCTCCGCGGGCTGATGAGCTGGGTCGACAACCGCGGCGACGACTACGTCGAGGGAACGGCCGCGCGCTAGCCGGGCGACTCGATCCGCGACGAACGGCGCCGATGGCGGTGACCAGGGCCCAGGAGAAGCCCTGCGCATCGTGCGGTCGGACGATGCAGTGGCGCAAGGCCTGGGCACGGAACTGGGCGGATATCCGCTACTGCTCGGATGGCTGCCGCCAGCGCAAGGTCACGGCCGTGGATCTCGCGCTGGAGGACGCCATCCGGTCCTTGCTGTCGAGCCGAGCTGCCGGCGCCAGTATCTGCCCCAGCGAGGCAGCCAGGTGCGTGGCAGCCGGCGATGACTGGCACGGCCTGATGGAGCCGGCCCGCCGAGCGGCGCGACGACTGGTGGCCGCAGGCGAGGTGGTGATCACCCAGGGTGGTCAGGCGGTTGATCCGTCTACCGCGAAGGGGCCGATCCGGATCAGGCGGGCATGAGACGACTGACGACGCCCGCCGGCGACCGGGCGTCCATCCAGGCATGGGTTGCCGGCGAGCTCGGCAGCATCGTCGCGCAGCCGATCGCGGCATCCGACATCGTCGGGGGGCAGCGAGCCGCTGAATCGGCCCTGGCCGCATTCGACGTGGCTGGCTACGCCCGTCGCCGCAACGAGGTCTGGCCACGCGCCCGTCGGGGGGCGTCGGGCCTGTCCCCGTACATCCGCCATGGGCTGATCGCCCTTCGACGCGCCTGGGATCACGTGTCCGGCGGGCCTGATGAGGACGTCGCGCGCTTCCGTGATGAGCTGATGTGGCAGGAGTATGCGCGCCACCTCTACGCCCGCGTCGGTCCGGCGATGGGACGCTCGCTGCGCTTCGCAGTCGAGGAGTTCGGCCAGGGCGCGTTGCCGCAGCCGTGGGCCGGACAGGCCCGCTGCCTGGACGACTCCTGGGGCGAGCTGGTGCACCGAGGCTGGATCACCAACCAGCAGCGCATGTGGCTGGCATCGCATTGGACGGTCCGACATGGCCTGGGCTGGCGCGATGGCGAGGAGGTGTTCTTCCGGCATCTGCTGGACGGTTCACGGGCGGCGAACCGGCTGGGCTGGCAGTGGACCGTCGGGGCACTGACCGGCAAGCCCTACGGGTTCAGCCGATGGCAGGTGGAGAAGCGCGCTGCGGGCCTCTGCGGGCAGTGCCCGCTGCAGGACCACTGCCCGATCCAGGACTGGCCGGCCGACCGGCCGCGAGAGCCGAGGGCGGTCGTGGACTCAACGTTGCGTCGCGACCCTGATGTGCAGCACACCGCGGGCCCGCCCAAGGCAAGCGCCAGCGGACCTGCCGAGGCGGTCTGGCTCACTGCGGAGAGCCTGGGCGACGGCGACCCGGCCCTGCACGCACACCCGGGCCTGCCCGCGATCTTCGTCTTCGACGAGCCGCTCCTGCGCCGCCTTCGGCTGTCAGCACCGCGACTGGTGTTCCTTGCCGAGTGCCTGGCGGACCTCGCCGATCGCCGCGAGGTGCAGGCCTGGCTCGGGAGCCCGACTGAGGTCCTCGCTGGAGTACCGCTCGCCGCGACGTTCGCGCCGGTACCCGGGTGGCGCCGGCGGGCCGCCTCGCTGACCCTGGCGGACGTCCACCCGTGGCCGTGGCTCATCGCACCGCGAAGCGGGCCGGTGACCTCGTTCACGGCCTGGGCCCGGCAGCCGAGACGCTAGGGCTTGCGCGTCACCGGCACCTTGGTGGCGGCCTCAGGCGTGGTCGCGGGCATCGCGACCTGCACCTCGAGGATCCCGTCCTGGTAGCTCGCTCGCACGCTGGAGGCATCGACCCCCTTGGGCAGCGGGACGGTCCGCAGGAAGCTGCCGTAGGAGAACTCGGAGCGACGCTCCTCCTGGTGCTCCTCGCGCCGCTCGCCGTGGATCGTCAGCAGGCCATCGGAGACGGACACCTCAACGTCCTTGTCCGGATCGATCCCGGGGATCTCCGCGCGCACCACGAAGGAGCCCTCGCGCATGAACTCCTCCACCCGCATCGATCGAGCATGCTCCCACCTCGGCCCGAACTCACTCGGCAGCCAGCCCTCGAACCAGTCCATCAGGCGAGGGAATGGGTCCTGCCGGCGGATCAGGGTGCTGACATCGGTCGTGGTCGCCTGGCTGTTCATGGGTCCTCCCTGGTCGGTACGTCGCGATCGCTCGGCTGCAGGATCGCTTGCATGCCCAGCACAGTCCTGGCGGCCGGGTGATGCAAGCAGTCGCAGCGATGTCCGGGCCAATGGCCGGACACTGGCGTCGTCGCGCCGGTCACCCGCGTGTGCAGACTGTGCCGGTGCAGATGACCTTCAGCGGCCCGGTCTGGTTCTGGAAGGGGCCTTCGCCCTGGTACTTCGTCACGGTGCCCGATGACCAGGCAGCGGTGATCGCGTCAGTCGCCGGCGCAGTCTCCTACGGCTGGGGGATGATCCCCGTCCGCGTGCGAATCGGCGGCACGCAGTGGGCGACTGCCATGTTTCCGAAGGACGGCAGCTACGTGCTGCCGATCCGGGCATCCGTGCGCGCCTCGGAAGGCCTGATGACGGGCACTGCGGTCGACGTCCATCTCGTCATCGATGCCTAGTGGGCGGCCGACTCGTGGGCGGCCGACTCGTGGGTGGCCGACTTCTGGGTGAACCAGGGGACGAGCACCGTGTCGAAGGGCAGGCTCCAAGCATCCGGCTGCAGCTGGGCGACGAGGCCGGTGCCGGTCGTGACCGCCGTCTCCGTGATCATGCGCCCCCGGATCGCCGGGGGGGACGCATTCGGCTGCAACTGGGCGAGCATCCGCTGTGCGTCGAGCAGGGCGTCCCGGATCGCGCTCCGCAGCCGCTCGTGGTGGGGTGCCAGGCGGACTTGCTCGAGGGTGAGGGTCCGCAGGCTGGTGCGCTCAGGCCGCATCAGCTCGCGCAGGTAGCACGTGTCGGCGATACCGGGGCCGTGGCCGGCCAGGAGCTCCTGATAGGCCATGCCGGCCCTGACCGAGTCCGCGAGCATGCGGTCGGTCGCGTCCATGAACAGGTCGAGCTTGGTGGGGTATCGCGCGAATATCACGGTGCGCGAGTAGCCGGAGGCAGCGGTGATCGCCTCGATGGTTGCCGACTCGTACCCTCGCTCGCCGACGCATGCGACGGTGGCCCGCAGAGCGGCGTCCCAGGCCTCGTTGCCGGTGCCCGGCTCAAGCGGTGCGTCCAGCCCCTCAGCGCGAGCCGAGGGCAGTCGCACCGGGGCAGTCGGGTGGCTGAGTGCGTCTGCGAGGCCGTGCAGCTCAGCGGAGAAATCGGCGTCCAGGCCTGCCCAGCGGCGCGACTCGAGCACGAATCCCAGGCCAGTCGCGATCAGCAGCGCATGACGCGCCGCCTTGGCCCGGCTCGCCGTGCTCCTCGCGTGGACGAGCCACTCGGTCAGCTGCGGCCCGATGGTGTCATGCACCGCTTGTGCGATGACTGGCTCGTAGGCGGCGACGACCAGGATCTCGATCGCAGCCCGGGTGGTGGCGTCGGGGTACATGAAGGGATCGAGCAGGTGGAACAGGGCTGGCCCGGAGACCGGACGCCCATCGCAGGCCTCGGCCAGCGGCCGCAGGGACTGCATCAGTGGCCCGGCGAGGCGATGCTGCCAGGCGGCCGCGGCGAGTTCCTGGCGGTTGAGGTAGCGCGCCCCGACAGTCGACGGATTCAGGCCGGCCCGCCGGGCCACCCGGGAGATCGCCAGCTCGCCCCAGCCCTCCTCGTCCAGGATTGCCACGGCGCTGTCGAGGATCCGCTCGTCATTGCGGATCGACCGCTGCTGCCTGGGAGCGCGGCGCGTCGACAGGGTCGATGGCACGGCTGACAATCTAGCGGCTCATCGAACCTTCGGCCGGTCGGCTGCGCCGGGCACTGGCCAATAGACTCCGCGGGTGATCAAGGCACGTGTGCTCATCGCCGAGGAGCTGTCGCCCGCCACCGTGGACGCCCTCGGCCCGGACTTCGACATCATCACCTGCGACGGCGCCAATCGCGCGGAGCTGCTGGCGGCGATCGTCGACGTCGACGCCGTCCTGGTGCGCTCGGCCACCCAGATCGACGCCGAGGCGCTCGCGGCGGCCCGGCAGCTGAAGGTGGTGGCCCGCGCCGGGGTCGGCCTCGACAACGTGGACGTGCCAGCGGCCACCCAGGCTGGCGTCATGGTGGTCAATGCGCCGACCTCCAATATCGTCAGCGCCGCCGAGCTGGCCGTCGCCCTGCTGCTGGCCTGCGCCCGCAATGTCGTGCCGGCGAACTCGGCCCTGCACCGCGGGGAGTGGAAGCGGTCGAAGTACACCGGGGTCGAGGTCGCCGACAAGGTCGTCGGCGTGGTGGGCCTGGGCCGCATCGGCATCCTGGTCGCGCAGCGGCTCAGTTCGTTCGGGGTCCGGCTCATCGCCTACGACCCGTATGTGCAGCCCGCGCGGGCAGCGCAGCTGGGCATCCGGATGGTGAGCCTGGACGACCTGCTGGCGGAGAGCGACTTCATCACCGTCCACCTGCCCAAGACCAAGGAGACCATTGGCCTGATCGGCGATGCCGAGCTGCACAAGGTCAAGCCGACGGTGCGCATCATCAATGCTGCCCGTGGCGGGATCGTCGACGAGCAGGCGCTCTACGAGGCGATCGTCGACGGCCGTGTCGCGGGCGCCGGCCTGGACGTCTATGCCAAGGAGCCGTGCACCGACTCGCCGCTGTTCACCCTGGAGTCGGTGGTCGCCACGCCGCACCTGGGCGCGTCGACCGACGAGGCCCAGGAGAAGGCCGGGATCGCAGTCGCCAGGTCCGTCCGGCTCGCCCTGGCAGGCGAGCTCGTCCCCGATGCGGTGAACGTGCAGGGCGGGCAGCTGGCCGATGACATCAAGCCCCTGCTGTCGCTTGCCGAGCGCCTCGGCTCGATCGCCTGCGGCCTGGCCACCGACGCGGTCGTCCGGGTCGACGTTGAGGTCCTCGGGGCGGTGGTCGAGCACGACGTCCGCGTGCTGGAGCTCGCGGCCCTCAAGGGCGTGTTCGCCAAGCTGGTGCATGACCCGGTCTCGTACGTGAACGCGCCGGTGCTGGCCGAGCAGCGCGGGGTCGGGGTCGCCCTGACGACCGATGCGCACAGCCCTGATCACCGGTCGATGGTGCGGGTCCGCCTGACGCAGACGAACGGCGCGAAGATCAGCGTGGCCGGCACGGTGACCGGAGCCCGCCATGTCGCCAAGGTGGTCGAGGTCGACGACTTCGACGTCGACGTCCCCATCAGCGAGCACATGGCCTTCTTCCGCTACCACGACCGGCCGGGGGTCGTCGGCATCGTCGGCCAGATGCTCGGCGAGGCCGACATCAACATTGGCGGCATGCAGGTCAGCCGCGATGGCCCCGATGGCCATGCGCTGATCGTCCTGACCATCGACTCGGCCGTTCCCGCGGAGGCCGTCGAGGCCATTGCCTCGCGGATCGATGCGCATTCGGGGCGGGTCGTCGACCTCTCCTAGCGGGGAGTCGACCAGGCTGCGTCGGTGTATGCCACCATCCGTCGGGGGCTGGCGTTCGCCTTCGTCGCCGTCTTCCTGTGGTCGTTCACCGTCCCGCTGACCAAGGTGGCAGTGCAGGGCCTCGACCCGTTCCTCACGGCGACCGGCCGGGCGGTGATCGCATCGGCCGTGGCCATCCCGTTGCTTGCCTGGCGGCGGGTTCCGATCCCCCCGCGACACCTGTGGCGGCCGATCCTGGTCACGATGACCGGCGCCGTCTTCGGCTGGCCGATCCTGCTGGCCATCGCTTTGCAGTTCACCAGCGCGGCGCACGCAGCGGTGATCGCGGCGTTCATGCCGCTGTCGACGGCGATCTTCGCGGTGATCATCGCCAAGGAGCAGGTGACGAGGTCATTCTGGGCTGCGGCAGGGGTAGGCACGCTGGCCCTGGTCGCGTTCTCCATCACCCGCGGTGGCCTCGAGGGCGGCAGCATCCTGGCTGACCTCCTTGTCGTGGGAGCCGTCCTGCTGTCGTCCCTGTGCTACGTGCAGGGGGCGATCGTCACGCGGCAGATGCCCGGCTGGCAGGTCATCTCCTGGGTCGTCGTGTTCTCCCTGCCGATCACGCTGCCGGCATCGGCACTGCTGTGGTGGGCGACGAAGGACGACTATGCGACCACTCCCATCGAGTGGACGTCCCTGCTGCTGCTCGGCCTGTCGTCGATGTACTTCGGCTTCTTCGCCTGGTACCGCGGCCTGTCGATGGCCGGTGTCGCGTACGGCGGGCAGGTGCAGCAGCTGCAGGCGCTGCTGACGCTGGCCTGGTCGGCATGGCTCCTCGGTGAGCAGGTCACCTGGCTGACCATCGGCGCCGCCTGCGTCGTCGTCGCCGCGGTTGCCTGGGCGCAATGGTCCCGGACTCGGCGTGCGTTGGCGCCGGCTGACAGGAGCCCGGCCACCGCGGCCGCCTCTGCCGATCCGTGAGCAGTGACGTGTCCATGAGCAGTGAGCCCGGGCCCATCGTGATCGTGATGGACAAGTTCAAGGGCTGCCTGACGTCCATGGAGGCTGGCGGTGCCCTGGCCGCCGGCTTGCGGGAGGTCCTCGATGGGCCGGTGGAGGTTCGAGGCCTCGCCGACGGCGGCGATGGGCTGGTGGAGCTGCTCAGGCACGCTGGGGCGCCGGTGGAGACGCGATCGGTGCTCGTAGGCGGCGAGCCACGACCGTTCGACGTTGCCTGGCTGGGGGACGCTGCGGTTCTGGAGTCGGCGCAGCTGGTCGGCCTGCATCGCGGCGGTATCCTCCGCAGCGACCCGATGGGAGCCTCGTCCGAGGCGGTGGGCCTGGCTGTGGGCGAGCTGATGCGCCGGGGTGACGCAGCGCCGGCCGAGATCATCATCGGCGTGGGCGGCACGAACTGCACCGATGCCGGCCTGGGACTGCTGCGTGGCCTGGGCGCTGAGCTGCGCGACGCGCAGTGCGCTTCGATCGCCCCCGGCGGCCGGGGGCTGCGTGCCCTGGACATGATCGATGCCGGCCCGGCCAGGCGCCTGCTGGCCGATACGAAACTGGTGTTCGCCACCGACGTGGACGCTCCCATGCACGGCCCTGGCGGTGCGGCGTTCGGATTCGCCCGTCAGAAGGGAGCCTCGGCTGACCAGGTCGATGCCCTGGACACCGGGCTCGCCCACGTCGGGCGGATCCTCTCGGCCCTTGCGACGGATTTCGACCCCGCCTTCCCCGGGCTCGGGGCCGGTGGTGGCATGCCGGCGGCGGCATGCGCGCTCCTCGGTGCGCGCATCGCATCCGGGGCAGACCTGGCCTTCGAGGCGACAGGGCTCGATGCCGCGATCCGGTCAGCCAGCCTGGTCATCACCGGCGAGGGCCGGTTCGACCTCGGCAGCCTGGGCGGCAAGGGCCCTGGGCGGGTGGTGGAGGCGGCAGCCGGCATACCGGTCGTCGTCGTGGCAGGCGAGATCGACCCGGCGGCCCGTGCGCGGGCTTCCGAGGTGGCCCGCTGGTACGCGCTCCTTGACCTGGCCTCCAGTCGCGAGGACAGCCTCGCGTACGCGGCTGAGTATCTTCGCGTCATCGGTCGTCAGATCGGCGACTGGGCGCGCTGACCGGCCCGGAGCCGGGTTAGGGTCGCTCGTGACCTGGCTGCTGCGGACGTACCTTGCCGGGCAGGGGCGGGTGCTCGCACTCATCAGCCTCCTGCTGCTCGTGCAGGCCATCTCGAATCTCCTGCTGCCCAGCCTGAACGCCGACATCATCAACGATGGCGTCGTGACCGGTGACATCGCGGTGATCCTCCGGCTCGGGGCGATCATGCTCGTCGTGTCGATCGCCCTGGGGGCCGCTGCGATCGCCACCGTCTACCTCAGCGCGCGGACGTCGATGGCCCTCGGCCGCGACCTGCGCGCAGCAATCTTCCGGCGCGTGCAGGCCCTCAGCCAGGGGCAGGTTCTCGACCTGGGCGTGCCCTCGCTGATCACCCGCAACACCAACGACGTCCAGCAGGTGCAGATGCTTGTGCTGATGGGCCTGACGGTCATGGTGCTGGCTCCGGTGATGGCGGTCGGAGCCGTGTTCATGGCGATCCGGGAGCAGCCCCGGCTGTCGCTCCTGCTGGTCGCCGTCATCCCGCTGATGCTCATGGTGATCTCGGTCATGGTCTTCCGCGCCATCCCGCTCTTTCGATCCATGCAGGTCAAGATCGACCGGGTGAACCAGGTGCTGCGGGAGAACCTCACCGGCATCCGGGTCATCCGGGCCTTCAACCGAACACCATGGGAGCGGCAGCGCTTCGCCCGGGCGAACGAGGACCTCACCCAGACCGCACTGCGGGTGACCCGGCTGTTCGCCCTGGTGTTTCCCGCGCTGATGCTCATCATGAACCTGTCGTCGGCCGCGGTGATCTGGCTCGGGGGGCACCTGGTCGCCGACGGCCAGATGCCGATCGGCAACCTGACGGCATTCCTCGCCTACATCATGCAGGTGTTCTTCTCGGTGATGATGGCCGTGATGACGCTGATGATGGTGCCGCGTGCATCGGCGTCCGCCGACCGCATCGCACAGGTGCTGCGCATGGCTCCTGACATCGAGCCAGGCATGGCCCTGGTCGGCCCATCGTTCCCGCCAGTCCAGGCCCGGGTGGCGGCCAGGCGTGGCTGCATCGAGCTGCGGGAGGTGCAGTACCGGTACCCCGGGGCTCAGGATCCCGTCCTCGATCACATCAGCCTGCGCTTCGAGCCGGGGACGACGACTGCCATCGTCGGGGGCACCGGGTCCGGCAAGAGCACCCTGGTGAACCTGCTGCCCCGGCTGCGCGATGTGACGGGCGGCGACGTGTGCCTCGATGGCGTCGATATCCGTCGGCTGCCGCAGGATTGGCTCTGGTCGCACTATGGCATCGTGCCGCAGCGTGCCTTCCTGTTCCGTGGGACGGTCGGCAGCAATGTGCGCTTCGGCAGGCCGGAGGCCAGTGACGCTGAGGTATGGGATGCGCTGGAGGCGGCGCAGGCGGCTGACTTCGTCCGCGACCTCGCGGGCGGGCTCGATGCCCCGATCGACCAGGGTGGCGCGAACCTCTCCGGCGGGCAGCGGCAGCGGATCGCCATCGCCCGGGCGCTGGTCCGTCGCCCGGCCGTCTACGTGCTGGACGACAGCTTCGCCGCTCGGCGGGCCGATGCGAGGCCCGCACGGCATGGGCATGATGCCGTCAGTCGAGCGGCCCAAGGACTTCGGCCGAGCCGCACGTCGGCTGTTCGGCCGGCTGGCTCCCGAGCGCTGGATCGTGGCCGCAGTGATCGGGTTCGGATCGGTCAGCGTCGTGCTGTCCGTCCTCGGCCCGAAACTGCTCGGCGACGCGACCAACGTGGTCTTCACCGGATTCATCTCATCCCGGCTGCCGGCCGGGGCGAGCAAGGATCAGGTGGTGGCGGGCCTGCGCGCCGCAGGCCAGGATCGACAGGCCGACATGATCGCGGCCATGCCGATCGTCCCGGGAGGCGGCGTCGACTTCGACGCCCTGGCGCGCATCATCTCGCTCGTCGTGATCGTGTACGTCGCCAGCTCGCTGCTGTCCTGGCTGCAGAACTACCTGATGGCCGGGGTCACCCAGCGCACGATGTACCGACTGCGGGAGCAGGTCGACGACAAGCTGGGGCGCCTGCCGCTGTCGGCCTTCGACACCATGCCGCGCGGCGACCTGCTGAGCCGGGTCACCAACGACGTCGACAACATCTCGATGACCCTGCAGCAGACGCTGACGCAGCTGATCACCGCAGTGCTGACGGTGGTGGGCGTGCTCGCCATGATGCTGTGGATCAGCCCGCTGCTGGCCGCGGTGGCCCTGCTCACCCTGCCGCTGTCATTCCTGGTGACGGCGGCGATCACCAGGCGATCCAAGCCCCACTTCATCGGGCAGTGGCAGTGGACGGGCGAGCTCAACGCGCACGTGGAGGAGATGTACACCGGGCATGAGCTCGTCCAGGTCTACGGCCATCGGCAGCGGGTAATCGACGACCTCGTCGTCCTGAATGAGCGCCTCTACACGAGCAGCTTCCGGGCACAGTTCATCTCCGGCATGATCCAGCCCGCCCTGACCGTGATCGCCAACCTGAACTACGTCGCGATCGCGGTGATCGGCGGGTTTCGGGTGGCCAGCGGCTCGATGTCCCTCGGTGACGTGCAGGCCTTCATCCAGTACTCCCGGCAGTTCACCATGCCGATCACCCAGATCGCGGGCGTGGCCAACCTGCTGCAGTCGGGCACGGCCTCGGCCGAGCGCGTGTTCGCCCTGCTCGATGAGCCCGAGCAGGCTGCCGAGCCGCGCGATCCGGTCGAGATCGTCCGGCCGAGCGGCGACATCCGGTTCGAGGACGTCGACTTCCGCTACCAGGCCGACGCCCCGCTGATCGAGTCACTCAGCCTGCATGCCCGGCCCGGGCAGGTGATCGCGATCGTCGGCCCGACCGGTGCGGGCAAGACGACGCTGGTCAACCTGCTGATGCGGTTCTATGACATCGACGGCGGTGCGATCCGCATCGATGGGATCGACATCCGGCAGGCGACCAGGCAGGACGTCCGGGCCTGCTTCGGCATGGTGCTGCAGGACACCTGGCTGTTCGAGGGCTCGGTCTTCGACAACATCGCCTACGGCGCCGACGGCGCCGACATGGCAGATGTCGAGCGCGTGGCCCGCGCTGCCCATGCCGACCACTTCATCCGCACGCTGCCCGATGGCTACCACAGCATGCTGACCGAGCAGGGGATGAACATCTCCGCTGGCGAGCGGCAGCTGCTCACGATCGCTCGGGCATTCCTGGCCGACCGGCCGGTCCTGATCCTGGACGAGGCCACCAGCTCGGTCGACACGCGCACGGAGGTCCTGATCCAGCGAGCCATGGCCGACCTTCGCCGAGGTCGCACCAGCTTCGTCATCGCGCATCGGCTGTCGACGATCAGGCATGCCGACCTGATCATCGTCATGGAGCACGGCCGCATCGTGGAGCAGGGAGACCATGACGTGCTCATGGCGGCTCGCGGTGCGTACGCCGCGCTGGTCCACAGCCAGGCTCAGGGCAGCGGGCAGGAGATCGATGACCTGAGCCATGGACGACGACCCGGCGGCGGCCCTGACTAGCGAAGGGCCCGGTTCACCGCGCTGATGATCGCCTTCAGCGACGAGGTCGTGATCGATGGGTCGATGCCGACGCCCCACAGCACCTTGCTGCCCACGGCGCATTCGAGGTAGGACGCCGCCTTCGCATCGCCACCGGCGCTCATCGCATGCTCCGCGTAGTCCAGGACCCGGACATCGATGCCATGGGATCCCAGGGCATCGCAGAAGGCAGCGATCGGCCCGTTGCCGGAGCCATGCAGTTCCACGTCAGCCCCGTTGTCGGCAAGGACCACGCTCACACGGGTGTCGCCGTCGACGTCCGAGTCCTGCTTGACTGACCTGAGCGAGAAGCGTCCCCACGGCGCTGCCGGATCGGGCAGGTACTCGCCGGAGAAGATCGACCACATCTGATCGGCGCCGACCTCGCCGCCGGCATCATCGGTGACCTGCTGGATCACCTGGGAGAACTCGATCTGGAGCCGGCGAGGGAGCTCGAGCCGGTGCTCGGTGCGCATGATGTAGGCGACGCCGCCCTTGCCGGACTGCGAGTTCACCCGGATGACGGCCTCGTATGAGCGGCCGACGTCCTTGGGGTCGATGGGCAGGTAGGGCACGCCCCAGGCGAAGTCGTCGACGTCGACACCGGCGACGTCGGCGTCGGCCTGCATGGCCTGCAGGCCCTTGTTGATGGCGTCCTGGTGCGAGCCGGAGAACGCGGTGTAGACCAAGTCGCCCCCGTAGGGATGACGCTCGTGCACCGGGATCTGATTGCAGTACTCCACCGTGCGCCGGATCTCGTCGATGTCATGGAAGTCGATCTGGGGGTCGATGCCCTGGCTGAACAGGTTCATGCCCAGGGTGACCAGGCAGACGTTGCCGGTGCGCTCCCCGTTGCCGAACAGGCATCCCTCGATACGGTCGGCTCCGGCCATGTAGCCGAGCTCGGCTGCCGCGACCGCGGTGCCGCGGTCGTTGTGCGGGTGCAGCGAGATCACCAGGGACTCGCGGTTGGCGAGGTGCCGGGTCATCCACTCGATCGAGTCGGCGTAGACGTTCGGGGTGGCCATCTCGACGGTCGCGGGCAGGTTGATGATGACCTTGCGGTCCGGGGTGGGCTGGAAGACCTCGTTCACCGCGTCGCAGATCTCGACGGCGAAGTCCAGCTCAGTGCCGGTATAGGACTCAGGGGAGTACTCGAAGAAGACGTCCGTCGTGTCGGCGATCTGCTCGGCGTGCTTGACGCACAGCTGCGCGCCGTGCACGGCGATATCGATGATGCCCTGCCGGTCCAGGCCGAAGACGACACGCCGTTGCAGGGCCGAGGTCGAGTTGTACAGGTGGACGATGGCCTGCGGGGCACCGGCAATCGCCTCGTACGTGCGCTCGATGAGATGCTCGCGCGATTGCGTCAGCACCTGGATCACCACGTCGTCGGGGATGTGGCCCTGGTCGATGAGCAGGCGCACGAAGTCGAAGTCGGTCTGCGATGCGGAGGGGAAGCCGACCTCGATCTCCTTGTAGCCCATGCTCACCAGCAGGTTGAACATCCGCAGCTTGCGCTGCGGGGTCATCGGATCGATCAGGGCCTGGTTGCCGTCGCGCAGGTCGACCGCGCACCAGCGAGGGGCCTTGGTGATGACCGTGCTCGGCCAGGTGCGGTCGGGGAGGTCCAGCGGGATGAACGGCGTGTAGCGGTGGGTGGGCATCGCCGTCGGCTGCTGGGCATTGCGCTCGTCATATGGTCGACTGCGGTCGAAACGTGGACGGTTACCGTCGAAGGTGCTGCTCATGGCGTCTCCTGGATTCGGGTCATGGGGCCGGGATGGTCACCGGCGTACGTCGAATCCCGCGACGAGGGGGCCGGTTGGTCAGGCCTCGCCGCGGCAGCGAAGGAGGAGCAGGTCCGTCATGATGCGCACAGGGTAGCAGGGCGGCTCGACTCGGTGTGAGATGAGCCCATGACGACCCTGGACTCCCTGGCTGGCGCCGCGTACCTCTCCCTGACCACCTATCGCAAGGACGGCACTGCTGTTCCGACCCCGGTCTGGCTCGTCCGGCAGGGGGACACCCTGCGGGTGATCACCCAGGGGGACTCGGGCAAGCTCAAGCGGATCCGCAACAACCCGGCGGTGCTGGTCGCCCCCTGCGACAGCCGGGGCCGGCTCAAGGGGGAGCAGGTACCTGCGACCGCGACCCTGCTTGATGCGCAGCAGACCCAGGCGACCGCCGAGCTCATCACCCGGAAGTACGGCCTGCTCGGGCGCATCCTCATGTGGCGCAATCACCGGCGGGCCAGGCGCACCGGCCAGTCCCTGGCCGCCGGCATCTCGATCAGCCTGGACTGACGTCTCGATCAGGCTGGACTGATGTCGGCCCGGGAGTCGCCGTCCGAGCCATCACATGGATGCAGATCAGCGTATGCATATCTGCTAGCGTCCACGGGTGCGGACGACGCTGGATCTGGACGATGCCCTCTACCGCGAGGTCAAGATCCTCGCGGCCGAGCGACGGGTGACCGCCACCTCGCTCGTGGAAGAGGGCCTGCGCGAAGTCCTCAATCGCTACCGGGCCCTGGAGCCCACCCCGCTGCCCGTGCTCCCCGAGCTGGCGTCGCTCCGGCCCGGGATAGACGTCAACGATGGGTCTGCGCTTCGAGCCCTGCTGGATGGAGCGGCATCCGCTGATGCAGACCTGCCCTGACGTCAACGTCCTGATCAATGCCGTCAACCCCGCGTCGCCCCAGCACCAGGCCGCACGTGCCTACTTCCAGACGGCAGGATCGGCCGGCATGCCGCGGAGTATCGCTGGCCACGCCATCGAGTCGGCGCCTGTCGGTGATGTGGCGGCTGTGCCATGACCACGGGATCAGCGGGGACGACGTCGCTGACGCCTTCCTGCTGGCGGGTGCGATCGATGTCGGTGCCACCTTCGTCACCTTCGACCGCCGGCTCGGCCGGCACGGCGACGGGATCGTGCACGTGCTCTGAGGGGATCAGCCTGGTGTTGCGTCCTGCAGCGCTGGTCGACGACCCCAGGCGAAGTAGGCCACCGGCCCGACGAAGTTGACCGCGATGGCAGCAGCCCAGGCCGCCTTGGGCCCGCGCACACCGGCTGCAGGCCGGCGCGCGAGGTCCGTCCAGGCCGCCGCCGCGAGGGCCACCTGGACAACCCCTGCGGCGATGATCGCCCGCTGCTGGGCTGGGCTCAGATCGCTCCAGCGGCGGTGCCCGCGAGTGGGCTGGTCGGCGAGCTGAGGGGCGGCCTGCGTGGTGTCTGCGATCTGGCCTGGCGTGGTGTCCGCCGACGGATCCTGGAGCATGCCCTGATCATCCCTGACGCCGGCACCTGATGCAGCCCGAGGCGCCCGGCCCACGGGATGCGTCGCATCCTTTCCGACTAATGTTCGCAGCATGCCCAGCACGCTCTCCCTGGCCCTGATCCCCGGCGATGGCATCGGCACCGAGGTGGTCGCCGAGGCGATGAAGGTCCTCGAAGCGATCGCTCCTGCCGCGGGCATCAGCGTCGACTCCACTGAGTACGACCTCGGCGCTCGCCGCTACAACGCCACCGGCGAGCTGCTGCCGGATCCGGTCGTCGAGGAGCTGCGCGGGTACGACGCCATCATGCTCGGGGCGATCGGGGACCCGTCCGTCAAGCCCGGGATTCTCGAGCGGGGCGTGCTGCTGCCGCTGCGCTTCGTGATGGACCACCACCTGAACCTGCGGCCGGTGAAGCTGTACCCGGGAGTGAGTGGGCCGCTGGCCGGCAAGGGGCCGGAGGAGATCGACTTCGTCGTGTGCCGCGAGGGCACGGAGGGCCCGTACGTCGGCGCCGGGGGCGTCCTGCGCCAGGGCACGCCTCACGAGGTGTCGACCGAGGAGAGCATGAACACCGCCTACGGTGCCGAGCGGATCATCCGCGATGCCTTCGAGCGGGCGACCCGCCGCCGAAACAAGGTGACCCTGGTCCACAAGACCAACGTGCTGGTCAACGCCGGCGGCACCTGGCAGCGTGCCTTCGACCGGGTCGCGGCCGATTACCCGGCCGTGGCAACCGACTACTGCCATGTCGATGCCGCGGCCATGTTCTTCATCACGAACCCGGAGCGCTTCGACGTGGTGGTGACCGACAACCTCTTCGGCGACATCCTCACGGATATCGGAGCCGCCATCGGCGGTGGCATCGGCCTTGCCGCGAGCGGGAACATCGATCCCAGCCGCAGCAACCCCAGCATGTTCGAGCCGGTCCACGGGTCAGCCCCTGATATCGCGGGCCAGGGCAAGGCGGATCCCACCGCAACGGTGCTCTCCCTGGCTATGCTGCTGGATCACGTGGGGCAGGCACAGGCGGCCGCGTGGGTGGAGCAGGCGGTGGCCGATGACCTCGCCAGCCGCGGGCGGGCCGTTCGCTCGACCGGCCAGATCGGCGATGCCCTCGCCGCTGGCGCGCAGCAGCAGGCCTAGGCAGCGACGGCACCATCTCTGGGGAGCGTGAGGACGATGACCATCACCGCGAGCGGAACGGCCCTGTGGCCGATCGACCTGCAGCCCACGACATCGCCGACCTCGCCTGACGTCCTCGCCGAGATCCTGGCCAATCCGGGCTTCGGCAGGTTCCACACCGATCACATGGTTCGCGCGCGCTGGAGCGCTGATGCCGGCTGGCATGACGCCGTGCTGGTGCCCTACGGGCCGATCACCCTGGATCCGTCCAGTGCGGTGCTCCACTACGGCCAGGAGATCTTCGAGGGCCTCAAGGCGTACCGGCATGCCGACGGCACCATCAGGAGCTTCCGGCCCATGCAGAACGCCGACCGCTTCGCCCGATCGGCGCGACGGCTGGCGATGGCGGAGGTGCCCGGCGAGCTGTTCCTCGGCTCCATCGAGGCCCTCGTCCGCCAGGATCGCGCCTGGGTGCCCGATGACCCGCAGAAGTCCCTGTACCTGCGGCCATTCATGATCGCGACCGAGATCGGCCTCGGGGTGCGGCCGGCGAACGCCTACGAGTACTACCTGATCGCCTCGCCCGCGGGCGCGTACTTCCCGCAGGGGATCAAGCCGGTCAGTGTCTGGCTCTCCGATGACTACGTGCGGGCCGCACCCGGCGGGACGGGCGAGGCCAAGTGCGGCGGCAACTATGCGGCCTCCCTGGTCGCCCAGGCCGAGGCTGCGCAGCATGGGTGCGATCAGGTCGTGTGGCTCGATGCAGTCGAGCGCGCCTGGGTCGAGGAGATGGGGGGCATGAACCTGTACTTCGTGTACGGCTCCGGCGACGCCGCCCGGCTGGTCACCCCTGCGCTGACCGGCACCCTGCTGCCCGGCATCACCCGCGAATCGCTGCTGACCGTCGCCGCCGACCTCGGGATCCTCGCCGAGGAGGGGCGCATCAGCGTGGAGCAGTGGCGGCAGGGCTGCGCCTCGGGCGAGATCACCGAGGTCTTCGCCTGCGGCACTGCAGCGGTGATCACCCCAGTCGGCTCGGTCAAGTCCCGGATGAGCGGGTCGTGGGAGGTCAACGGCGCACGAACCGGCGAGGTGACGATGCGACTGCGGCAGGCCCTGCTCGATATCCAGACCGGCGCAGCCCCCGACCGGCACAACTGGCTGCACACCATCTGCTAGGCGACCGGCCAGCAGCTTGGCCGGCTCGGCCCTCGGGGGAGCGGACATGTGGCAGGATGCGCACGTGATCACGATGATGACGAGCGGAGCCGGGCATCCCTGGTCCATCTGCATCATTACCTAGCGCGTCGACCCCGTCGACGCGCAGCCCTTCGCTATGCGAGGGGCTTTTTGCTTGCGGGAGGAAGACATGGCACGTCCGGACGCATTCCACGTCTACGACACCACCCTGCGCGATGGGGCGCAGCGGGAGGGCATCTCCTACTCGGTGAACGACAAGCTGGCCGTGGCTCGCCTGCTCGACGAGTACGGGGTCGGCTTCATCGAGGGCGGCTGGCCCGGCGCGATGCCCAAGGACACCGAATTCTTCGCGCGTGCACGCGACGAGCTCCAGCTGCGCCATGCGCAGCTGGTCGCCTTCGGCTCGACTCGCAAGGCGGGGGTCCGGGCGCAGGAGGATCCGCAGGTGCAGGCATTGCTGGACTCGCAGGCCCCGGTCATCACCCTGGTCGCGAAGTCCGATGTCCGGCACGTGGTGGAGGCTCTGCGCACGACCCTGGCCGAGAACGAGGCAATGGTGGTCGACACCGTGCGATACCTCGTTGGCGAGGGCCGCCGGGTCTTCGTCGACCTGGAGCACTTCTTCGACGGGTACCGGCACGATCGCGACTACGGGGTGCGCCTGCTCGTCGCGGCTGCGCAGGCCGGGGCTAGCGTCGGGGTGCTGTGCGATACCAACGGCGGGATGCTGCCGATGGGCATCGCGGAGGTCGTCTCCGATGTCGCGGCCCGATCAGGCGTGCGTATCGGCATCCACTGCCAGGACGACACCGGCTGCGCGATCGCGAACTCGGTCACGGCAGTCCAGGCGGGCGCAACGCACGTGCAGTGCACCGCGAACGGCTACGGGGAGCGCACCGGCAACGCCGATCTGTTCGTCGTGGTACCGAACCTGCAGCTCAAGCTCGGCATCGACTGCCTGCCGCCAGGCGCCCTGGCCGAGACCACGCGCATCGCCCGCGAGCTGGCCGAGATCGCCAATATCGCGCCGAACACCCATCAGCCCTATGCGGGCTGGGCTTCCTTCGCCCACAAGGCGGGCCTGCATGCCAGTGCCCTGAAGGTGAGCCCGGACCTGTACAACCACATCGATCCGGCGATCGTCGGCAACGATCAGGCCGTGCTGGTCACCGAGATGGCAGGCCGGGCATCGGTCGAGCTCAAGGGCAAGGAGCTCGGCTACGACCTGTCGTCCGACCCGGACCTGATCACCCGGGTGGTGACGCGGGTGAAGGACCTCGAGGCCCGGGGATGGACCTTCGAGGCGGCGGACGCGTCCTTCGAGCTGCTGCTGCTGGCCGAGGGCGGCGCTGAGCGGTCCTTCGAGGTCGAGTCCTGGCGGACGATCGTCGAGCAGCTCGCGGACGGCACGGTGAAGAGCGAGGCAACCGTCAAGGTGCATGCAGCCGGGGAGCGGATCATCTCGACGGCCGAGGGCAACGGCCCGGTGAATGCCCTCGATCGCGCCTTGCGCTACGCCGTCCGGCAGATCTTCCCCGAGCTGCTGGGGCTGAAGCTCATCGACTACAAGGTGCGCATCCTCGATGCTGGGGAGGGAACCGCCGCGGTGACGCGGGTGCTGGTCGGTACCACGAACGGCCGCAGCGACTGGTCGACGGTCGGGGTGCACGAGAACGTGATTGCCGCGTCCTGGCAGGCGCTGGAGGATGCCGTCCGCTTCGGCCTCCTGCGCTCGGAGTCGGACGACCAGCCGGGCGACTGACGCCACGGACCGGTGAGGCAGGCATCGTCCTCGGTAGGGTGCCGCAATGCGCATCTGCCGGGTCGCCGTGGATGAAGAGGTCAGCTACGGGGTGGTCGAGGGCGTCGGTGCGGACGGCGAGATCACCGACGAGACCGTCATTGCCCTGCTCGTCGGCCATCCCGTCGGGGACCTCGTTCCCGACGGCCGGGTCCTGCCCCTGGCCGACGTCCGACTGCTCGCGCCGGTCATCCCGAGCAAGGTCCTCGCGGTCGGCCGGAACTACGCAGCCCACGCCCAGGAGCTCGGCAATGACCTGCCGGCGGAGCCGATGATCTTCCTGAAGCCGAGCACCTCGGTGATCGGGCCGAGGGAGTCGATCATGCTGCCCTGGCAGTCGGAGAGCGTCGAGCACGAGGCCGAGCTCGCGGTCGTCATCAAGCGCCTGTGCCGGGACGTCCCAGCCCACTCCGCCGACGACGTCATCTGGGGCTACACCTGCGCCAATGACGTGACTGCGCGTGACCTGCAGCGCCGCGACGGGCAGTGGACCCGGGCCAAGGGCTTCGACACCTTCTGCCCGATCGGCCCGTGGATCGAGACGGACTTCCGCCCGGCTGATGCGGCAATCCGATGCACCGTCAACGGCGACGTGCGGCAGCAGGCCGACCTGACGCAGATGGTCTTCGACGTCCCTGCGCTTGTCGAGGCAGTCAGCGCCGTCATGACCCTCGTCCCAGGTGACGTGATCCTGACCGGAACACCCGCGGGGGTCGGGCCGTTGCGGGAGGGCGACACGGTCACGGTCGCGATCGACGGCATCGGCTCGCTGACGAATCGGGTGGTGGAACGTGGCTGAGACCGGTGCGGTGCGCGTTCGGTTCTGCCCATCGCCCACGGGCAATCCGCATGTGGGCATGGTGCGCACGGCCCTGTTCAACTGGGCCTATGCACGGCATACGGGGGGCACGTTCGTCTTCCGGATCGAGGACACCGACAGTGCGCGGGATTCGGAGGAGAGCTACCAGGCGCTGCTGGGGGCGCTTCGGTGGCTGGGCCTGAACTGGGACGAGGGCCCGGAGGTCGGCGGCCCCTATGGCCCGTACCGGCAGTCCGAGCGGCTGGACGTCTACGCCGACGTGGCGAGCCGATTGATCGACGGCGGTCAAGCCTATCGCTGCTACTGCTCGCAGGAGGAGCTCGAGGAGCGGCGGGAGCGGGCCCGGCAGGAGGGCCGCACGCCGGGGTACGACGGTGCCTGCCGCGACCTGAGCGCCGCGCAGGCGCGCGGCTTCGAGTCCGCCGGGCGCGAGCCGGTGATCCGCTTCCGGATGCCCGATCGCGACTTCACCTGGGATGACCTGGTCCGCGGACCGATCACCTTCGCCAAGGAGCACGTGCCCGACTACGTGCTGGTGCGGGCCAATGGCGAGCCGCTCTACACGCTGGTGAACCCGGTCGACGATGCGCTCATGCGCATCACCCATGTGCTGCGTGGGGAGGACCTGCTGTCGTCGACCCCGCGCCAGATCGCGCTGTACGAAGCCCTGCATGCCATCGGCGTCAGCGACGGCACCACCCCGCGCTTCGGCCACCTGCCCTATGTGATGGGGGAGGGCAATCGCAAGCTGTCCAAGCGGGATCCGGAGTCCTCGCTGCAGATGTACCGGGACGAGGGCTACCTGCCGGAGGCCCTGCTGAACTACCTGGCGCTGCTGGGCTGGTCGATGGGCGACGACGAGGAGTTCTTCGGGATCGCTGCCATGGCCGCGGCCTTCACCCTCGATCGGGTGAGCCCGAACCCGGCCCGCTTCGACCTGAAGAAGTGCCGGGCGATCAACGGCGACTGGATCAGGGCGCTGCCAGTGGGGCAGATCACCGAGCGGATCATCCCCTTCCTCGTCGATGCCCACGTCATCGCGGACCCGCCGACCCAGGAGCAGCGGGAGGTCCTGGCCCAGGCGGTGCCGCTGGTGCAGGAGCGGATGGAGACCCTCACCCAGGCGGTGGGCATGCTCGCCTTCCTGCTGGTCCCGCAGGAGCGATTCGCCCTCGACCCGGCAGATGCCGACGCCGTCCTCGTCCCAGAGTCGATTCCCTCCCTGAGCGCTGCGATCGAATCGCTCTCGGCGCTCGACGACTGGACCACCGAGACCATCCAGGATGCCCTCCGCGCGGCGCTCATCGACGGCCTCGGCCTGAAGCCGAAGGTTGCCTACGCTCCGGTTCGGGTGGCGATCACCGGCCGCCGCGTCTCCCCCCCGCTGTTCGAGTCGATGGCGATCCTCGGCAGGGCCATCTGCATCGCGCGCCTGGAAGCGGCCAGCCGGCGATGACATCGGCTCGGCTCTCGCGGCCCAGGTCGGTCGGCACGTGCTGACAGGCCGAGGGTCAGGTCCGGCAGCCGAGGCCCGGATCCTGGAACGCATCCCAGCTGGACTGCTCGGCACTGACCCAGCGATCGTCGTGCCATGCGAGCACCGGCAGGGGCTGGTCATCACGCAGGGACGGATCATCTGGGTCGGCGTCGGCGCGGACGGCCGACGCGCGCGTCGCGCACCGGCCTGGTCGGCCGGCATCGACCAGGCCGTCCGGGTGCTGTGGAACAGGATCGACATCCTCGATCGACAGGAGCTCACCATTCGGCTGGAGGATCGGCGCGAGGTCATGGTCGCCCCCCTGCGCGAGCAGGCGTGGGAGCGCATTCGGCCGGCGATCGAGGCAGACCCGGGGTGGCGCTCATGGCCGACGGCAACGCTTGGCGAGCGGATGGGCGGATTCCTGCCGCCGGATCGCCGGGGAGACCGCTCCACGTACGTCTTCGTCGACAGCGATCGCATCGTGCGCGGCGAGCAGGAGCACCTCGTCGATGGATCGACGCGGGCCGCCCTCGGCTATCGCCCGGCGATGGGATCGGCTCCCGGAGCCCTGCGCTCGTACTCGCTTGCGGACCTGTTCACCCGCACCAGCGCGTCGGGGATGGAGCCCTATGTCCGGCTGACCGGCGACGGCTGGCAGATCGAGATGGCCATCTCGATGCGCGAAGCCGGGTACGCGGCCAGCCTGGTCGACCGCATCAACGCACTCGCAGCCCAGCGCTAGGCCGCCCGCGTAGCCTTGTGCCTCATGACACAGTTGCCTGATTCGGTCAAGCCGTGGTTCGACGCCGCTGAATTCGCCACCATCGCCACGATCCTGCCCAATGGCCAGCCGCACCTGTCGGTGGTCTGGGTGGAGCGAGACGGCGATGACATCCTGGTGTCCACCGTCAAGGGACGCCGCAAGCACCTCAACCTCGAGCGGGATCCGCGGGCGACCCTGCTGCTGTACCCGCGGGATGCCCCGTACTCCTACGTGGAGGTCCGCGGCACCACCACGATGACCGATGAGGGTGGCCGTGAGCTCATCGATCGGCTGGCCCGCCAGTACACGGGAGCTGAGCGGTACACCATGGACGATGGCACCGAGAATGTCCGGGTCGTCGTCCGCCTGACACCGCAGAAGGTCGTCACGCTGCTCCGCTGACCTCCCCTGCGCCGAGTTCGACTCGTAGCGTCGC
>JAGWXF010000026.1 GCA_018970025.1 Actinomycetales bacterium | reverse complement strand
AGGCCGTGCACGTGGCACGGCGCTCAGGCATGTCCTGGGCGGCTATCGGTGCTTTCGTCGGAACGTCCGGCGAGGCCGCCCGGCAGCGCTACGCGCACAAGGTTGCCTTGGCCACGTCCATCAGCCTCGTGCGCTCGACCCGAGTTCCACGACTCCCGCACTGCCCCTCGCAGGGACGCAGCTTGCTTTCGCTTGCAGCGACCGTGAACATCGACCGCTCGCCTGACGCCTCTTCGTACCGCTCGACTCGGCGTCGGCGTCGACGAACCGGAACTCGGCGCATGTCCATGACTGAGCACTGCTGCGCAACGCCATGCGTCACTGGACAGCAGGTCGCTCACGTTCCAACTCCACTCGGTCTGGAGCGTTCGGGCCTTCTTCAAGTCCCGTCACTCACCCCAACCCCGTCCGCGTTCAAGCGGCCGGCTCAGTCATATCCCTGCTAGATCTTGCGCCGTGAAGGTCTCGCAAGTTATGTTGTGAGCGTGCGTGATGACCCCATCATCGCCCCATCTGCGCACAAGCACGGCCTGAAGCCGGACGACATCCTCCACGCCTACCGCAATCCCATCCGAGTCTGGGACCTCGGAGATGGATTCACGATGATGATCGGCCCGAACCGAGCCGCCATCATCTTGGAGGTGGGCTCCATTGAGGGCGACACAGTCATGGTCATCGTGCACGCCATGGTTGCCCGCGAGAAGTTTCTGAGGTGATGAGCATGCCGAGAACCGTTGACGAGATCCTGCAGCATGCCGATGAACTGGCAGCGCGCTTCGAGGAGTACGAGCCATCAGCAGCGGACGAGCTCGACGCCGAGGCCGTCTCCCGGCTGCGCCAGGCCGTCCAGGAGAGGTCCGACGCCGAACGGCACCTCCTCGAGGCCGTGCACGTGGCACGGCGCTCAGGCATGTCCTGGGCGGCTATCGGTGCTTTCGTCGGAACGTCCGGCGAGGCCGCCCGGCAGCGCTACGCGCACAAGGTTGCCTAGGCCACGTCCTTCAGCCTCGTGCGCTCGACCCGAGTTCCACGACTCCAGATCGACAGTTGCTGCGCGACGAACTGAACCCGCTTGCCGGGCGCACCGGTTCGGCACTCGACATCAGCAAGGCCATGGCCGGCCTGCTGGGCGACCGATCGACCCATGAGAACTACATCCGCCTGCTCGAGGATCTCTTCCTCGTCCGGCGCCTGCCGGCGTGGGGCACCACCTTGACCTCGCGTGCGGCCAAGTCGGCCAAGGTCCGCATGGTGGACTCCGGACTGGCCTCGCACCTGCTGGGGCTCACCCCCGCCAAGGTCACCCCCGCCACTCCATCCGCCTCGACCGAGTTCGGGCACGTCCTGGAGAGCTTCGTGTTCGGGGAGCTGAGCAAGCAGGCCTCATGGCTCGACGAACCCGTCACCA
The DNA here is from genome assembly GCA_018970025.1 of Actinomycetales bacterium. Taxonomy (GTDB): domain Bacteria; phylum Actinomycetota; class Actinomycetes; order S36-B12; family S36-B12; genus REEB460. Next base: position 35,343 of record JAGWXF010000026.1, on the reverse strand, counting down.
TCGGGCACTGGCGTACCCGTGACGGGCTCGAGGTCGACGTGGTCATCGAGTTCGCGGACGGCTCCGTCGTGGCCTTCGAAGTCAAGGCAAGCGAGCGTCTGGCTCCCTCGGACTCCAAGGGCCTGCGCGCATTGCGCGAGCACATCGGCCCGCGATTCGTCGCAGGAGCGGTGCTCACCACGGGGTCTCGCTCGTACACCCTCGACGATCGAGTGCACGTACTGCCCGTCGACCGGCTGTGGCGGTCCGTCGGCGAATGACAGCCGGCGGCCATGCCTGCCGGCTCAGCCGACGGTGAGCACCCCGTTGCGCAGGCTGGATCGCACCCGGGCAAGTGGGCTGGACGCCGGACCGCGATCGACGGCCCCGGCGAGCGCGAAGACCGAGCCGTGCGCCGGGCAGGTCCAGGTCTGGCCGGTCTGCCGCACCGGTACGCCCTGATGGGTGCACCGCAGGTCGATCGCTCGGTAGGCCGACTGCCCGGTGCGCACCACGGCGGTCGGGACACCCTTCACATTGCCGAGCAGCACGGCGCCGCCGACCTTCGATAGGCCCGAAACCTTGGCGACGCTGACCTCGACCTGGCCGTTGGACTTGCGGGTGACGCCATCGGCGGCCTGGGCATCATCGGCAAGCAGCGCGGCGCCCAGGCCGATGCCCAGGAGTGCGCAGGTCCCGACAAGGAACTGACGGCGGGAGGGTGCTTCGAATGAGGATGCGGTCATGGGAGCAGTATCACCCAGCATCCTGTGCATTGCCTGTGAGCGCTGTCGCCTGGAGCATTTCGCCACGGCCTGACAGCCCTGCAGGGCCGCACCGACTACCGTGCACCCGTGCGCCCCTGGGTCCGACGACTCCTCATCGGCATCGCCATCGCAGTCGTCCTCGCCGCGAACATCGCCCTCGGCCTTCGCGCGTGGATCGCGATCTCCGACCGCCAGACCACCGTCGCGCAGGAGCAGCTCGACCCCTTCTATGCGGCACCCGATCCGCTGCCCGGCCCGCCGGGCACCTTGATCCGCAGCGAGCCGCTCGGGGTCGACGTCCCCGGCGCAACCGCCCTGCGCATCCTGTACGTCACCGAGCGACCGGATGGCACCCCCGCCGTGAGCGGTGGCATGGTCTTCATCCCGGACACGCCCGCTCCCGCGGAGGGCCGGCCCGTTGTCGCCTGGGCACATCCGACCGTGGGGATGGGTGACTCCTGCGCGCCATCGCGCTCGGCCAATCCCCTGCTCGACACCGACAACTGGCTCGACCAGATGATGCAGCTGGGCTGGGTCGTGACGGCGACCGACTACGCCGGCCTGGGCACCACTGGGCCGGAGCTGTATCTCGTCGGGCAGGCCGAGGCACGCGACGTGGTCAACTCCGTCCGCGCCCTGCGCGATGTCCCCGATGCCAGGCCCGGGACGTCCTTCGCGGTCTGGGGCCACTCCCAGGGCGGGCACTCAGCACTGTGGACGGGCCAGCTGGCGCGCGAGCTGGCCCCCGAGCTCACGCTCGTCGGTACCGCAGCGGCAGCACCGGCGGCACGCCTGGTCGACATCATGCAGGCTCAGTGGGATACCGCGGTCGCCTGGGTGATCGGCCCGGAGGTGGCCATCTCCTGGCCCGCTGTCGATCCATCACTGGACCCAGCCAGCGTCCTCACCGATGCCGGGAAGGCCGATGGCACCGCCATCGCCGATCGATGCATCACGCAGAAGGCCCTGATGCTCGACGTGGGTGCCCTGCGGGTGGAGGGCAAGCAGTTCTTCGCCACCGACCCCATCGGGCAGCCGGCATGGCAGGCCTTCGCCCAGGGGCAGTCACCGGCGACCCCGCCCGCGGGCACGGCCGTCTTCATCGCCCAGGGCACGGCCGACGAGGTCGTGCTGCCCTGGCCCAATGCGATCCTGCAGCAGCAGTGGTGCCAGTCCGGGGTTGACCTGAGCATGCTGTGGCTCGGCGGGGTCGATCACATGAAGGCGGCGATCACCGCGGGCCCGGCGGCCGTGGAGTGGATCGCCGGCCGCTTCGCGGGCAGGCCAGCACCGCGGACCTGCGATGTCCCGCCCCCGGTCGCCGCGCGCAACCCGACTGGCGGCTAGATCGGCTGCGATGCGTCCGTCAGGAGCGTCCCGCCATTGAAGGTGGTGCCGACCTCGCAGAAGTAGCCGGCGATGATCTCGTCCACCGGCAGCAGCGAGGCCGGCTCATCCCACGGCGAGTCGAACAGGTGCAGCTCGGCGTCGCCGACCCACGGCTGGCCGAGGTCGACGTCGATCCCGCCCATCGTGACGATCTGGTGCAGGGAGTGACCGGCCCCGGGCACCAGTGACGGCATATAACGGTGATGCACCATGCGGTGGGCATTCACGAATCCGTTGCTCGCGGCCGGCTCACGCAGGGTGACCTTCGCCGTCGCCAGCCGGTGGTCGTAGGCCGCGAGGGAGGCACCGAAGGTGCCGCCGGGCGCGATGCGCGCCGTCGCCTTGCCGCGTGCGTACGGCCGTGTGACATAGGCACTGCCAAGCTTCTTGGGGTAGCCCTGGAACCAGCCGCGGCCGACCGCGAAGTCGGTTGTCACCCAGATGAGCACGCAGCGGCTGTAGGTGACGCCCTGGTAGCGGCAGCGCACCACGACGAACGCCTCGAGGTACTGCGATCGCGAGGGGTCGAGCAGCTCGGCCCCGCCCTCGCTGCACGACTGCCAGTCGGCCCAGATGAATGCGACTGCGCCTGGATCCTCCTCGGCGAGCTCCAGCTCAGGGGGCAGGATGGCCCGCACATGTGCGGGGTCGGTGCGGTACTCCACGGTCAGCAGGTTGCCGGAGTAGTGCCAGGGCATGTCCGGGACCAGGGCGCTGCGGCCGCCCGGGGTGTACGGAGGCAGGAAGCCCGGTGAGGTCGACATGCGCTACTTCTCCTCGATCGTGGACGGGTAGAGGTCCTTGGACGGGGTCCGGATCCCACGGAACTCCCAGTCGCCGCCCTTGGCCGTGGAGATGACCTCCTCGCTCTCGCTGGGCTGCGCCCCGCAGTCGTCGCGGATCGGCACCGGGCCCTGCACGATGGTGTTGCGCAGGGTGCCCAGGCCCTCCACCTCGACCTCGACCACGTCGCCGGGGTAGACGGTCCGCGAGAAGGCCGGGGTGCCGGAGAACAGGATGTCGCCGGGGACGAGCGTGATGGTGCGGGCGATGTCGGCGACGAGGTAGTGCATGTCCCACTCCATCTCGGCCGTGGTGGAGTCCTGCTTGACGACCCCGTTCACCCGCGTCTGAATGCGCTTGTCGTGGAAGTCCCAGTCGGTCACCAGGCCGGGCCCGATGGGGGCGAGGGTGTCCGAGCCCTTGACCCGGAGCATCGACCCGGCATCGGTGTCGCGGAAGTCATGCAGGCCGTAGTCGTTGCCGACGGTGTAGCCGGCGATGTAGTCCCCGGCCTGCTCGGGCGAGACATTGCGGCAGGTGCGGCCGATCACGATGACGATCTCGCCCTCGTAGTTGAGCCACTTGCACCGCTCCGGTCGCACGACAGCGCCCTCATGCGAGTTGAGCGCCGTGATGGGCTTGTGGAAGTAGGTCGGCGCGGGCGGCAGCCGGGTCATGAACTCCTCGGTGCGCGAGGCGTAGTTCAGGTGGACGGCGATGATCTTGGTCGGCTCGCAGGGCGGCAGGTGGACGGCATCCTCGATGGCGGTCACCCGCCCGTCGGCGGCGACGAGCGCATCGCCGTGGCGGACGACCTGCACGGGCGCGCCCTGCAGCAGGATGCGACGGAACTCGGTCATGCTGCGGCTCCTGACGTCTTCCATCCATCGGCCGGGCGGTCGAACCAGACATGCACCTGACTCGTCCCGATGGAGTTCTCGTAGTCGCTGATCCGCACGCCCGGGGCGCAGAACTCCCGCTCGCCGAGGGCGGCCGCCATCATGAGGTAGTGGGCGAACATCGCCTCGGGGCGGACGGTCAGGAACTCCGGCATGGTGTCGATGACCCGGTCGTGCCGGCCCTCGGCGAACCACTGCAGCCGCTCCAGATCCATGTCGCGTGCCTTCTGGCTGAAGATGTGCGAGGGGTCGCTCGACTCGTGCTTGCGCAGCTCCTTGAGCTTGTAGAAGGTGTGCGACATGGAGCCGGTGGCGATGATGATGACCTTGCGGTCCGTCTGCTCGATCGCCTGGCCGATGGCCCGGCCCACCCGCAGGAAGTCGTCCGTCTCCCCTGTCTGGCACACGCTGATCGACAGCCACTGCTTGTCCAGGCCCTTGCCCAGGTAGGACCACAGGTTGATCGACGGGTAGTACAGCGGCAGGTACTCGTCGTCGATCGGGGTGATCCAGGTGCCATTGGGCTCGGCGAAGGACGCGATTGCCTCCGCGAGCTGCGGATCGCCACGCCACTCGTACGGGATCCGGCACATGCCGCGCGGCAGCTCCTCGGCGGTGAACAGCCCGGCACGCCGCTTATGCGAGGTGATGACGAACTCCACCGTGGTGAACCAGTGTGAGTCGAGCACCAGCACGGTGTCGTAGTCGAGGGTCTCGAACCGGTCGGCTCGCAGCTTGTGGAGTGCGGGCACCAGCGAGATCTCCCGGCCCTCGTTCAGCTCCCGCCGAGTGGCCTCCGGGAGCATGATCGTGGGCACGTGCGAGAGCAGTCCCGCGGCAACGACCTCGCCCATGGCTACTCCTTCCACCCATTGGGTGCGTAGACGGTGTTCTTGACATCGGCATAGAAGTCGAAGGACCAGATGCCCCCCTCGCGCCCGATCCCGGACTTCTTGGATCCGCCGAACGGCGCGGCCAGGTCGCGGACGAAGAAGCAGTTCACCCAGATGGTGCCGGCCACCAGGTGCTCGCAGAATGCCTCGGCTCGGGCTCGATCGCCGGTCACGACGCAGGCGGCCAGGCCGAACTCGGTGCCGTTGGCGACCTCCAGGCCCTCGGCATCGGTGTCGAAGACCTGCATCGTCAGGACTGGCCCGAACACCTCCTCGGTCAGGATCTCGCTGCCCGGCTGGGCATCGCGGATGAGCGTGGGGCGGTAGTAGTGCGGGCCGAGGTCGGCATTGACCGAGCCGCCGTAGGCGATGCTGGCACCGTCCGCCGCCGCTCGATCGACGAAGCCCTGCACCCGCTCGACGTGCCGCAGGTGGATGTTCGGGCCGATCTGCGTCTGCTCGTCCCGCGGGTCGCCCTGCCGGATCTGGGCGGCCCGCTCGATGAAGCGCTCGGTGAACGCGTCGGCGATGCCCCGCTGCACCAGCAGCCGGGTGCCCGCCAGGCAGACCTGCCCGGCGTTGTCGTACTGCTCGATGGCCAGGTCGACCGCCAGGTCGAGATCGGCGTCATCCAGGATGACGGTCGGGCTCTTGCCCCCGAGCTCGAAGGAGCATGGGATGAGGTTCTCCGCGGCCGCCTTCGCGATCACCTTCGCCGTCGGGACGGATCCGGTGAAGCAGATGCGCGAGACCTGCGGGTTCAGGGTGAGCGGCGCCCCGGCCTCCGGGCCCAGGCCCTGCACGACATTGAAGACACCCGCCGGCAGGCCCGCCTCATGGGCCAGGTCGGCGAAGTAGGACGCCGTCAGCGGCGCCCACTCCGGTGGCTTGAGCACCACCGTGTCGCCTGATGCCAGGGCCGGGCCGATCCGCCAGGTGGCCAGCATCAGCGGGGCATTCCATGGCGTGATGATCACGGTGACCCCGGATGGGTCCCAGGACACGTGATTGTCATGGCCCCGGGTCTGGAAGACCGGGTGGCTGAGCTGATTGATCGCGTAGTCGGCGAAGAAGCGGATGTTCATCGCCACCCGCGGCATGACCCCGCGCCGATGACTGCGCAGCAGGGAGCCGTTGTCCATGGTCTCCAGCTGGGCGAGCTCCTCGATATGCGCCTCGACCAGGTCGGCCAGCCGGAACAGGATCTCACCCCGGGCCGTGGGCCCCATCCGTGCCCAGCCCGGGAAGGCAGCCCGTGCTGCCGCGACGGCGGCATCGGCCTCGGCCTGCCCGCCCCGCGACACCTGGCCCAGGACCCGGCCGTCGACCGGGGAGACGTCCGCGAAGGTATCGGCGGACGCGACCCGCTGCCCGCCGATCCAGTGACGGGTATCGACGCTGACCCCGGCGACCTCGATCGTGGATGCTGCCGTCGTCATCGATCCTCCTGCGGGCCGCTCAGTTCGCCGAGTCGCCATCATAGGTCGTTCGGTGCCAAACGGTATCGTGTTCGGGCACACTGGTGTCCCCGTCGGCAGGAGGATCCATGGCACGCCCCCGCATCGCGGTGCCCGGCCGCTTTACCGAGTCGGCCAGCGCCCTGCGCTATCGCGGGGTGGTCAACTCCCGCATGCTGCTGCAGGCGGTGTGGGCGGCCGGGGGCGACCCGGTCACCCTGCTGCCCGGTGACGAGCCCGATGCCCTCGACTGGCCGGCCCGGCTGGCGGGCTTCCACGGCGTGCTGCTGCCCGGCGGTGGCGATGTGGTGCCGACGAGGTACGGCCGGCCCGCCGACGACCCGAGCCTGTACGACATGGATCAGGTGCAGGACGAATCCGACTTCACCCTGGCGGCTTATGCCCTGGAGCAGGGCATCCCGCTGCTTGCGGTTTGCCGCGGGCTGCACGTGGTGAACGCACTCCTCGGCGGCACCCTGGTGGTCGACATGGAGGTTCATCACCGGCACCATCGGCATGTGGTGGAGCTGGACGACCCGGCGAATCATCTCGGCATCGGGGCACCGCGGATCACCTCCTCCTGCTACCACCATCAGGCCGTCGACCGGCTCGCCGACCGGATGACCGTCCTGGGGCGCTCCGCCGATGGCTACGTCGAGGCGGCGGCCATCCAGGCACCCGGGTGGGCGGCCGCGGTGCAGTGGCATCCGGAGGACACCGCGCACGAGGATCCGCTGCAGCTGCGCCTCATGCAGCGACTGGTCGACCAGGCGCGCCTGGCCCAGTAGCCGCACCCGCCCGGGCGAGTCCGGCCGGATGTGCACAATCCGGAACACTTCGACCGCACCGAGCCAGCCGCGTGCCACGATGGCGGCGTGGTCGGCAGGGGTCGCAGCGTGCTCGTCGTCGAGGACGACCGGCTCACCCTGGGCCTGCTGGCCGAGATCCTCACCCAGTCGGGCTTCGTGGTCGGCGCCGCAGCGACCGCGGCCGCCGCCCGACGTATGTGGGATCAGATGGATCCCGATGCCGTCGTCCTGGACGTCGACCTCGGCCCTGGGGTCAACGGCTTCGATCTGGCGGACGCGTTCCTCGCCCGCCGACCCGAGCTTGCCGTGCTCTTCCTCTCGAACCTGCCCGATGCCCGCTTCGCCGGCCGCAGTGCCGCCTCGCTGCCGCAGGCGGCCGGATACGTCCGCAAGGATCGGCTCTCCGACCCGCAGGCACTGGTCACGGCCCTCGATGCCGTCCTGCGCGGGCTCGCCGCGCAGACGCCGCGCGATGACCGCGATCCTGCCCGGCCGCTCGCGGGGCTGTCGCGCACCCAGATCGAGGTGCTGCGCATGGTCGCGATGGGCCTGTCGAATCAGCAGATCGCTGCCGAGCGGGGCACCACGACGCGTGCGGTGCACAACGTCATCGCGCGCGCCATGGCAGCCATCGGCGCGGTCGACAGCGAGGAGGGCAGCGCCCGGGTGATCGCTGCTCGCGAGTTCATCCGGGCAGCTGGGCTTCCCGAGTCGACATGACCGCAGCTGCTCGGATGCAGCGGGCCAAGGCGCTGGTCGGCAGGAGCAGCGCCCTGTCGAATCCGGTCATCATCGGCTTCGCCGCACAGGGATTCGTGCTGACCATGGCGTTCAGCCGATCGACCTGGCAGGCCCCGTTGCTGACTTCCCTCGCCGCAGCGCTTGGTTCGCTCGCACCATCCTGCGGACTGCTGCTCATCACGCGACGCATCGCGGGCAGGCGCGGCTGGACTCGGCCCCGGCCGATCATGGTGCTGGCCAGCCTGTCGGCAGCCAGTGTCCTGCGCTCGACGATCAGCGTGGCGATCATCGAGATGCCATCCTCCGCGGTGAAGGCGCATGCGGACTCGCTCGGGCGGACGATCGCAGCGCTGTTCGTCTCCCTGGCAATCTGCATCGGCCTTGCGGCCATCACCCAGCTGGCGCGCGAGCGCGGCGCCCTCCTCGCCTCACTGCTGGCCGAGCAATCGCGGCTGCGCGGCCTGGCCGACAGCATGGAGCAGGACCTCCTGCGGGCTGAGGTCGACCTGCGTGTCCGGGCCAGCGCGTTGCTGGAGCCGACGATCGCGGAGATCCGAGCGATGCTCGACGGGGAGGTATCCCCTGACGAGGCTGCTCGCATCGCAACCCGGATCTCGGCGTCGGTCAACGACGTGGTGCGGCCAGCGTCCCGGGTGCTCGCCGTCTCGCCATCGATCAGCGTGAGTGCACTCGCGCCGCTCAGGCCCGCGCGACTTGACCTTCGCCGCGATCGCATGGACGTCGCAGGTGCGATCAGGCCAGGCTGGGTGCTGCTGCTCACCTGGGTGACCGTGATTCCCGCACCACTGATCGTGGGCATGCCCAGAAGTGCCATCGCGGTGGGCCTCGCGGCAAGCCTGGTGTTCTGGATCCTCCTGCAGGTGACCAAGCTGATGTGGCCCCCGCACTGGCGATCCCTGACGATCCTGCCGGGGCTCGGCATCCTGTTCGCGGTCTTCTTCCTTGGCAACCTGCTCTTCCAGCTCGCGCTGGTCCGCTCAGCCGGGGGCGCTGCGATGAGTCAAGCCTGGACCGCAATCACGCCGGTCGGGCTGGTGCTGCGCATCGCCATCGCGATGCTCGTCGTCGTCCTGGCCATGCTGGACGAGCATGGGCGGCAGTCGCGCGCCGCACTGGCGGAGCTCAACGCCGAGCTCGAGGAGCTCATCGCCCAGTTGCGGCGCCAGACCTGGCTGCTGCACCGGTCGGTTGCCCTCGCGGTGCACGGGCCGGTGCAGTCCGCCCTGGTCTCCACCTCGATGCGCCTGGCCTCCTCCCAGCGCACCCAGGCCTCGGTGGACGATGCCAGGCGGCGCCTGGATCAGGCACTCATGGCGATCAGCCGTCAGCGCCATGAGGACGTGAGCATCGACGACGCACTCGATGACCTGCGCGGCCTGTGGCAGGGCGTCGTCCGGATCGACGTCGACATCGATGCCGGTGCCCGCTCCCGCCTGGCCGCAGACACCGGCCTGCGCCGGTGCGTGATCGAGGTGTGCCGCGAGTCGGCCAGCAATGCGATTCGGCATGGGCGGGCGCGCACGGTCGCGATCTCGATCGTCGAATCGGCCGGTCGCATCGGGGTGCAGGTCAGGGATGACGGCACCGGCCTTGGCTCGCCATCACCGGCGGGCCTCGGGACGGCCATGCTGGACGACACCTGCCTGCGGTGGAGCCTGCGGGACGCGGAGGGAGGGGGCGCCGAGCTCATCGCCACCGTCGTCTAGCAGGCAACCACGCGGTGATAGGTGTCCTCGAGAATCACATCTGGTTGCATTGCATCCCATAGGGATACAGTTGCCCCATGCACACCGTCCAGCGCTCATTTCGCCTCTCCCAGACAACCTGCGATCTCCTCGACGCTCGGGCGCGCGCAGTGAATGAGTCCCGCAATTCCCTTGTCGAGCGGCTCCTTGCCGAGGCGCTGCGCACCGAGCCCCATCCCCTCATCACCTTTCGCATGGGTGCCGCCGGGCGCCGGGAGCCCCTCCTGATCGGAACGCGGATCCTTGTCCGGCAGGTGATGCCGATCGTGCGAGCGGATGGCCTTGACCGGGCAGCACAGACCCTGGATCTCCCGGCCCGACTGGTGCAGGCGGCAGTTGCCTACTACGCGGACTTCCAAGATGAAGTGGATGCGGATATCGCGTGGGCCGCAGAGATGGAGGCTCTCGAGCGCGCTCGCTGGGAACGTCAGCAAGCTGCCTACGCGTGAAGCTGATCCTTGACCACCACTACCAAGCGGCGATTGCCGTTGGCCTGCGGCGACGGGGAGTGACGGCTGCGACCCTGCTTGAGCACGGCTGGCAGGTGCTCGACGATGATGCGCTACTCGATGCCTGCCTGGCCGATGGATTGACACTCGTGACGAACAATGTTGCGGACTTCACGGTGCTTGCCCGGCAATGGCAGGTGCAGGGCCGATCCCACTGCGGACTCATCTTCACCAGTGATCGTCGGTGGCCTCGGACGCGGGATGGTTCGGCTGCGCTCAGCGCGGCGCTGTTTGACCTGTGTCGCGGCGGGGACGAGAGCTGGATCGATCGCATGCACTGGCTGTAGACCAGGGCTCCTGCCGGCCGGCACGTGCCTTCGAACCGCCAGATGTTCACGCCGGGGAACATTCCGATGCTGCACGAGTCATGAACATTCCATGCCGGGCATATTCGGGCAGGATCGCGGTTGCCGCCTTCCTAGCGTGGCGGCATGAACGCGACATGGGGCGTCACCGGCCCGCGCGCCCGCCATTGGCTCGCGTTGCTGGTCGCGTGCGCAGTCGCGTTGGCCGCGATGACGGTGGCACGGGCTCCGCTGGCCGCGGCGTCCACCTATGCCGACGGCACGAACACCTGGCAGTACACGGCTACGGGCTCGACGGCAACCATCGACGGCTGCACGCCCTGCTCCGGGGCGATCACGATTCCGTCCACCATCATCAACGGCCCCTCCACGTACTCCGTCACCACCATCAGCGCATCGGCGCTCCAGGGGAACACCGCGATCACCTCGGCTTCCATCCCGAGCGGCGTCACGAGCATCGGCCAGTTCGCCTTCGGGGACGCAACAGCGCTGGCATCGGTCACGATTCCCAGCGGTGTCACGAGCATCGGCCAATTCGCCTTCGCAAACACGAACCTGAGCGCGGTCGCCATCCCGGACAGTGTCACCACGATGGGAGCGGGTGCCTTCTACCACGTGTCATCGCTGTCCTCCGTCACGCTGGGAACTGGGCTCATCACCATTCCCAACGGCGCATTCCAGGAGGACTTCGCTCTCACGTCTATCGTCATTCCGAACGGCGTCACAGCCATCGGGAACGAGGCATTCAAGGATTCCGGCCTCACGTCCATCACGCTGCCGAACAGCGTCGCCAGCATCGGTGTCAGTGCCTTCCAGAACGATCCCATCGCGTCGGCCTCGCTGGGAACCGGGCTGGTCTCGCTCGGGGACTACGCCTTCACATCGACGTCGCTGACCTCGGTGACGATCCCCGACGGCGTGACCACGATCGGCGTCGGTGCCTTCTACTTGGCTGCGTCGCTGTCGGCGGTCACCCTGGGATCGAATGTGACCACGATCGGCATGTTCGCCTTCCATAGCACCGCGCTGAGCAGCATCACCATTCCGAACAGCGTCACGACCATTGATCATGGTGCCTTTCAGAACATTGCGGCCCTGTCCTCAGTCAACTTCGGGACCGGTCTGACGACCATCGGCAACTACGCGTTCAGGAATGACATCGCCCTGACGTCGATCACCATCCCTGCCAGCGTCACACAACTCGGCGAGGGAGTCTTCTCCTTCGTTCCTTCGTCAGCCACCCTGACGTCGGTCACCTTCCTGGGCAATGCACCGACACCCGCAGCGCCCTTCCCCTTCTACTGCGGCACGTCGGTGTTCTGCGGGGCAACCGGACTGACCGCCATCACCATCCCATCCTCGGCGAGCGGTTGGCCCTCTCCCCCGTGCACGTGGGAGGGCGTCCCGACGCGCTACTCCGGTGGTGGCAGTGGTGGCGTGTGCGGCGGCGGCGGTAGCGGTGGCGGCGGCGGTAGCGGCGGTGGCGGCGGTGGCGGCGGTGGCGGCGGTGGCGGCGGCAGCCCAGACCCTGGAACGCCGGACCCCGCGCCCGAGTCACCTGCCGCATCGCAGGTCGCGGCGCCCAGCGCTGCTCCGTCCATCCTGCCGGCACTCGACTCGATTGCCCGGCTCGATCCGGTGACGGCCGTGCAGCAGCCGAGCCTTCCCGCCGGCGGCGTCCCAGCCGGCAGCTCCGTGCTGCTCATCGACGGCAGGCCCACACCCGTCATCCGCACCCCGCGCACCGGCTCTGGGCCAGCGACCCTGGAGTTCACTGCCCCGGGCATGCTCCTGCGGATGTCCGGCCGCGCCGCAGGCGGAGATGGACTCGGGCTCACCAGGGCAGGAGCCTTGATCCTGCAGTCCCAGTCGCGGAGCGCGCACGTCGGTGCACCTGCCCTGAGTCCTCGCGTGCGAGCCCGCCAGCCCGCTCGATCCACCCGGCCCACACTGCGCACCAGCGGGGCCGGCTTCGCCCCAGGCACCCCCGTCCGCCTGTACCTGCTGCCCGGCACCTTCCTCGGCCAGGTCACCGTCAGGGCCGACGGCAGCTTCGCCGGATCCGTCCCCATTCCCCCAGGCATCCGCCCCGGCACCCACACGCTCCAAGCGAACGGCTTCAGCCCGCAGTTCGCCGTCCGCTCCCTCAGCACCGGCGTCACCGTCCGCGAGGGGTAGCCGTTATTCCCGAAAAAGTGTCAAAACCAGGAATAACCGTAGCCTTGTTCCGTGTTCCCGTTCCCCGCTGTCACGTACGAGACTCGGCCCTTCCTCCAGCGGCAGCGGGCGGGCACGCGAGAGGACCGGATGCGGGACCGGATCGAGGTCGCAGTTCCGGCATCGCTCGCCGAGCGCGCGATGGTCATCCCCGTCGAACTCGCAGCCGGTCTTGAGGTGGCGACCGCGGCCATCACCGCCCTAGACCACGCCCACGGGCACCACCTCTCGGCACTGGCCGAGCTCCTGCTGCGCACCGAGTCGGTGGCGTCATCTCGGATCGAGGGCATCAGCGCCACGGTCGACGACTACGCGCGCGCCCTGCACGGCAGCCGGGCCAATGCATCCGCCGTGGCCATGGCTGACGCATCGCACGCCGTCGAGGGACTGCTGTCGGCGGTCTCCGCATCCCGTCAGATCACGCTCAGTGATGTGCTGCAGGCCCATCGGATGCTGATGCGGAACGAGGAAGGTGAGCGCCAGCATGCGGGCCGGGTGCGCGAGGTCCAGAACTGGGTGGGCGGCAGCGACGCCTCCCCGCGAGGAGCCCTCCTCGTCCCCCCTCCCCCGGAGACGCTCGATGGCCTCCTGGCCGACCTGATCCAGTTCTGCAATCGAGGGGATGTGCCAAGCCTGCTGCAGGCGGCGATCGCGCATGCCCAGTTCGAGACCATCCATCCCTTCACCGACGGCAACGGTCGCATCGGCAGGGCCTTGATCAATGCCGTCCTGCGCGCCCGCGGAACGACGTCAGCCGTGGTGGTGCCTCTGGCGTCGGCCCTTGTGGCTCGGCGCGAGGACTACTTCGCAGCGCTCGACGCCTACAGGGCCGGTGAGCCCGGCGCGCTCGTCGGCCTGCTCAGCAGCGCCGCCCGCATTGCGGCCGAGGAGTCGACCGTGTCGGCAACCCGGATCGAGGAGATCGGCGCCCAGTGGCGAACCGCACTCGGCAGGACACGCCGCGGCGGCGCCCCGACGGCTTTGCTGGACATCGTGCTTGTCCGGCCGGTGCTCAGCGCGGCAGATGCCGAGCGGGCGCTGGGGAGTGGATCGTCAGTCGCGTACGCAGCCATCGACCGCCTCCAGTCCTCGGGCATCCTGCGCCCGCTGACGACGCGCATGCGCAACCAGGTCTGGGCCGCCGGAGACGTGCTGAACGAGCTCGTCGACCTGGACCTGCGGATCCGCACGCGCGCCCGCAGCTAGCCGCAAGAGAAGACCCCGGGTCGATCAGGGCTCGGCGGGCTCCTTGCCGGTGACCTCGACCATCCGGCGCAGGCAGTCAGCCGTGCGCTCCTGGTCGGCGGCCGACAGCGTCCGGCAGGCCTCCTGCTCGGCGGCGTTGATCTTCGGGAAGAGCCGCTTGATCAGCCGAAGGCCGGCGGGCGTGAGGGCGACGACGACGAGCCGGCCATCCTGCTCGTCCTTGCGGCGGGTGACCAGGCCTCGGGCCTGCAGGGTGTTCAGCACCCCGCTGAGCGTCGCCTTCGAGATCCCTGCCTCGCTGGCGATCATCCGCGTCTCCGCCGGGCCCCAGATCCACGTCACCCACAGCACGACGAAGGCCGTCCAGGTGAGGTCGCTCGGCGTGAGCACCTCGCGCTCCATGTAGTTGCGCACCGCATTGGCAGCGCGGAACAGGTTCGAGGTGACGGCCATCGACTGGTGGTCGATCGGCAGGCCGGCTAGTCGCCTGGCAACCGTGCGCTCGGTCTCGGCGAGGGTATGCGGACCCGCCATCAGGTGCCCGCGACGGCGCCGCTGGCCACCTGGGCCAGGAAGGCGTCCACCAGGTGTCGGGCGCGGGCTGCGGCGTCCTCCTGCTCTGCCAGCATGTGCTGGTAGAGCACGTCGGGATCCTGCCCATCAGCCTCGATGAGCGCCCGTCCGTTGTTCTCGATCCACCCCATCAGGCCAGCCGGAGTCAGCTCGGGGTGGAACTGCACCGCGAGGTTGCGTCGCAGGATGAACGCCTGGGATGCCAGGGAGTTGCGCGCGATCTCCTGGGCGCCCGGGGGGACGGTCCAGCGGTCGTAGTGGAACTGGAACCAGGGGCCAGCGCTGACGATGTCGGGCCGCTGCGTCCAGATCGACGCCCAGCCGATCTCCGGACGAGGGGCAGGGGCGACCGAGCCGCCGTGCACCCGGGCCAGCAGCTGGCCGCCGAAGCAGATGCCCAGGACCGGGACGCCCTCGCGATCGGCGGTGCGCAGCCACTCGATCTCCGGGGCCAGCCAGTTGCCGATGCGCTCGTCATCCCAGGCACCCCAGGGGGCCCCCATCGGCACGAGCACGTCGAACTGCGTCGGGTCGGGGAACTCGAAGCTGACGTTCGGCTCGCCGAATCGGTCGGCCGGGACGACCACCTGCTCGACGACCGCATAGCCATGGTGGGCGAAGTGCTCGGCGATCGGCCCGGGCGGGCTGAGGTGATCGTGCTGGAGTATCAGGACCCGCATCGAGGCTCGCTTTCTGTCTGCCCGGGACGCACCTTCGTCGCACGAGTGTGCCATTCTCCCCCCGATGGCCCCGGCGCACACCTATGATCGGGAAAATCATGCGGGGCCGAACGAGTTTCGGCATCAACGACCAGAGGGCGGGAGCACATGGCACGTCAGCGCAAGGGTGAGCAGGAGGGCGCAGTGCATGGTTCAGGCGGCCAGGGCAGCCTCGGTGACCTGCGCGGCTGGCTGCAGGCACAGGGCATCGACATCGTCCGGCTGATCTTCCCCGACCTGCTCGGTATCACCCGCTCGAAGGACCTGCTGGTCTCGCAGCTGGAGCGGTCGGCTGCCCATGGTCCGGCCTTCTGCCAGGGGACGTGGATCACCACCACCCGCGGCGGAGTCCTGCTCGGCGAGGGCAACACCGAGGAGTCACTGCCCGACATGGTCTCCCGGCTGGATTCGACCACAATCCGGCCCATCCCCTGGATCCCCGGCGTCGCCTACGCGATCGCCGACATCGACAACCCCGATGGCACGCGCAGTGACTTCGCCCCGCGCTCGGTCCTGCGATCCGTACTCGAGGGCTACGCGGCCCTCGGCCTGACCCCGATCTGCGGGCCGGAGCTGGAGTTCTACCTCGCGCACCAGGTTGACGGCACCTGGCAGCGCCTGATCAACAAGACCGGCCGCGTCTACATGACCGGCTCCCTGGTCGACCCGGACGACCACTTCCTGCACCTGCTGCGCATGACCGACCGGCTCAACATCGGCGCCTTCGCCGGCAACCATGAGTTCTGCCCGTCGCAGTACGAGATCAACCTGTGGCACAGCGATGCCCTGGACGCGGCCGATCGCACCTTCCTGCTGAAGACTGCGGTGAAGGACGTCAGTGCCACGCGCGGGATCATGGGCACCTTCATGGGCAAGCCCTGGGACGACGAGGGCGGCAGTGGCTTCCACCTGCACTTCTCGGTGAACGATGCCAGCGGACGCAACCTGATGGGCATGCCGGACGGCCAGCTCTCGCCTGTCGCCCTGCAGATGATCGCCGGCGTGATCGCGCACGCCCCCGCCATCGCGGCGTTCACCAACCCGACCATCAATGCCTACAAGCGGCTCGGGCCGGACACCCTGGCCCCCTACCGCGCCAACTGGGGCTACGACAATCGCTCGACCATGGTGCGCGTCCCCCCGGAGCGGGGCCAGGGCACCCGGCTGGAGATGCGGATCGGCGACGGGGCCGCGAACCCCTACATCGTGATCGCTGCCATCCTGGCTGCGGCACTGGACGGAATCCGCCAGCAGATGACCGCTCCGCCGGCAGCCGAGGGCTGGGCCTACCAGGACGAGGCATCGGTCATCCTGCCGATGACCCTGGCCGATGCCCTCAGTGCGCTGGAGGCAGACACGGTGCTTCGCGACACCCTGCCAGGCAACTTCATCGACTGCTTTACCGCACTCAAGCGCGACGAGGTCAAGCGCTACACCGACGAGGTCACCGACCCATCGACCAGGTCCGTCACCGCCTGGGAGATCGAGGAGTACCTGCAGGACTTCTGACCACGACCGTCGCCTCATCCGGGGGGCCCGGTCAGGTGCAACCCCATCGGCCTTGGCCTTCACGAGCCAGCTGCACGGCGATCCGCAGGTCAGTCAACCCCGGTTGCGCAGCCTCGTTCATAGATCCAGTGCTCATCCGGCTTCCCTCCCGCCAGGCTCCACACCCAGGGCGTCAGACGAAGCCAGTCACACCAAAATCCTGAAGGTCCCGTCTTGACCATTCCTCAGGCAGGCCAGCGGATGAAATGACAGTGATAGCGCGGCTATTTACTTTGGAAGTCAATAACTGTAGTAGCGTTATCGAATGGCTGGAATCTCCGGGGACTCACGGGCGCAGTTGGCTCGCGTCATCGCGCTGGGGCGGACGCTGGTCACGGTGTCGGACGCGGCAGCGGCGTTGGGCGTGGACCGGCCTGAGGCGGCCGGCCGTCTTGCGCGCTGGGCGAAGCAGGGATGGCTCCGTCGGGTGCGGCGCGACCTGTACATCCCGGTCCCGGTCGAAGCGGTCGACCCCGGCTCCTGGAGTGCTGATCCGCTGATGCTCGCGGATGCGGTGTGGGGGCCGTGCTACGCAACGGGGTGGACGAGCGCCAACCACTGGGCGCTGACCGAGCAGACCTTTCGCACGACAGTCATCCGGACGTCCGGGACGGTGCGTGCGTCGGAGCAGCGGCTCCTGGATCATGACTATCTGCTGGCTCACGTGGCCGGGGAAGATCTGCGGTGGGGCATGGCGGTGGAGTGGCGCGACGGGCGACGGATCGCGATCGCCGACCGTGCTCGTACGATCGTGGACGTCCTTGACAACCCGAGACTGGGCGGCGGCATTCGGCTGGTCGCAGAGCTCCTGGGCGCATACCTCGATGACCAGGACCCGCTCACGCTGATCGACTATGCCGACCGGGTGGGAAATCGGACCGTGTTCAAGCGGCTCGGACTTCTCGCGGAGCACCTCGGCGGACACGAAGACCTGATCAACAGGTGCGCGACACGCCTGTCGCAGGGGTACCCGTTGCTCGATCCCACGCAGCCGCCTGACGGACCGCGTTCGACGCGGTGGCGGATTGTGCAGAACGTGCGCCTTCTACCCGTGGAGCCGTCGTGATCACGGTCCGGGAGTTGCAGGCGCTCAGCGCCGAGTGGGGACTGACGACCCACGTCATAGAGAAGGACTGGGCTCTGGGCTGGGTCCTCGCCGGCATCGGTGACGAACCCGCGCTGAGCACCTGGGTCTTCAAGGGCGGAACGTCGCTGCGCAAGTGCTACTACGAGACCTACCGATTCTCCGAGGACCTCGACTTCACGGTCATCGAAGGTGGGCCCGCTGAGCCGGGCGACGTCGGGGCGGCTTTCACTCGTGTTGCCGACTGGGTCCGGGACAGTGCCGGCCTGGAGCTCGTCATCGACGCATCATCGTTCCGCGCCGCGCGCAATACTCGCGGCAACGCGACGATCATGGGCAAGATCGCCTACCGGGGACCGACGAACCCGCCGACCCTGCCGAAGCTGAAGGTCGACGCCACGTCGGACGAACTCGTGCCTGGCAGGCCCATACTGCGACGCGTCCTGCACCCCTACACCGACGCAGCCAACTGGCGAGCCGCCGTGGCGTGCTACTCGATCGTGGACCTGATGGCGGAGAAGATGCGCGCCCTCGCGCAGCGCTGCCGTCCCCGGGACCTGTACGACGTGGTGTTCCTGTTCCGGCACCCGGACTTGCTCGGACGCGCGTCAGAGGTCCGGTCGTCGCTTGCCGCGAAGTGCGACTTCGTTGGGATCGACTACCCGACGATCGACTCGACCCGCAGCACCCCATTCCGGGATGAGGTCGAGGCGGAGTGGTCCAACATGCTCAACCATCAACTTCCTAGCCTGCCGCCGTTCGAGCACTTCTGGGAAGCCCTCGACGACGTCTTCGGATGGCTTGAGGGAACCTCGGTGCTGCCGACCCTCGCCCGAGCGGCGCAGGGCCCTTTGGACGAAACGTGGACGGCTCCGCGTTCGATGGTGTCATGGGGGACAGAAGCGCCGATGGAGATGATTCGGTTGGCCGGCGCCAACCGGCTCAAGGTCGAGATCGACTATCGCCCCGAGGAGGGAAGGCACGGAGTGCGACTTGTGGAGCCGTACTCGTTCCGGCGAACCCGTGAAGGCCACCTCGTCCTGTTCGTCGTCAACGACCGAGGTGAGCTGAGGTCCTACCGTGTCGACCGGATTGCCCGGGTCGCCGTCACGCGCACGCCCTTCCGTCCGCGCTACGCGATCGAGTTCTAGGGGATCACCATGGGCACGCACCACCGTGACCTGCATGAACTGTCGCGGTGCGTGTCGGGAATGGGTAGGTCAAGAACCGTTCGCGCCGATGAGTTTGACAGTCATGATGAGAATGCGTCGGGGGCAGGGCAGCCCGAACGTGATCGCTGATCCACCTGGGTACATCCGCGGCGTAATGCAATCGGCCACTTGTCGCCGTGGCGGGGGTGCATGATCCCTTCGTGCGACGCTTCTTGCGGCCCCTTGGTCCTGGCTTCGCGTGACGTGCGTGCGCCCAGTCTTGTCGCTGCTCGGCGAGTCGGCTGAATGACGGTGCTGGCAGACTCTCCGCATGACCTCCGGACTGGATCGCTGATGGCGGACGCAGAGGCCGCGGACCTGGCCGACCGGGTCCTGCCGCTGATCCGCACTCGTCGTGAGCTGTACCGGTGGCGCGACTCCAATGACCACGGCCGGCAGATGCACCAGGCCGTGGACGTCCTCGAGGATGCCGCCGGGCATGCCGATCCAGCCGACGTCTTCACGGTGACCCAGAAGGCGATCGCATCTGCGCTGAAGGTGATCGCCCGGGCCGATGACTCCAGCGGCATCATCGGCGATGCCTGCCGCAGGCTGCTGCGCCTGCATCCGATCGTCGCAGCCCGGGCTCAGGCGCCAGCCGCCAGGCTGGTCGACTGGATGATCGCATTTCAATTCAATGGTGAGGTCGACTACTTCGAGCTTGATCCGGTTGCCTACGCCCCGGCGCTCGGAGACCTGGGCATGGCTCGCTATCGCAGGAAGCTGGACGAGATCGCCGCAGGGCTTGGCCCGCACCCGTCCGAGGACGACCGCTGGTCCACGCCGCATATGCACGAATGGTTGGTCCTGGACTGGAACGCCCAGCGACTGGCCGTGCATGACCGCGATATCGAGGCGATTATCGCGACCCATGCGAGGGACCGACGGGTAGCGGCCTGGCTGCAGGACACCGCCGAGGCCTTCGAGGAGATCGGCGAGATCGAGCTCGCCATCGACTGGGCCCGCCAGGCAGCGGAGTTCGACTCCGGCCACCAGGCCAAGCAGGCAGCCGACTACTGGGCCACGTTGCTCGCCAAGCACCGCCCGCAGGAGCTGCTGCCGATCCGGCTGGCTGCATTCGAGCGCTGGCCGTCGTCGGGCACGGCCGCCCAGGTGCATGCCGCAGCCGGGGCGTCGTGGCCCGAACTCGAGGGCCAGGTCATGCAACGCCTTGCCGCCTCCCCCCGCGATGCGGTGCTGTTCGTCCTGCTCACCCTGAAGGATGCTCCCCGGGCGTGGCAGCAGGCCCATGAGTTCGGCCTGCGCGACCGAGACGCCTGGGAGCGGCTGGTCACGGCGTACGAGGAGGTCGACCCCATCGCCGTGCTGCCCGTCCTCGAAGACCTGGCGCGTAGCGACCTCGAGGTCACCGACGCGAGGTCCTACCAGATCGCAGCCAAGCGCCTGGCCCGGATGCGCCTGATCGCCGCCGGGACCGAGCATGCACCTGACGTCGATGCGCTCATCGCCGAGCTACGCGAGCAGAACCGGCGCAGGCCTCGCCTGCAGCAGGAGTTCGACCGGGCCCGCCTCCCCTGAGCCGCGCAACCCCTGGTGTTCGGACGTGGTGAGTGACGTCATCACGGAGTTCGCATAGGGGCGCTGACAGGTGCAAGGGCTCGCGAGCGAAGGGGTCCGGTCAATGCGCGTCGGGCATGCTCAGGTGGGAGCCCACGTCAGCCGACCCTTGACCTCCTTGCAGGCAAGTGACCCGGAGAGTGAGCCCTTGACGGTGCACTTCTTGCCCTTGACGGCCTTGGTACTGCCCAGGCTCAGGGTGCCGGTCGCGATCGTGGCGTCGTTGTGGGCACCTCCGGGCGCGTAGCCGAACCAGACACGCAGCTTGCCGTTCACCAGCTCGATGGACGGATCGAGCACGCTGGCACCCTTGACTTCGTACAGGCTGGTCGAGCGCTTGGTCCAGTTCACCGCATCATCCGAACGAAGCAGCTGCAACTTCTGGTA
The DNA here is from genome assembly GCA_018970025.1 of Actinomycetales bacterium. Taxonomy (GTDB): domain Bacteria; phylum Actinomycetota; class Actinomycetes; order S36-B12; family S36-B12; genus REEB460. Next base: position 14,523 of record JAGWXF010000026.1, on the reverse strand, counting down.
GCCGCCCATACCCCCAGTCGTGGAGCCCACCATGAGGAAGGTGCCGTCTGGCAGTTGAAGCGGCGCGGGGTCGACGAGGTCGCTGTCGTTCGCGATGATCCCGTCGCGCACCGCCCAGGCGAGGCCGTCGTTCGAGGTGCCGACGTAGATGCCATGGACTGGATCCCGCTTGTTGAAATACAGGAAGTATCGACCGTCCCTGGTCTTCATCACATGCGGGACACCGCAGCCGACATCATCGAGCAGCACTCCCGGCTGGACCTGCCAGGTGGCCAGGTCCGTCGATGTCGCGTAGCGCAGGCGCTTGGATCCAGGCGTGCAGGGCGGGGTCGGGCCCTGGCCCGGGGCACTGGGGCTCATCTCGGCAAAGTAGAGGCGATAGCTCGACGGGCCTTCCTGCACGATGGACCAGTCGATCCCCTGGGGGAGCTGGACACTGGTCGGCGTCCAGGTGATGCCATCCGCAGACGTGTACTGCACGGGGGGCATGCTCGTCGTCAGCAGCAGATAGCTGCCGGTCGTGGCATCGAAGAACACCTCCGGTGACACGCCCTTGGGAGCACTTGCACCGGGGGCTTGCGTGGTGAAGATCGCACCGTTGATGGTGGCGGTGGTGGCACGGAGCACGTCTGCCTGGGCTGGGGCGGCCATGGAGCCGACAACCGCGACGGCAGCGCACACCTGCAAGAACCTGCGCACCCGTGATCCCTTGACGGTGCTCTGGCCCGCGAATCCTGTGGACATCGGCTCACTCTAGAGCCATCCGGCATGACCGGTGGGCGGTTCTCACCCCGCACGCCCGCCCTGCAGCGCGCATGCATCCGAGCCCACCTCCCCCGCGCGGCTTCACTTGGCTACGTCGAAGAGCCGTCCGCCAGAAGGAGACGGGAGCGTGCGCTGCGCAGGCCAGGCTGCACTTCTGCATCAGGCGCGCAGGACGAACGGGTCACCTACTGGCTCATCGCTCGACTCGATCCAGATCCCCTTGGGCTGGGTGAACTCCGCGAAGCCGTCGATGCCGTTCTCCCGGCCGTAGCCGGAGAGCTTGTTCCCGCCGAAGGGCGTGGCGAACTGCAGGGCGCGGTACATGTTGATCCACACCGTGCCGGTGTCCAGGCCACGGGCGACCCGATGCGCCCGGCCGAGGTCCCGGGTCCACACGCCGGCTGCCAGGGCGAAGGGCGAGTCGTTGGCGATCGCCACTGCCTCGTCCTCGTCGGCGAAGCGGATGACCGACAGCACCGGGCCGAAGAGCTCATGGCGGGCGACCGACATGTCGTTGGTGACGCCATCGAGCACGGTCGGGGCATAGAACCAGCCGGTGTCCGGACGATCGGCGTCGTCGCCGCCGGCTGCGAGCACCGCACCCTGGGCGATTGCCTCCTGCACCCGATCGGAGACTCCCGCGAGGATCTTCTCCTGCGACAGCGGGCCCATCTCGGTGCGCTCGTCGGTCGGGTCGCCAAGGCGGATCGCCTGCGCTCGCCTGGCGACCTTGTCGACGAGCTCGTCGGCGATGGACTCGTGGGCCAGCAGTCGCGAGCCGGCAACGCAGGTCTGCCCGGCAGCCGCGAAGATGCCCGCGATCACCCCGTTGAGGACATCGTCGATGCGCACATCGTCGAAGAAGATGTTCGCGCTCTTGCCGCCGAGCTCGAGCACCAGCGGCTTGAGAGACTGCGCGGCCCGCGCCGCCACATGCCGGGCGCTGTCCGGCCCGCCGGTGAACCACACCTTGCGCACCAGCGGGTGCGCGACGAGCGCATCACCGGCCTCGTGACCGTGACCGGTGACGATGTTCAGGCAGCCGTCGGGCAGCCCGGCCCGCTGCGCGAGCTCGCCCAGGCGCAGCAGGGACAGGGAGTTGACCTCCGGGGGCTTGACCACGACGGTGTTGCCGGCCGCCAGGCCCGGTGCCAGGCCCATGCCGCCGAGGAGCATCGGCGAGTTGAACGCCGGGATGACCCCGATGACCCCGAACGGGATCCGCTCGGTGCTCACGCTGAGGCTGGCCCGATCCTGCGGGATGGTGCGTCCCTCGAGCTGATAGGCCAGGGATGCGTAGTAGTGATACCAGGCGCGCAGGGAGGTCATCTGCCCCTTGACCTCGCGCACCACCTTGCCGGCATCCCTGGCCTCGAGCATGGCGAGCTCGTCGGCGTGCTCGGCGATGAGGTCGCCCAGGCGCCAGATGATCTCCGCGCGACGGGTCGGCCCGGTGCGCCGCCACCCCTCGAAGGCCCGCTGGGCCGACTGCACCGCAGCATCGATGTCCGCGGCATCGCCACGGGCGATCCGGGCCCACGGCGCGGCGGTCATCGGATCCAGGGTCGGCAGGTACTCGCCCGTCGCGGGTGCCGTTGACTGGCCACCGATCCAGTGCTCGTACGTCTCCATGGCCATTCCTTCCTCACTCGTCCTCGAAGAAGCCAAGCCCCTCGAGCACCTCGATGGCGTGCCGAGCGCTGGCATTGATGTGCTGCTCCATGGATCGCTGGGCGGCCAGGGTGTCACGGCGCCGGACCGCCTCGACGATCTCGCGGTGCTGGCGATTGGCCTCGTCCAGCCATGCCGGAGGGAAGTCCGCGTACGGCATCGGCAGCGACCTCGACAGCAGCTGGAGCATGCTGCTCATCCGCGGGCTGCCGGCTGCCAGGTTGATCGTGCGATGGAAGGCATGGTTCAGTCGTTGCTGCTCGGCAACCCCTGCCGCCACGCTCATCCGCTCGTGCAGGTCGACCAGGGATGCGATCGCGGCGTCATCCAGGCGGGCCACCGCCCGAGCGGCAGCCAGGCCGGCCAGCTGGCCGAAGATCTGGTAGTGATCGGCGATGTCGTCGCGGTCGATGCGCGCGACATAGGAGCCCTTGCGCGGGATGGTGTGGACGAGCCCCTCGCGATCGAGGGAGATCAGCGCCTCGCGCACCGGCAGCCGGCTCATCCCGAGCTCCTCGGCGATGGCGTCCTGGTCGATCCGCGATCCGGGCCGGAGCCGTCCGGCCAGGATGACCTGGCGCAGGTGGGCGGCGACATCGTCCGCGAGATTCGTCCGCCGCCGCGGACGGGAGTCGTCCCCCGGCTGGGCCGTCATCGAACTCCTCCGCGAATGGATTTGATAAATGATACAAATAGGCCGTGGACTGGACGGACGATGGCGAGCACGCTGACCTGCGATCGGGCGTACGCCAGATCTGCGCCGACTTCGACGGGGCCTACTGGCGCGGGCTGGAGCCTGACGCCTACCCGGAGGCGTTCATCGCCGCCCTTACCCGCGCCGGCTACCTCGGGGCACTCATTCCGACTGAATACGGCGGGGGCGGAGCCAGCCTGACCGAGGCGTCGATCATCCTGGAGGAGATCGCCGCATCCGGCGGCAACCCGTCGGCCTGCCACGCGCAGATGTACATCATGGGCACGCTGCTGCGGCATGGCAGTGCCGAGCACAAGCAGCGCTACCTGCCGGCCATCGCAGAGGGCTCGCTGCGCCTGCAGGCCTTCGGCGTGACTGAGCCAGGAGCCGGCTCGGAGACCACGCGCATCAGCACGCGCGCGGAGCGCACGCCGGACGGCTGGATCGTCAACGGCCAGAAGATCTGGACGTCGCGGGCGATGTACTCCGACCTCATGCTCCTGCTCGCCCGCACGACGCCCTACGACGAGTGCGCGAAGCCGACCGAGGGCCTGTCGGTCTTCCTGTTCGACATGCGCGATGCTCCCGGGCTGACGATCAAGCCGATCCGAACCATGATGAACCACAACACGACCGAGGTGTTCTTCGACGACGTCCGCCTGCCGCACGATGCGCTCATCGGCGAGGAGGGCCGGGGCTTTCGCTACATCCTCGACGGCATGAACGCCGAGCGGATCCTCATCGCCTCCGAGTGCATCGGGGACGGTCGCTTCCTGCTCGAGCGAGCGGTGGCCTACGCCAGTGGCCGCGAGGTCTTCGGCCGGGCGATCGGCGCCAACCAGGGAGTGCAGTTCCCGCTTGCCCGCGCATACGCGGCCCTGCGTGCCGCCGACCTCGTCCGGTTCGATGCCGCTGCCCGGTACGACCGCGGTGAGGCGTGCGCGGCCGAGGCCAACATGGCCAAGCTGCTGGCGTCGGAGGCATCGTGGGCCGCGGCCAATGCCGCACTCGATACCCACGGCGGATTCGGCTTCGCCGTCGAGTACGACATCGAGCGCAAGTTCCGCGAGACCCGGCTCTATCAAGTCGCCCCCGTCAACAACAACCTCATCCTGGCCTACCTCGGTCAGCATGTGCTCGGCCTGCCGAAGTCGTACTGATCCCTCGCTGGATCACGGCCTCGATCGTCGCAGGATCGTGCTCGTCCAGGGCCGGGATACGCCCGGCCGGCGGAGCCCAGCCGCTGATGTCGAAGGGGGCGGCGAGCATCTCCAGTGGTCCGCTCGGCGAGCCTGCCTCGATGAACCGGTGACGTGCCCGCAGCTGCTCGTGCTCCCAGACCCCGCGCAGGTCGTTCACCTCAGCGGTGGCAATCCGACCTGCCGCCAGCCGGCCTCGCGCCTGGTCGGCAGCCATGCCTGACAGGGTCGACTGGATGATCGCCTCCAGGGCATCGACATTGGCGATCCGCTGCGCATTCGTGGCGAAGCGCGGGTCATCGGCCAGCTGCGCATCCAGCAGCAGCTGCTCGGCCAGCGAGCGCCACTCGCCATCGCTCTGCACGGCGATCAGCACCGTCGACCCATCTGCCAGGGTGAACGTGCCGTAGGGGGCGATCGCATGATGCCGGCGGCTGGTCGGCGTCGGCTGGCCCGGGCCGTACACCGCGTTGTAGAGGGGTGCCGATACCCACTCCGCCAGGGAGTCGAGCATGGAGACGTGCACCGCCGCGCCGGCACCGGTCCGCTCGCGGCGCACCAGGGCCGCCAGGATGCTGCTCAGGGCGTACATCCCCGAGCAGATATCGGCCACTGAGAAGCCGACCTTGCTCATCCCCCCGTCGCCGTTGAGCGAGAAGACACCGGCCTCGGCCTGGATTGCCAGGTCGTAGGCCTTGTCGTCGGTCCGGGGGCCGCCCAGGCCGTAGCCGGAGACCTCCGCTGCGATCAGGTGCGGGTACTGCTCCGCGAGGCTGGCGGCGTCGACGCCCAGGCGCTGTGCCGCTCGCGGCGAGAGGTTGTGCACGAAGACGTCCGCCCCGGCAATCAGTCCGCGCAGGGTGGCGAGATCCTGATCGTCCTTCACGTCGAGCCGGATCGACTGCTTGCCCCGATTCGCCCAGGCGAAGAAGGCCGACTCCCCGGCCATCACGTCGTCGTAGTGCCGGGCGAAGTCGCCCTCAGGACGCTCCACCTTGATGACCGTCGCACCGAGGTCGCATAGCTGGCGGGTGGCGAAGGGCACCGAGATCGCCGCCTCCAGCGAGACGACGACGACCCCGGCCAGGGGTGCGCTCACTGCTGCGCCACCGTTGCCCGATCGGCCTGATCGGCGTGACCTGCATCAGCGATCCCGGCGACCTCGCGCAGGAACCAGTCCACGAGCTGCTCGCAGTTGCGCCGCAGCACCTCACGATTGGCATCGAGGTCCGCCAGCAGCCGCGGGCCGGAGGTCTCGTCGGGGATGTGATCCGGCCCGATCCGCACCCAGCCGGCGACCAGCTCGACGTCGGCCTCCGGGTGGAACTGGGTGCCGACGGCACGACCCTTGCGGAACAGCTGGACGGCCTTGCCGTTGTCGACGAGCACGTCCACGCCCTCAGGCAGGATCGTTCGATCCTCATGCCAGGTGAACCAGGGCCCGGCCGGGATCGGCAGGTCGTCCGCGGAGTCGAAGGTGACCAGGCCGATCTCCTGATCTGCCTGGGCCGCCCGCTCCACGTGACCGCCGAGCGACTCGGCGAGCAACTGGCCGCCGAAGCAGACCCCGAGGTAGGGCAGGTCACGATCCACGATGTCGGCGATCAGTGCCACCTCCGGTGCCACCCAGGGGCGGGCGGCCTGGTCGTACGCATTCGCGAAGGAGCCGAAGGCGACCACGGCGTCGTAATCGGCCACGTCCGGGAAGTCGATATCCGGCTTGGCCGGATCGGCCAGCACGATGTGGACGTCCACCTCGATCCCCCGCTCGCGCAGGATCTCCCCGATGAGGGCCGGCGCCGCCTCGGGCTCGTGGGTGATGACCAGGACCCGGGTCCTCGCGCCCATCAGATGACGGCCCGATAGCGCGCGATCTCCCAGTCGCTGATGTCCTGAGACGTATCTGCATGCGTCGCGAACTCCTGCGCCTCGCGCTGCTGCATGAAGATGAAGTTCTCCACGAAGTCGTCCCCGAACACGCTGCGGTTGAAGGCCGTGTCGAAGTTGGCGATGGCCCCGGTGATGTCCGTGGGCAGCCGCTCCCAGGAGGCGTCCGCATGGGGATCCCCGACCACCTGCGCCATCAGCGGGTAGTCGTGCTCCAGGCCATCGAGCCCGGCGGCCAGGCAGCCCGCGAGCACGAGGTAGGGGTTGGCATCGGCCGCGGCCCAGCGTGCCTCGAGCCGGTTGCCCGCCCCAGCCCCCACGATCGAGCGCACGCCGACGAGCCGGTGGTCCAGGCCCCAGGTCACCTGGGTCGGCGAGAAGGAGTAGTCCTGCACCCGCTTGTAGCCGCTGATCGTCGGCGTCATCACCAGCTGCAGCTCCTTGTGATGGGCCAGCAGGCCGGTCAGGTAGCGGCGCATCAGTGCATTGCCGAGGACGGAGTCCTCATCGGCCACGGCGAAGGCATTGCGGCCGTCGACCGTCAGCGACTGGTGCACGTGCATGCCGTTGCCGGCCTCCAGCAGGAACGGCTTGGCCATGAAGGTGACGTTGAGTCCGTGCCGCTTGGCGACCAGGCGGACGATGTACTTGAAGTAGACGGTGTGATCGGCCATCTCCATCATCGGCCCGTAGCGCAGGTTGATCTCGGTCTGGCCGGGGCCGTACTCGACATTGGTCGCCTCGACCTCGATGCCCGTCCGGCGCAGCGACTCGCGGATATCGAGCATGAAGGGCTCCATCTCATAGCCGCGGTAGATGGAGTAGCAGTTGATGTCGTCGTACAGCGGCCGCCATTCGGCGGTGAAGAAGTGGCATTCGAGCTCGGTCGCGGCGTCCACGCCGTACCCGAGCTCGGCCGCCCTGGCCAGCTGGCGCTTGAGCATGTGCCGGGAGTCCATCGCGACCGGCTCGCCGGTGGCATTGTCATAGGCATCGCAGATCACGGCCGCCACACCGTCGGCCCAGCCGGCGACCCGGAAGGTCGACAGGTCCGGCAGGGCGTGCATGTCCGGGAAGCCGTCCTCCTCGTCGACCCAGGGCGTCGGGAAGATGAAGCAGGTGGGATCCCAGGTGTAGATCACATTGGCGATGTGGAACCCGGACCCGCGCAGGAATTGCCGGACGGGCACTCGCTTGCCACGGGGCATGCCCCAGGTATCGACCAGCATGCACTCGACCGTGTGGATGCCGTGCTCCTCGCATAGGGCCGCCACCCGATCCCGCTCGCCCTGCGCCCACCCATGCCCAGCCGACATCACTGCTCCCTGACCATCCCAGCGCTGGCAGCTGAGCCCGCTCCTGCACGCTCGGTGCACCGGTCATGCACGCGTGATGCACCCTGAGCGGACTCAGCCGTGGAATCCCATTGATTCCTAATATTTGATAAATGTAGTCTGCGTGGCACCCGATGTCCGGGCATTCACCAACTCGGAGGCCCCATGCGCGCCGTCGTCCTGAACGCTGCTGGTGCGCCCCTGCAGGTGCAGGACCTGCCCGAGCCAACGGCGCCTCACGGCGGGTGCGTCATCGACGTGCTCGCCTGCGGCATCTGCCACTCCGACCTGCATGCCGCCGCCGGCGACTACCCGACGGCGCTGCCGATCGTCCTCGGCCACGAGGTAGCCGGTCACCACCCGACCCTGGGCCCGGTCCTCGTCTACGCCTGCTGGGGCTGCCGCCAGCCCGACTGCTGGGCCTGCGGCAGCGCCCAGGAGATGATCTGCCCCAACGCCACCGAGGCCGGCCTGCTGCGCGATGGCGGGTATGCCACCCGGATGGCCGTGCCCGATGAGGCATACCTCGTGCCACTGGATGGGCTCGATCCCGTCCAGGCCGCTCCGCTGGCCTGCGGCGGGCTGACCGCCTATCGAGCAGTCGATCATGCCCTCGGGGTGCTGCAGGGCGCACGCCAGCCTCGAGCACTGGTCATCGGCGCAGGCGGCCTGGGCCAGTTCGGACTGCAATGGCTGAAGATCCGCTCGCGCGCCGAGGTGACGGTGGTGGATGCATCCGCCGAGAAGCGCGCCCTGGCCCTGCAGCTCGGCGCCGATGCAGTCGCCGCCCCTGGTGAGGTTGAGGGCACCTTCACCGCAGTCGTCGACTTCGTCGGTGCCGAGGCAACCCTGATCACCGCGCGCGACCATGTCGCTCGTCAGGGGCTGGTCGTCGTCGTCGGGCTCTACGGCGGCCGCATCCCGTTCGGCTTCGGGGCGGTTCCCCATGAGGCACGCTTCATGACCTCGGTGTGGGGGTCGCTTGCGCAGATGCACGAGATGGTCGCCCTCGCCAGATCCCATCCGCTGCACTCGCCGGTCGAGGTCATCGACCTTGCGGACGTCCCTGCCGCCCATGCCCGACTGCATCGCGGGGAAGTGTCCGGTCGGTTCGTCATCGTCCCCCGGGAGCAGGCGTGACCGCGATCGACCAGCCGCCAGTCGCTCGGGCAGTCGACGTCACCGACCCGGCCGCCTACGCGCACGGCATCCCGCATGCGGCCTTCGCCCGGATGCGACGCGAGGAGCCGATTGCCCGTCGTGCCTTCGAAGGGCGGCCCTACTGGGCCGTGACCAGGTACGAGGACCTCGTCACCGTCACCCGAGATCCGCAGACCTACTCCAGTGCCCGGGGCATGACGAACCTGTGGGACCTCTCCGAGGAGGCCATGGCCGCCCGCCGGTCGATCATCGACAGCGATGCGCCCGAGCATGTGCGGCTGCGCCGGCTCGGGATGCCGGCGTTCACCAGTCGCAAGGTGCGCGGCTATGAGCAGACCACCCGGCAGATCGCCAGCGAGCTGCTCGATGCCGCCGTCGCTGCCGAAGAGGTCGACCTCGTCTGCGCGATCTCCGCCCCGCTGCCGATCGGCGTGATCGTCGGCATCCTCGGCGTGCCCGAAGACGACATGGCGTTCATGGTCCGGCTCAGCGATGAGCTCGTCGACGGTGCCGACCTGCCAGCAGACGCCTACGGCAACACCACCCCGCTGGAGCTGCTGCCCTTCAACTCGCCCGCTGCCCACGCGCTGTTCGAGTACGGCCGCGACCTCGGCGAGCAGCGGCGCCTCGACCCGCATGACGACCTGGTGACCACGCTGATCCAGGCCGAGGTCGACGGGGATCGCCTCACCCCGGTGGAGTACGCGAACATGTTCCAGGTGCTGGTGTTCGCCGGCAACGAGACCACGCGCACCGCCATCAGCAACGGCATCCTCGCCTTCATCGACCACCCCGACCAGCACGACCTGCTGCTGGCGCGCCCGGAGCTGATCGACCAGGCGATCGAGGAGGTCATCCGCTACGCCTGCCCCGTCCTGCACATGCGCCGGACGGCCACCTGCGACACCGTCCTGCATGGCGTCCAGATCGCCGAGGGCGACAAGGTCGTCATCTGGTACGCCTCGGCGAACTTCGACGACGAGGTCTTCGCCGATCCGCTTGCCTTCGACATCACCCGGCCGATCAAGCCGATGCAGGTCTCCTTCGGGGCCAAGGGCCCCCATCACTGCCTCGGTGCACCCCTGGCGCGGCTGGAGCTGCGGGTGCTGCTGGAGGAGATCGTGCAGCGACGCATCCGCTTCGAGCAGGCTGGCGATGTCGTCCGGACCCGCTCCAACTTCGTGAACGGTATCGCCTCGCTGCCCGTGCGCATCCGACCCGCCTGAGACCGGCGCTCTGCGCGTGCTCGAAGGACTAGCTGACGAAGTTGTGCACCGCGTCGTAGTTCTCCTTGTTGCGGCGCACCGCCCCCAGGAGCAGGCCCACGATGAAGATGCCGAAAGGCGCCAGTACCAGCAGCCAGCCCAGGGAGCTCATCTCGAACGGGCCGCACCCTGATCCGGCATCTCCAGGGCAGGCTGCGGGGTCCCCGCCCTGCGAGACGCCGGCGAGCAGGTTGAATCGGCTCATCAGCATGAACTCGCCCAGTGCCAGGCCCGCGATCGCCAGCACCGGCGCGATGATCGCGTTCCAGATGCGCCGGTCTTCCTTGGTGCGGCGGAAGTAGACGATCACCGCGATGCTCACCAGGATCTCGGTCAGCACGATCGCGATGACCGACACCGCGCTGAACCAGTAGAAGACGTTCAGGAACGGATCCCAGTTGAGCACGATCGCGATCACGATGATGATCAGGCCCAGGATGCCGACCACCGTGGTGGCCACGAACGGCGACTGCTGCTTGTTCGTGCGATCCAGCGCCTTGGGCAGCACGCCCGCCCGGCCCATCGAGAACAGGTACCGGGCCGCGCTGTTCTGGAAGGCCAGCGTCGCGGCGAACAGCGAGGTCAGCACGATCCAGCTGAAGACCGTCGTCAGCCAGGAGCCGATGAACTCGGTGGTCAGCCCGAACAGCACTGCCGACGGATCCACCAGGCCGCCGGTGACCTCGAGCATCTTGTCCTGCATGCCGTCGACCCCGGTGCCCGTCACCATGCCGAAGCCCACCAGGGCGAAGAGCACGGTGATCAGCACGACCGAGATGTAGGTGGCCAGCGGGACATTCCGCTTGGGGTTCTTGGACTCCTCGCCGTAGATCGCCGTCGCCTCGAATCCGATGAACGATGCCAGGGCAAAGGCGAATGCGATGCCAGCACCGCCCTCGAGCCCGCCGTCGAAGATGGCCGCAGGGCTGAAGGCCGACACGAAGTCGACTCCCTGCGGGCCCTTGGCGATCGCCACGACACCCACCACCACCAGCGAGAGCAGCTCGATCGCCAGCAGGACGCCGAGGACCTTCGCGCCGATATCGACGGACAGGGCCGACAGGATCCACACCGCGGCCAGGATCACCAGCGCGTACACGTACCAGGGCAGGTCGACGCCGAACTTGTCCTGGAACTGCAGGGCCATCTGCCCGCCGATGAAGCCGAGCACGGCCCACTGCACGGCCAGGTAGGCCAGCACCGAGACCGCTGCCGAGCCGACACCGGGCACGATGCCCAGGCCTCGGCCGACGTAGGCGAAGAAGGCACCGGTGTTGGTGACGTAGTGGCTCATCGTCGCGTAGCCCACGCTGAACAGCAGCAGGATGATGCCGACGAAGACGTACATGCCGACGGCCCCGGGGCCGAGGATGACCGCCGCCACCGGGAAGGCACCGGTCATCCCCGCAAGCGGTGCCGAGGCAGCCACGACGAAGAAGATGATGCCGGCTAGGCCGAGGGTGCCTCGCTTGAGCGTGGTGCCTGCGGTCTCAGGATCGGCGGCGCCGAGGGCCTGATCTGACTTCGGAAGATTCTCCCGTTGGGACATACCGCCTCCATGGTCGTTATGCGGGTGCATACGGCAGGCTCGCATCCTGCCGCAGATCAGATGGGAATTGGGCTTGTTCGCAGAAGTTCGCGGCTTGCGGCACTAGCTCCGCGGCACGGCCTTGACGGGGAATCGCTTGATGCCGTGGACGAAGTTCGACCGCAGGTACTCCACTTCGCCATTGGGCTGGATGTCGAAGGGCCGGGCCAGCAGGTCCTCGAACATGATCTGGATCTCCATCCGGGCCAGCGAGTTGCCCAGGCACATGTGCGGCCCGCCGCGGCCGAAGGCCATGTGCTCATTGGGCTTGCGGGTCACGTCGAAGCGGTAGGGATCCTCGAATACCTGCTCATCGCGATTACCTGAGGCGAACCACACCACGACCTTGTCGCCTGCCTTGATGCGGCGGCCATTGAGCTCGGTGTCCACCCGAGCCGTGCGCCGGAAGTGATAAACCGGCGAGGCATATCGCAGGAACTCCTCCACGGCCCACGGGATGAGCTCGGGCTGGGCACGCAGCAGCGCGACCGCGTCCGGGTTCGCGATGAGATTGCGCATGGTGTGCGAGATGGTGTGGCGCGTGGTCTCGTTGCCCGCGATCACCAGCAGCAGGAAGTAGTTGCGGAAGTCGCGGTCATCGAGCGGGATACCGTCCATCGGCACCTGGTTGACCAGGCGCGAGACCAGGTCTCTGCCGTCCTTGCCCCGGCGGTCATTGGCCAGCCGGAATCCGTACTCGAACACCTCCAGGGCGGCCGGCGACCGGAACGGCAGGTCGCGGTACTTCTCAGACTCCTCGCTGCCCAGGATCACGTCCGCATGCTCGGGGTCGGTGTTGCCCACCATCCGGTTGCCCCACTTGATCAGCTGCGGGATGTCGGCATCGGGTACGTCCAGCAGCTGGGCCAGGACGCGGATCGGGAAGTCAGCCGCGACCGCCTCGACGAAGTCGAAGGTCGGGGCCTGGAAGGCCTCGTCCAGGGTGCTGGCGGTGATACCGCGCAGGAAGGTCTCGTAGATGGCCAGGGCCCGCGGCGTGAAGTCGTACTGCAGGAGCTTGCGAAGGGCCCGGTGTCGCTCGCCATCGGTCTCGAGCATGGACTTGCGGATCTCGATCTGGCTGGCGTCGAGCTCCTCGAGGTTGGTCGCCCCGATTTCACTTGAGTAGGTCTGCGGGTCGCGCAGCACCTCCACGATGTCCTGGTAGCGGGTGACGGCCCAAAAGCCCTTGTTCGGAGCTGGCTCCTGCTGCCACGACACCGGGTCGTGATGGCGCAGGGACTCGAAGACGCCCCAGGGAGCGCCCTGGACGAACAGGTCGTTGTCAGCCAGCGATATCGCGGTTGCCGTGCTCATCTCGCTCCAATCGACAGATACGGCGCCCGGAAGATCATTCGGGCCCGAACTATCCCGCAGGGTAGACGATCCGGGTCGGTCGTGTCCTGCATTTCGGCACGATCAGCCCACTTCTGGGGCAATTTCCGTTAGGGTCCGAACGAATCGGTTGTGCCCGTCGCGGCGCCGCGACGGATAATGGGCTTCCCATGCCATGGGTACCCACGACGAAGGAGGGGCGATGATCCGCATCGAGGTCGACATGGACAAGTGCCAGCACTACGGCCAGTGCTGCTTCGAGGCCGAGGATGTCTTCGCGCTGGACGCGGACGGCAAGCTGCAGTACGTCGCCGAGGTCTCCGACGACCGCAAGGCGGCGGTCGAGAGCGCGGCTGACGTCTGCCCGATGCAGGCGATCACCATCACCGCGTCGTGACAGGCGTCGTCATCGTCGGTGCGGGCCTCGGCGGCCTGCGCGCAGCGGAGTCACTTCGGTCGGCCGGCCACGCCGGCGCGATCACCATCGTCGGCGATGAGCCGCACCTGCCCTATAACCGGCCGCCGCTGTCCAAGGAGGCGCTCTCCGCAGGGGTGGATATCGCCGGCCTGGAGTTCCGCCGCAAGGACTCAGTCGACGACGTGCACTGGCAGCTCGGGGCCGCTGCGGTCGCATCTGACCTCGGTGAGCGCACCGTCACCCTGGCGGACGGCACGAACCTTGCGTTCGACGGGCTGGTGATCGCAAGCGGGATTCGTCCGCGATCACTGCCCATCCCCGGCCCGACCAAGGGGCGCATCATGCTCCGCACGGCAGCGGACGCAACCGCCCTGCGCGAGCGACTGATGCCGGGCTCGACCATCGTCATCATGGGCGCCGGCTTCATCGGTTGCGAGGTGGCGGCCACGGCAGCCACGCTCGGGGCGACCGTCCACGTCGTCGCCCTCGATGCCGAGCCGATGATCCGGCCGCTGGGGGCCGAGCTCGGGGCCGCGATGCGGCGGCGCCACGCGGCCCACGGCATTCACTTCCACCTCGGCCACACGATCGATCGCTTCCTCGGCGATGACCACGTCACGGGGGCCGAGCTGTCCGACGGCACCGTCCTGCCCGCCGACGTGGTGCTCGAGGCGGTCGGGTCGGTCCCGAACGTCGAATGGCTGGACGGCAACGGCCTGGACCTCTCCGACGGGATCGAGGTCGACGCCGCCATGGTGGTGCGGTCGGCCCCGGCCCCGGTCGTCGCGGTCGGTGACGTGGCCCGCCATCCCAATGCGCTGTTCCCCGGGGCATCGAGGCGGATCGAGCACTGGAACATGCCGACCGAGACGGCTCGCCGCGCCGGGCCCTCGCTGGCCGCCCTGCTGCGTGGGGACGCTCCCAGCGCCGAGCCATTCACCGCGATGCCGGCGTTCTGGTCCGATCAGTACGCGCACACCATCCAGTCCTTCGGGATGCCGGGGCTGGCGAGCAGCATCACGGTCGCCGATGGAACGGTCGATGCGCCCTGCATCGTGACGTACCACGATGACAGCGGCCTGGTCGGCGTCGTCGGCATCGACCGCACGGCGGACCTCGCCCCGTACCGTCGCCAGCTGATGGGCCGCACGCCCGCTGCATCCGCCTGAGCCGCGCCCTCGCGCCGATTTCGACTCCCGGCGTGGG
>JAGWXF010000006.1 GCA_018970025.1 Actinomycetales bacterium | reverse complement strand
CGATGCTCGCCTGGAGCGCCGCGTTCTCGAGGAACCTGCGCTCCAGCTCCGACATGACAACCGCAGGCTCCAGAACGACCGTGCCGTCGGGCTCCTCGTGGACGAGGTACGGCCTATCCGCCTGCCCGACGGTCACTCGTCCACGAGGATCGGCCGTGACAAGGCGTGGTGCTCCCATGGGTCCATTCCCTTCGTACCTATGGATTGTAACGGGGAGACCCGCAGGGGGCAAGGGGGTGGAGCCCACATTCCCGCACCGGCGCAGTTTCCCACACCACGCCCACGCCATGGACCCTTCAGTCCGCGGCCGGTCTTGTCCTCGTCCTCGTATCAGCGCTCGACACGGACGCCGTTCGCGTCAGCCCAACGCTGGATGGCATCCCGCTGGATCGCGAGAGCCGGGTACGCGTCGTGGTCGGCGTCCGTGCGGCCCATGACGGCGGAGGCGCGGATGTAGGCCGCTACCCTTGAGCACCTGCCCGCCGAGTCCGCCGTGTCTTCGTGCCACGCTGGCCGCCCCCTCAGCACCGTCATAGAGAGGTTTTGGCACATTGGCCTTGACCCTAGGCATCGTCGGGCTGCCGAATGTCGGCAAGTCCACGCTGTTCAATGCGCTGACCAGGAATGACGTCCTCGCGGCGAACTACCCGTTCGCCACGATCGAGCCGAATACGGGCGTGGTCGGGGTGCCGGACCCACGCCTGGACGTGCTCGCCGGCATCTTCGGCTCGGAGCGCGTGATCCCTGCCACCGTCACGTTCGTCGACATCGCCGGGATCGTCAAGGGTGCCAGCGAGGGCGCCGGGCTCGGCAACAAGTTCCTGGCCAATATCCGGGAGTCGGACGCCATCTGCCAGGTGCTGCGGGCCTTCACCGATGACGACGTCGTGCACGTCGAGGGCCGGGTATCGCCTGAGGAGGACATGGCGACGATCAACACCGAGCTGATCCTCGCCGACCTGCAGACCCTGGAGAAGGCCATCCCGCGCCTGCAGAAGGAGGCGCGCAACGACAAGGCGAAGGCGCCGGCGTTGGCGGCCGCCGAGCAGGCCCGCACCCTGCTCGACGAGGGCACCACGATCTTCCAGTCCGGCCTGGACCCAGCGCCCTTGCGTGAGCTGTTCCTGCTAACCGCCAAGCCGTTCGTCTACGTCATCAATGTCGACGAGGACGAGCTCCTCGACGAGGCCTTCAAGGAGCGAATGCGGCGGCTGGTCGCCCCGGCTGAGGCGGTATTCCTCGACGCCAAGCTGGAGGCCGAGCTGGTCGAGCTGCCCGGGGAGGAGGCCCTGGAGCTGCTGCAATCGGTGGGCCAAGCGGAGTCCGGCCTGGCCGCCCTGGCCCGTGTCGGGTTCGACACCCTGGGCCTGCAGACCTACCTGACGGCGGGGCCGAAGGAGGCGCGGGCCTGGACCATCCGCAAGGGGGCGACGGCCCCTGAGGCAGCCGGGGTGATCCACACCGACTTCCAGAAGGGCTTCATCAAGGCCGAGGTGGTCTCATTCGACGACCTCGTCGATGCCGGCTCCATGAGCGAGGCCAAGGCACGGGGCAAGGTGCGCATCGAGGGCAAGGACTACACGATGGCGGACGGCGACGTCGTCGAGTTCAGGTTCAACGTCTAGCGCCGGCAACGAGTCATGCACCCGGCAATCACTCTCCGGCATCTACGGTGACGGCATGCACCTGCACGCTGTCACCGTCCTCGTGGACGACTACGACACGGGGATAGCGCACTACGTCGAGGACCTCGGCTTCCGCCTCATCGAGGACACCGACCTCGGTGCCGGCAAGCGCTGGGTGCGGGTCGCACCCGGGCCGCAGGGCTCGTGCCTGCTCCTGGCGGTTGCCTCGACTGATGAGCAGCGGGCCGCCATGGGCCGTCAGTCCGGCGGCCGCGTCGGATTCTTCCTGCACACCGCGGACTTCGCCGGTGAGCACGCCCGGCTGGTCGCTCGTGGCGTCCGGATGACCGAGGTCCCGCGGCGGGAGCCGTACGGAACGGTCGTGGTCTTCGAGGACCGCTACGGCAATCGGTGGGACCTGATCGAGCCCGTGGATGGCAGAATTCCAGATGACTTCGCCAGACAGGAGTGACGTGACTGAAAAGGTTGGCGGGCCCGCCTCGTATGTTCCCTCGATTGAGAAGAAGTACGGCCATGCCATTGCGTACTGGATGGGGCAGCTCGATGCCGTGCGGGACGCCAGGCACATGGAGCAGGTCGCCTTCCTGAAAGGCCTGGGGATGGGCCACGGTCACGCCAACGCTGTCGTGCACATCTATCGCAACGACCACGGCCTGTAGTCGCCGGTAGCGGCTGGCCCGGTCTATCTCGCATATGTCGGGCACGTCCGGGGTGATGCGGGCGCTTCGCCCCGCTGATGCACCTGCCATTGCCCGGCTTGCTCGAGCCGCCCGGCATGCCGCGATTGCCGACCTGCCCGACCTGCATACCCCGGCGGAGGACATCGCGTTCTACGCGCAGCAGGTCTCCTCGTCCATCGGGTTCTGCCTGGAGTCTGACGGCGTGGTGCTCGGGTTCGTCCTCGGCCAAGGCCAGATGATCGACCATCTCTACGTCGCCCCCGGGTCGCAGGGCCAGGGCATCGGGACGTCCCTGCTCAAGCGGATGTGCGAGGAGCTGCCGGGCCGGCCGGTGCGACTGTGGACCTTTCAGTCGAACCAGGGTGCGGTCGCCTTCTACCGTGGCCACGGATTCGCGATCGTCGACCAGACCGATGGGTCCGGAAACGAGGAGGGCCTGCCCGACTATCTCCTGCAACTGCCCTGGACCGATCCGGTAGCCGGTTGGATGACCCGGTGACTCCTGCACCGATCGGGCCAGCGTTCAGCAGCTGGTCGCACCTGAACTCGCAACTTCGCGACTGCATCGAAGCGCTGACGCCAGTGGAACTCGCCTGGTCGGCCGGGCCAGGCCGCTGGCCGCTGTGGGCGGTCGTCGGGCACGCCGCCTGTCAGCGGGTCTTCTGGCTGTGCGACTTCGCGGGCGAGCCAGGGGCATCGGCCACGCCCTTCCCGAACGCAGCATGGAACTGCCCGGGCGATGACGACCTCGAGCATCCCCTCGATGCGCGTGCGCTCGTTCACGCGCTCACCTCGACGTTCGCGATCGTCGAGGGGGCGCTTGGTCGCTGGTCCCTTGAGGATCTGGCCGAGGAGCTGCATCAGCCGACGTGGGGCGAGGACTGGACTCATACGCGAGGCTCCGTC
Source organism: Actinomycetales bacterium (assembly GCA_018970025.1). Lineage (GTDB taxonomy): Bacteria > Actinomycetota > Actinomycetes > S36-B12 > S36-B12 > REEB460. The sequence continues at coordinate 112,090 of JAGWXF010000006.1, read as the reverse complement.
ATCCAGCGTGTCCACATGCACGACGTCTGGCATGCGTCGGAGGCCAATGAGATCCTCACGGGCAACGGCTTGCCCGGATTCGACCTGTGGAACGGGCCTGCTCATGGCTAGCCTGGGGCCGTGATGCCTGCTCGCGTGATGCTCGTGCTGGCCTGCGCGGTCGGCCTGCTCGTGGTCGCGCCGGCAGCCCAGGCGACGTGTGACCCGACGGTCTGCCCGAAGGTGCCGATCACCGCATCGGCGGAGGTGCTCGGCTCGCCGGGAGCAGTGCTGGTGACCGGGCGCCTTGACGCCATGGCGTCGGGGCCATTCGCGGCGCGAACGGCCTACATCGGGGCAGGCTTCGAGTCGTACCAGATCGGATCGATCTTCTTCAGGTCGGGCGTCACCCGAACGAGCAGGCGTGCCTTCGAGGGCGAGCCGGGGAAGGTGACCTACCTGGACGGCAAGCGGTCCTGCTCGCGCACGGTGACCAAGGCCTACCCGAACACCGTGACCGCCGATGCGAAGGCCACCTGGAAGTGCCGAGCGCGCAAGTCGACGGATATCGACGGCGTGACCTGGCTGCGGGCCTGGCTGCCAGCGGCGAATCTGCCCGAGCCGCTGCCGGCCGGCAGCTGGCTCATCGACTACACCGGCAAGCCGAGCGAGGCCTCGGAGGGCCTCACCCTTTCGTTCGGGGTCCAGAACACCACCCTGTGGTACGCCGTCAAGCCGACCGGGGTCGAGCTCGGTCGGGTCATCCGCTTCTATGAGACGGACGACACCAGCGCGGCGATCTCGACCGCGTCGGTGCCCACCCTGCCGCGGATGTCGGCCCTCAGGGTCGCCTGATCACTGGTCGGTGCACGAAGAGCACGCGGGCAGCCCAAGGGCAGGCGTCAGCGGGCGTGACGGCCGAAGTCCGAGCCGTCCCCCGCGAAGGAGGTGAGCTCGAGGGCGGGGGTTCGGATGCCCTCGGCCCGCAGTTCCAGCGAGGCCAGGGCATGGATGACATGGGGGTCACCGCGACGCCAGGCCCCCACGGGGTCGTCGTCGATGCGCGCCAGCAGGTGCAGCGGCTGCCGGGCCATGGCCCGCAGCGCGAACAGGTCCAGGTCGGCGCTGGCATCCACGAACCGGCGGGCGGCCGAGGCCCGGCGGATGAAGGCCAGGCGCATCGGGATCCAGATGGAGGCCAGCGGCAGGATCGCCAGCACGATGATCGACCACTGCAGGAAGGTGGCCAGCGCCGTGACGGCGTCCACCTGGGCCTGGCCCGCGGAGGCGATGAACATGGCGGCGCCGCTCATGGCATCGAAGGGCTGGGACAGGGCGTCGCCGATCAGCGGCACTGATCCGACCTTGTCGCCCGCATCGGTGATGCTGGCGGCCAGGTTGGTTGCCCCGCTGACCAGTGCCCGGCCGGGGGCGGCGAGGTTCATCACCAGGTCGTGGATCTTGGACGCGATCCAGACCGACAGCACGCCCCAGGCGATCACCCACAGGTCGCCGAGGAACTGCCGGAATCCCCGGGACGGGATCTCCGAGTAGATGACCATGACCTTCCCCTTCCGGCCGAGCCCGCCGACGGGCCGCTGCGTGACCGAGATCGCACGTCGCTCGCACGATTTCAGTGGTGAGCGTGCCACCTCGTAGGGTCAGGTGGTGCAGCCACAGTCAGATCAGTCCCTCGCCCGCCGCGACGACCTGCGGAACATCGCGATCATCGCCCACGTCGATCACGGCAAGACCACCCTGGTCGACGCGATGCTGTGGCAGTCGGGTGCCTTCCGGGAGAACCAGGACGTCGCCGATCGGGTCATGGACTCCATGGACCTCGAGCGGGAGAAGGGCATCACGATCCTGGCAAAGAACACCTCGGTGCACTACACCGGCCCGGGTGCCCCGGAGGGCGGGGTCACCTTCAACATCATCGACACGCCCGGCCACGCCGACTTCGGCGGGGAGGTGGAGCGGGGGCTGGAGATGGTCGATGGGGTCGTCCTGCTCGTGGACGCCTCCGAGGGCCCGCTCCCGCAGACCCGGTTCGTGCTCCGCAAGGCCCTGCACAAGCGGCTGCCGGTGGTGCTGGTCATCAACAAGGTCGATCGCTCTGATGCCCGCATCGCGGCGGTCGTGGACGAGGCCTATGAGCTCTTCCTCGACCTCGATGCCGCTGAGGACCAGATCGACTTCCCGATCGTCTACACCAGCGCCAAGGCCGGCCGCGCCTCGCTGAGCCGTCCGGCCGATGGCGGCATGCCCGACGAGGAGAACCTGCAGCCGCTGTTCACCACCCTGCTGCAGACCATCCCGGCCCCTGCCTTCGACCCGGCCCGGCCACTGCAGGCCCATGTCACGAACCTCGACGCCTCGCCCTACCTCGGCCGCCTGGCCCTGTGCCGGGTCCATCAGGGGACGATCCGCAAGGGCCAGCAGGTGGCCTGGATGAAGACGGACGGCTCAGTCGAGCGCGCCAAGGTCGTCGAGCTGCTGGTGACCAAGGCGCTGGATCGGGTGCCGGCGCAGAGCGCGGGCCCAGGCGACATCATCGCGGTCGCGGGCATCCCCGAGATCACCATCGGCGAGACCCTGGCGGACCCGGAGCATCCCGTCGCCCTGCCGGTCATCACGGTGGACGAGCCCTCTATCTCGATGACGATCGGCATCAATACCTCGCCGCTGGCCGGCAGGAGCGGGTCGAAGCTCACGGCCAGCATGGTCAAGGCCCGCCTGGAGGCGGAGCTGATCGGCAATGTCTCGATCCGGATGCTGCCGACCGAGCGGCCGGATACCTGGGAGGTCCAGGGCCGAGGGGAGCTGCAGCTGGCCATCCTGGTCGAGCTGATGCGCCGGGAGGGCTTCGAGCTCACCGTGGGCAAGCCGCAGGTGGTGACCCGGGTCATCGACGGCAAGGTGCATGAGCCGATGGAGCGGCTCTCGGTCGACATCCCGGAGGACTACCTCGGAGTGGTCACCCAGCTGATGGCGTTGCGCAAGGGCCGGATGGAGCAGATGGTCAACCACGGCACCGGCTGGGTGCGGATGGAGTACCTGGTGCCAGCGCGTGGCCTGATCGGCTTTCGGACGGAGTTCCTCACCGAGACCCGCGGCACCGGCCTGCTGCACCATGTCTTCGACCGCTATGAGCCCTGGCATGGGGAGCTGCGGACCCGGCCGACCGGCTCCCTGGTCGCCGATCGCACCGGCTCGACCACGGGATTCGCCCTGGCGAACCTGCAGGAGCGGGGCACCATGTTCGTGGGCCCGGGCACCGAGGTCTACGAGGGCATGATCGTGGGGGAGAACTCCCGGTCGGACGACATGGACGTCAACCCCACCAAGGAGAAGAAGCTCACCAATATGCGGCAGTCCTCCGGCGACGTGCTCGTCCCGCTGATCCCGCACCGCCAGCTCTCCCTTGAGCAGGCCCTTGAGTTCTGCCGGGAGGACGAGTGCGTCGAGGTCACCCCGGCGACCGTTCGGATGCGCAAGGTGCTGCTGTCGCAGACGGATCGGGTCCGCGCGGGCCGGTCGGCCCGGTCATGAGCTCGCGCGGGCCGGTCGGCCCGGTCATGAGCTCGCGCGGGCCGGTCGGCCCGGTCATGAGCTCGCGCGGGCCGGTCGGCCCGGTGATGGGGCATCGGTAACGATCTGAGAGCCCCTTTGCCCAGTTTGACCCACCGCCGTGGGGGTCGGGCGTACAGTGCCTCCGTCCGCGCGGGCATCGCCGGGCGTCGACTGCCAGGAAGCGAGGTGAGGGGCGTTGGCTGCTGACCTCGTCGCGCCTCCTGAGCGGTCGAGCGCGAAGCCTGACGAGGTCCAGGGCCGATCCATCTGGCAGATCGCCTGGGGACGGTTCCGGCGGGATCGCGCCGGCATGATCTGCCTGGGTGTGCTGATCCTGCTGGTGCTCATCGCCATCTTCGCGCCCCTGATCTGCCATCTGCTCGGCGTCGACCCCTATGCGCTCGACCCGACGGCGATCGATACCGAGGAGGCAGGCAAGCCCATCGGGCCCTGGGGCGGTGCCAGCCTGCAGCACCCGCTGGGCGTGGAGTGGGGGACCGGTCGCGACATCCTGGCCCGCCTGCTGTACGGACTGCGCATCTCCCTGCTCGTGGCGACCGTCGCCACGTTGCTCACGACCGCCATCGGGACGGTCATCGGCATCATCTCCGGCTACTCCCGGGGAGCGGTCGACTCCATCATCGGCCGCCTGATGGATCTCATCCTCGCCTTCCCGTTCCTGCTGATCATCCTGGCGCTCTCCGGGGCCCTGACCGAACGGATAACCTCGCTGGGCGTGCCGGAGGGCAACGCTTCCCGCATCACCTACCTGATCCTCATCCTGAGCGTGTTCGGCTGGCCCTACCTGGCCCGCATCGTCCGCGGCCAGGTGCTCAGCCTGCGCGAGCGGGAGTTCGTCGAGTCGGCCATCGCCTCTGGAGCGGGCACCCCGCGCATCCTCTTCCGCGAGATCCTGCCGAACCTGTGGGCGCCGATCCTGGTCTACGCGACCTTGACCTTGCCGGCCTATATCGGCACTGAGGCGGTGCTGTCCTTCCTCGGTGTCGGGGTGCTCCCGCCTGAGACGTCGTTCGGCCTGATGCTGGCGGACTCCGTGAAGTACTTCACGATCATCCCCAGCTACCTCTTCATCCCGGGCACCGTGCTGGTGATCCTGGTGGTGACCTTCAACCTCGTGGGCGACGCGGTACGCGATGCCCTTGATCCGAAGGCGGGCCGGCTATGACCGGTGCGCTGCCTGCCGAGCTCGGGCCGGCTCGTACCAGCCGGCCGAAGCAGACTCCCGAACGGGGCGTACGACCCGCCGGAGAGCACACACACCGAGGGATGTCCCCGGTGCGACACACAGGAGGAAATATGGGCAAGATCAGATCCCGCACCGGGATCGTCGTGGTCTCTGCCGTCGTCGGCTCGCTGATCCTGGCGGCCTGCGGTGGCGGTGGCGGCGATGCATCCGGCGGCGCGAGTGGGGCAGCCTCTGGCGCCGCGAGCGGTGCCGCATCAGCAGCCGCATCTGCGGCCGCTGGCCCGCAGAAGGGCGGCACCATCTACATCCTCAGCAACGCCGAGCAGCTGCAGACGCTCGATCCGCAGGTGATCTACACCGGCGAGGATCTTGCCTTCCTCGGCGCCACGATCATGCGGTCGCTGACGACCTACCAGATGTCGCCGGACAACAACGAGGGCACGACGCTGGTCCCTGACATGGCGACCGACACGGGCACCGCGACGAATGGCGGCAAGACCTGGTCGTTCACCCTGAAGGACGGCATCAAGTGGGAGGACGGCCAGCCGGTCACCTGCGCCGATGTCGCCTACGGCGTCTCGCGCACGTTCGCCACGGACATCATCGCCGGCGGCCCGACGTACGCACTCGTGTACCTGGACATCCCCTCGGCCGAGGACGGCAGCTCGCAGTACAAGGGCCCGTACTCCGGCGAGGGACAGGCGCTGTTCGACAAGGCAGTGACCTGCGATGGCAACACCATCACCTTCAACCTGAACCAGCCGGTGCCGGACTTCAGCTATGCGGTCACCCTGGGGTTCGGCGCCGTTCGCAAGGATGCCGATACTGGCGCCGACTACGCCAACAAGCCGCTGTCGAACGGCCCCTACAAGATCCAGAGCTACCAGACCGGCAAGGGCGGCAAGCTCGTCCTGGTCCGCAATGACCAGTGGGATCCGGCGACGGACTCCTGGCGGCAGGCACTGCCGGATACCTGGGAGTACGACTTCGGCCTGGACGAGTCGGCGATCGATCAGCGCATGATCGCCTCCTCGGGCAACGACGAGTTCGCTCTCTCCCTGGGCCTGACGACCGCGTCGCTGCCGATCGTGTTCGATGATCCGGCCTACGAGTCGCGGCGCATTGACGCCTTCGACCCGTACACCCGCTACGTGGCGATCGACACGCAGAAGATCCCGAACGAGAAGTGCCGCCAGGCCATCGGCGTCGCAATCGATCGTGAGGCGCTGCGGACCATCGCCGGTGGCAAGTACGCCGGCGACTTCGCTGACGGCCTGATCAAGCCGAACATCGGCGTCGACTACGCCCCGACCGGCCTGTGGGACGGCCTGCTCGGGCAGCCGGTGCCGCCGACCGGCGATGCGGAGTTCGCGAAGAAGCTCATCGCGGAGGCCGGCGACTGCCCGACCACGATCACGCTGGACTACGCCCAGAGCGCCGATGCCGACAAGGCTGCCGCTGTCTGGGTCGACAGCATGGCCAAGGCGGGCATCACCCTCAAGCCCAACCCGATCGAGCCGGGGCAGTACTACGGCATCGTGTTCGATCCCGAGAAGGCCCATGAGCTCATGGGCGCGGGCTGGGGCCCGGACTGGCCGAACGCTTCGACGGTCATCCCGCCGCTGACGACGCTCAATGGCGGGTTCGACCTGTCCCGCTGGGACGACAAGGACTGGAACGCCCAGGTCAAGGCGGCCCAGACCGAGCTCGACCGTGCGACGCAGGCCACCATGTGGCAGGAGCTGAACACGGCGGCTGCCCAGAAGATGCTGGTGATCCCGACCCGCTTCGGGCGTGACCAGCGGATGGCGGGCACCAACGTCGGCCCGGTCTACAGCTGGCCGGCCTACGGTTCGTGGCCGTATGCGGCCATGGGCGTGACTGGCTGATGCATGGTTCGTGGGGGCGGGTCAGCGACCCGCCCCCACGAACGCCCGGGCGCAAGGTCTCGCGCCCGTTGACCGAGCTTCGACGAGGGCGGTGAGGACGAGATGAGCGGATACCTGGTCAGGCGGCTGATGCTGCTCGTCCTGATGCTGGTCCTGCTCAGCATGGCCGTCTTCGTCCTGTTCAGCCTGCTGCCAGCCGACGTCGCGCGGCTGTCCTGCGGCAAGGCCTGTACCCCGGAGATCATTGAGGCCAACCGCATCCGGCTCGGCCTGGACAAGTCCGTCATCGAGCAGTACTGGGTATTCGTCAAGGGGATCTTCGCCGGGCGGACCTACCCCGAGGGCGGCGGCCCGGCCGCCCTGGTCTGCGCGGCGCCATGCCTGGGCTACTCATTCCGCAAGAATGCGACCGTCCTGCAGCTCATCGGCGAGCGGCTGCCAGCCACCATCTGGCTGGCCCTCGGCGCCTTCGTGCTGTTCATGGTCGTCGGGATGGTGACTGGCGTGCTCGCGGCCCTGCGACGGGGCCGCTGGCAGGACAAGTCGATCATGGGCGTGGCCTTGCTCGGCTACTCGCTGCCCTCGTTCTTCCTGGGCTTGGTGGTGCTGTTCTTCGTCATCATCCGATGGAAGCTGCTGCCGTACCCGTCCTACGTCTCCCCCTTCGAGAACCCTGAGCAGTTCTTCAAGACGATGCTGCTGCCCTGGATCGTGCTGGCCATCCTCTATGCCGCCTTCTATACCCGGCTCACCCGAAGTCAGATGCTGGAGACCCTGGGGGAGGACTACATCCGCACCGCCCGAGCCAAGGGTCTCCCGGAGCGCACGGTGGTCGGCAAGCATGCCCTGCGGGCCGGCCTGACCCCGATCGTCACGGCCGGTGGCCTGGACCTCGCCGGACTCCTCGGCGGGGCCATCATCACCGAGAGCGTGTTCAGCCTGCCGGGCATCGGATCCCTGGCCGTATCCGCAGTCGTCGACCCGGACCTGCCCGTGCTCGTTGGTATCACCCTGATCACCGCCTTCTTCGTGATCGTGGCCAACCTCATCGTCGACCTGCTCTACGCGGCGATCGACCCGAGAGTGAGGGTGGCGGCATGAATGAGGTGATCTTGTCGGTGGACAACCTGCGGGTCGGCTTCCCGACCGAGGACGGGGTCGTCCAGGCCGTGAACGGCGTGTCCTTCGAGTTGCGGCGGGGGCAGACCCTGGCCATCGTCGGGGAGTCCGGCTCGGGCAAGAGCGTCACGGCCCAGTCGATCCTGGGCCTGATCAACCGTCGTACCGCGGATATCTCGGGCAAGGTCATCTTCCAGGGCCAGGACATCGTGGCCATGCCGGACAAGCAGCTCTACCGGCTGCGCGGGGCGAAGATGTCGATGATCTTCCAGGATCCGATGTCGAGCCTGCATCCCTACTACCGCATCGGCGCGCAGCTGATCGAGGCCGTCCGCATTCACCAGCGGGTGAGCAAGCAGCAGGCTCGCGAGCAGGCGATCGAGATGCTGCGGATGGTCGGCATCCCGGCCGCAGAGCGCCGCGTCGACGACTTCCCGCACCAGCTCTCCGGCGGCATGCGGCAGCGGGTGATGATCGCGATGGCGCTCATCAACTCCCCGGCCCTGCTCATCGCCGACGAGCCGACGACAGCGCTCGACGTGACCGTCCAGGCCTCGATCCTGGAGCTCATCACCCAGATCCAGCAGACCCATGACACCGCCATCATCATGATCACCCATGACCTAGGGGTCGTCGCCGATGTCGCCGACGACGTGGTCGTGATGTACGGCGGGAGCGTGGTGGAGTCCGCGCCCGTCGCCGAGATCTTCGCCAGCCCGCAGATGCCGTACACCCTGGGCCTGCTTGCCTCGATCCCGCGACTGGATCGCGACCCGGATCGTCGTCTCGATCCGATCCCGGGCAACCCGCCGTCCCTGATCTCCCCGCCGGCCGGCTGCGTCTTCAACCCCCGCTGCGTCTACGCCGACCGGGTCGACGGCAATCGGTGCCAGTCGCAGCTGCCGGAGCTGCTGCCGGTGAGCCCGGTGCACAGCGTGCGGTGCCACATCCCGGCGGCCGAGCGCGAGGCCATTGCTCGATCGGCGCTGTCCGGCCTGGTGATCGGGGCAGGTGATCCAGCGTGAGCGCGCAGGCGGGCACCAGCCCAGACACCGTCCTGGAGGTCACCGACCTGCGCACCTACTTCCCGGTGCGCTCGGGGGGAGTCGTCCGCAAGGTCGTCGGGAACGTGAAGGCGGTCGACGGCATCAGCCTGAGCCTGGCCGCCGGGGAGACCCTTGGTCTGGTGGGCGAGAGCGGCTGCGGCAAGTCGACGGCCGGGCGGACGATCCTTCGGCTGATCGAGCCCACGTCGGGTCGCATCGTGCTCGACGGCACGGACATCACCCGGATGTCGCGGCGCCAGATGGTGCCCATCCGGCGCACCGCGCAGATGATCTTCCAGGATCCGTACAACGCACTGAACCCGCGGCACACGGTGGGCTCGATCATCGGCTCGCCGCTGCAGATCCAGCGGCTGAACCCGCCCGGGGGCATCCGCAAGGCCGTGCAGGAGCTGATGGAGCGGGTCGGCCTGAACCCGGAGCACTACAACCGGTATCCCAACGAGTTCTCCGGCGGCCAGCGGCAGCGCATCGGCATTGCCCGCTCGCTGGCCCTCAAGCCCAAGCTCATCGTGTGTGATGAGCCGGTCTCGGCCCTGGACGTATCGATCCAGGCGCAGATCCTGAACCTGCTGCAGGACCTCCAGGACGAGTTCGGCATGGCCTACCTGTTCATCGCCCACGACCTGTCGGTCGTGCGCCAGGTGGCGCATCGCGTTGCCGTCATGTATCTCGGGCACATCGTCGAGATGACCACCCGCCAGGCCCTGTACACCCACCCCCTGCACCCATACACGCACGCGCTGATGTCGGCCATCCCCGTCCCGGATCCGGGAGCCAAGGATCGCCGGGAGCGGATCGTCCTCGCCGGCGACCTGCCCAGCCCGACTGACCCGCCGTCCGGATGCGTATTCCGAACCAGGTGCTTCCAGGCCCAGGACCGATGCGCCACCGACGTGCCCCCGCTGGTCGAGGTTGAGCCAGGTCATCAGGTGGCCTGCCACTTCCCGATCGCCCAGGTGCCCCTCGGCGTGACGCTCCGGGCGGACTCCGGGCTCATCCTGCAGACCCCCGCCGCCATCGTGGCGCCGAGCGAGGTCGTTGCCGACATCCCGATCGGCGTCCCGCAGGAGCCGTCGGGGCTCGGCCACGACGCTGCTGTCGGGCATGATGAGACCCGGGATGGCCGCTGAACGACGGATTGACCTGCCGGTGCTCCTTCGGGCCGGGTGGCCGCTGAGGACGGTCGTTGCGCTTGCCATGTGCGCCGCAGGCGCTGCCACCTGCCTCATGGGCTGCGGGCAGCCAATCCAGCCGCAGACTGGTTCCGGTGCCGTCCTCATGCTGGCTTTTCCCGAGCCCGACCAGGGGTCCGGCCCGCTGGCTGATGACGACTGCCGGCTCGCGGTCTTCACCGCCCTGGATCGGGGGTCAATGGCCCGCGCTGCATCGGCGGAAGGGCCTGGTGCATGGGGGCCCGCCTTCTCGCTGTCATCGTCCGGGCTGGCCTCATTCGACCCGGACTACCGCCAGTATCCGGACGGCGAGGGTGCCGGCGACCTGGAGGCGGCGCGGGCAGCGCTGCGAGCCTGCGGGCAGCCGGATGGCTTCGTGATGCGCGTGGACGTGCCGCCGGGGCGGGCTGCGGTGCTCGACGCCCTGCGGTCAGGACTGGCCCGGGTCGGCATCACGGTCAGGCCTGCCGCGGCGGATGACCCGCCCGATGGGGTGCCCGATGGGGTGCCCGATGGAGTGCCCGACGCCACGGCTGATGCCGTCCTGATGGACTACCGTCCCCTTGAGCCCGGCGTGCCTGCCTACTTCGGCCCGCTCGTTGCCGACGTGGCAGCACCAGGCTCCGAGATGGACCAGCTGCTCAAGGCTGACACGTCCGGGGAAGCCGGCCTGGAACGCGAGCAGGGCCGGATGCTCGATCGCATGCTCCTGTCGACCCTGCGGTACGTCCCCCTTGCCGTGCAGCGCTCAGTGCGGCCGGCCGCTGCCGAGGTTGGCGGCGAAGAAGTCGACCTCCAGCCGTAGCAGGTTCTCGGCGACGACCTCCTGGGGTGTCATGTGCGTGACGCCGCTCAGTGGTACCACCGAATGGGGCCTGCCGGCGGCCAGCAGGGCGCCGGAGAGCTGCAGGGTGTTGGCCGCGAGCACGTTGTCATCCGCCAGCCCATGCAGCATCAGCAGCGGCCGGGTGAGCCTCGCGGCCCGGGGCAGCAGGCTCGCCCGGTCGTAGCGCTGCGGATCCTGGTTCGGATCGCCGAGGTAGCGCTCGGTGTATGCGGTGTCGTACAGGCGCCACTCGGTGACCGGCGCGCCGGCGACGGCCGCGTGGAAGACATCCGGTCGATCGAGCACGGCGAGGGCGGCGAGATAGCCGCCGAAGGACCAGCCCCGGATGCCCACCCGGGTGAGATCCAGCTCTGGATGCACGGCTGCGAGCGCCTGCAGGGCATCGACCTGATCCTGCAGCACCACGCCTGCGAGGTCGTCGGCAATGGCCCGCTCGAAGGCCGGGCCCCGGCCCGGGGTGCCGCGCCCATCGGCGATGACGACGGCGAAGCCCTGGTCGGCCAGCCACTGGTCGGTGGCATATGCCGCGGCTGAGCGCACCACCCGCTGCGCATGGGGGCCGCCGTATGGGGACATGATCACCGGCAGGGCCTGGCCAGGCTGGTGATCGCGCGGCAGCAGCAGGCAGGTGGCCAGCTGCCGCTCACCCGCCCGCGTTATCCGCGGTGCGATCTCGATCGCTGGGCGCTCGGCACGGCTGGGGATGCTCACGCGAGCGGAGCCGGTCATCGCCGTGAAGGAGGGCGTGGCGCTGCTGTCGTCTGAGGCGGCCAGGACGATGACCGAGCCCTCGGCCACGGCCGAGGTCCAGCCGTCGTCCGCGGCTAGCGCCTGCACCTGCCCGGTCAGCAGGTCCAGTCGGTAGGGGGCCTGGACGGTCGGGTCAGGGGAGCCCAGGAAGACCAGGTGCTCGGGTGTCGCGTCCAGGAGTCCGCGCACCTGCACGCCGGGCGGGCTCACGGGCGTGCCGTCCCGCGTGAGCCGGTAGGTGTCGGTCGCATGGTCGGCCAGGATGTCGATCACAGCGCCGGTGTCATCGCGGACGGGTACCCCGGGCATGACGTCCAGCCAGTTCGGATCGCTCGCCTGCGTCAGCGGACGCAGCTCCCGGGCCCCGGGATCCAGGGCCAGGATGCCGGCCTGCCGCTGGTCGCGACTCATGACCTGCACGGTCACTCCGGCGCGGCTGGGATGGACGCTGGCCAGGTACGGGTAGGCGAGCCGATCCCAGTCGAGGGGATCGCGGCTGCCGTCGAGGCTGACCCGCCAGAGCCGCACCTCGGCGTTGGCCGTTCCTGCCGATGGGTACCGGTGGGCGACCGGCTCGCGTGACGGCTCGGTCGGATCGGCGATCCAGCGCACGTCGACGCCTGACTCGTCCACCTCCTCGACCAGCAGGGCAGCGCCATCGTCGATCCACCAGTGCCCGCGGAACCGATCGAGCTCCTCGGCGGCGATGAAGTCGGCCAGCCCCCAGGTCTGGTGCTCGGCCGTGACCGGACACAGCTCGGCCACCGTGCCGGCAGCGACGTCGATGACGTGCACGGCTCCATCGACGACCATGGCAACCCGCGAGCCGGTGGGATCGATGCGCGGGTCGACGACAGGCCCCGGGGAGGGCAGCGCTCGCAGGTCGCTCCCGTCGAGCAGGTACGGGATGCCGTTGACGCTGAACACCACCCGGCGCCCATCGCGGTCGGCGCTGAAGGCCGTGATCCCGGCCGTGACCTCGCGCATCCGCTCCCGGCGTGCTCGCTCGGCCGCGGGCAGCTCGGCATCGTCCTGCACCGGCAGTGCTCCGATGTCGACCACGCACTGCTCGGCGGGCTCGGGCGAGGAGAGGTCGATCAGCCACAGGCTGCCCGCCGGGTCGGTGCCGTGGGAGCTGCGGATGAAGTGCACTCGGTCGCCAGCGACCGCGAAGGCCCTCGGTCGTCCGCACTGGAAGCTGCGGGTGCGTGCCTTCTGCCGGGGATAGCTGACCGACTCGCCGTCGTTGCCCGGGGTTCCCGGATTCGCGTTCATGCCCGGATTCGCATTCATGCCCGGATCGTGCCGCATGCCCAGCGGACGGCCGGATGCGCCTCGCCGCGAACCGGGTACCGTCAGCGCCGTGAGCCGACGCCTGCTGCTGGTCCATGCCCATCCTGATGACGAGTCCATCGGCACCGGGGCGACGATGGCCAAGTACGTTGCCGAGGGGGTGCAGGTCACCCTGGTCACCTGCACCCTCGGCGAGGAGGGGGAGATCCTGCTGGACGAGTTCGCCCACCTGGCTGCGGACAAGTCCGATGGCCTGGGCGAGCACCGGCAGACGGAGCTTGCGACGGCGATGGGCGCGCTCGGGGTGACGGACTGGCGCCTGCTCGGCGGACCGGGGCGCTTCAGGGACTCCGGGATGATGGGGACGCCGTCGAACGACAATCCGGCCAGCTTCTGGCGAGCCGACCTGCTCGAGGCGGCAACGGCCCTGGTGTCGGTGATCCGGGAGGTTTGTCCGCAGGTCGTCGTCACCTATGACGACTTCGGCGGCTACGGCCACCCCGATCACATCCAGGCCCACCGGGTCACCCATTACGCCCTGGCCCTGGCCCAGTCGCCGACCTTCCGCCGCGATCTCGGCGAGCCGTGGGCGGTGGCGAAGGTCTACTGGACGGCCTTCCCCCGCAGCGTGGTCCGGGCCGGGATCGAGGCGATGCGGGCGCAGGGCGAGACGGAGGGCTTCGCTGCGATGGATCCCGATGACCTGCCCTTCGTGATCGATGACGCGCTCGTCACCGCCCAGGTCGAGGCGGCGGCGCACCTGCCGGCCAAGCTGGCTGCCCTGCGGGCCCACGGTACCCAGGTCAACGTCGACGGCGGATTCTTCGCCCTCGCCGACAATGTCGGGGCGCAGGCGTTCGGCACTGAGTACTACCGCCTGGCGGCCGGCTCCCCTGGTCCGCTGGTCGACGGCCGGGAGCAGGACCTGTTCGCCGGCCTGCCGGCGTGACGGGATCCCCGTGAACCCGCTGCGACGCGGGCTGGCCATGGGCGGGCTCGTCCTTGTCGGGCTCGCGGTCGGGATCATGGGGGGATTCGTCCAGGCGGATCGCTGGGTGGTCGCCGCCCCCTGGGGCGTGCTGGCCGTGCCGTGGGGCATGGTGATCGTGCTGTTCGCCCTCGTCGCGGCCATCCGCGGGGCCTGCTGGCTGGTGCGCACGCGCTGGGGCGGCGGGGTGCTGTTCGCCGGCTGGGTCACCGGGACGCTCATGATGGCCAGCCAGACGCCCTCCGGTGACCTGGCCATCTCGGCCGGGGGCCGCCAGTGGACGTACCTCCTCGCCGGCGTCGTGCTGGGCTCGGCCTCGGTCACCATCCCGGTCGTCGAGCACCTGTGGACCGGACGCGGCCATGACTGATCCGTTGCCGGGCATGGTCGGAGGTGACCACGGCGAGCTGCCCCTGGATGCCGGCGCGTTCCGCCAGGTGGTCGGCAGGTATGCGACCGGGGTGGTCATCGTTACCACGCAGGTCGACGGCGTCGATCACGTGATGACGGCCAACTCCTTCACCTCGGTATCGCTTGATCCCCTCCTGGTGCTCTTCTGCGTATCGCATGATGCGCGGTTCCGGCCCGCCGTCCTTGCCTCCGGAGCCTGGGGCATCTCCATCGCCGATACCCAGGCCCAGCCGGCGGCGGCCTGGTTCGCCCGGCGTGGTCGGCCGCTGCCGGATCAGATCGCCGAGGTGCCCCATCATCGCGGCGCCAACGGGGTGGCACTGATCGACCAGGCACTGGGCTGGCTCGAGTGCCGAACGGTGGCCGTCCATCCGGCCGGAGACCACGACATCGTCATCGGGGCAGTCACCCGAATCGCGGCACCCCGCCGGACGCGCGATCCGCTCATCTACTGGGCTGGCGGTTACCATCAGGGAACCGGGTCGTTGCTCGACACGTCGAACGGGACGTCGATGGGTGATGATGCCGGCGCGAATGACGGCAACGCCTGAGCCGACGAGCCTGATGCACGAGTGACCTGAGGGGTAGTACGCGTGGCCGACGCACGCCATTCGCCGGATGACCGTCCGGACGCCTCAGCGTCCGTCCGCCAGCGACGGCTCCTGCTCGTCGGCGCGGGGATCCTGGGTACTGCGCTGGCCTGCCTTGCCCTGGCATTCATCGCCCTCGGGCCGGGCGTGCCTCGCGGCACGAGCGTGCTCGGGGTCCAGATCGGCGGGATGTCAGCGGAGGAGGCCGCGAGCGTCCTGCAGCGCCAGATCGCGGACCCGGCTGCGGAGCCGATCCGGCTTCGGGTCGCCGATCAGGTCTTCATGCTCGACCCAGGCCGAGCCGGGCTGCGCTTCGACGCGCAGGCGACGGTGGCGCAGGCAGGCGGGCTGAGCCTGAACCCCATCGACCTGGTCCGCGAGCTCTTCGCCGATCGGCAGCTGGAGCCCGTCGTCACCGTCGATCAGGATGCCCTGGACTCCTCCCTGGCCGACGTGGCGCTTGCGGTGGCCACGCCGGCCGTCGAGCCGACCCTCTCGATGAAGGGGAAGCGCCCGGTCCTCGTCCGGGGATCGGATGGCCAGGGCCTGGATACCGAGGCGACAGCCGCGGCCATCGAGCAGGCGTTCCTTGGCTCACGCAAGGCGATCGCGGGCGTCATGGCGGCCGTGCCGCCGACGGTCAGCGCGGAGTCGGCCGCGCAGGCCCGTGAGTTCGCCAGGGCGGCGGTCTCCGCCCCTGTGCTCGTGAGCACCTCGGAGTCCAGTGCCCGAATCAAGCCGCGGGCGATTGCCCGCGCGCTCAGCTTCAGCGCATCCGAAGGTCGCCTGCAGCCTGTACTCGACGGTTCCGTCCTGTACGCGTCCGTCGCTGACAAGCTCTCTCTCGTCGAGAACCCCGGCCGCGATGCGAGCTTTGCGATCGTCGATGGCCGACCAAAGGTCGTTCCTTCCAGGGTCGGCCGAGGCGTGTCCAATGAGGAGCTCGCGGCGCAGGTGCTGACGGTCCTCGACAAGTCCCGGCCCGAGCGGAAGGTGGCCGTCTCCATCGGCCGACGGGAGCCGAAGCTGACCACTGAGGAGGCCAAAGCCCTGGGCGTGACCGAGCAGCTGTCGACCTTCACGCAGAACTTCCCGTATGCGGCCTATCGGGTGCAGAACATCGGCCAGGCTGCCCGGAACATCAACGGCACGCTGCTGATGCCAGGTGAGACGTTCTCGATGAACGACACCATCAAGGAGCGCACCGAGGCCAACGGCTACACCGTCGGCTTCGTGGTGGGCCCCGGCGGGGTCTTCGCCGAGGAGCTCGGTGGCGGCGTGTCGACCGCGACCACGGCCACCTGGACCGCGGCGTTCTATGCCGGCCTGGAGCGGGTCTTCACCCAGGCCCACTCGATCTTCATCTCCCGCTACAAGCCTGGCCTCGAGGCGACGGTCGCCTGGGGCATCTTCGACATGAAGTTCCGCAATGACACCCCCAATGCGGTATTCATCACCGCCACGACCACGAATACCTCGATCACGGTCAGCATGTGGGGGACCAAGCAGTACGACGACGTCAAAGCGGAGTTCGGAGACAAGCGCAACATCGTCCCGTTCACCACGGTCTACGACAAGTCCAAGAAGTGCCTGGGCCAGTCCGGGGTCGAGGGCTTCACCATCGACGTCGACCGGGTGTTCGACAAGGGTGGCAAGGAGGTCAAGCGGGAGAAGATCACCACGCTCTACCGCCCCGCCCCTGAGGTCATCTGCGGCAAGGAGAAGCCGCAGGACGAGTTCGGCTCCGGCACCAAGCCAGGTGGCTCCCCGAAGCCAGGCGGCTCCGCAAGGCCGAGTGATGCCGTCACGCCGAACGGGACCGCCAAGCCGTCACCGGGCGCCAAGCCAGGCAAGCCTGCGACGCCGAAGCCCACCGACGCCCCCAATCCTGGCGAGGGCGCCCCCCAGCTCGGCTAGGCCGGGCCCACCTGCTGGCCATCGGGGGTGTCGATGACCGCATACCCACGGGCGCTGATCTGATCGCGCAGGGCATCGCTGGCCTTCCAGTCCTTGTCGGCACGTGCCTGTGCGCGTCGATCCACCAGGTCGCGCACCTCAGCGGGCACGTCAACCGGGCGGGCGACCCTGCCGACGTCGCGAGCGAGATCAAGGCCGAGCAGCCGGTCGAGCATCGCGAACGTCTCGAACTTCGACCCGGCAGCGACGGTGGTGTCGCGCTCGAGTTCGCGCAGCACCTGAATGGCGCGCGGGGTGTCCAGGTCGTCGGCGAAGTGCGCTGCGACCTGCTCCACGTGCGGGCCGCTCGCCGCCGCCGACGGCTCGTTTGCCCAGTCCGCGACGCGGCCTCGCCAGCGCTGCAGGGTGTCGTGGGCCGCCTGCAGCACCTGCCAGGTGAGGTTCATCTGCTGCCGATACCGATGCTGCAGGAACGCCAGGCGCAGGCTGAGCGGGTCGAGGCCGCGCCCAGCCATGTCAGCGACCAGCACCACGTTGCCCGCCGACTTGCTCATCTTGCGGCCCTCGAAGAGCAGGTGCTCGGCATGCACCCAGTGCCGCACGACCTCCCTGTCGGTTGCGCAGTTGCTCTGCGCCCGCTCGTCCTCATGGTGTGGGAAGCGCAGGTCGATGCCTCCGGTATGGACGTCGATGGAGTCGCCGAGCAGCTCCAGGCTCATGGCACTGCACTCGGTATGCCAGCCGGGGAATCCGCGGCCCCACGGTGTGTCCCAGACCAGTTGCGTCCGGGTCGGCCCGGCGTGCTTCCACAGCGCCCAGTCGGCATGGAATCGCTTTGCCGGGTCGGTGCTGCCCTCGAATCGGTGGCCCGGGCGCAGGTCGTCAAGGCGATTGCCGCTGAGTTCGCCGTACCCGGCGTAGCTGCGCGCGTCGAAGAAGACCGAGCCGTCGGTACCCACATACGCGTGCCCGGTGGTCATCAGCCGCTCGATCAGCCGGACCATGGCATCGATCCACTCGCTGGCTCGCGGATAGTCATCGGCTGGGTGGATGTTGAGTGCGGCGAGATCGCGGTGGAAGGCGGCCTCGTAGTGCCGGGCGATGTCCAGGGCGCCCCGGCCCTCCACGGCCGCCTGCCGCAGCACCCGATCTTCGGTGTCCCCCTGTCCCTCATCGATCCCGCCGAGGCCTGCGCCCCCGAGGCCGGTGTCGTCGGCCATGTGTCCCACGTCGGTGATGTTCTGCACCAGGCGGACCTGCATTCCCGACCACTGGGCGGTCCGCCGGATCAGGTCGGTCAGCAGGAAGGTGCGCATGTTGCCGACGTGGGCATCGCGGTAGACCGTCGGTCCGCAGGCGTAGATCCGGAGCACCCCCGGGGTGGCGGGGACGATCTCGACGATGTCCTTGCGCCACGTGTCATGCAGTCGCACGGCGTACCTCCCGCTGCCAGCCTAGGGCCGTGTAAGTTGTGCGCGATCACCCGTGACTTGCTCACCCGCGGAACCGGAGGACCAGGTGACCTACGTCATCGCTTTCCCATGCGTCGACCTGAAGGACAAGGCCTGCATCGAGGAGTGCCCCGTCGACTGCATCTACGAGGGCGGTCGGATGCTGTACATCCAGCCCGACGAGTGCGTCGACTGCGGTGCCTGCGAGCCGGTCTGCCCGGTTGAGGCCATCTTCTACGAGGACGATGTGCCGGCGGAGTGGAAGGACTACACCGCGGCCAACGCGGAGTTCTTCGCCGAGCTCGGCTCACCGGGCGGCGCGGCCAAGTTGGGCGCTCAGGACTTCGATGCCCCGCTGCTGGCGAGCGTGCCGCCGCAGGAGCACGACCACTGAGCCGTCCCGCAGCTCGTCGCCTGCCCGACTTTCCCTGGGACGTCCTCGCGCCCTTCGCTCAGCGGGCCAGGAGCCACGCCGATGGCGCGGTAGACGTCTCGGTCGGCACGCCGGTCGATTCCACACCTGGCATCGTCCAGCAGGCGCTGGCCGAGGCGAGCGATGCCCCCGGATACCCGACAACGGTCGGGACGCTTGACGTCCGCCAGGCGTGCGCTGGCTGGCTCCACCGCCGCCTGAGCGTCGACGTGGAGCCGACCTCGGTCATCCCCTCCATCGGCTCCAAAGAACTCGTCGCCTGGCTGCCCACCCTGCTCGGCCTCGGGCCCGACGACCATGTCGTCCTGCCGCGTATCGCCTATCCGACCTACGCGGTAGGAGCCGTTCTCGCCGGCTGCCGCATGACCGCAACCGACGAGCCGGAGCAGGTCCCCGACGCGTCACTGATCTGGATCAACAGCCCGGGCAACCCCACCGGCCGGGTGCTCGGTGCGCCGCGGCTGGCCGAGATCGCGCAGTATGCCCGCTCGATCGGGGCCGTGCTGGCCAGCGACGAGTGCTATGTCGAGCTCGGCTGGGATGCCGAACCGGTCTCCGTCCTTGATCCGCGAGCCTGCGCTGGTAGCCACGAGGGCCTGCTTGCGGTGCACTCGCTGTCGAAGCGCTCGAACATGGCGGGCTACCGATTCGGCTTCGTCGCGGGCGACCCGGCCCTCGTGGCGCAGATCCTCGAGGTGCGCAAGCACGCCGGGATGATGACCCCGGCACCCATCCAGGCGGCCGCGGCGGCTGCGTTCGCGGACGACGCGCATGTCGATGCACAGCGGGAGCGCTACCGGGCCCGTCGGGAGGTCATGCGCGCGGCACTGCGGGCCGCCGGCTTCGTCATCGAGCACAGCGAGGCCGGCCTGTACCTGTGGTGCACCCGGGACGAGCCCTGCTGGGACACCGTCGCGTGGTTCGCTGATCGCGGGATCGTGGTGACCCCCGGGGACTTCTACGGCGAGGCCGGCGAACGGCATGTCCGGGTGGCCCTGACCGCCTCCGATGCCGATGTGCAGGCGTTCGCCCGGCGGCTGGCCGGCTGACGTCGCTGGCGTTGGTGTCGCCCACGCCCGGATGGGTACGCTTCGGGCGAGGAGGACGACGTGTCGACATTCGCGCTCAACTACCCCGGTGGTGAGCTCCCGCTCAATGAGGTCCCCGCATCCGTCGGCGAGAGCGGCATCGGCATCGGGCCGCTGCTGCAGCAGACCGGCCGGGTCACCCTGGACTTCGGGTTCCTGAACACGGCCGCCTGCACCTCCGCGATCACCTACATCGACGGGGACGCCGGGATCCTGCGCTACCGCGGGTACCCCATCGAGCAGCTCGCCGAGCAGTCGACCTTCCTGGAGACCAGCTACCTGCTGATCTACGGAAGCCTGCCTTCCGCAGCCGAGCTGGACGAGTTCAAGGGCCTGATCCGTCGGCATACCATGCTCCACGAGGAGCTGCGCCAGTTCTTCGACGGCTTCCCGCGAGATGCGCACCCGATGCCGGTGCTCTCCTCGGCGGTGTCGGCCCTGTCGACGTTCTACCAGGACTCGCTGGATCCCTTCGACCCGCAGCAGGTCGAGATCTCCACCATCCGCCTGCTGGCGAAGGTCCCGACCATCGCGGCCTACGCATACAAGAAGTCCGTGGGCCAGCCGTTCATGTACCCGGACAACAACCTGGGCTTCATCGACAACTTCCTGCGGATGACCTTCGGCGTGCCGGCCGAGCCGTATGTCGTCGACCCCGTCATCTCCCGGGCGCTGAACCTGCTCCTGCTGCTGCATGCCGACCACGAGCAGAACTGCTCGACCTCCACCGTGCGACTGGTGGGCTCCTCGCACGCCAACCTGTTCGCAAGCGTCTCCGCTGGCATCAATGCCCTGTTCGGCCCCCTGCACGGCGGGGCGAACCAGGCCGTCATGGAGATGCTGCAGGGCATCCACGCCCAGGGCGGGGGAGTGAACACCTTCATCCGCCAGGTGAAGGATCGCCAGGACGGCGTGAAGCTCATGGGCTTCGGCCATCGGGTGTACAAGAACTACGACCCCCGTGCGGCCATCGTCAAGAAGACGGCCCACCAGGTGTTCGAGCAGCTGAACGTCAGCGATCCGCTGCTGGACATCGCACTGCGGCTGGAGGAGGTCGCCCTCGCCGACGACTTCTTCATCTCGCGCAAGCTCTATCCCAATGTCGACTTCTACACCGGCCTGATCTACAAGGCGATGGGCTTCCCGACCCGGATGTTCACCGTGCTGTTCGCCCTCGGCCGACTGCCCGGCTGGATCGCCCAGTGGCGGGAGATGATCTCCGACCCGGATACCAAGATCGGCCGCCCGCGGCAGGTCTACGTCGGCGAGGTGCTCCGCGACTACGTCCCGATCACCTCGCGCTGAGCCTCGATCGAGATCCTCGGCCTTTCCACCCGCCCGCACACACGACCTGGAGCACAGATGAGCGACCTGACGCCGCAGCCGAGCGACCTGACGCCGCAGCCGAGCGACCACTTCACCTTCGGCCTGTGGACGGTCGGCTGGCAGGCGCGCGATCCCTTCGGGGACGCGACCCGGCCCCCGCTCGACCCGGTCGAGTCGGTGGAGCGGCTGTCGGAGCTCGGCGCATACGGGGTCACCTTCCACGACGATGACCTGATCCCCTTCGGGTCCGATGACGCCGCTCGCACCCAGCACATCGACCGCTTCAAGGCGGCCCTGGCCCGGACCGGGATGCAGGTCCCGATGATGACGACCAACCTGTTCAGCCACCCGATCTTCAAGGATGGCGCCTTCACCTCCAATGACCGCCAGGTACGGCGCTACGCGATCGCCAAGGTGATGCGCAACCTCGACCTCGCCGCCGACCTCGGTGCGTCGATCTACGTCATGTGGGGCGGCCGCGAGGGCGCCGAGGTCGACTCCGCGAAGGACATCCGCGCCGCCCTCGATCGCTACAAGGAGGCGGTCGACGTCCTGTGCCAGTACGTCATCGACCAGGGGTACGGCATCCGGTTCGCCCTGGAGCCCAAGCCCAATGAGCCGCGCGGCGACATCCTGCTGCCGACGGTCGGTCACGGCCTGGGCTTCATCGAGCAGCTGCAGTACCCCGACATGGTGGGGCTGAATCCCGAGGTCGGCCACGAGCAGATGTCCGGCCTGAACTTCATGCACGGGATCGCCCAGGCGCTGTGGTCCGGCAAGCTCTTCCACATCGACCTCAATGGCCAGCGCGGCATCAAGTACGACCAGGATCTTGTCTTTGGCCACGGCGACCTGATCAATGCGTTCTTCCTGGTCGACCTGCTGGAGTCCGCCGGCTATGACGGCATGCGCCACTTCGACTACAAGCCGCTGCGCACCGAGGACATGGACGGTGTCTGGGCATCGGCTGCGTCCAATATGCGCACCTACCTGCTCCTGCGCGAGCGGGCGGCGTCCTTCCGTGCCGATCCGAAGGTGCAGGAGGCCATGGAGCGCAGCCGGATCGCCGAGCTGCGCCAGCCGACCCTGGCCCCGGGGGAGACCTACCGAGACCTGCCTGCAGTCGACGAGGTCGACGCTGACGCGATCGGCGAGGCGGGCTACGGCTTCGTCGCCCTGCAGCAGCTGGCCATCGATCACCTGCTCGGCGCCCGCTGACCCATGGGGCTGGTGGCCGGCGTCGACACCTCGACGCAGTCCTGCAAGGTCGTCATCCGCGATGCCCAGACCGGTGCGCTGGTCCGCTCGGGCAGGGCATCGCATCCGGACGGCACCGAGGTGGCCCCCGCGGCCTGGGCGGTGGCGCTGCGCAGTGCCCTGACCGAGGCCGGTGGCCTGGACGATGTCGAGGCGATCGCGGTGGGCGGCCAGCAGCACGGGATGGTCTGCCTGGATGCCGACGGCCGGGTCGTCCGCGATGCCCTGCTGTGGAATGACACCCGATCGGCCCAGGCGGCGACGGACCTGCAGGCCGAGCTGGCCCAGCGCACTGGCCAGCCCGGCGACCTGGCCTGGGCGCAGGCAGTCGGCTCGGTACCCGTTGCGTCCTTCACGGTGACCAAGCTGCGCTGGCTGGCCGAGCATGAGCCGGAGCGCGCGCGCCAGGTGACGGCCGTGTGCCTGCCGCATGACTGGGCGACGGCCCTGCTGCGCGGTGCGAGCAGCCTGGACGACATCACCGGTGACACCGTTGACCTCGCGACGCTCACCACCGATCGCAGCGACGCCAGCGGCACCGGCTACTGGTCGCCGGCGCAGGAGGCCTACCGGCCCGACCTGCTCGAGCTGGCCTTCGGCCGCGACCTGGCCGTGCCGCGGGTGCTCGGCCCGGGCGACGGTGCCGGGCACACGCCATCGGGTGTCCTGCTTGGCCCGGGCGCCGGCGACAATGCCGCTGCCGCCCTGGGCCTTGGCGCCGGAGTCGGCGACGTGGTGGTGTCGATCGGCACCTCCGGCGTGGTCTGCGCGGTCTCGCTGGTGCCGTCCGCCGATCCATCGGGGTCGGTGGCCGGCTTCGCTGACGCGACCGGTCACTTCCTGCCCCTGGTGTGCACCCTGAACGCCGCTCGGGTCCTCGATGCCACCGCGCGGATGCTGCAGGTCAGCCATGCAGGCCTGTCCGACCTTGCCCTGGCCGCCGATCCGGGCAGCGGCGGGCTGGTCCTCGTCCCCTACCTCGAAGGCGAGCGCACCCCCAACCTGCCGGATGCCACCGGTGCGATCCACGGGCTCACCCTGGCCAATGCCACGGCCGAGAACCTGGCGCGCGCTGCCTTCGAAGGGGTGCTGTGCGGGCTGTCTGATGGCCTCGATGCCTTGGTCGCCCATGGGGTGCAGCCGCGACGGATCCTCCTGGTCGGCGGCGGGGCGGCCGCCCCGGCCATGCGCGCCCTGGCCCCGATGGTGCTCGGCCTGCCGGTCGAGGTGCCGGCAGCCAGCGAGTACGTCGCTGATGGCGCGGCCCGGCAGGCGGCATGGTGCGCAAGCGGCGCCGCAGGGCCGCCGGCCTGGTCCCTGCAGGGCACGCAGGTGTTCGACGCGCCTGGGGTACCGTCGATCCGAGATCAGTACGCCGCCGTGCGATCGATGGTGCGCATGCGCGGCAGCCACTAGGAGGGATGCCATGAGCAGTCCTGGAGCGCCGATCCTGCTGCCCTGCAACCAGTTCGACCACTTCTATCGCGGGGGCAACCGCATCGGCGCCCTGCGCAACGGCCCCGGCGGGCCGATGCGGCCGGAGGAGTGGCTGGCATCGACGACGACGCGATTCGGGCAGGCGCCCCAGGGCCTGACCCGCCTACCTGACGGCCGCCTGCTGGCGGAGGCCATCGAGGCCGACCCGACGGCCTGGCTCGGGCCAGCGCACGTCCAGCGCTACGGCAGCAGCACGGAGGTGCTGATCAAGCTCCTCGACCTCGACCAGCGGCTGCCGGTGCACCTGCACCCGAACCGGGCCTTCGCCTCGGCCCACCTCGGGATGGTGCACGGCAAGACGGAGGCCTGGTACGTCCTGGATGCCCCGGCGGGTGCCGAGGTCGGGGTCGGCTTCAGCGATGCCGTCTCTATGGCCCAGCTTCGCTCATGGGTGGATGCCGAGGACGCCGACGCCCTGCTGGCATCGCTGCGACGCAAGGCGGTCAAGCCCGGCGATGCGATGCTCGTCCCGGCCGGGCTGCCGCACAGCGTGCCGGCCGGTGTCTTCGTCCTTGAGCTGCAGGAGCCCACGGACCTGTCGATCCTGCTGGAGTGGCGCGAGTTCGCAGTCGACGGCCGCGCGGACGGTCACCTCGACCTCGGCTTCGAGGTGGTCCTCGAGGCGGTCGATCGAACGGCGGTCAGCCCCGCTGACCTGGATGCCCTGACGCTGACCCGGGAGCAGATCGATGCGGCCGGGCTGCGCACTGCCCTGCCCGAGCGGGCAGACGCCTACTTCCGCATCCACCGGGTCGATGCCAGTGCCGGGCCAGTCTCGGTCGACGCCGGCTTCGGGGTGCTGCTCGTCCTGGAGGGGACGGGCACCCTGCGCACCGAGGCCAGCCCGGTGGACCTTGCTCGCGGGATGGCGGTGCTGCTGCCGCACGCGGCCGGTTCCTGGGTCGTGGAGGGCGATGTCGTAGCGATGGCGTGCCGCCCGCCGGCACCTGATGCCCCTGTCGGCCCGTAGCCGGGATGAGGCGAGGCACAGCGCTGAGGCGGACACCGCGTCAGTCGAAGGGGTAGGTGATGCCGGTCAGCTCCTCGCTGAGCTGCCACAGTCGCCTGGCATCCTCGGGATCGCTCGCGGGGGCGGACCTGGCGACGATCCGGGGGTGGCCGCGCTGCTCCCCGAAGCCGTCCGGGCCCACGTAGGTGTCACCGGGCAGCCCTGGGTAGGTGGCGGCGAACAGGGTCGGCAGGGCACCCTGCTCGGCGGACTGCGCGAAGGTCCGGCTGCCGAACGCCTTGATGCGGTCGGCGATTGACCGCTGCTCGACCCCAGGGAAGCCGTCGAAGATGAGGTTCGTGGCTGCGAAGCCCGGGTGGGCCGCGCATGCGGTGATCGACAGCCCGGCCAGGTCGAGCCGGCGCTGCAGTTCGCTGGTGAACAGCAGGTTGGCGAGCTTGCTCTGGCCGTAGGCCCGCCAGGCGTTGTAGCGGCGCTCGCCCATCAGGTCGTCGAACTGCATCCGGCCGAATCGATGCGCCTGGCTGGAGACGGTGACCACGCGGGTATTCGGCCGGGCGGCCAGGGCCGGCAGGAGCAGGCCGGTGAGGGCGAAGTGTCCCAGGTGGTTGGTGGCGAACTGGGTCTCGTACCCATCGGCGGTCAGCCGACGGGGCACCGCCATGATGCCGGCGTTGTTGATCAGCAGGTCCAGGCCCTGCGGGTGGGCGGCTGACCAGCGCTCGGCGAACGCGCGCACGCTGCCCAGGTCGGCCAGGTCGAGGACCTCGACCTCCACGCTCCCGGGCATCTGCGCGGCCGCGGCCTGCCCCTTCCCCTGGTTGCGGACGGCCATCGTCACCTGCGCTCCATGCTCGGCCAGGGCCCTGGTGGTCCACCAGCCCAGCCCAGAGTTTGCGCCGGTGACGATCGCCAGGCGACCGGTGAGGTCAGGCATGTCGGCGGCGGTCCACTTCAGGTGCTTGGGCACCTGGACGAAGGCAGGGGAGGGCGCATCGGTCATGTGCCGATCCTGCCGGTCGCCGGCGGCTTCGGGGGACGATTTCAGACCCTGCCGCCCCCTTGTGTACGCTTGCGAGGCTTTGCGCCCCAATAGCTCAGTCGGCAGAGCGTCTCCATGGTAAGGAGAAGGTCTACGGTTCGATTCCGTATTGGGGCTCGGATGGCGGTGTCGATCGGTATGCCCGGACGACGCCGCTTCCGTGGCGGGGTAGCTCAGTCTGGTAGAGCAAGCGGCTCATAATCGCTGTGTCGCCGGTTCAAGTCCGGCCTCCGCTACTCCGAGCAGGAGTGCACCCCCGGGTGGTCCGGGGCGGCGCGAATGGCGTCACCAGGGCGCTGTACGTCCGTGCAGTTGTCGGCAAGGAAGGGCAAGTCCAGTGGCGAAGGCGACCGATATCCGTCCCAAGATCACGATGGCGTGCGAGGACTGCAAGCATCGCAACTACATCACCAAGAAGAACCGGCGCAACGACCCGGATCGGCTCGAGGCGAAGAAGTTCTGCCCGAGCTGCAACAAGCACACCGTGCACAAGGAAACCCGCTAGCCGGTCGCCTCGATGGCCCTGAACCCGGACTTCGTCGGCCGGACGTATCCGCCCGCCGGCACCTACCTCGTCGGTCGGGAGAAGATCCGGGAGTTCGCCGCAGCGATCGGCGATCGCAACCCCGCGTATCGCGACGTCGCGGCCGCGAAGGGCCTCGGCTATCGAGATGTCATTGCCCCGCCGACCTTCGCGTTCGCCGTCACCATGCAGGCCTTCGAGTCGGTTGTGCTCGATCCGGAGCTGGGCCTGGACTACTCCCGCGTGGTGCACGGCGAGCAGGCCTTTGCCTACGACCGCCCGATCACTGCCGGCGACGAGCTGCAGGTGACCATGGTCATCGAGGCCATCCGGGCCGTGGCCGGGAACGACATGATCACTGCGAAGGCCGTCATCGCCACGACTGACGGCGAGCCGGTAGCCACCGCCACGAGCGTGATCTTGGCCCGCGGGACGGATGCCGAGTGACCGCGCAGGTCAGGGCCGCCGACGTGGCCGTCGGTGATGAGCTCAGCCCAGCTGAGTACCAGGTCACCCGGGCCGACCTGATCCGGTATGCCGGGGCCTCCGGCGACTTCAACGTCATCCACTGGAACGAGCGGGTCGCCACCTCGGTCGGCCTGCCGAACGTCATCGCCCACGGCATGCTGACGATGGCCCTCGCGGCGCGGGTGGTCACCGACTGGGCCGGCGACCCGGGTGCCGTCCGAGAGCTCGGGGTGCGCTTCACCCGGCCGGTCATCGTCCCGGACGATGATCAGGGAGCGGTGATCGAGGTGTCCGCCAAGGTCACCGAGCTCCTCGACGCGAGCCGGGCGAGGGTCACGATCACCGCCTCCTTCGGCGGCCAGACCGTGCTGGGCAAGGCCGTGGCCATCGTGCAGCTGGCCTGATGGGCCGATGACGGCGCCCGCGGAGGTACTGGGCCTGGCCGAGCAGCGTGCAGCGGCCCGCGCAGCGAAGGACTGGTCCGCCTCGGATGCCCTGCGAGACCAGATCGCCGGGCTCGGCTGGGTCGTCACGGACGGCCCGGACGGATACCGGCTCGCCCCTCGGCCGCCGTACGACGTGGCCCCGGGCCTGGCCGACCTGCGGGTGCCGGTCGGCATCCCGGCTGGGTCCTGCGGCATCGCCTTGCTGGTGGACGGCTGGCCCGATGACGTGCGCGCCTGCGTGGCTGCACTGCTGGCCCACGCACCGGCCGACGCGGCTATCTGGCTGCTGGACCTCGGTGATGTCGATGGGTCCGGCGGGGTCGTGCACGAGCTCGCCGCGGCCCACCCGGGCCGGATCGTCGAGCTGCACTGCGCGCAGACCCTCGACCAAGCCGGCTGGGGCAAGGCCACGGCACGCCTGATCGAGCTGGAGCAGGCGCCGGTGCATGTGCTGATGGATCCGTCATCCGTCCTCACCGGCGATGCGATCTCCCCGCTGCTGCGTGCCCTCGACGAGCCCGGGGTGGTCGGCGCGGGGTGGCAGGGGGTGGATGTCGACGTGGCCGACGACTGGAGGTCCTTCATCGCCGCGCCACCTGGTGAGGTCGATGCCCTGCTGGGCTACCTGATGGCGGTGCGGACGCAGGCAGCCCAGGCCACGCCGCCGCACCCGAAGGCGCGGTTCTATCGCAATGCCGACCTGGAGTGGTCGCTGATGCTGCGAGCAGCCGGCGGACGGCTGGTCGTGCCCTCCGCTGACCTGCCCGTGCGCCAGGACCGGCATCGCGGCTACCACGATTCCGACCCCCAGGTGCGCGACCGGGAGTCCAGGCGGACGTACGACCGACTGCTCCAGCAGTTCCGGGGTCGCGACGAGATCATCCATCCGCGGCCTGCGCCATGATCATCCCCGGCCTGCGCCATGATCAGGCCATGCTGACCCGACCGCGCTCGAGCCTGCTGGCGTCCATGGCATTGCACTGCTCATGACGTCCTTCGCCGGGCTGACCACGATCGCGGTCGGGGGCCCGATCGCGCACCTGGTGGTCGCCGAGCAGGACGCCGAGGTCGTGGACGCGGTGCGCGAGGACGCCTTCGTCCTGGGCGGCGGGAGCAACCTGGTCGTGGGCGATGCCCCCTTCGAACGCCGGGTGGTGCGCATTGCCACCCGGGGCATCGACGTGCAGCGCGACGGCGAGCGCATCATCGTTGAGGCGGCGGCGGGCGAGCCCTGGGATGAGCTCGTCGAGTTCACCGTCGCCCAGGGGTGGAGCGGCCTGGAGTCGCTGGGCGGCATTCCCGGGCTGGTGGGGGCTACGCCGGTGCAGAACGTCGGCGCCTACGGCCAGGAGGTCGGCGCGGTCATCGGCCATGTCACCGCCCTGGATCGAGCCACCGGTGCCATCGAGAGCCTGGACGCGTCTGCCTGCCGATTCGGGTACCGGACCAGCCTGCTCAAGCAGCATCCAGGCCGCTGGGTGGTGCTCTCGGTCTCGTTCGTGCTGCGGTCGGATGCCGACAGCACGGTGCGCTACGCCGAGCTCGCCGCCCTGCTGGGCATCGAGCCGAACCAGGATGCACCGGTGCCACGGGTGCACGAGGCGGTGCTGGCGCTTCGGCGCGCCAAGGGCATGCTGCTCGATCCGGCCGACCCCGATACCCGCAGCACTGGGTCCTTCTTCGTCAATCCGGTCGTCGACCCTGGAACGGCGGCTGCGCTCGGGCAGTGCCCCCGCTACCCGGCTCCCGATGGGGTCAAGGTCAGCGCGGCCTGGCTCATCGAGCAGTCCGGGATCGACCGGGGCTGGTCGCCGCCGGAGCTCGGCGGCCGCGTCCGGATCTCGACCAAGCACACCCTGGCGATCGCCAATGCCGGCGGCGGGACGGCGGACGACGTGATCGTCCTCGCCGGGCAGGTTCGGGATCGGGTGCGCGATCGCTTCGGCATCACCCTGGTACCCGAGCCCGAGCTGGTCGACTGCTCCCTGTGAGTCGATGCGCGGTCCGGTGACCGCGAAGCCGCCAGCGGTCTCCTGCGGAACTCAGGTCGCCTCGGCCAGCAGTGCCGCCATCCGGCCCACACCCTCGGTGATGTCGGCGTCCGAGGTTGCGTAGGACAGGCGCAGGTAGCCGGGCGTCCCGAAGGCCTCGCCGGGCACGACCGCGACCTCGGCCTCGTCCAGGATCAACGATGCGAGGTGGGCGGAGTGCTCGATGCGCTGGCCCCGCAGGGTGGTGCCGATGAGGTCCTTGACGGACGGGTACACGTAGAACGCTCCCTCCGGCAGCGGGCAGGTGACCCCGGGGATGGCATCGAGCATGCCGGTGATGAGCCGGCGGCGTCGATCGAAGGCGACCTTCATCTCCGCGACGGCCGACAGGTCGCCGGAGACTGCGGCGAGGGCGGCGACCTGCGAGACGTTGGCGACGTTGCTCGTGGCATGCGACTGCAGGTTCGTGGCGGCCTTGACGATGTCGGCCGGCCCGATCATCCAGCCCACCCGCCAGCCGGTCATCGCGTAGGTCTTGGCTACCCCGTTCACGATCACGCACGTATCCGCCAGCCCGGGCACCAGGACGGGCATGGAGCTGAACTGCGCCTGCCCGTACACCAGGTGCTCGTAGATCTCGTCCGTCACGACCCAGATCCCGTTCGCCAGGGCCCATTCGCCGATGGCCTTGACCTCGGCCGGCTCGTAGACCGCGCCAGTGGGGTTGGACGGCGACACGAAGACCAGCACCTTGGTGCGCGGGGTGCGCGCCGCCTCCAGCTGCTCCACGGTCGCCCGGTAGCCGCTGGCCTCGTCCGTCATGACCTCCACCGGGACGCCACCGGCCAGGCGGATCGACTCCGGGTAGGTCGTCCAGTAGGGGGCCTGCAGGATGACCTCATCGCCCGGGTCGAGCAGGGCCGCGAAGGCGTTGTAGAGGGCCTGCTTCCCGCCATTGGTCACCAGGACCTGCCCGGCGGTGACGTGGTACCCGCTGTCGCGGGCCGTCTTGGCGGCGATGGCCTCCTTGAGCTCGGGCAGGCCCCCGGCTGGGGTGTAGCGATGCCAGCGCGGGTCGGCGCAGGCCTCGATCGCGGCGGCGACGATGGCGGGCGGGGTGGGAAAGTCCGGCTCGCCGGCCCCGAACCCGATGACCGGCCGCCCGGCGGCCTTCAGCGCCTTGGCCTTGGCGTCAACGGCCAGGGTGGCGGATTCGGCGATTGCGGCGATGCGGTCGGATACGCGTGCGGTCATGACGGCATTCTTCCAGTTGGCATCGACCCGCCCGCTGCCGACCGATCGGCCGGATTGGACCGGCTTCCGCCCCGGCACGTACACTCTGTCGGCGGTCGATCCGCTGGCGTCAGCCTGCCCGGAAGGCGCCATCGGCTCGTCCCACAGGGTCGTAGCTCAATTGGTAGAGCACCGGTCTCCAAAACCGGCGGTTGGGGGTTCAAGTCCCTCCGGCCCTGCGGCATGCCTGCTGTGCCCGCTCGGGCCGGCATGGCAGGCACAGCAGGCGTAGCAGGCATAGCAGGTAAGGCAGGCATAGCAGGTAAGGCAGGCATAGCAGGTAAGGCAGGCATGGAACTGCTGCGATGACGCGCAGCAGTCGGAAGACGTGCTGCGGTTGGATGCAGCAGGCGAGCGAGGGAGGTGCCGTGGCAGACGCGGACGTGTCCAAGGAGTCCTCGGACTCCCGTGACGTGGCGCACGGCAAGCGAGGGCCGATCAGCCGGCTGGCGCTGTTCATCCGCCAGGTCATCGTCGAGCTGCGCAAGGTCATCTGGCCCACGCGCAAGGAGCTCATTGCCTACACCGTCGTCGTCATCGTCTTCGTGAGCATCATGGCGGCCATCGTGGCCGGCTTCGACTACGTATTCACCCAGGGCGTCCTGGCGATCTTCGGATAGCCGCCCACCCTGCCTTTCTGAGGAGATTGACCACCGTGTCCGAGCAGGACGAGTTCGCCCAGTCAGACGTCGACGACGCCCTGGCCGATGCCGTGGTGTCCGAGGTCGAGTCAGTGCCGGCCTCGGACTCCCCCGCGGCCGAGGTGGCCCAGGACGAGGACGTCGACCCCATCACGGCATTGAAGGAGCAGCTGCGCAGCGCGCCAGGGGACTGGTACGTGATCCACTCGTATGCGGGGTACGAGAACAAGGTGAAGAGCAACCTGGAGAGCCGGATTCAGTCGCTCAACATGGAGGACTACATCTTCCAGGTCGAGGTCCCGATGGAGGAGGTCACCGAGATCAAGGCCGGGGTGCGCAAGCAGGTGCGCCGGACCAAGTTCCCCGGGTACGTCCTGGTTCGGCTCGACCTCACGGACGAGTCCTGGGGCGCCGTGCGGCATACCCCTGGGGTCACCGGCTTCGTCGGCCACGGCCACCAGCCGTCCCCGCTGTCCCTGGACGAGGTCACCGCGATCCTGGCGCCGGCCCCGGAGAAGAAGGTCGCGGCTGCGGCCGGCGCCGCGAGCAGCGGCTTCGCGCCGCCGGAGATCACGGTCGTCGACTTCGGCGTCGGCGACTCGGTGACCGTCGTCGACGGCCCATTCGCGACGCTGCACGCGACGATCTCCGAGATCAACATCGAGGCGCAGAAGGTCACCGGCCTGGTGGAGATCTTCGGCCGTGAGACGCCTGTGGAGCTCGCCTTCAGCCAGGTGGTCAAGAACTAGGCACCAGACCTCCGCGGAGCGCCCGCCCGCGGGAAACCGAACGCACGAGCAAAGGACCTGAGAAGACATGGCACCGAGGAAGAAGGTCACCGGCCTGATCAAGCTGCAGATCACGGCCGGTGCCGCGAACCCTGCGCCGCCCGTTGGCCCCGCACTGGGTCAGCACGGCGTGAACATCATGGAGTTCTGCAAGGCCTACAACGCCGCCACGGAGGCGCAGAAGGGCAGCATCATCCCCGTCGAGATCACGGTCTACGACGATCGGTCCTTCACCTTCGAGCTGAAGACCCCGCCCGCCTCCCGGCTGATCCTGAAGGCGGCCGGGCTCGACAAGGGCTCGGGCAACTCCCCGAAGGTCAAGGCAGGCTCCATCACCAAGGAGCAGGTGCGGCAGATCGCCGAGACCAAGATGCCCGACCTGAACGCGAACGACATCGATGCGGCGATGAAGATCATCGAGGGCACTGCCCGTCAGATGGGGATCACCGTCTCGGCGTGATGCAGTGAGCTGATGCATCGGGCTGAACCAGGCACCTGCACAAGACAACCGAATGTGGGAGAGCCAGCGCGGCTCGCACACCACGACCTGCGAAGGAGCAGACATGAAGCGCAGCAAGGCCTACCGCGCAGCGGTGGAGAAGATCGACTTCGACGAGCTGTACTCGCCGCTCTCGGCAGTCCGGCTGGTCAAGGACACCGTCAGCACCAAGTTCGACCCGACCGTGGAGGTCTCCCTCCGGCTCGGCGTCGACCCGCGCAAGGCGGATCAGATGGTCCGCGGCACGGTCAACCTCCCGCACGGCACTGGCAAGACCGCCCGGGTCCTGGTCTTCGCCAATGGCGAGAAGGCGGAGGAGGCCCGTGCCGCGGGTGCCGACTACGTCGGCGGCGACGACATGATCGAGAAGGTCAAGGGCGGATGGACGGACTTCGACGCGGCCGTCGCCACCCCTGACCTGATGGGCAAGGTTGGCACCCTGGGCAAGGTGCTCGGCCCACGCGGCCTGATGCCGAATCCGAAGACCGGCACCGTGACCATGGACGTCGCCAAGGCGGTCAGCGACATCAAGGGCGGCAAGATCGAGTTCCGCGTCGACAAGCACGCGAACCTGCAGTTCCCGATCGGCAAGGCCTCCTTCTCCGAGGCGGCGCTGGTGGAGAACTACGCCGCCGCCCTGGACGAGATCCTGCGGCTGAAGCCGTCCGCGGCCAAGGGCCGGTATCTGAAGAAGGCCGTGATGTCGTCCACGATGGGCCCGGGAGTGCCGGTCGATCCCAATCGGATCAAGAACCTGACCGCCGAGGACGACGCGTAGCCGTCGCGACCAGGCTGGCCCGGCGGACTTCGCCAATCCGGTTGCCGCTTCCCCGCCGAGGCTGAAGACTGTCGGGATCATGGCGATGACGGGATCTCAGCCGGCTGGTCGGCCGGCGCACGGCAGCGTGCGCCGAGTGGAGCGGGGGGCGGCATGAAGTACGTCCTGCCGCTGACGCATCCCCTGCTGCAGACCGTCGACGTGAGCGTCAAGCTCAGCGGCCTGCAAATCCTCGACAATGTCAGCATCGGCGTGCCGGAGGGCGTCGTCACCGGGCTCATCGGCCCGAACGGCGCCGGCAAGACGACGGTCTTCAACGTCATGAGCGGGTTCGTCAAGCCCGATGCCGGCGTGGTGAGGTACGAGGGCCGCAGGCTCGAGCACATCCACCCGCATCACCTGACCCGGATGGGCATCTCCCGCACCCTGCAGGGGGTCGGGCTGTTCCCGAGCCTGACCGCCCTGGACAACGTCATGATGGGGGCCTCGTCGAAGGCCAGGGCCGGTATCGTCGCGCAGGCCCTGGCGATGCCGTGGGTCGACCGCGAGCGGAGCAGGCTGCGCGAGCAGGCCATCGCGGTCATGACCGAGCTGGGCGTCGAGGGCGAGGCAGATCGCTTCCCGAGCGAGCTGCCCTACCCGATCCAAAAGCGCGTCGCGCTGGCGCGCGCCCTGGTCAGCGACCCCAAGGTCCTGCTCATGGATGAGCCCGCCGGAGGCATCGGCGCCGCGGACATGAAGGACCTGGAGCGGCTGATCCGCAGCTGGGTGCCGGAGCGGACCGTCCTGCTGGTGGAGCACCACATGGAGCTGGTGATGGAGGTCTGCGACCTCATCTGGGTGCTGGATGCCGGCAAGGTCATCGCTGCCGGGACCCCGGAGCAGGTGCGCAACGACCCCGCCGTGCTCGCTGCCTACCTCGGCGACGAGGGGGCCTGATGCTCACCGTCTCCGAGCTCAGCGTCTCCTACGGTGCCGTCCGCGCCCTGGCCAACGTCTCGCTCACCGTCCCGCCGGGGGAGGTGACCGCGGTCATCGGCGCCAATGGCGCCGGGAAGTCGACCCTGATGCGCACCCTCGCCGGCCTGGTCCGGCCGGCTGCCGGCTCGGCCACCCTGGACGGCCAGCCCATCACCGGCCGCAAGGCCGAGGACATCGTCCGGATGGGCCTGGCACTGGTGCCCGAGGGCCGCTCGACGATCCCCGACCTCACCGTTGAGGAGAACCTGCGCCTGGGCGGGCTGTGGCGCAATCGGTCCGATCGAGCCGCCTCGCAGGCGGAGGTCTTCGACCTGTTCCCGATCCTGGGCCAGCGTCGGCACCTGCGAGCCGACACCCTCAGCGGCGGCGAGCGGCAGCAGCTGGCCATCGGCCGGGCCCTGATGGCCAAGCCGCGGTGCCTGCTGCTGGACGAGCCATCCCTGGGGCTGGCGCCGCTGATCGTGACGCAGATCCTGGAGCTCGTCAGCGGGCTGGCGCGCAACTCAGGGCTCGCGGTGCTCCTGGTGGAGCAGAACGCGGTCACCGCGCTGCGGGTCGCGACGACAGGCATCGTGCTGAACCTCGGCGAGATCGTGCAGACGGGCCCGGCGGCCGACATCGCGTCCGATGAGCAGCTCCGGCACGCCTACCTGGGGTACTGAGGGGGCCTGATGACGACCTTCATCGACTACCTGCTCGGCGGGGTGAGCAGCGGGGCGATCATCGCGCTCATGGCGCTGGCGATCGTCCTGATCTGGCGCTCGACCCGGGTGGTCAACTTCGCCCAGGTCGGCCAGGCCATGTTCACCACCTACGTCGCCCTCACGGTTCGCGATGCGACCGGAAACTGGATCATCGCCCTGCTGGCCGCGATCGCGGCCGGTGCCGTACTCGGGCTCGTGGTGCACTGGCTGGTGATCCGGCCGGTGAAGCGCGTCGACACCTCGGGTGCCATCATCGCGACGTTCGGCGTGCTGATCTCGCTGCAGGCCCTTGCCGGCATGCTGTGGGGCGGCGACACGCGTGGATACGCCCCGCCGGTCAGCAATGACGGCATCCAGCTGGCGGGGCGCATCTGGCCCTTCTCGTGGTACGACGTGCTGGTCATCGGGGTGACGATCGCCCTGGTGATCGGCCTGACCCTGCTGTTCACCCGGACGAATATCGGCCTGGCGATGCGGGCGTCCGCATTCAATCCTGAGGTCGCCCGGCTGTCGGGGGTCCGGGTGAGCCGATCCCTGGCCTACGGCTGGATCCTGGCCGGCATGGTGGGCGCCATCGCCGGCGTGCTCGTGGCGCCGACCTCGCAGGTCTCGCCGAACTCCTTCGACATCCTGCTGGTGTTCGCGTTCACGGCCGCGGTCATCGGCGGCCTGGACTCGCTGGTGGGCGCGGTCACCTTCGGCATCGGGACGGGCCTGGTCATCTCGCTGGTCTCCGGCTACAGCGATTCCAGCAATGCCCCGGTCGTGGCGCTGGTCCTGCTGGCACTCAACCTCCTCCTCAAGCCGGACGGCGTGTTCGGTCATCACCACTCGCGGGCGGTCTAGCCATGCACAAGCTGATGATGTTGCCGGGCTCGCGGCTGGTCCAGCACGCCGCTATCGCGTTGGCCATCTGGGTCGCGCTCACCAGGCTCAACCAGAGCGTCGACCCGCTGTTGAGCTACTACCTGGCCCTGGTCGGCATGTATGCCACGGCCATGTTCGGCATGACGATCCTGGTCGGTCTCTCCGGCCAGGTGTCGCTGGGCAACGGCGCGCTGATGGCCGTCGGCGGCTACGCATTCGCGCTCACCTCGCTGAACTGGAAGACCGTGCCGATCCTCGGCCTGCCCTGGAATGCCGTCTGGTCGGTCGTCTTCGCCGGGATCTTCGGCATCCTGGTCGGCCTGGTGATCGGCGGGCTCGCCGCGCGGCTCAAGGGCCCCTACCTCGCTGGGCTGACCCTCGGGGTGGCCGTCGGCGTCCCGGCGATCGCCAACCGATTCCCTGGGCTGTTCGGCGGGGAGAACGGACTGATGCTGACGGTGCCGTATCCGCAGGGCGGGTACGACGCCAGCGCTGTCGATACCGGGCCGGCGGATACCGGTGCTGACGCGATCCCCACGGAGGCGCCTGACCTGCCGACCGAGCAGGCGCCGATCGGAGGCGAGTCGCTGGCCCCGAGCGACCTGCTCACCGTCGACGACCTCGGAGGCGCCGTTTCATCGGCTGCCCCGTCCGTCGCGCCGAGCGACCTCATCACGCCGGATGACCTGATGGGGGCAACGGGTGCGCCCATAGCGAGCATGCCCGCAGAGCCATCGGCCCTTGCCAGTGCCGGCACCGATCTCGGGTCGACGGCCTCGGGTGGCGTCGACGCGGGGAGCGTGGACGTCTCGGCCGTCGGCGGGCTCATCCTGGAGCAGTGGCAGGCGACCCTGTCGATCACGATGGCCTGCATCATGGGCTTCGTCGCCCTGAACCTCGTTCGCAGCCGTCAGGGCCGCACCTGGCAGGCCGTCCGAGACGACTCCATCGCTGCGGCCGTGTCGGGGATCAACCCCTCGCGATCCAAGGTGTCGGCGTTCGTTGTCAGCAGCCTGTTCGCCGCCCTCGCCGGCGCCGTCTTCGCCCAGTTGCTGACCTACGTTGGCCCGGGTGCCTATGGCCTTGGGCTATCGCTGTCGCTGCTCGTGGGCATCGTCCTGGGCGGTCGGGCATCCCTGCTCGGCGCCATCATCGGGGCGGTGCTGCTGGTCTGGCTGCCGGTCGTCGTCGACCGGCTCTCCGCGGACCGAGGCTGGCCGGAGCCGGTGACGAACAACGCCCCGAACCTGCTCTACGGCCTCCTGGTCGTCCTGGTCGTGCTCCTGGCCCCTGGGGGCATCACCGGGACGATCAGGCAGTCCCTGGCCCCGGTGCTGCGCCGTCGGGACTGACGGGTGGATCTCAGCCTTCTCAGACGACGAATTCGGCCGTCGAGCCCGGGAGCGAGCGAGAAGTCGTGATTCCTGTGGCGTAGATGCCCCGATATGGCTAGCCTCACAGGACACACGCGTGAACACTGATCGAACACTGGATGGCCGACGGCTTGCCCGATGGTCACCTCGTCGGCCAGGGCATGCGCATCTGAGGAGGGAACACGTGAGGAACAACATCCTGCCCCGCGTGGTCGCGATCGGCGTCATCTCCGCCGTCGCGGTCGCGACCGCGGGCTCAGCCGGAGCGGCCACGCCAGCAGCCGATCCGGGAGTCAGCAAGTCGGAGATCGTGATCGGCACCACCACGCCCCTGACCGGCCCGGCGTCGCCCGGCTACAAGGACGTCGCCCCGGCGGCGAACGCGTACTTCACCTACGTCAATAGCAAGGGCGGCATCAACGGCCGCAAGATCAAGCTCGTGGTGAAGGACGACCAGTACAACCCGGCCCTGACCAAGAAGGTCACCAGCGAGCTGATCCTCAGCGACAAGATCTTCGCGC
Source organism: Actinomycetales bacterium (assembly GCA_018970025.1). Taxonomy (GTDB): domain Bacteria; phylum Actinomycetota; class Actinomycetes; order S36-B12; family S36-B12; genus REEB460. The sequence goes on along the minus strand of JAGWXF010000006.1, from coordinate 74,351 downwards.
TGTACGGAGCCCTCGGCACGCCCACCCACTCGGCGGTGGTGGCCGACCTGAACCGTCGCGGCATCCCGGATATCTTCATCAACACCGGCGGTGTCAGCTTCGACAGCCCGAAGAAGTACCCGACGACCTTCCCGTACTTCCCGTCGTACACGGTCGAGGCGAAGGTCATGTCGTACTACATCCAGAACGACGCGACCCTCAACGCCAAGACCAAGTGCCTGATGTACCAGGAGGGCGAATTCGGCGACAACGCAATGGCCGGCTTCAATGCCGCTGGCCTGAGCTTCGCCACGACCACCTCGTACTTCTCCGGCCAGCAGGTCGCCCCGTTCACCTCGCAGGTGACCAAGTTGGCCCAGGCGAACTGCGACCTCGTGGTGTTCTTCGGGGTCACCTCGGCCACGGCGCAGTTGCTCGGGACGGCCGCTAAGGCCGGCTTCCGACCGACCTGGATGGTCACCTCGGTCGGCTCCGACCCGTCCGTGCTGTCCGGCTCGCTGGGCGCGGCGGCGAATGCCCTGCTCGCGGGGGTCTACACCCCGAGCTTCCTGGTGCCGATCCAGGACACCACCAACCCGTACGTCAGCCAGATGAAGGCGATCGCTGATGCGAACGGCCTGCCGTGGAACTTCTACACCTACTACGGCATCAATACGGCATACGTCCTGGCCCAGGCCCTGAAGGCTGCCGGCCCGAACCTGACGCGTGCCGGCCTGATTGACGCACTGCAGACGAAGGCGGCGACCTTCCGGTCGGCAGCCGTGGTGCCGATGAACATCAGCGCCAAGTCGCACCAGGGCCTCACCGGCTACTGGATGGGCAAGTACAACACCAGCGGCCAGGTCGAGCGCCTGACGCCGTACATCATGACGGCCACCAGCGCAGCGAGCGGAACCGCCAAGCAGGCGACGTTCAAGCCTGGGGCCCCGACCAGCAAGCTGCTGCCGTAGGAGGTGGGCTGAAGATGAAGATGACATGGAAGAGCCGCACAGTTGCGGCGATCGCCTCGGCGGGCCTGCTGCTCGTCGGCCTGCCCATCGCCACGGCTCCGGCCCAGGCGGCGGAGGCATGTGCCCTAGGGGCCACCTGCAATGGTGCCCTGACCGGCAAGCTGGGCGACAGCCCATTCCAGATCCGGATGCCGGCGAAGTTCAACGGCACCGTCCTGCTGTACTCCCACGGCTATCGGTTCTCCGGGCCGATTCCCGCGGCGTTCGCGGGGCCGACAGCGCTCGCGCTGACGACCAACCCTGCGTACACCCAGGTGTCGAATCCGGCCTTCGCGCCGGCCTTCGGCAGCGCCATCGCCTACCAGGCGAACAACAACCCCGAGGTCGCTCCTTCCGATACGGCCGCACAGCTGCTCCTGGCCCAGGGCTACGCCCTGGCGGGTGCCGGCTATGCGCGCCAGGGCTGGGCGGCCGCGGAGGGCGTCGAGGCCGGCGAGAACCTCATCACCTACATCCGTGGTGGCGGGATCAAGGGCGTGAAGAACATCCGCACCTGGGGTCCGTCCCTGGGCGGCCTCGTCAGCGCGACGATCGCCGAGCGGAATCCGACGAAGGTGCAGTCGTCCATGCCCTTCTGCGGTGCGCTGGAGGGCCCCATCCAGGCCTTCAGCACGGCCATGACGGTGCTGTTCACCTGGAAGCAGCTGATCGATCCGTCCCTGAAGATGGTGAACTACACCCCGGGTGCCGTCGGGTACGCCGAGGCACTCGGCGACCTCGGCAAGGTGCTGGGAACCCTGGGTGCCGCAGCCACGACTCCGGTGTCCAAGGCCGGCTATCCACTGGCCCAGGCCAACCTGCTGGCGGGCCTGATGGGTGGCCTGCCGACCAAGTCGAGCGTGTACGACGGCCAGACGGTGAACCCGGCCTTCGGCCAGCTCGGCACGGCAGCAGCACTGGCGGGCGGCTTCAGCCCCTCATCGGCTGGGGCGAGCTCGGCAGTTGCGATGCTGCAGAACGTCGGCACCGCTGCGGCACTGGGCATCCTGGGTCGCTATGACCTCGAGATGCGGGCGCGTGAGCTAGCCAAGATCCCGGCAACGGACTCGGCGAACTTCAACGACAACGTCAACGTCAGCTACTCGATGCTCCTGTCGAGCGAGCAGCGCGGCGAGTTCGGTGACGTGCTCAACGCCACGACCGTCATCGCCAACCCCCTGAACCAGATGCTGGGCAAGCTGGACTCCAGCCTGGGCAACCCGGCGATTCGCTACCCGGCGAATCCCGCGGCTGTCCTGGCCGTCCAGGCGCTGCCAGCACCGAAGGGCACCTACACCAGCCCCACGGTCATGATGACGACGACGTACGATCCGGCGGTGCCTGAGGGCAACACCGGTGCGTACCTCGACGCGCTGAAGGCCTCGTGGACGAAGGCTGGCAGCAAGGGCACCTTCAGTGCTTCGGCGTACTACACCGTGCCTCCGGCCGATGGCTGGACTCGGTTCGCGCCGGGCGGCAAGGCGCCTGATGCAGCCCTGTCCATCCAGGCTCTCGGGAACTCGGGCGTCGGGCACTGCGTGTTCACTCCTGGCCAGCTCGTCGGAGCGCTGACGGCCTGGTCGTCGATCACGAATGCGAAGACGGCCGACCAGATCAAGGCGGCGAATCGCCGGATGTGGCAGGTCCCTGGTGTCAATGGCGACGGTGCCTATGTGCCGCAGCCGTTGAAGCGGCCAGGCGGCGAGTAGTCAGCACGGATCGAATGCAGCAGGGGCCCGGCGACTGCCGGGCCCCTGCTGCATTCGGGGTGATCGCAGGCACAGGATTTGGCCTGCGCTCGCCACTGTCGTAGGCTTCGCGCACCGAAGACCGCTGGTCGCGCCCTGGCAGCAGGGCGTCGAAGGCTCCGCACGATGCGGGCGGCCCGCGCAGGTGATGCGAAGCAAGGCCCGACGACGTCGGGTCCGAGCCCCGTGCGCCTGCGCCGGGGCGTTTTCATTGCGTGGGGTCCGATGAAAGGAGCCCCATGGCGAAGGCGAACAAGGCGACGAGCGTCGCCGAGCTCGCAGAGCACTTCCGCACGTCCAGTGCGGCGGTGCTGACCGAGTACCGGGGCCTGACGGTTGCGCAGCTCAAGCAGTTGCGTCGCTCACTCGGGCCGACGGTCACGTATGCGGTGGTCAAGAACACGCTGACCAAGATCGCCGCGCGGGATGCCGGTGTCACGGGCCTTGATGATCTGCTTGCCGGGCCGAGCGCGATCGCCTTCGTCAAGGGCGATCCGGTCGAGGCGGCAAAGGGGATCAAGCAGTTCTCGAAGGACAATCCGGCCCTGGTGATCAAGGGCGGCTACATGGACGGAGCCGTCCTGGACGCCAGCGGCGTGCAGCGGATCGCCGACCTGGAGTCCCGCGAGGTGCTGCTGTCCAAGCTTGCCGGTGCGATGAAGGCGAAGCAGTCGCAGGCTGCAGCCCTGTTCGCAGCCCCGCTTGCCAAGGGCGCCCGTGCCCTGGGCGCCCTGCAGGCCAAGCTCGAGGCCGACCCCGCGGCTGCCGCCGCACCTGCTGCCCAGGCAGCGCCCGTCGAGTCCGCCGCTGACGAAGCGGCGAGCCCGGCAGAAGCAGTGAGTACACAAGAAGCCGCCGAGACGCCAGCCGCAGAGGCGACCGTCGAGGAATCCACCGAGGGCTGATGCCCACCCGGCCCTCGGCCGGATGTACCGAAAGGACGCCACCATGGCGAAGTTGAGCAATGACCAGCTGCTTGATGCGTTCAAGGAGATGACCCTGCTGGAGCTGTCGGAGTTCGTGAAGCTCTTCGAGGAGACCTTCGACGTCACCGCTGCGGCCCCGGTGGCCGTGGCAGCGGTTGCGGCCCCTGCGGGCGGCGGCGCTGATGCTGGTGCCGCGGAGGAGCAGGACGAGTTCGATGTGGTGCTGGAGTCGGCCGGCGACAACAAGATCCCGGTCATCAAGGAGGTTCGCGCCCTGACGAGCCTCGGCCTGAAGGAGGCTAAGGACCTCGTGGAGGCGGCGCCCAAGGCCGTGCTGGAGAAGGTCAACAAGGACACGGCAGAGAAGGCCAAGGCCCAGCTCGAGGGCGCTGGCGCGAAGGTGTCCCTGAAGTAGGGCTCCCTCGCGACGTAAGGCTTCGTCGCGACATCACGCAGCCGGTCTTCCTGCCCTGTGAGGGGTGGGGAGGCCGGCTTCGTGCGTCACAGGTCCCAGGCAGGCACGTTCAGTCCCTTGACGGATGCGGAACCTCATGCTCTGCTCTGTCGTCAGAGTTCGGTAAGAGCCGGTCCGGCATCTTGACAAGGGAGGTTCACTGTGGGAGTTCGACATCGACGCACGTGGCTGACGGCTGTCTCAGCAGCAGCCTGCGCCGTGGCTCTGCTCGCTGGCTGCTCGAGCGCACCGCAGGGTGCCGGGGTCTCCAGCGCGGCAGCGCCGGCGATCAAGGGAGATGCGGCTGATCCGGCCGACGACGCCGGGGCGGCTGATCCGGCCGACGACGCCGGGGCGGCTGATCCGGCCGACGACAGTAGTGCAGGGGAGGAGCCTGCTGCCAGCGGTGACCAGTCGGGCAGCGCTGAGGCGGGCGCCGGGGTATCCGAGTCCAGCCAGTCTCCCGGGGATGCGGGCGAGGGGGATACTGCCGTCGACGAGGTGACCTACGACATCCCCGAGGACGCAGGTGACTGGGAGCTGCCGCCGGACAATCCGGAGGCCGACCCCGACTGGGGCGTCCCGACCGAGCTGCTGACCGAGGACTATGACGGTATCGACGTCCCGACTGAGGCGGAGCTGCAAGACCTGCTGCGACAGTGGCAGGCGCTGCTGGACCAGTGGAACGCGACCTGGAACCAGCAGCTGCCTGATCCCCGCCTGCCGGATCCGCAGACGACCTCGATCGAGCCTCGTAATGACGACAACCCCAAGGGACTGCCGAGCGTCTCGTACCAGGATGACCTGAAGCTGAGCCATGATGCATGCGCTGGCGGCACGGCAACGTACACGGTGAAGATCGACGGGCAGACCGTGCGCAGCGGCCAGATGACCGAGACCCGACCCGGTCACTACGAGGCCATTGTCGCGGCAACTGCTCCCACCTTCGGCAGCACGACGGTCGACATCACCGTCGCGTGCCCGGCGGGCTCGCGCGAGGGCACTGGCTTCGACATGTACATCGATCCGGCCGGCACCATCGTCGACCAGGACGGCAACCTGCTGGTGGGGGCCCGGGCGGTGCTGCTGCGGTCCGATACCAAGAACGGCCCGTATGCCGTCGTCCCTGACGGAAGCGCCATCATGGCCCCGTCCAATCGAAAGAACCCCTGGGTCACCGGGCAGAACGGCGTCTTCCAGTGGGATGTCGTGAAGGGCTGGTACGTGGTTCGCGCGTATGCCGCGGGCTGCACGCACCCGACGGACCCGAAGACGGAGTTCGCCCAGACGGAGGCCCTCGAGGTGCCGCCGCCTCGCCTGGGCCTGGTCATCACCATGAAGTGCTCGTCCAAGGCCAAGGTCGTCCGGACGATCCAGGTCAGCAAGCCCGGGTCGGTGAGCGGCAAGGGGGCCGTCGGATCGACCCTGCGGGCAACCGCGCCGAAGTCCGCCGGGGCGAAGGTGGCTGTCGCCTGGCAGCGGGTGAGCACGACGGGGAACATCACCCCGATCCCCGGAGCCAAGTCGGCGACCTACACGGTGGTCGCCGCCGACAAGGGCTCCACGGTCCGCGCAGTGTTCACCCTGAGCAAGACCGGTCACGCTGCCCGCCAGGTTGCGGCCAAGGGGGTCCGCATCTCCTAGGCCCACAGCCAGCCCCCACGCCTCGCCGAACGGCCAGTTGTTGTCGGTTTTCTCCGGAAAACTCGACAACAACTGGCCGTTCGGCCGGGGGAGGGGCGGGGAAAGGTTGCGGAATGGTCACAGTCCGGTGCGTCGGACTTGACTCACCTGGGTCCGTCCGGCAACCATCCTCTCGGACGTGTTCCGCTCGGGATGCGAACCGTGGATCGATGATCTGCCTGCTGAACTGCGTGGCCGTGCTGTCGAAGGCCACGCCCCAGGCGGGATCGAGGAGAAGCGGCCGCCGCACCCGAGTTCGACAGCGGCTTGCCCGGTCGGGTATGCTGCCGCTTTGCGCTGCCTATTTCACCGGATCTTCATGACGTGGATCCCCCTGCCTGGCAAGAAGTGGGTCTCGAACATCGGGGCCAACGTGACAAGCCAGGCCGGCCGTCATGGGCAGGCATCGTGAACCGCCTGTGGAAGGAACCCAGTTGACCGCGTCGTCGGACGTCACCCCCCTGTCCCCCGGACTCCACCGAGCATCCTTCGCCAAGATCCGCGAGCCGCTGGCAGCCCCCGACCTGCTCGCCCTGCAGACCTCCAGCTTCGACTGGCTGCTCGGGGGAGAGCAATGGCAGGCCCGGGTGCAGGCGGCCATCGCTGCCGGCAATACCGAGATTCCGCAGGTGTCCGGCCTGACGGAGATCTTCGAGGAGATCAGCCCGATCGAGGACTTCGCCGGCGCGATGTCGCTGTCCTTCCGCGATCACCGCTTCGAGCCGCCGAAGTACACGGTCGACCAGTGCCGGGAGAAGGACTTCACCTACTCCGCACCCCTGTTCGTCACCGCCGAGTTCACCAACAACGAGACCGGCGAGATCAAGTCCCAGACCGTCTTCATGGGCGACTTCCCCCTGATGACGCCGAAGGGCACCTTCATCATCAACGGCACCGAGCGGGTCGTGGTCTCCCAGCTCGTTCGCTCCCCGGGCGCCTACTTCGAGCGGTCAGTCGACAAGGCGACCGACAAAGACGTGTACGTCGCCAAGATCATCCCCAGCCGAGGGGCGTGGCTGGAGTTCGAGATCGACAAGAAGGACCTCGTCGCCGTCCGCGTTGACCGCAAGCGCAAGCAGCCGGTGACCGTCCTGCTCAAGGCCCTGGGCATGACTACCGAGCAGATCGCCGAGCGCTTCGGCGAGTACGAGACGTTCATGGCAACCCTGGAGAAGGACCACATCACGACCCAGGACGATGCCCTGCTCGACATCTACCGCAAGCTGCGCCCCGGCGAGCCGCCGACGGTTGAGAACGCGCGCAACCTGCTCGACAACTTCTACTTCAACCCCAAGCGATACGACCTGGCCAAGGTCGGCCGCTACAAGGTGAACAAGAAGCTGGGCCTGGACCTGCCGCTGATCCAGAGCGTGCTCACCCTGGAGGACATCGTCCAGGCAATCGAGTACCTCGTCCGCCTGCACGCGGGCCTGCCCACGATCGTCGGCCCCCGGGGCGAGGTCCAGGTCGAGACCGACGACATCGACCACTTCGGCAATCGCCGCCTGCGCACGGTCGGCGAGCTGATCCAGAACCAGATCCGCACCGGCCTGTCGCGCATGGAGCGGGTGGTTCGCGAGCGGATGACCACGCAGGATGTCGAGGCCATCACCCCGCAGACCCTCATCAACATCCGTCCGGTCGTGGCGTCCATCAAGGAGTTCTTCGGGACGTCCCAGCTGTCGCAGTTCATGGACCAGACCAATCCGCTGGCCGGCCTGACCCATAAGCGCCGGCTGTCGGCCCTCGGTCCCGGCGGCCTGTCTCGAGAGCGCGCCGGCTTCGAGGTTCGGGACGTGCACCCGTCCCACTACGGCCGGATGTGCCCGATCGAGACCCCGGAAGGCCCCAACATCGGCCTGATCGGCTCACTGTCGACGTACGGCCGGGTGAACGCGTTCGGCTTCGTGGAGACGCCATATCGCAAGGTCGTCGACGGCCGGGTCACCGACGAGATCGACTACCTGACCGCTGACGAGGAGGATCTGCACGTCGTGGCCCAGGCCAACACCATGATCGATGACGACGGCCGGATGACGGACGATCGCGTCCTGGTGCGCCGCAAGGGCGGCGAGGTCGACTACGTCTCGCCGAAGGACGTCGACTACATGGACGTCTCCCCGCGGCAGCTGTGGTCGGTCGCGACCGCGATGATCCCGTTCCTGGAGCACGATGACGCCAATCGCGCGCTCATGGGGTCCAACATGCAGCGTCAGGCAGTGCCCCTGCTGCGATCCGAGTCACCGCTCGTCGGCACCGGCATGGAGTTCCGTGCGGCCTACGACGCAGCTGACATCGTCACAGCGATCGAGGCTGGGGTCGTGACCGAGCTGTCCGCCGACTCGATCACCGTGATGGAGGACGCAGGCGACTACCGCACGTACCGCCTGGAGAAGTTCCATCGCTCCAACCAGGGCACCTGCTTCAACCAGCGTCCGGTCGTGTCGGAGGGCGATCGCGTCGAGCGAGGCCAGGTGCTGGCCGACGGTCCCTCGACCGAGCTGGGCGAGATGGCCCTGGGCAAGAACCTCCTGGTGGCCTTCATGCCGTGGGAGGGCCACAACTACGAGGACGCCATCATCCTTAACCAGCGTCTCGTCCAGGACGACGTGCTCTCATCGATTCATATCGAGGAGCATGAGATCGATGCCCGAGACACCAAGCTCGGGCCGGAGGAGATCACCCGCGATATCCCCAACGTCGCGGAGGAGGTGCTGGCCGATCTCGACGAGCGGGGGATCATCCGCATCGGTGCCGACGTCGTGCCCGGCGACATCCTGGTCGGCAAGGTGACGCCCAAGGGCGAGACCGAGCTCACGCCCGAGGAGCGCCTCCTGCGCGCCATCTTCGGCGAGAAGGCCCGCGAGGTGCGCGACACCTCGCTGAAGGTGCCGCATGGCGAGTCGGGGAAGATCATCGACATCCGGGTCTTCGACGCCGATGAGGGCGACGATCTCCCGCCCGGGGTCAATCGCCTGGTGCGCGTGTACATCGCCCAGAAGCGCAAGATCACCGAGGGCGACAAGCTGGCCGGCCGACATGGCAACAAGGGCGTCATCGCGAAGATCCTGCCCGCAGAGGACATGCCCTTCCTCGAGGACGGCACTCCGGTCGACGTGGTGCTGAACCCCCTGGGCGTGCCCGGCCGGATGAATGTCGGCCAGATCCTGGAGACGCACCTGGGCTGGGCTGCGGCGGCAGGCTGGAAGGTCGACCCGTCGGATCCGCGTGCCAGGCACTTGCCAGCGCAGGTCCAGCAGGCGCCCCGCCGGACGAAGGTCGCTACCCCGGTCTTCGACGGAGCCAAGGAGGACGAGCTTGCCCTCGTGCTTGAGTCCACGCTGCCGACCGACGACGGATTCACCCTGGTCGGCCCGGACGGCAAGGCGCATCTCTTCGATGGCCGCAGCGGCGAGCCCTTCCCGGGGCGGGTCACCGTCGGGTACATCTACATCCTGAAACTGCTGCACCTGGTCGACGACAAGATCCACGCCAGGTCGACCGGCCCGTACTCGATGATCACGCAGCAGCCGCTGGGCGGAAAGGCCCAGTTCGGCGGTCAGCGGTTCGGCGAGATGGAGGTGTGGGCACTGGAGGCCTACGGCGCTGCCTATGCGCTGCAGGAGCTGCTGACCATCAAGTCCGATGACGTCCTGGGCCGAGTCAAGGTGTACGAGGCCATCGTCAAGGGCGAGAACATTCCTGAGCCCGGCATCCCCGAGTCGTTCAAGGTGCTGGTCAAGGAGATGCAGTCGCTGTGCCTCAACGTCGAGGTGCTCTCCAGCGATGGCGTCTCGATCGAGATGCGCGATACCGATGACGACGTCTTCCGCGCTGCCGAGGAGCTCGGCATCGACCTGTCCCGCCGCGAGCCCAGCAGCGTGGACGAGCTCTAGGTCCCCAGGGCGCACCGAAGCCATCAGACGATCAGATAACGAAGCGAAGGACACCACACAGTGCTTGACGTCAACTTCTTCGACGAACTGCGTATCGGCCTGGCCACGGCGGAGGACATCCGGACGTGGTCGCATGGCGAGGTGAAGAAGCCTGAGACCATCAACTACCGCACGCTCAAGCCGGAGAAGGATGGCCTGTTCTGCGAGAAGATCTTCGGGCCGACACGCGACTGGGAGTGCTACTGCGGCAAGTACAAGCGGGTCCGGTTCAAGGGCATCATCTGCGAGCGCTGCGGCGTGGAGGTGACCCGGGCCAAGGTCCGGCGTGAGCGGATGGGGCACATCGAGCTCGCTGCGCCGGTGACCCACATCTGGTATTTCAAGGGCGTTCCGAGCCGGCTGGGATACCTGCTGGACCTGGCACCCAAGGACCTTGAGAAGGTCATCTACTTCGCGGCCTACATGATCACCTGGGTCGACGAGGAGGGCCGCCATGAGGCGCTGCCCTCCCTGGAGAACCAGCTCGGCGTGGAGAAGAAGCAGATCGCCAACCGCCGGGACTCCGACATCGAGAACCGCGCCAAGAAGCTGGAGGCCGATCTCGCCGAGCTCGAGGCCGAGGGCGCGAAGTCCGATGTGCGTCGCAAGGTGCGCGAGTCCGGTGAGCGTGAGATGGCGGCGATCCGCCGACGTGCCGATGCCGACATCGAGCGGCTGGACCGGATCTTCGACCGCTTCCGCGCCCTGAAGGTGCAGGATCTCGAGGGCGACGAGCTGCTGTTCCGTGAGATGCGCGACCGATACGGGCGGTGGTTCGACGGTGGCATGGGTGCCGCCGCCATCCAGAAGCGCCTGCAGTCCTTCGACCTCGAGGCCGAGGCAGCGACCCTGCGGGAGATCGTCGACACCGGCAAGGGGCAGAAGAAGACCCGGGCCCTGAAGCGGCTGAAGGTCGTCACCGCCTTCCTCAATACGACGAACAGCCCGCAGGGCATGGTCCTCGATGCCGTGCCCGTGATCCCGCCGGACCTGCGGCCGATGGTTCAGCTCGATGGCGGTCGCTTCGCGACGTCCGACCTGAACGATCTGTACCGCCGCGTGATCAACCGGAATAACCGCCTCAAGCGCCTGCTCGACCTCGGCGCTCCGGAGATCATCGTGAACAACGAGAAGCGCATGCTGCAGGAGGCGGTTGACGCGCTCTTCGACAACGGCCGACGCGGTCGGCCGGTCACCGGGCCGGGCAACCGAGCCCTGAAGTCACTGTCCGACATGCTGAAGGGAAAGCAGGGCCGGTTCCGCCAGAACCTGCTCGGCAAGCGCGTCGACTACTCGGGCCGTTCGGTCATCGTCGTCGGCCCGCAGCTGAAGCTGCACCAGTGCGGACTGCCGAAGCAGATGGCGCTGGAGCTGTTCAAGCCCTTCGTGATGAAGCGGCTGGTCGACCTGAACCACGCCCAGAACATCAAGAGCGCCAAGCGCATGGTCGAGCGGTCGCGTCCGGTGGTGTGGGATGTCCTGGAAGAGGTCATCGCCGAGCATCCGGTCCTGCTCAACCGGGCACCGACCCTGCACCGGCTCGGCATCCAGGCCTTCGAGCCGCAGCTCATCGAGGGCAAGGCCATCCAGATCCACCCGCTGGTGTGCACGGCGTTCAATGCCGACTTCGACGGTGATCAGATGGCGGTGCATCTGCCCCTGTCGGCAGAGGCACAGGCCGAGGCCCGGATCCTGATGCTCTCAAGCAACAACATCCTGTCTCCGGCGAACGGGCGTCCGATCACGACCCCGACCCAGGACATGGTGCTCGGCATCTACTCGCTGACGATGGCCGAGCCTGGTGGCAGGGGCGAGGGGCGCGCCTTCGCATCGGTCGCCGAGGCCATCATGGCCTTCGACGCCGGCGACCTGTCGAGGCAGGCCGAGGTGACGCTGCGCATCACCGACGGCACGCCTCCGCTCGGGTTCCAGGTTCCGCAGGGCTGGCAGCCGGGTGATCCGTTCACCTTGAAGACGACCCTCGGCCGGGCGATCTTCAACGAGGCGCTGCCGGCGGACTACCCGTATGTCAACGCGATCGTCGACAAGAAGGTCCTCGGCCAGACGGTCAACCGACTCGCGGAGCTCTACCCCAAGGTCGAGGTCGCCGACACCCTGGACAAGCTGAAGGCACTCGGCTTCCACTGGGCCACGCGCTCAGGCGTCACGATCTCGATCTCCGACGTGGTCACCCCGCCGAGCAAGGCGGAACTGCTCGCGTCGGCTGAGGAGAAGGCCGACAAGGTCCAAAAGCAGTACGAGCGCGGCCTGATCACCGACTCCGAGCGCCGCCAGGAGCTGATCGAGATCTGGACGAGGGCGACGGACGAGGTCGCCAAGGCCATGCAGGAGAACTTCCCGCTGACCAACCCGGTGCACATGATGGTCGACTCCGGTGCGCGAGGGAACTACATGCAGGTCCGCCAGATCGCGGGCATGCGCGGCCTGGTGGCCAATCCGAAGGGCGAGATCATCCCCCGTCCGATCAAGTCCAACTTCCGCGAGGGCCTGTCGGTGCTGGAGTACTTCATCTCTACCCACGGCGCGCGAAAGGGACTCGCCGACACCGCGCTGCGAACGGCCGACTCCGGCTACCTCACCCGACGGCTGGTCGACGTCTCCCAGGACGTCATCGTCCGCGAGATCGACTGCTTCACCGATCGCAGCACCGCTGTCCCCATCGCCGAGGAGACCGGATCGGGGCTCCGCCCGGTCGACAACCTCGATACCTCCGTGTCCTCGCGCGTGCTGGCACGCGATGTCGAGGTCGACGGGACGGTCGTGGCCACGGCTGGGGAGGAGCTCACCACTCCCAGACTGGAGGAACTCGTCGGCCTGGGCGTGGCCGAGCTGCGGGTCCGCTCCGTCCTCACCTGCGAGAGCAAGGTGGGCACCTGCGCGATGTGCTACGGCAAGTCGATGGCGACCGGCAAGCTGGTTGATGTCGGGGAGGCGATCGGCATCATCGCCGCGCAGTCGATCGGCGAGCCGGGAACCCAGCTCACCATGCGCACCTTCCACACAGGCGGTGTCGCTGGCGAGGACATCACCCACGGCCTTCCCCGTGTGGTGGAGCTCTTCGAGGCTCGGACCCCGAAGGGCGTGGCACCGATCAGCGAGGTGAGCGGCCGGGTTCGCATCGACGACATGGACAAGACCCGCAAGATCGTCGTGATCCCCGATGACGGATCGGAGGAGATGGCGCATCCGGTCTCCAAGCGCGCGCGACTGCTCGTGGAGGACGGCCAGCATGTGGCCGTCGGCCAGCAGCTCGTCGTGGGCGCGGTCGACCCCAAGCAGGTCCTGCGGATCCTGGGGCAGCGACAGGTCCAGCTCCACCTGGTGGAGCAGGTACAGGAGGTCTATCGCTCCCAGGGCGTGTCGATCCACGACAAGCACATCGAGGTGATCGTCCGGCAGATGCTCAAGCGCGTCACGATCATCGACGATGGCGACTCGGGGTTCCTGACCGGCGACGTCGTGGATCGGGCCAGCTTCGAGAACCGCAACCGCCAGGTGGTGATGGAGGGCGGCCGACCCGGCGCCGGCCGGCCTGAGCTCATGGGCATCACCAAGGCCTCCCTCGCAACGGAGTCCTGGCTGTCGGCGGCATCCTTCCAGGAGACCACCCGGGTGCTGACCGATGCGGCTATCCACGCCAAGAGCGATCCGCTGCTCGGACTGAAGGAGAACGTCATCCTCGGCAAGCTCATCCCGGCGGGGACGGGCATGCCCGTCTACCGCAACATCCGGGTCGAGCCGACCGAGGAGGCGAAGGCTGCCATGTACGCGACCTTCTCCGGATACGACGACTTCGACTACACCGCCTTCGCCAGCACCACCGGTGCAGCGGTTCCGCTGGAGGACTTCGACTACCGCGGATACAACGCCTGAGGCAGCCGCGGCAGGGCCAGTCATCGTCATCCGATGGCTGGCCCTGTCGCATTCAGGGGAGCGGATTACAGTGCGGTCATGAGCGAGCAGATTCCCCAGCATTCGGACGATTCCACCGGCGTACCGCAGCCGGTCTCAGACGAGGCAGCGACCTCAGGCACCGGGGGGACCGAACCGTGGCGGGCATCGGCTGCGTCACCGGCGCCTGACCAGGCCGTGGTGTCATCCGAGCCGAGCGCGCCCGAGCCAGCCCCTGCGGCAACGACGCAGGCCTATCCCGCTGCTGGCTATGTCCCGTCCCCTGGCTATCCGTCCCCTGGCTATCCGTCCCCGGGCTATCCGTCCCCGGGCTATCCGTCCCCGGGCTATCCGTCCCCTGGGTACCCTCCCATCGGCTATCCCCAGGCCCCCGGCTATCCGACGCCCGGTGGAACTGCCCAGCCCCAGGCCTACGGCGGCTACCCGCCGGCCTATCCTGCTGGCTATCCGCAGCCGTACGGGCAGCCGCCGAACGCCTTCCCGGCGAGCTCGAGCCCTGCCACCTCCAGCAGCGCGATCGTCGCGCTGATCCTGGCCGTGGCCTCCTGGCTGGTGTGCCCGATCGTGCCGGCCATCATCGCCCTGGTGTTCGCGGCCCGGGCTGACCGCGAGATCCGCGCCTCCGGCGGCGCCGTGCAGGGCGGCGGGCTGTCGATGGCGGCCAAGGTCGTGTCCTGGATCAACATCGGCCTGTATGCCGCGATCCTGCTCATGTCGCTGGTGTTCGTCGTGGTCGCTGTCGCGATCGGCGCCCTTGATGCGTCATCGGGGAGCGTCTGACGAGCCGGGACGACGTCCGATTCGCGGGCGTCCGGAGGCCGTTTTGACGTAGGCGAGCCCGCCCGGTAGATTTCCCCCCCGTGCCTGAGACCTCAGGTACATCCCGTCGTGCGCGGCTTCCCCATGAGAAGCGCACGGGCCGATCACATGATCCCGGGATCCACCCACGATCTGGCGGTTGTGCGCGCCCAGAGGCGCTGCGACACGCCCGACCGCGTGGGTCGGAGTCCGGGCGGACGCGGCCGCAGCGGACTTTCGGCAGCAGGACGCACGTAAGGAAGGCTTCGAGTGCCAACGATCCAGCAGTTGGTCCGCAAGGGCCGACAGGACAAGGTCACCAAGACCAAGGCCCCGGCCCTCAAGGGCAGCCCGCAGCGCCGTGGGGTGTGCACCCGCGTGTACACCACGACGCCCAAGAAGCCGAACTCGGCGCTGCGCAAGGTGGCTCGCGTGCGGCTGACCTCCGGTGTCGAGATCACGGCCTACATCCCGGGCGTGGGGCACAACCTGCAGGAGCACTCGATCGTGCTGGTCCGCGGCGGTCGCGTACGCGACCTGCCGGGCGTTCGCTACAAGGTCATCCGCGGTGCGCTCGATACCCAGGGCGTGAAGAACCGCAAGCAGGCTCGATCCCGCTACGGCGCGAAGAAGGAGAAGGGCTGATGCCTCGCAAGGGACCAGCTGCCAAGCGGGCCGTGGTCATCGACCCGGTGTATAGCTCACCCCTGGTGACCCAGCTGATCAACAAGGTGCTGCTCGACGGCAAGCGCTCGGTGGCCGAGCGCATCGTCTACGGCGCCCTCGAGGGGTGCCGCGACAAGACCGGCACCGACCCGGTGCAGACCCTCAAGCGCGCCCTTGACAACGTCAAGCCCACCCTCGAGGTGCGCTCCCGGCGCGTGGGCGGTGCGACGTACCAGGTTCCGGTCGAGGTGAAGGCCGGGCGCAGCACCACCCTGGCCCTGCGCTGGCTCATCGGCTACTCGCGGCAGCGTCGAGAGAAGACGATGACCGAGCGGCTGATGAACGAGATCCTCGACGCGTCCAATGGCCTCGGCGCTGCCGTGAAGAAGCGCGAGGACACCCACAAGATGGCGGAGTCCAACAAGGCCTTCGCCCACTATCGCTGGTAACCGGCACCACCGAACCTACGAAAGCAACGGAGAACACCGTGTCTACCCAGACGAGCCTCGATCTCGCCAAGGTCCGAAACATCGGGATCATGGCGCATATCGACGCGGGCAAGACCACGACCACCGAGCGGATCCTGTTCTACACGGGCATCAACTACAAGATCGGTGAGGTCCATGAGGGCGCGGCCACCATGGACTGGATGGAGCAGGAGCAGGAGCGCGGCATCACCATCACCTCAGCTGCGACGACGTGCCACTGGAAGAACCACACCATCAACATCATCGATACCCCTGGGCACGTTGACTTCACCGTCGAGGTGGAGCGGTCGCTGCGCGTGCTCGATGGCGCGGTCACGGTCTTCGATGGCGTCGCCGGCGTCGAGCCCCAGTCAGAGACGGTGTGGCGGCAGGCCGACAAGTACAACGTGCCGCGCATCTGCTTCGTGAACAAGCTCGATCGCACCGGGGCCGACTTCTTCCGGTGCGTCGACATGATCGTCTCCAGGCTCAATGCGGTCCCGCTGGTCGTGCAACTGCCCATCGGTGCCGAGTCGGACTTCCTCGGCGTGGTCGACCTCGTGGGGATGCGCGCGCTGACCTGGCGCGGGGAGACCCAGAAGGGCGAGGACTACACGGTCGAGGAGATCCCGGCCGACATGGTCGACCAGGCCAATGAGTACCGCGAGCGGCTGCTCGAGACCCTCTCGGAGGCGGATGACGCGATCATGGAGAAGTTCCTTGACGGCGAGGAGCTCTCCGTGGAGGAGATCCAGGCAGGTATCCGCCGGGCCACACTCGCCTACAAGCTGACGCCCGTGCTGACCGGCTCCGCGTTCAAGAACAAGGGTGTCCAGCCGATGCTGGACGCCGTCGTGGCCTACCTGCCCTGCCCGCTCGACATCCTCGCGATCGAGGGCCACAAGCCCGGGCACGAGGATGTCAAGGTCGAGCGGAAGCCGAGTGACACGGAGCCCTTCGCGGCCCTGGCCTTCAAGATCATGACGGATCCGCACCTGGGCAAGCTCACCTACGTTCGGGTCTACTCCGGCCGACTCCAGACCGGCACCCAGGTGCTCAACAGCGTCAAGGATCGCAAGGAGCGGATCGGCAAGATCTACCGGATGCACGCCAACAAGCGCGAGGAGATCGACGCTGTGGGCGCGGGCGACATCGTGGCAGTGATGGGCCTGAAGGACACCACGACCGGCGAGACCCTGTGCGACCCGGCCAATCCCGTGGTCCTGGAGTCGATGTCGTTCCCCGCTCCGGTCATCCACATCGCGATCGAGCCGAAGTCCAAGGGCGACCAGGACAAGCTCGGGGTCGCGATCCAGCGACTGGCGGAGGAGGATCCCACCTTCCATGTCCGCACGGACGAGGAGACCGGCCAGACCATCATCGGCGGCATGGGCGAGCTGCACCTCGAGGTGCTCGTCGACCGGATGAAGCGCGAGTTCAAGGTCGAGGCGAACGTCGGCAAGCCACAGGTGGCGTACCGGGAGACCATCACCAAGAAGGTGGAGAAGGTCGACTACACGCACAAGAAGCAGACCGGCGGGTCCGGCCAGTTCGGCCGGGTCATCATCGATATCGCGCCGACGGCGGAGGCCGAGGGAGGCTACGTCTTCGAGAACAAGGTGACCGGTGGTCGAATCCCCAGGGAGTACATCCCGTCGGTCGACGCGGGCTGCCAGGAGGCGATGGAGAACGGCGTCCTGGCGGGCTACCCGATGGTCGACATCACGGTCACCCTGCAGGACGGCGCCTACCACGACGTCGACTCCTCCGAGCTTGCCTTCAAGATCGCGGGATCGATGGCCTTCAAGGAGGCCGCGCGCAAGGCAGGCCCGGTGCTCCTGGAGCCGATGATGGCGGTCGAGGTCACCACCCCCGAGGACTTCATGGGCGATGTGATCGGCGACCTGAACTCCAGGCGCGGTCAGATCCAGGCCATGGAGGAGCGCAGCGGTGCGCGCGTCGTGCGTGCGATCGTCCCGCTCTCGGAGATGTTCGGCTACGTGGGCGACCTGCGCAGTCGCACCCAGGGCCGGGCCAGCTACAGCATGCAGTTTGACTCCTATGCCCAGGTTCCGTCGAACGTGGCCACGGAGATCATCGCGAAGGCTCGCGGCGAGTAGTCGCGGATCACGAAGCACAGCCGAAGAAACGAATCAAGAAACCGATCCGCGATAACGCCGGACGGCAGGAAGAAGGAGAACTCAAGTGGCGAAGGCCAAGTTTGAGCGCACCAAGCCGCACGTCAACATCGGCACCATCGGTCACATCGACCATGGCAAGACGACGCTGACCGCTGCGATCACCAAGGTGCTGCATGACAAGTACCCGGACGTGAACCCCTTCACGCCGTTCGACATGATCGACAAGGCCCCGGAGGAGCGCCAGCGCGGTATCACGATCTCGATCGCGCACGTGGAGTACCAGACCGAGGCCCGGCACTACGCGCACGTCGACTGCCCCGGGCACGCCGACTACATCAAGAACATGATCACCGGCGCGGCCCAGATGGACGGGGCCATCCTGGTGGTGGCGGCAACCGACGGCCCGATGCCGCAGACCAAGGAGCACGTCCTCCTGGCCCGCCAGGTCGGCGTGCCCTCCATCGTCGTCGCCCTGAACAAGTGCGACATGGTCGATGACGAGGATCTCCTGGAGCTTGTCGAGATGGAGGTTCGCGAGCTGCTGTCGAGCTACGAGTTCCCCGGCGACGACATCCCGGTCGTTCGCGTCGCAGCCTTCCCGGCCCTGCAGGGTGATGCGAAGTGGGGCGAGGCGATCCTGGAGCTGATGAACGCGGTCGACTCCTACATCCCGACCCCGGAGCGCGAGGTCGACAAGCCGTTCCTCATGCCCGTCGAGGATGTCTTCACCATCACCGGCCGCGGCACCGTGGTGACCGGCCGTATCGAGCGCGGCATCGTCAAGGTGAACGAAGAGGTCGAGATCGTCGGCATCCGCCCCGGGCCGCCGTCGAAGACGACCGTCACCGGCGTGGAGATGTTCCGCAAGCTGCTCGACGAGGGCCAGGCGGGCGAGAACGTCGGCCTGCTGCTGCGCGGGACCAAGCGCGAGGATGTCGAGCGCGGGCAGGTCGTCTGCAAGCCGGGCTCGATCACTCCGCACACCGAGTTCGACGCGCAGGTGTACATCCTGTCCAAGGACGAGGGCGGCCGGCACACGCCGTTCTTCAACAACTACCGGCCGCAGTTCTACTTCCGGACGACGGATGTCACCGGCGTGGTCACGCTTCCGGAGGGCAAGGACATGGTCATGCCCGGCGACAACACCGACATGAAGGTGGAGCTCATCCAGCCCATCGCCATGGAGGAGGGCCTTCGGTTCGCCATCCGCGAGGGTGGCCGCACCGTCGGTGCCGGTCGCGTCACCAAGATCACCAAGTAGTCAGCTGCCGGGGGCAGCCGCTCACCGCTGCCCCCGGCACGACTCCATCGAAGCATCGGCACACGAGAAGTAAGGACACCAGCCACCATGGCGGGACAGAAGATCCGCATCAGGCTCAAGGCCTACGACCACGAGGTCATCGACTCATCGGCGCGCAAGATCGTCGAGACGGTGACGCGAACTGGTGCGCAGGTTGCGGGCCCGGTGCCGCTGCCGACGGAGAAGAACGTCTACTGCGTCATCCGCTCGCCCCACAAGTACAAGGACAGCCGCGAGCACTTCGAGATGCGGACGCACAAGCGCCTCATCGACATCCTCGACCCCACGCCCAAGACTGTCGACTCGCTCATGCGGCTGGACTTGCCCGCCGGCGTCGACATCGAGATCAAGCTGTAAGGACGAACTGACGATGGGCAGCAACGTGAAGGCAGTCCTGGGCACCAAGCTCGGCATGACCCAGGTCTGGGACGACAACAACAAGGTCGTTCCCGTGACCGTGGTTCAGGCCGGGCCCTGCGTGGTGACCCAGGTGCGCACCCCGGAGAAGGACGGCTACTCAGCCGTGCAGATCGCCTTCGGGGCGATCGACCCGCGCAAGGTCACCAAGCCGCTGACCGGCCACTTCGCCAAGGCTGGCGTCACACCGCGGCGACACCTGGTGGAGATCCGGACTGACGATGCCTCCGAGTACGCCCTCGGCCAGGAGGTAGGCGCCGACACGTTCGAGGCCGGGCAGGTCGTCGACGTGATCGGCACGACCAAGGGCAAGGGATTCGCCGGCGTCATGAAGCGCCACGGGTTCTCCGGTTTGCGTGCATCGCACGGCGTGGAGCGCAAGCATCGGTCGCCGGGCTCGATCGGAGGCTGCGCGACACCCGGTCGGGTGTTCCCCGGGATGAAGATGGCCGGTCGCATGGGCAGCGAGCGTCAGACGACCCAGAACCTGCAGGTGCAGGGCGTTGATGCCGAGCAGGGCCTGATTCTGATCAAGGGCGCCGTTCCGGGCCCGAAGGGCGGCCTGGTGTTCGTGCGCACGGCAGCAAAGGAGAACGTCCGATGACCGCCATCGAGATTCGAACGCCCGCGGGCGCCTCCGCGGGCTCGGTCGACCTGCCGGCCGAGATCTTCGACGTGCAGGTGAACGTTCCCTTGATGCATCAGGTGGTCGTTGCCCAGCTCGCTGCCGCGCGCCAGGGCACCCACGACACGAAGAACCGCGGCGAGGTCAGCGGCGGGGGCAGGAAGCCCTACAAGCAGAAGGGCACCGGCCGGGCGCGTCAGGGCTCGATCCGTGCGCCGCAGTTCACCGGCGGCGGAGTGGTGCACGGCCCGACGCCCCGCGACTACACGCAGCGGACCCCGAAGAAGATGAAGGCGGCGGCCCTGCGGGGCGCGCTCTCGGATCGGGCCCGCGATGGCCGGATCCATGTCCTCTCTGAGGTGGTCACCGGAGACGTCCCCTCGACCAAGCAGGCACTCGCCGCCCTTGCCAGCCTCGGGCTGCGCGAGCGCATCCTCGTGGTGATCGCCCGAGGCGAGGACACCGCTGGCCTGAGCCTGCGGAATGCAGCCGCCGTGCACGTGATGTTCGTCGACCAGCTCAACACCTACGACGTGCTGGTGAGTGACGACGTCGTGTTCACCAAGACTGCCCTGGATGCATTCCTGGCCGGGCCGCCGAAGGGCAAGGCCCTCAAGGCAGTCGCGTCCGAGAGTGAGGCCTCCGCATGAGAATCGCAGACCCACGGGACATCCTGCTCGCGCCGGTCATCTCGGAGAAGAGCTATGGCCTGCTCGACGAGAACAAGTACACCTTCATCGTGGCACCGGACGCCAATAAGACGCAGATCAAGATCGCGGTCGAGCGGGTCTTCGGCGTGAAGGTCACCGCGGTGAACACCAGCAACCGTGAAGGCAAGCGCATCCGCACGAAGTTCGGCTATGGCCGGCGCGCCGCCACCAAGCGCGCCATCGTCTCCGTGCAGGCAGGCGACCGCATCGACATCTTCGGAGGACCGGTCTCCTGACCGGGTCGACGACCAAAGGACGAAGAACATGGGAATCCGCAAGTACAAGCCGACCACACCGGGCCGTCGTGGCTCCAGCGTGGCCGACTTCGTCGAGATCACGCGGTCGGAGCCGGAGAAGTCACTCGTGCGCCCGCTGCCCAAGAAGGGCGGACGCAACAACTCAGGCAAGATCACTACCAGGCACCAGGGCGGTGGCCACAAGCGTGCCTATCGACTGATCGATTTCAGGCGCGCCGATAAGGATGGCGTGCCGGCACGGGTCGCGCACATCGAGTACGACCCCAACCGGACGGCTCGAATCGCCCTGCTGCACTTCGCGGACGGCGAGAAGCGCTACATCCTGGCGCCGAACCGGCTCAAGCAGGGTGATCCGATCGAGACGGGGCCGGGCGCCGACATCAAGCCGGGCAACAACCTGCCGTTGCGCAACATCCCGGTCGGCACCGTGATCCACGCCGTCGAGATCCGTCCGGGTGGCGGGGCCAAGATCGCCCGCTCCGCTGGCACGAGCGTGCAGCTCGTCGCCAAGGACGGTCCATACGCGCAGCTGCGGATGCCGTCAGGCGAGATCCGGAACGTGGACCTTCGGTCGAGGGCGACGGTCGGCGAGGTCGGCAATGCCGAGCAGTCGAACATCAACTGGGGCAAGGCCGGTCGGATGCGCTGGAAGGGCAAGCGGCCCACGGTGCGTGGCGTTGCCATGAACCCGGTCGACCACCCGCACGGCGGTGGCGAGGGTAAGACCTCCGGCGGCAGGCACCCGGTCAACCCGGCAGGTCGGCCTGAGGGTCGTACCCGCAAGGCCAACAAGGCCAGTGACAAGTTCATCGTCCGACGCCGCAAGACCGGCAAGAAGCGCTGAGGGAAGACACCATGCCACGCAGCCTGAAGAAGGGTCCATTCGTGGACGGCCACCTGCTCAAGAAGGTGGATGCCCAGAACGACGCCGGGACCAAGAACGTGATCAAGACCTGGTCACGGCGGTCGATGATCATCCCGGCCATGCTCGGGCACACGATCGCAGTGCACGACGGTCGCAAGCATGTGCCTGTCTTCGTGTCGGAGAACATGGTCGGGCACAAGCTGGGCGAGTTCGCCCCGACGCGGACTTTCAAGGGCCATATCAAGGAAGACCGGAAGGCGAAGCGCCGCTAGGCGCCGCCTGGTCACGCCACAGAGCATTCGACAGCAAGGGGAAATGATGGAAGCCAGGGCCCAAGCGCGGTATGTCCGCGTCACGCCCATGAAGGCGCGCCGTGTCATCGATCTCATCCGCGGGATGAGCGCGACCGACGCCCAGGCCGTGCTGACCTTCGCGCCGCAGGCCGCGAGCGAGCCCGTGGGCAAGGTGCTCGCCAGTGCCATTGCCAACGCGACGAACAACCACGCCATGGATGCCCGGTCGCTGGTGGTGAGCGAGGCCTTCGTCGACGAGGGCCCGACGATGAAGCGCATTCGTCCGCGTGCCCAGGGCCGCGCGTACCGCATCCGCAAGCGGAGCAGCCACATAACGGTCGTGGTCTCCGATGGCCGGGCGCCTGTGGTGGCGAAGCCGGCCCCGGCGAAAAGGGCGGCTCAGCCCGCTGATGACACGGCACCCAAGGCTCCGGCCGAGCAGGCCCCGGCGAAGAAGGCTCCGGCCAAGCAGGCCGAGGCAGCGCAGGCGCCGGCGAAGCAGGCGGCCGCGAAGAAGGCGCCAGCGAAGAAGGCTCCGACCAAGCAGGCCGAGGCGGCGCAGGCGCCCGCGAAGAAGGCGCCAGCGAAGAAGGCCACCGCGAAGAAGGCTTCGGCCGCTGAGAAGGAGGGGTGAACCGATCGTGGGACAGAAAGTAAACCCGCACGGCTTCCGCCTGGGCATCACCACGGACTTCACCTCGCGCTGGTTCGCTGACTCCGCGAAGTCCGGCCAGCGCTACCGCGATTACGTCGAGGAGGACGTCAAGATCCGCAACCTGCTGTCCAAGGGCATGGAGCGGGCTGGCATCTCCAAGGTGGAGATCGAGCGCACTCGTGAGCGGGTGCGGGTCGACATCCACACGGCTCGTCCGGGGATCGTGATCGGTCGTCGCGGTGCCGAGGCCGATCGCATCCGCGGAGATCTGGAGCAGCTGACCGGCAAGCAGGTGCAGCTGAACATCCTCGAGGTCAAGAACCCGGAGATCGATGCGCAGCTCGTTGCGCAGGGCATCGCCGAGCAGCTCAGCAGCCGGGTGTCATTCCGCCGTGCCATGCGCAAGGGGATGCAGAGCACGATGAAGGCCGGAGCCAAGGGGATCCGGGTACAGGTATCCGGACGACTCGGCGGCGCGGAGATGTCCCGAACGGAGTTCTACCGCGAGGGCCGCGTGCCCCTGCACACGCTTCGGGCGGATATCGACTACGGCTTCTACGAGGCCCGAACCACCTTCGGTCGCATCGGCGTGAAGGTCTGGATTTACAAGGGCGAGGCGCTCAGCAGCCGAGCTGAGCGCGAGGCCGCCGCGGCCGCCGCCCGGCTCGGCCAGCGCGCACCGGTGGCAGGCCGTCCGAGGCGTGCCCGCGGGGACGCCGCCGAGCAGGCCGTCGAGGATTCGGTGGCCGTGCCGTCGACCGAGACAGCGACTGAGCAGGAGGGCTGATCGATGCTCATTCCACGGCGCGTCAAGCACCGCAAGCAGCACCACCCCACTCGCAGGGGCGTGGCGAAGGGCGGCACGAAGGTGACCTTCGGCACCCTGGGCCTGCAGGCCCTCGAGCCGGCCTACGTCACGAACCGACAGATCGAGTCGGCTCGTATCGCCATCACCCGGCACATCCGTCGCGGTGGCAAGGTGTGGATCAATATCTATCCGGATCGCCCGCTGACCAAGAAGCCCGCTGAGACGCGAATGGGCTCTGGCAAGGGCTCCCCGGAGTGGTGGATCGCAAACGTCAAGCCTGGTCGCGTGATGTTCGAGCTCTCCTACCCGGACGAGAAGATCGCGACGGCGGCCCTGACCCGGGCGATGCACAAGCTCCCCATGAAGTGCCGCATCGTTCGGCGCGACGAAGCAGGTGAGGACTAGATGGCGGCAGGGACACAGGTCGGCGAGCTGAGGAATCTGGACGACGCAGAGCTCGCGACCAAGCTGCGCGAGGCGAAGGAAGAGCTGTTCAACCTGCGCTTCCAGGGTGCGACCGGCCAGCTGGAGAGCCACGGACGGCTGCGTGCCGTCCGCAAGGACATCGCACGGATCTACACGATCCTGCGTGAGCGTGAGCTCGGAATCACCTCGTTCGAGGGCGGTACGGCATGAGTGCGAAAGAGGATGGCGTGAGCGATGCGAAGCGCGGGTACCGCAAGACCCGAGAGGGCCTGGTGGTGAGCGACAAGATGGACAAGACGGTCGTCGTGGCCGTTGAGGACCGCTTTAAGCACCCGATGTACGGCAAGGTCGTTCGCCGCACGAGCAAGCTCAAGGCCCACGACGAGGCGAATTCGGCGGGCATCGGTGATCGAGTGCTCCTCATGGAGACTC
The DNA here is from genome assembly GCA_018970025.1 of Actinomycetales bacterium. Taxonomy (GTDB): domain Bacteria; phylum Actinomycetota; class Actinomycetes; order S36-B12; family S36-B12; genus REEB460. The sequence continues at coordinate 49,823 of JAGWXF010000006.1, read as the reverse complement.
GTCCGCTATCGGCTACCAAGCGGTGGCGCGTGGTGGAGATCCTCGAGAAGGCCAAGTAGGCAGTTCCGCCAGGCTCTGGCGCGAGAACCGGCAGACGATCAGGAGAAGGCAGTGATTCAGCAGGAGTCGCGACTACGAGTCGCCGACAACACGGGTGCCAAGGAGTTGCTGTGCATCCGCGTGCTCGGTGGCTCGGGTCGGCGCTACGCAGGGATCGGCGACATCATCGTCGCGACGGTCAAGGATGCGATCCCAGGGGGCGGGGTGAAGAAGGGCGAGGTGGTGAAGGCCGTCATCGTCCGGACGCGCAAGGAGCGCCGCCGCCCCGATGGCTCGTACATCCGCTTCGACGAGAATGCCGCTGTCATCCTCAAGGGCGATGGGGAGCCGCGCGGCACGCGCATCTTCGGCCCGGTGGGACGTGAGTTGCGGGAGAAGCGCTTCATGAAGATCATCTCGCTGGCTCCGGAGGTGCTGTAGCCATGGCGAAGCTGCGTATCCGCAAGGGCGACACGGTGCAGGTCATCACCGGCAAGGACCGCGGAGTCAAGGGCAAGGTGATCGAGGTGCTGCCGGAGGCAGACCGGATCATCGTCGAGGGCGTGAACCGGATCAAGAAGCACACGCGTGTCGGGCAGAATGCGCGAGGCGCGAAGACAGGCGGCATCATCACGACGGAGGCGCCGATTCACGTCTCGAACGTGATGGTCGTCGACCCTGATGACGGCCGGCCCACCCGGACTGGGTACCGCAGGGAGAAGGTCGAGAAGCGGCGCCCTGATGGCTCTACCTACGATGCCGAGCGCAGCGTTCGGGTCTCTCGTCGCTCGGGTAAGGACATCTGACATGGCAACGGCAACCCAGTCGCGCGACATTCCTCGGCTCAAGAGGCGCTATCGCGAGGAGATCGTGCCAGCGCTGCTGGCTGAGTTCTCCTTCAGCAATGTCATGCAGGTGCCCACGGTGACCAAGGTCGTCGTGAACATGGGCGTTGGCGAGGCAGCCAGGGACTCCAAGTTGATCGAGGGCGCGATCCGCGACCTCGCTGACATCACCGGCCAAAAGCCCCAGGTCACCAAGGCGCGCAAGTCCATAGCCCAGTTCAAGCTGCGCGAGGGCCAGCCGATCGGTGCGCATGTCACGCTGCGCAATGACCGGATGTGGGAGTTCCTCGACCGGCTGCTCTCGGTGGCGCTCCCGCGCATCCGGGACTTCCGAGGCCTGTCGCCGAAGCAGTTCGACGGCCGTGGCAACTACACATTCGGCCTCAATGAGCAGTCCATGTTCCATGAGATCGACCAGGACCGAATCGATCGGGTCCGCGGAATGGACATCACGATCGTGACCACCGCAGCGAACGATGACGAGGGACGCGCACTGCTGCGTCTCCTCGGATTCCCGTTCAAGGAGGCCTGAGCATGGCGAAGAAGGCGCTGATCCAGAAGCAGCAGAAGAAGCCGAAGTTCAAGGTCCGGGCGTACACCCGGTGCACCAAGTGCGGGCGGCCGCACTCGGTATACCGCAAGTTCGGGCTGTGCCGCGTGTGCGTGCGCCAGATGGCGCACGCAGGCGAACTGCCCGGTGTCACCAAGAGCAGCTGGTAACCACGACGCTGCAGGTCCACGGAAACCACAGCGAGGAAGGCCACAGGCCAAGACATGACAATGACTGACCCGATCGCGGACATGCTTGCGCGGCTGCGCAATGCGAACTCCGCGTACCACGAGTCCGTGACGATGCCCCATTCGAAGATGAAGGTGGCTATCGCGGAGATCCTCAAGCGCGAGGGCTACATCGGCGGCTACTCCGTGTCCGACGACACGGTGGGTCGCACGCTCACCCTGCAGCTGAAGTACGGGCCCAGCCGGGAGCGCTCCATCGCTGGGCTTCGCCGGGTTTCCAAGCCGGGTCTGCGCGTCTACGCGAAGAGCACGGCCCTGCCGAGGGTGCTCGGCGGGCTCGGGATCGCGATCCTGTCGACATCCAGCGGCCTGCTCACGGATCGACAGGCACAGCAGAAGGGCGTAGGCGGGGAAGTCCTCGCCTACGTCTGGTAGCGGTAAGGGAGCCTTGACATGTCTCGCATCGGACGAATGCCGATTTCCGTACCTGCCGGAGTGACGGCGGAAATCGCCGGCAGCCGTATCACGATCACCGGCCCCAAGGGCTCGCTGAGCCTCGCCGTGGCCGAGCCGATCGTCGTTTCCCAGGTCGACGACACCCTGGTCGTGACCAGGCCGGACGACGAGCGCGGCTCGCGCTCGCTGCACGGGCTCACCCGGACCCTCGTCGCGAACATGGTCACAGGGGTGACCTCGGGGTTCGAGAAGACCCTGGAGATCGTTGGTACCGGCTACCGAGTCGCCGCAAAGGGCACGGACCTGGAGTTCCAGCTGGGCTTCAGCCACCCGGTTGTCGTCACCGCGCCGGAGGGCATCAGCTTCCAGGTCGACAGCCCGGTGAAGTTCAAGGTGCAGGGGATCGACAAGCAGAAGGTCGGCGAGGTCGCGGCCAACATCCGCAAGATCCGCAAGCCGGAGCCCTATAAGGGCAAGGGCGTGCGGTACGAGGGTGAGGTCATCCGCCGCAAGGCAGGGAAGGCAGGCAAGAAGTGAGCTCCTTCGGCATCAAGCTCGGCTCAGGCAACAAGGTTGCCGTGGGTCGCAAGCGTCGCCACATCAGGGTTCGCAAGAAGGTCTCCGGGACCCCAGAGCGCCCGCGCCTGGTCGTCACCCGCTCAGCCAGGCACATGGTTGCCCAGGTCGTCGACGATACCGTGGGCCGGACCTTGGTGTCGGCGTCCACGATGGAGTCCGACGTCCGCCAGGCCACTGCCGACAAGACCGCCAAGGCCCGAACGGTGGGCAAGGTCATCGCCGATCGCGCGAAGCAGGCAGGCATCCAAGCCGTGGTCTTCGACCGCGGCGGCAACAAGTACCACGGTCGCGTGGCCGCCCTCGCCGAGGGTGCCCGCGAAGGCGGCCTGGACTTCTAGGCGCATCCGGACGATCAGGAAGCAGGAGAGGGAAACCCATGGCAGCAACGCAGCGTCGCGGTGGTGGCGCAGGCGAGCGCAAGGACCGCAAGGAGCGCGCTCCTCGTGAGGAGAAGTCCGCATACGTCGAGCGGGTCGTCGCGATCAATCGGGTCGCCAAGGTGGTCAAGGGCGGCCGGCGCTTCAGCTTCACCGCGCTCGTGGTCGTCGGCGATGGCGAGGGCACGGTAGGCGTTGGATACGGCAAGGCCAAGGAGGTGCCGGCAGCGATCGCCAAGGGGGTCGAAGAGGCCAAGAAGCACTTCTTCAAGGTGCCCCGGATCCAGGGGACGATCCCGCACCCCATCACCGGCGAGGCAGCCGCGGGTGTCGTCATGCTGCGTCCGGCCGCGCCAGGCACCGGCGTCATCGCGGGCGGCCCCGTCCGGGCGGTGCTCGAGTGCGCCGGCGTGCACGACATCCTGAGCAAGTCGATGGGCTCCGACAACGCCATCAATATCGTGCACGCGACGGTCGCCGCCCTGAAGGGCCTGGAGCGACCGGAAGCGGTGGCGGCGCGTCGTGGCCTGCCGCTGGAGGATGTCGCTCCGGCATCCCTGCTTCGTGCGCGCGCGGCGGGAGCAGGTGCCTGATGGCGCGGCTGAAGGTCACCCAGAAGAAGTCAGAGATCGGTGGGACGTCGAGCCAGCGCAATACGCTGCGCTCCCTGGGGCTGAAGCGCATCGGCGATTCAGTGGTCAAGGAGGATCGTCCGGAGATCCGGGGCATGGTGAAGACGGTCTCCCACCTGGTGGTCGTCGAGGAGGTCGAGTAGCGATGACGTTGAAGGTCCATCACCTGCGTCCGGCACCGGGAGCCAAGACCGAGAAGACCCGCAAGGGCCGCGGCGAGGCGTCCAAGGGCAAGACCGCGGGTCGCGGTACCAAGGGAACCAAGGCCCGCTATCAGGTTCCGGCGCGCTTCGAGGGCGGACAGATGCCCTTGCATATGCGGCTGCCCAAGCTGAAGGGGTTCAAGAACCCCAACAAGGTCGAGTTCCAGGTCGTGAACGTCGCAACCCTCGCGCGCCTGTATCCGGGCGGCGGCGAGGTCACCGTGGCCGATCTCGTCGACAAGGGCGCAGTGCGCCGGGGCGAGAAGGTCAAGGTGCTCGGCCAGGGCGAGATCTCCGTGGCGGTATCGGTGAGCGCCGACGCGTTCTCCGACAGCGCACGTGAGAAGATCCTTGCCGCAGGCGGTTCGGCGACCGAACTCTAGTCGGGAGGCACAGTGCACATCAGTGCGTTCGGGGCCGCCCTGCGAACACCGGATCTTCGCAAGAAGATCCTGTTCACCCTGGGGCTGCTGGCGTTGTTCCGGCTGGGGTCTGTGCTGCCCACCCCTGGGGTCGACTACTCCGCCATCCAGCGGTGTATCGACGTCGTCCAGGACAACTCCGTTTACGCACTGGTGAACCTGTTCAGCGGTGGGGCACTGCTGCAGCTGTCGGTCTTCGCCCTCGGCATCATGCCGTACATCACCGCCAGCATCATCCTGCAGCTCCTGACGGTCGTGATCCCTCGGCTGGAGACGCTGAAGAAGGACGGACAGGCCGGCCAGGCAAAGATCACGCAGTACACCCGGTACCTGACGATCGGGCTGGCCATCCTGCAGTCGACGGCCATCCTGTCGCTTGCCCGCACGCCCGGTGCCCTGTTCCAGGGCTGCAACGAGCGCATCATTCCCGATGATGCCGTCTGGGTGATCCTGGTCATGATCGTCGTGATGACGGCCGGCACCTCGGTCATCATGTGGTTCGGCGAGCTCATCACCGAGCGAGGCATCGGCAACGGCATGTCGCTGCTCATCTTCACCTCGATCATCGCGACGATCCCCAGCCAGTTCGCCTCGATCTTCGGCAGTCGGGGGGCGTTCACGTTCACGCTGACGCTGCTGGTCGGCCTGGTGGTGATCGCCCTGGTGGTGTTCGTCGAGCAGGCCCAGCGGCGAATCCCGGTGCAGTACGCCAAGCGCATGGTCGGCCGGCGAATGTACGGCGGGACGTCCACCTACATCCCACTGAAGGTGAACATGGCCGGCGTCATTCCGGTCATCTTCGCCTCATCCCTGCTCTTCCTGCCCACGCTGCTGGTGCAGCTGACCGGCAGCCAGGCAGGCTGGGCCATCTGGGTCGAGCAGCATTTCGCGAAGGGCACCGGCACCTGGTACCTGCTCACCTATTTCGTGCTCATCGTCTTCTTCTGCTACTTCTACGTATCGATCACCTTCAATCCAACTGAGGTGGCCGACAACATGAAGAAGTACGGCGGCTTCATCCCGGGCATCCGGGCCGGGAAGCCGACGGCCGACTACCTGGACTACGTGCTGACTCGACTGACCGCGCCCGGGTCGCTCTACCTCGGGCTCATCGCGATCATGCCGGTCTTCGCCTTCGACCTGCTCGGCGTTGCATCTCGGTTCATCTTCGGCGGCACCAGCCTGCTCATCATGGTCGGCGTCGGGCTGGACACCGTGAAGCAGATTCAGTCGCAGCTCCAGCAGCGCAACTACGAGGGGTTCCTCCGCTAGGGAGGTGCGTCGATGAGACTGCTGCTCATGGGTCCCCCCGGTGCCGGCAAGGGCACCCAGGCGATCGTGCTCGCTGGCCAGCTCGGCGTCCCGCACATCTCGACGGGCGATATCTTCCGGGCCAATGTGGGCCAGGGGACCCCTCTCGGTGTCGAGGCGAAGCGCTACATGGACGCCGGCGAGTACGTCCCCGATGACGTCACCAACGCGATGGTCCGGGACCGGCTGGCCGCCTCGGACTGTGCGACCGGGTTCCTGCTGGACGGCTACCCGCGGACCCTCGATCAGGTGGCCTACCTCGATTCCGTCCTGGGCGAGACCGGCACCCGGCTCGACCTCGTCGCCGAGCTCACCGTCGACCTCGATGAGGTGGTTCAGCGACTGGTGCGGCGTGCCGCGGAGCAGGGTCGCTCGGATGACACCGAGGAGGTGATCCGTCGTCGGCTGGCGGTCTACTTCGAGCAGACGGCGCCGCTGATCGAGTCGTATGAGTCCCGGGGCATCCTGGTTCGGATCGACGGCATGGGCGCCGTGGCGGACGTCACGCAGCGGCTCGCGTCGGTGATCGCGGACCGGAACTGACGGCCGCGCCCGGCTGACGATGTTCTCGCGCAGGCAGCAGATTGAGATCAAGTCCGGCGATCAGCTGCAGCTGATGCGGCAGGCCGGTCTGGTCGTGGCACGCACCCTGCAGCAGGTGGTCGGGGTCGCTGCGCACGGTGTCACCACCGGCGAGCTCAATGAGGTGGCCCACGACAGCCTGCGGGAGCAGGGTGCGACGCCGTCCTTCCTGGGCTACCACGGCTTCCCGGCGGTTATCTGCACCTCGGTGAACGACGAGGTCGTGCATGGCATCCCAGGGACCCGGATCCTGGAGGAGGGGGACCTGCTCTCGGTCGACTGCGGGGCGATCGTGGACGGATGGCATGGTGATGCCGCGGTCAGCCTGATCGTCGGCACCGGATCGGCGGCAGTCGCGGAGCTGTCGTCGGTTACTGAGCGTGCACTGTGGGCGGGCCTGGGCATGGCCCGGGTCGGTGCCCGCCTGTCGGACATCAGCCACGCGATCGAGGAGGTCGTCCGGGCGGCCGGGCCCTTCGGGATCGTGGAGGAGTACGTGGGGCACGGCATCGGATCGAGCATGCACATGAGCCCGTCCATCCCCAACTTCGGCTCTCCGGGGCGAGGACCGGTGCTGCGGCCGGGCATGGCCCTGGCCGTCGAGCCGATGGTGACGATGGGCTCGGCGGATGTCGGCGTGCTGTCGGACGGCTGGACGGTGGTGACCGAGGATCATCGGTGGGCGGCCCATTGGGAGCACACGGTGGCGGTGACCGAGGAGGGGCCCTGGGTCCTGACGGCCCTGGACGAGGTCCGGCTCTGACCAGGGGGCCGGACCGGACTTGACCGGTGACGCTGGCCCCGGCAAGGGCCGATTAGGAAGAATCCGGGCAACACCGTACACTTCTGGGGCTGATGCGGCTTCCCCTCCCGCTGGTCTCCCGGTTCGACCGGAGCCTGGCGTGCGCGGGAATCCACGCCGAAATCTGGCACGCATCGGCGGTACGAGTCATCACCGAGGCGGACGAAGGCGATCACATGGGCAAGAAGGACGGCGCGATCGAGCTGGAAGGCACGATCACCGAGTCCCTCCCCAATGCCATGTTCCGCGTGGAGTTGGACAACGGCCACAAGGTCCTCGCGCACATCAGCGGAAAGATGCGGATGCACTACATCCGGATCCTGCCGGATGATCGCGTCGTTGTGGAGCTGTCGCCGTATGACCTCACGCGCGGGCGCATCGTCTACCGCTACAAGTGACCCCGGACCACGAGCCAACCACCGATCAGTCAAGGACACCACGATGAAGGTCAAGCCGAGCGTCAAGCCGATCTGCGACAAGTGCAAGGTGATCCGTCGGCACGGACGCGTCATGGTGATCTGCGAGAACACCCGTCACAAGCAGCGTCAAGGCTAGAAGCAGCGGCCATCGGCCGCGAACCGGGATCGGGGAGACAACCCGAGACGGTCGTCAATGGAGTGCCCGACCCCCCGCTTCGCGGGACGCCACCTTCGGTCACAGGGCCGAAGACCTGCCTTGGCGGGCAGGAATGGCACTCCTCCACGAACCCTGTGCTCACAGATAGAGAGAACGCCACATGGCACGACTCGTCGGTGTCGACCTGCCGCGCGATAAGCGCATGGCAGTCGCGCTCACCTACATCTACGGTATCGGCCGATCCCAGGCTGCTCGGGCCCTCGAGGCGACCGGCATCAGCCCGGACATGAGGTCCAAGGACCTCACCGATGACCACCTCATTGCCCTGCGCGACTGGATCGACGCGAATCTGAAGGTCGAGGGCGACCTGCGCCGCGAGGTCGCGGCCGACGTGCGCCGCAAGGTCGAGATCGGCTGCTATCAGGGGCTTCGGCACCGCAAGGGCCTGCCGGTTCGGGGTCAGCGGACGCATACCAACGCGCGCACCCGCAAGGGTCCCCGCAAGACCGTCGCTGGCAAGAAGAAGGCCGGCAAGTAGCCGGCCCATCCAGACTCGAACCGTAGGAGACAGACGTCATGGCAGCACCCAAGCAAGGCTCCAAGGCGGCAGCCGCCAAGAAGGTCCGCCGCAAGGAGAAGAAGAACGTCGCGCACGGTCATGCGCACATCAAGAGCACCTTCAACAACACGATCGTGTCGATCACCGACCCGACAGGGGCCGTGATCTCCTGGGCCAGCGCCGGTCAGGTCGGCTTCAAGGGCAGCCGAAAGTCCACCCCCTTTGCCGCCCAGCTGGCAGCGGAGGCAGCGGCTCGCCGGGCGATGGAGCACGGGATGCGCAAGGTCGACGTGTTCGTCAAGGGCCCAGGCTCCGGGCGCGAGACCGCGATCCGATCGCTGCAGGCCACCGGGCTCGAGGTCGGCTCCATCGCCGATGTCACGCCCATGCCGCACAACGGCACCCGTCCACCCAAGCGTCGTCGCGTCTGATCGCGCGAGCAACAACAGGAGAATCCCAGCCATGGCGCGTTACGTAGACGCAGACTGCAAGCGGTGTCGCCGCGAGAAGATGAAGCTGTTCCTCAAGGGCTCCAAGTGCGAGTCGCCGAAGTGCCCGTTCGAGAAGCGTCCCTATCCGCCCGGACAGCATGGCCGCGGGCGGTCGAAGGACAGCGAGTACCTGCTGCAGCTGCGTGAGAAGCAGAAGGCCACCCGGATGTACGGGGTGCTCGAGAAGCAGTTCTCGAACTACTACAAGGAGGCCCAGCGGCAGGCCGGCAAGACGGGCGAGAACCTGCTGCAGATCCTTGAGTCCCGCCTGGACAACGTCGTGTTCCGGGCCGGGTTCGCCAAGTCGCGCGACATGGCACGCCAGCTGGTCACCCATGGGCACTTCATGGTCAACGGGCACAAGGTGAACATCCCGTCCTACCGAGTCTCCCCGAACGACATCGTCGAGGTGCGGCCCGGCTCGCGCGAGCTGACCCCGTTCATCGTCGCTCACGCCGAGATCGGCGAGCGCACGGTGCCGGCGTGGCTGGAGGTCATCCCGTCGAAGATGCGCATCCTGGTGCACTCCCTGCCGGCACGCCAGGTCATCGATACCCAGGTCAACGAGCAGTTGATCGTCGAGCTCTACTCCAAGTAACGCCCGGTGGCCGGGTCCGCTCCCGGCTACCGACAGTCAATCGCGATGTCAGATAGCGGTCATCGTGGGAAGGAAGTCACAACGTGCTGATCAGCCAGCGCCCCATGCTCACCGAAGAGCCCATCAGCGAGTTCCGCTCGAGGTTCGTCCTCGAGCCGCTTGAGCCGGGCTTCGGCTACACGCTTGGCAACTCGCTTCGGCGGACCCTGCTGTCCTCGATCCCGGGAGCCGCGGTCACCAGCATCCGCATCGACGGCGTGCTGCACGAGTTCACGACCGTCCCCGGGGTGAAGGAGGACGTCACTGAGCTCATCCTGAACATCAAGCAGCTCGTGGTCTCCTCGGAGCACGACGAGCCGATCGTGATGTACCTGCGCAAGCAGGGGCCCGGGAAGGTCACGGCGAGCGACATCCAGCCGCCGGCGGGCGTCGAGGTCCACAACCCCGACCTGCATATCGCCGAGCTGAATGCCAAGGGCAAGCTCGAGATCGAGCTCGTCGTCGAGCGTGGCCGGGGATACGTATCCGCAACGCTGAACAAGCAGGCCGGGCAGGAGATCGGCCGCATCCCGGTCGACTCCATCTACTCGCCGGTGCTCAAGGTGACCTACAAGGTCGAGGCCACCCGCGTGGAGCAGCGGACCGACTTCGACAAGCTGGTCCTCGACGTGGAGACCAAGCCGGCCATGCGGCCGCGCGACGCCCTCGCCTCGGCCGGCAAGACGCTGGTGGAGCTCTTCGGCCTGGCCCGGGAGCTGAACGTCGATGCCGAGGGGATCGACATCGGCCCGTCGCCGACCGATGCCTACGTGGCCGAGCAGCTGTCGACCCCGATCGAGCAGCTCGACATGACGGTGCGCTCGTACAACTGCCTCAAGCGGGAGGGTATCCACACGGTCGGTGAGCTGATCACGCGCAGCGAGGCCGACCTGCTGGATATCCGCAACTTCGGCGCCAAGTCCATCGACGAGGTGAAGGTCAAGCTGGCCAGCCTGGGCCTGGCGCTGAAGGACAGCCCGCCCGGATTCGACCCAGGTGCCGCGGTGTACTACGAGGACGATGACGACGACCTCGCCTATGCCGAGGACGAGCAGCTCTAGGACCCGACCCGATCAGCGGGTGCCATGGTGCGCCCGCTGGCCCAGGACGACTCGACAGGAGAACGACGATGCCAACGCCAACCAAGGGCCCCCGTCTGGGCGGCGGACCAGCCCACGAGCGGCTGATGCTGGCCAACCTGGCTACGGCCCTCTTCGAGCATGGCCGGATCACGACGACCGAGGCCAAGGCCAAGCGGCTGCGTCCGCTGGCCGAGCGGCTCATCACCTTCGCCAAGCGGGGTGACCTGCACGCGCGGCGTCGGGTGCTGACGGTGGTGCGCGACAAGTCGGTGGTGCACACGCTGTTCACCGAGATCGGCCCGAACTACGCGACCCGGGCCGGCGGGTACACCCGGATCACGAAGATCGGCCCCCGCAAGGGCGATAACGCGCCCATGGCGGTGATCGAGCTGGTCGAGCCGCTGGCCGAGCAGGTGGTCGCCGAGGCGTCCGCTGCGACCAGGCGCGCGGCCAAGGAAGCGGCCGCAGTGCCTGCAGCGCCCGCGGCACCCGTGGAGCCAACGGCGGCAGCAGTTGAGGCCAGTGCCCCTGAGGCCGACGCGACCGAGGCCAACGCGACCGAGGCCAACGCGGCCGAGGTCGACTCGACGGGCGCGGATGACGCCGAGGCGCCCAAGGACGAGTCCTGAGCCAAGGATCCAGCGTTGGTCAGCCCGTCCCCGGCTCGCCGGGCGACGGGCTGATCCGTCTGCGCCTGGACCTGGCCTATGACGGCCGGGACTTCGCGGGCTTGGCCCGCCAGGCTGGCCTGCGAACGGTGCAGGGAGAGCTCGAGGCAGTACTGGCCCATCTGGTCCGCATCCCGGTGGCCCTGACCTGCGCCGGCCGCACGGATGCCGGAGTCCATGCCCGAGGCCAGGTCGCGCACGTCGACGTCCCGGTGGACACCGCAGGGCTCACCATGGAGCGGATGAACCGGGCACTGCCCGCCGATATCCGAGTCGTCGGGCTGTGCCACGCACCGAGCGGATTCGATGCCCGATTCTCGGCGCTGTGGCGCCGCTACTCCTATCGGGTCAGCGACGCACCGAACGGGCCCGATCCGCTGGAACGGCATCATGTGCTGGCCTGGCCCCGCCCGCTGGATCTCGAGGCGATGAACCAAGCCGCTGCGGCGCTCCTCGGCGAGCACGACTTCGCGGCCTTCTGCAAGCAGCGGCCATTCGCATCGACCATCCGGGCCTTGCTGGAGTGCGCATGGCAGCGCGATGCCACGGGGACGGCTGCCCTGCGAATACGGGCGGACGCGTTCTGCCACTCCATGGTCAGGTCTCTGGTGGGAGCCCTGCTGCCGGTCGGCGACGGCCGCCGCGGACCCGACTGGCCAGGCGCCGTGCTCGCCTCCGGCAGGCGTCACCCAGCCGCGATGGTCATGCCTGCCTATGCCCTGATCCTGGAGGAGGTCGGCTACCCGGGGCCAGACGGCCTGGCGCAGCGCCAGGCGGTCACCCGGTCGCTGCGCACACCGGGGAGGACGGATCCCGGATGAGCCATATCGACGTCCAGCACGTGAGCTTCGCCCTGCCCGACGGTCGCCCGCTGCTGGCAGACGTGTCCTTCCGGATTCCCGAGGGCGCCACGGCTGCCCTGGTCGGGGCCAATGGCGCGGGCAAGACGACCCTGCTCCGGCTGATCGCCGGGGATATCGCTCCGATGGAGGGCTCGATCGCCTGTGGCGGCTCGATGTCGTTCATGCGCCAGTTCATCGGGCACATGACGGACGGCAGTGTCCGGGACCTGCTGCTGTCAGTAGGGCCGGAGCGGCTGCGACAGGCCTGCGAGGCGGTAGACGCCTGCGAGTTGGCACTCATGGACTCCGACGAGGTGGATACCCAGATGGCCTACGCCCATGCACTGGCCGACTATGCCGATGCCGGCGGCTACGAGGCCCAGGTGCGCTGGGACGAGGTCACCATGGCCGCCCTCGGCCTGCCCTACGAGCAGGTCCGGTGGCGCCCGGTCGGCACCCTGTCAGGCGGGGAGCAGAAGCGCCTGGTCCTGGAGTACCTGCTCCGCGGCCCCGATGACGTCCTGCTCCTCGACGAGCCGGACAACTACCTCGACGTGCCGGCGAAGGAGTGGCTCGAGGAGCAGCTGCGAAGCACCCCCAAGACCGTGCTGCTCATCTCCCACGATCGCGAGCTCCTCGATCGGGCTGCCAGTCATGTGGTCGGCCTCGAGCTGGGGGCTGCTGGCAGCACGGCGTGGGTGCACGGCGGCTCCTTCGGCAGCTTCCAGCAGGCTCGATCGGAGCGATTCGCCCGCCTGGAGGAGCTCCGTCGACGCTGGGACGAAGAGCATGCGCGGCTGCGGGCGCTCGTCCAGGCCCTGAAGGTCAAGGCGACCTACAACGACGGGATGGCCTCCCGATACCAGGCGGCCCAGACCAGGCTGCAGAAGTTCCAGGAAGCCGGACCCCCGATCGCCGTGCCCCGTGAGCAGCGAGTGCGCATGCGGCTGACAGGCGGCCGGACGGCCAAGCGGGCCATCGTCCTGGAGCAGCTGGCCCTCGACGGGCTGACCAAGCCGGTCGACCAGGTGGTCTGGTTCGGGGAGCGGGTCGCGGTGCTCGGCCCGAACGGCTCGGGGAAGTCCCACCTGCTTCGCCTGCTGGCCGGTGGCGGGACGGATCCCGAGCCAGAGCACCTGCCCGTCGGCGAGGCCCGGGTCGAGCCGGTGCGGCATGCCGGCATCGCCCGCCTTGGCTCGCGGGTGCGTCCGGGCTGGTTCGCCCAGACCCATGCCCGCCCGGACCTCGCGGGACGGACCTTGCTGGAGATCCTGCATCGGGGAGACGGCCACCGCGCAGGGATGGGCCGTGAGCAGGCCAGCGGCGTGCTGAGTCGGTATGAGCTCACCCCTGCCGCGGAGCAGCGGTTCGAGACGCTCTCCGGGGGCCAGCAGGCGCGGCTGCAGATCCTGCTGCTGGAGCTCTCCGGCGCGACCCTGCTGCTGCTGGACGAGCCGACCGACAACCTCGACCTTGCCAGCGCGGAGGCGCTGGAGGCTGGCCTGGCGGCCTTCGAGGGCACGGTGCTGGCGGTGACCCACGACCGGTGGTTCACGCGAGGATTCGACCGGTATTGGGTGTTCCGGCTCGATGGTTCCGTGGTCGAGACCGACGAGCCGGTCTGGTCATCCTGGTAGACCGGGCAGCTCAATGGGACCAAAGCCGCAAATCGTGCATACTGCATCTCCTCGTTCGCACGAGTGACGATTTGGCCCTTTCGCCGTCCCGTGAGTAGTCTTGGCGGTCGCTGAGGTGCTTCCCCAAGTGTCCCGGCTGGCTGTCCGTGGCCACGACACGCGACGGTTCCGAGGTTCCGACGAGTTCATGAAGGTGGCTTCCGTGCGCACGTACAGCCCCAAGGCCGGTGAGATCTCCCGCACCTGGCATGTCATCGATGCGACGGACGTCGTCCTCGGTCGCCTGGCCAGCCAGGCAGCGAGCCTGCTCCGAGGCAAGCACAAGACCATGTTCGCCCCGCATGTCGATACTGGTGACTTCGTGATCGTGATCAACGCCGACAAGGTCGCGCTCACCGGATCGAAGAAGCAGCAGAAGATGGACTACCGCCACTCGGGCTTTCCGGGCGGCCTGCGGGCTACGTCCTACACCGAACTGCTCGAGTCCAACCCCCGCCGCGCCATCGAGAAGGCGGTTAAGGGGATGCTGCCCCACAACAAGCTCGGCCGTCAGCAGATCAAGAAGCTGAAGGTCTATGCCGGCTCCGACCACCCGCATGCGGCCCAGCAGCCGCAGCCCTTCGCGATCACCCAGATCGCCCAGTAGCCGCCCCGCCGGCGGCGACCAACCCGACGCAGGAACGAACGAGAGGACGTGGCAGTGTCCGAGGCCACTATTGAGGACGTCGACTCCGACGAGATCCCGTCGGAGTACACCTCCCAGACGCCGGCTTCCCGCCCGGCAGCAACCCGGGAGATCGTCCAGGCCCCTGGCGCGGCGACCGGCCGTCGCAAGGAGGCGGTGGCCCGCGTTCGCCTGGTGCCTGGCACCGGCAACTGGACCATCAACGGCCGCACCCTGGAGGCCTACTTCCCGAACAAGGTGCACCAGCAGGAAGTCAACGAGCCATTCGTGACCCTCGGCGCTGAGGGCAAGTTCGATGTCATCGCCCGGCTCAGCGGCGGGGGCGTCTCGGGCCAGGCAGGTGCGCTGCGACTGGGCGTTGCCCGGGCCCTCAATGGGATCGACCCGGAGGGCAACCGGCCGGCCCTGAAGAAGGCAGGCTTCCTCACCCGGGACCCGCGCGCCAAGGAGCGCAAGAAGTACGGCCTGAAGAAGGCCCGCAAGGCTCCGCAGTACAGCAAGCGCTAGTCCCTTGGGGCGGCTCTTCGGCACGGATGGGGTTCGGGGGCTCGCGAACCGCGATCTCACGGCCGAGCTGGCGCTGGACCTCGCCGTTTCGGCTGCCAGGGTGCTGGCAGAGGCCGGAGCGTTCGACGGCCATCGCCCAACCGCGGTCGTCGGGCGCGATACCCGTGCCAGCGGGGAGTTCCTCGAGGCGGCGGTGGTCGCCGGCCTGGCAAGTGCCGGGGTCGACGTGGTCGGGGTGGGCGTCGTCCCGACCCCAGCGGTGGCCTACCTGACTGACGCCCTGCAGGCCGACCTGGGCGTGATGCTGTCGGCGTCCCACAACCCGATGCCGGATAACGGCATCAAGTTCTTCGCCCGGGGCGGCCACAAGCTCGGCGATGACCATGAGGATGCGATCGAGCAGCGCCTCGGCGAGCAGTGGGCGCGCCCCGTCGGCGCTGCCGTGGGCCGCGTGCACGCACAGGTGGCTGCCGTGGGCCGGTACGAGCAACATCTGCTCCAGGGCCTGCCCAATGGGCTCGACGGCCTGCGGATCGTCGTCGACTGCGCCAACGGCGCGGCGTCGTCGGTCGCGCCTGGGGTCTACGAGCGCGCAGGCGCGACGGTGATCGCGATCCATGCCGACCCCGACGGGGTGAACATCAACGATGGGTGCGGGAGCACGCACCTGGGTGATCTCATCGCGGCCGTGCGTGCCCATGGCGCGGATGCCGGGATCGCCCATGACGGCGATGCCGACCGCTGCCTGGCCGTCGACGCGCAGGGCAGCGTGATCGACGGAGATCACATCCTTGCCATCCTCGCTACGTCGATGCGCGATGCCGGCCGGCTGCCGGGCGACACCGTCGTCGCGACGGTCATGGCCAATCTGGGCTTTCGCATCGCGATGCGCGATGCGGGCATCGCCGTGGTGGAGACGGCCGTCGGGGATCGATATGTCCTGGAGGCCATGAAGGCCGGCGGCCACGCACTCGGCGGCGAGCAGAGCGGGCACGTGGTGCTGCTCGACCACGCCACGACCGGTGACGGCCTGCTGACGGCACTGCACCTGCTTGCCCGGGTTCGCGCCAGCGGCCGCAGCCTGGCCGAGCTGGCACAGGCGGTGGCCAAGCTTCCGCAGGTCCTGCTGAACGTCACCGACGTCGACCGCGCGGCCCTGGCGGACTCCGACGTCGTTGCGCAGGCGGTCGCGGCAGCGCAGGCCGAGCTCGGCGATACCGGACGGGTCCTGCTGCGCCCCTCGGGCACCGAGCCGGTGATCCGCGTGATGGTGGAGGCACCGACCTCCGCAGTGGCCGACCAGGTGGCACGCGACCTCGCCTCGGTGGTGCAGGCCGCCTTGCCCCTGCGTGCGTAGCCCGGTCATCGCCCGTTGTCGGCGTAGGCTGCGGCCATGTGCGGAATCGTTGGTTACGTCGGCGACAAGCAGGCGCTGGAGGTCGTCGTCTCCGGCCTGCGCCGCCTGGAGTACCGCGGCTATGACTCCGCCGGCGTCGCCGTCATCGCCGACGGCCGGCTCGATGTGCGCAAGAAGGCCGGCAAGCTGGTCAACCTGGAGACCCTGCTCGGTGCCGACCCGCTGGCCGAGTCGACGACCGGCATCGGCCACACCCGCTGGGCCACCCACGGGGGGCCGACCGACACCAATGCGCATCCGCATGTCAGCGAGGACGGCACCGTCGCGGTCATCCACAACGGCATCATCGAGAACTTCGCCGAGCTGCGCGAGCAGCTGACCGCCGATGGCGTCCACCTCGCATCCGATACCGACACCGAGGTCGTCGCCCATCTGCTGGCCCGCACCCTGCCGCAAGCGGCGGGCAACCTCACCGAGGCGATGCGCCTGGTCTGCCGCGAGCTGCAGGGTGCGTTCACCCTGGTGGCGATCATGACCGAGGACCCGGATCTCGTCGTGGGGGCCAGGCGGAACTCGCCTCTGGTCGTCGGCGTCGGCGAGGGGGAGAACTTCCTGGCATCAGACGTTGCTGCCTTCGTCGAGCACACCCGCAATGCGCTCGAGCTCGGCCAGGACCAGATCGTCACGCTGACCAAGGACGCGGTCAGCATCATCGACTTCGACGGCCATCGGGTCGAGCCGTCGCCCTACAGCGTCGACTGGGATGCCAGTGCTGCCGAGAAGGGCGGCTATGACCTGTTCATGCTCAAGGAGATCGCCGAGCAGCCGAAGGCGGTAGCCGATGCCCTGCGCGGCCGGATCGGCCGGGATGGGCGCCTGCAGCTCGACGAGATGCGACTGGACGATGCAGCGCTGCGCAGCATCACCAAGGTGATCGTGGTCGCGTGCGGCACGGCCTCGCATGCCGGCATGGTGGCCAAGTACGCCGTCGAGCACTGGACCAGGATCCCGGTCGAGGTCGAGCTGGCCAGCGAGTTTCGCTATCGGGACCCGATCGTGGGCCCGAGCACGCTGGTCATCGCGATCTCGCAATCGGGCGAGACGATGGACACCCTCATGGCCTTGCGCCATGCGGCCGAGCAGGGCGCGCCGACCCTGGCGATCTGCAACACCGTCGGCTCGACGATCCCGCGCGAGGCCGACGCCGTGCTCTATACCTACGCCGGGCCGGAGATCGCGGTCGCGTCGACGAAGGCCTTCCTGACCCAGATCATCGCGGCCTATCTCGTGGGCCTGTACCTCGCGCAGGTGCGCGGCACCATGTTCGCCGACGAGATCGGTCGCATCATGGCTGAGCTCAATGACATGCCCCAGAAGGTGGACCTCGTCCTCGATACCGTGGAGCCAGTCCGCGCCATCGCACGCGAGCTGGCCGGCTGCTCCTCGGTGCTGTTCATCGGCCGCCATGTCGGCTACCCCGTCGCGCTCGAGGGGGCCCTGAAGCTCAAGGAGCTCGCCTACATGCACGCCGAGGGATTCGCCGCGGGCGAGCTCAAGCATGGGCCGATCGCCCTGATCGAGGAGGGCGTGCCGGTCGTGGTCATCGTGCCCTCGCCGCGTGGCCGGGCGCTGCTGCATGACAAGCTCCTGTCGGCCATCCAGGAGGTCCGTGCGCGCGGGGCGCGCATCATCGCCGTGGCGGAGGAGGGCGATGAGCGGATCACCCCCTTCACCGATCACGTCATCCGGGTTCCGATCGTCCCGACCCTCATGCAGCCGCTGGTATCGACGGTTCCGCTGCAGGTCTTCGCCTGCGAGATGGCCACCGCCAAGGGCCATGACGTGGACCAGCCGCGCAACCTGGCCAAGTCCGTCACCGTCGAGTAGCGGCGCCGAGGGGCACCGGCAGATGCATGGGGTACCAGCAGCGGTGGTCGGCATCGGCGTCGACATCGTCGACCTGCAGCGATTCGCCGGCGTGATCGAGCGGACTCCTCGCCTGGTCGATCGAGTCTTCACGCGAGCGGAGTCCCACCACCTCGATGGCACCCGGCGCAGTGCCGCCTCGCTCGCGGCCCGCTTCGCCGCGAAGGAGGCTGTTGCCAAGGTGCTCGTGCAGACCCACGGCCTGCAGTGGCACCACTGCGAGGTGATCGTCGAGGAGCATGGCAATCCGCGGCTGCGGCTCACCGGGACGGTCGCGGCGGCCGCGCAGGAGCGCGGCATCGACGCCTGGCACCTGTCCCTCAGCCACGACGCCTGCCATGCGATCGCCTACGTGGTGGCGCAGGGAGCAAGGGCCGATTCGTGAGGCCCGTGCACGGGTGCGAGCAGATCCGCCGGGCCGAGCACGCCCATGGCCGCGAGCTCGCCGACGGCACCCTGATGATGCGGGCCAGCAACGGCCTGACGGTCGAGATCGCTCGCGGGATGCGCGCACGACTCGCCGGCGTGGTGGGCCGACGGGTGGTCATCCTGGCCGGCCCCGGCAACAACGGCGGCGATGCCCTGCATGCCGGCGCCCTGCTGGCCGATCGCGGGGCCGAGGTCCGGGCGCTGACGACCGGCAGTCGTCATCACGCCGCCGGCGGCCAGGCGCTGCGCCGAGCCGGCGGTTTGATCCGCCCGTGGGATGACCAGGCTCGAGCCCTCCTGGCCCGCGCCGATGTCATCGTCGATGGCATCCTGGGCATCGGGTCAAGCGGTCAGCTGCGTGAGCCAGTCGGGACGATCGTCGCCATGGCCAATCGAGCAGCGGCGTGGCGAGTCTCGGTCGACATGCCGACGGGCGTGGATGCCGATACCGGCGACGTCGGTGCCGAGGCCTTTCGTGCCGACACCACGGTGACGTTCGCGGCCCTCAAGCCGGGGCTGCTGATCGCCCCGGGCAAGGAGTACGCAGGCCGTATCTCGGTGATCGACATCGGCATCGACGATGCCCTCGGCCCCCCGGTTGCGCGCACCATCGATGCTGCCGATGCCGACCGCCTGTGTCGACCGGCGCAGTTCGCCGACTACAAGTACCGGCGCGGCGTCACCGGCATCGCCGCCGGCAGCGCGCAGTACCCCGGTGCCGGCCTGCTGTGCGCAGCAGCAGCCCTTGCCGGGCCGACGGGGATGACCGTCCTGCTCGACCGAGGCGACGGGGTCGCGGGCGAGGTCGTCCGACAGCACCCGGAGGTCGTCCGGACGGATCGAATCCCCCACGAGCGGGTCACCGCCTGGGCCTGCGGCCCGGGCTTCGCCGGCACGGACGAGGACCACGCAACCGTGGCGGCCATCCTGGGAGCACCCCTGCCGGTCGTCCTGGATGCAGGTGCCCTGACCGTCCTGGCCCAGGCAGCGGACCTGCGCGCAATGCTGCACGCCCGATCAGCGCCGACCGTGATCACCCCGCACGAGGGCGAGTTCGCCCGGCTTGGCGGCGCGAGCGGCCCTGATCGGCTGGCCGGCGCGAGCGGCCCTGATCGGCTGGCCGGCGCGAGGGAGCTCAGTGCCCGGCTCAATGCCGTGGTCGTCCGCAAGGGCCCGGGCACGATCGTCAGCGCGCCTGATGGCACCTGCCTGATCGACCGGGCCGGGACTCCGGCGCTCGCGACGGCGGGCAGCGGGGATGTCCTCACCGGCTGCATCGCCAGCCTGCTGGCAGCCGCCCAGGCTCGAGGGGCACTGATCGCTGACGCAGATGTAGCCGAGGCAGTGGCCGCGGCATGCTGGCTGCATGGCATGGCCGGGCGGCTGGCCCAGGGCAGGGGCACCGTCACAGCCTCGGCAATCGCCCGTGCGCTGTACCGGGTCCAGGGAGGTCATCCCAGTCGGGGACAATCGGGTCATGGTCCGCGCTGAGGCAGTCATCGACCTCGGGGCCATCAGCAGCAATCTCGCCCGGATCACCGAGGCGGCTGCTGGCACCCCGGTGATGGCCGTAGTGAAGGCGGACGGGTACGGCCATGGTGCCGTCCAGGTCGCCCGGCGCGCGCGGGAGGCGGGCGTGGCCTGGCTCGGGGTGGCCCTGCCCTCCGAGGCCCGTGCCCTGCGCGAGTCCGGCGACCGGGGCCCCCTGCTGGCCTGGCTCTGGGCGCCGGGGGATGAGCACCTGCCGTCCTGCATCGCCTCCCGAGTCGACCTCGCAGTGTCGTCCGCCTGGGCCCTGCACGAGGCGGAGCAGGCTGCGCGGCGTGCCGGCATGACCGCCCATATCCACCTCAAGATCGATACGGGCCTGTCGCGCAATGGGGCGAGCCCAGCCGACTGGAGCGAACTGCTCGAGCTGGCTGCGGCTGCCCAGCGGCAGGGTCGGGTGGAGGTGACGGGTATCTGGTCGCACCTGGCCTGCGCCGATGAGCCCGGGCATCCCTCGGTCAACGCCCAGCGCCTGGCCTTCGAGGCTGCCTGCCAGGCGGCATCCGACGTCGGCCTGGACGTGCGATGGCGTCATCTGGCCAACAGCGCGGCGACCCTCACCCGCCCGGATCTGCACTACGACCTGGTTCGGGCAGGCATTGCTACCTACGGCGTGTCGCCGCTCCAGGACCGGGAGGCCGCCAGCCTTGGGCTGCAGCCTGCGATGACCGTCCGGGCGCGGGTTGCCCTGGTCAAGGCACTTCCCGTCGGAGCCGCGGTCTCCTATGGCGCGACCTGGCAGGCGAGCCGGCCTACCCGGGTTGCCCTGGTCCCGATGGGCTACGCGGACGGCATGCCGCGGGCGGCCGGCAATCGCGCCTGGGTCGGCATCCACGGCGCCCGGGCGCCTATCGTCGGACGCGTGGCCATGGATCAGTTCGTCATCGATGTCACGGACGTCGCCGCCGACGTCCAGCCGGGTGACGACATCATCGTGCTGGGGCTGCAGGGTCCGTCCGCGGATGAGCTGGCCGCGGCCGTCGACACGATCGGATATGAGATCGTGACCCGCATGGGTCCGCGACTGCCGCGACGCTATGCGGGGCTCGCATGAGCCGCGACCTGACCGGGGCCCTGCGGGTGGCAGGCGGTGGCCTGCTGGCGGCTGGCGCACTCGCGGCCGGTGCCGCCATCGGTGCCGCGGCGGAGCGTGCCCTGGTTGCCCGCACCGCCCGGCCAGACCCCGACTGGCATGTCCACGCCTTCTCGCCCGAGGTGCACCTGCTGCCGCTCGCTGATGGCACCAGCCTGCACGTGGAGATCGACGACCCGGGCAATGCGCCGCTCACCGTCATCTTCAGCCATGGCTACGCGCTGAGCTCGTCCTCCTTCGCCTTCCAGCGTCGAGCGCTGCAGGGCCGTGCCCGGATCATCCTGTACGACCAGCGCAGTCATGGCCGCTCGGGCCGGGCGGAGTTCGAGACCCATCACATCGACCAGCTCGGCACTGACCTGATGGCGGTCATCGACGCGTTCGCGCCGACCGGGCCGCTGGTTCTGGTCGGCCATTCGATGGGCGGCATGTCGATCATGGCACTCGCCGAGCAGCATCCGGAGATCTTCGGCGAACGGGTGCGCGGAGTAGCGCTGATCTCCACGACGGCAGGCAGCATCACCGATGTCTCGCTGGGGCTGCCGCCGATCGCCAGGCAGGCCTTCCATCGCTTCGCGCCGCGCGTGGCCCTGGCCCTGGCCAGGCAGAAGGACATCGTCGAGCGCGGAAGGCGGTCGAGCAGCGACCTGTCGCTGATCCTGACGAGACTGCTCTCCTTCGGCTCGCTGGCATCCGATGAGGCCGGGCAGTTCGTCGCGGGCATGATCGATGCCACCCCGATCGATGTCCTGGCCGAGTTCCTGCCGGCCCTGCAGGAGCACGACAAGTTCAGCGCCCTGCCGGTGCTGCAGCGAGTCGAGGTGGTCGTCATCGTCGGCGATGCCGACCGGCTCACGCCGAAGGAGCACAGCGAGGCCATCGTCCGGCAGATCCCGGGAGCCGAGTTCATCGTGATCCGCGACGGCGGTCACATGGCGAATATCGAGTTCCATCAGCAGGTCGACGACGCACTGGTGCAGCTGATCGGCCGGGTCGAGCGCAATATCCGCGGCGCCGCATGATCATCCGGACGGCTGCACAGATGCGGGACCTCGGTGCACGCATCGCTCGCGCCTGCCGGCCCGGGGATGTCGTGGTGCTCACCGGCGAGCTCGGGGCCGGCAAGACCACCCTGGTCCAGGGCATGGGAGCCGCGCTGGGCATTCGCGAGCCGATCACGAGCCCGACCTTCGTCATTGCCAGAGCCCACCAGGGATCGGGTGGGCACCTGCTGCATGTCGACGCCTACCGGCTGGGCAGCGCCGTGGAGCTCGACGACCTCGATCTCGATGCGGACGTGAGCTCAGGCATCACCGTGGTCGAGTGGGGTGAGGGCCATGCCGAGCGCCTGGCGCCGGACCGGCTGATCGTCACGATCGCACGAGTCGAGGACGAGGCACGGCAGGTGAGCCTGCGGGCCGTCGGGGAGCGCTGGGCAAGCGCCGACCTGGCCGCACTCGAGACGGCCGCATGATCCTGGGCATCGACACGTCCTCGGCGCGCACCTCGACTGCAGTGCTGGACGCCGATCGCGTCGTTGCCTACGCCGAGCATGATGACCCGCGACGTCATGGCGAGGTGCTCGCCGGGCTCGTGCAGCAGGTGCTCGCCGACGCGGGCCATCCGTCGATTGACCGCATCGCCTGCGGTGTCGGTCCTGGTCCGTACACCGGGCTGCGGGTCGGGATCGCGACGGCCGTCGCCCTCGGCCTGGCCTGGCAGGTGCCGGTGCATGGGGCCTGCTCATTGGATGCCAGGGCCGCGAGCCTGGCATCCACCGCGCGCACGGCCTTCGTGCTGGCCTCCGATGCCCGTCGCGGGGAGGTCTACTGGGCGCAGTACACCGCGGATGGCACGCGGCTCGACGGGCCGTTCGTCTGCCGGGCTCGGGACATTGACCCGGACATCCGCGACTGGCCGTGGTCGGGGGAGGGCGCAGCGCTGGCCGGTGAGGCTGTTGCCTTCACCGGCGATGCGACGCGGCCAACGGCCGTCGATGTCGCCCGCCTCGTGCAGCGGCTGGTCAGCCAGGGGGAGCCCGTCGGCCCAGTGGTCGAGTCCCTCGCTGCCCATGGCACTGACGACGGGAGCACCGCAGCCCGGCTCGCCGGCCATCGGCTGCTGCCGCCCGTGCCCCTGTACGTGCGGCGGCCGGATGCGATGGGCGGCTGATGGGGCCGGTGCGCATCGGGCAGGTGCGCATCAGGCCGATGCGCTGGTGGGATATCGACGCCGTCTGCGCGCTCGAGGCAGTGCTGTTCCCGGTGGATCGCTGGTCCGCCGAGCAGTTCTGGTCGGAGCTGGCGCAGCCGACGCGCTGGTTCCTGGTGGCCGAGAGGAGCGGTGACGCCGGCCCGCGCATCATCGGCTACGCGGGACTGTTCGTCCTGGGAGCAGATGCCGATGTGCAGACCATCGCCGTGGCGGCCGATGCGCAGGGCGGCGGTATCGGCCGGACCCTGATGCACCGGCTGATCGACCTGGCCCGCGAGCGCGGGGCCGTGCAGCTCATGCTCGAGGTGCGATCCGACAACGAGGGTGCGATCGGGCTCTATGAGCGCCTGGGCTTCGAGCGCATCAGCACCCGGCGTGACTACTACGCCCCCGGGGTCGATGCATACGTCATGCGCCTGCGCCCGCTGCCCACCGAAGCCTTGCATCCGGTTCCATCCGATAATGACGCGTGACCAGGCGAGCCCCGTGACCGTGCAAACGCGCCTGAGCGTGCAAGCGCCCGCGCACCTGCCATCGTCTGCGCATCCGCCAACGCACGAGCCGCTCGTGCTCGGCATCGAGACCTCCTGCGATGAGACTGGCATCGGCGTCGTCCGGGGCCGGACCCTGCTCTCCGATGCCGTTGCCTCGAGCGTTGATGAGCATGCCCGGTTCGGCGGGGTGGTGCCCGAGGTCGCCAGCCGGGCGCACCTGGAGGCCATGGCCCCGACGATCGAACGGGCCTGCGGCCAGGCTGGCATCCGGCTCGGCGACCTCGACGCGATCGCGGTGACCGCCGGCCCGGGGCTGGTCGGCTCCCTGCTGGTTGGGACGGCAACGGCCAAGGCCCTGGCCCTGGGCCTGGGCATCCCGCTGTACGGGGTGAACCATCTCGCCGGGCATGTGGTCGTGGACGAGCTCGAGCATGGGCCGCTGCCGGATGGATGCATCGCGCTGCTGGTCTCTGGCGGGCACACCTCGCTCGTCCTCGTCCGCGGGCAGGGCACGGACCTGCACCCGCTGGGGGCCACGCTCGACGATGCTGCTGGCGAGGCCTTCGACAAGGTTGCCAGGCTGCTGGACCTGCCGTTCCCCGGCGGGCCATGGATCGACCGAGCGGCCCGCGAGGGCGCTGCGGACGCGATCGACTTCCCCCGGGGCCTGATGATCGGCAACGACGCCGCCCGGTACCCCTACGACTTCTCCTTCTCCGGCGTGAAGAGCGCGGTGCTGCGCTGGATCCGCAAGCAGCAGTCCGAAGGTGCTGCCATCAGCGTGCCGGATGTCGCCGCATCCTTCCAGGAGGCGGTGGTCGACGTGCTGACGCGCAAGGCGATCGCGGCCTGCCGTGACCACGGCATCGATCACCTGGTCCTCGGGGGCGGGGTGGCGGCCAACAGCCGGCTGCGGGCCCTTGCCGAGGAGCGATGCGCGGAGCAGGGCATCGAGCTGCGCATCCCGCGACCGGGCCTGTGCACCGACAACGGGGCGATGATCGCGGCCCTGGGAGCCAAGCTGGTCTCGAATGGCATGCCCCCCTCGGGGCTCGGCTTCCCGACCACCTCGACACTGGCTCTGTCGACCGTGGTGTCCGACGAGCCTGCACCATCTGGGGTGTCGTCCTCGCAGTGAGAGCCCCGGCCGTCGCGTGCATGGCGCTGGTCGTCATGCACGAGGCAGAAAGCCGGCCAGTCGCTCGATGGTCTGCTCGAGGTCGTCGGTGGTGGTGCGCGGGTTGATGATGCACAGGCGCAGCACCGTGCGTCCGCGCAGGACGGTGCTCGAGGCTGCCGCGAAGCCCTCGGCATTGAGCTGCGCGATGGCGGTGCGATGGTCGTCGTCGGAGTTCCCGACGCCGGCGAAGGTGATGATGCCCAGCTGCGCCGGGGTCACCACTTCGAGTCGTGGGTGGGCACGGATCACCCGCTCGGCGTACTCGGCCAGGGCGATGCCGCGGTCGATGGCCCGCTGCAGGGTCGGCAGGCCGTAGGCGCGGAAGGTGAGCCACAGCTTCAGGGCCCGGCTGCGCCGGGTGAGCTCCATGCTGCGGTTATGCAGGTCGACCTCGGCACCGTGGAGGTCGGCGAGGTACTCCGGGTGCATGGCGAACGTCCGCTCCAGCGAGCCCTCGCCGCGGACGAACAGGCAGGCGATGTCGTATGGCTGGAAGAGCCACTTATGGGGGTCGGTGACGAAGGAGTCGGCCAGGTCCAGTCCCGGCATCGCCGCGCGACCCCGTGGCGATAGCGCGGCGGCGCCGCCGTAGGCCCCGTCCACGTGCAGCCACAGCCCCTCGGCGCGGCAGATGGCGCTCAGCGCGGGCAGGTCATCCACAGCGCCGGTGTTCGTGGTTCCAGCAGTTGCGACGACGACGGCCGGTCGCCGTCCCGAGGCGCGGTCGGCCGCGACTGCCCGTCGGACCTCATCCGGGTCCAGCCGCAGGTGCGCATCGGTCGCCACCATCCTGATCGACTCGGCAGGAGTCCCCATCGCCCGCAGGCCCCGGGCGATGGACGCATGGGCCTGATCGCTCAGGTAGACGACGCCGTCGCCGTGGAGATGACGGGCGGCGACCAGCGCGTTGATGTTCGCCATCGATCCGCCGGAGAGCAGGATCCCCTCGCAGTCCGGGGCCAGGCCCAGCGCATCGCGCATCCATGCCAGCGCGACGAGCTCGACCGTGGTCGGCCCGGAGCCTCCACCCCATGAGGACGCCACGGACTGCAGCCCGGTGCCCAGCCAGTCGGCGAGGATGCCCGGAAAGGATGACGGCCCGGGCACGCGGGCGAAGTAGCGGGGGTGATCGCCATGCTGCTGGTACGCCAGGGCGGTATCGGCGAGGGTGGCGAGGTCGGCCGCGAGATCATGCGGCTGCAGGGGGACGGGCCCGTCCAGTGCCAGCCGAAGGTCTGAGGCGTCCGCCTCGCGGATGGCGGGCAGGCTCTCGATCCCGCTCAGGTGTGCGATGGTGCGATCGACCATGGCGTATCCGAGGGCTCGCATGCGCTCGGGGTCGACCGCCAGCACGTCGGCCGGCACGGCAAGCCCGGGGTCCTCGTCCATCGCAGGCACGACCATAGACCGTGCCCGGCTCACCGGCACGACTATGGACCGTGCCCGACTCACCGGCACCTATCGACGATGCATGCGCGGGTCGAGCCATTGGCCTCCCAGATCGCCACGGTCGCCGATGGGCCTTCGGGCAGGTGCAGCCGCGCTCGCCAGGCGTACGCGTCGACCCGGCTGCCCCGGGACTTGATCGTGACGTCCGTGATCCCGAGCGCGCGCAGGGCTGCGCGCATGGCCTTGGGTGCGGTTGGCAGCTCATCTCGGATCCGGTAGCTGGCCAGCAGGGCCGTCGTTCGGGATGGGTCGATGGGCTCGGCCGAGGTGAGCCAGTGGGTTTCCGAGGCGAGACGGTCGATGCCAGCCCTGCGCGCGAGTGCGTCGACGAGGTCGGCGTTGACGACCACCCGGTCCGGCTCGTGCAGATAGGCACCCAGGTAGCTCGATGGCGCGGCTCCGCGCCCGTCGTCGTCCAGAGACGAAGCCGCCCCGTGGCTGACCAGGCAGGCGCGTCGGGAGGTCGGCAGCGCTGGCCAGCTGCACAGGAAGGCCTCGGCTGGGCCCTGCCGGGTGCCGATCCAGGCCGCGCACCACCCGGCCGGCACCCGACCCGGCGAGAATCCTGGCGCGGCCTTCACGCACACCCGGAACCGGCTGGCCAGGCCCAGGATGAAGGACCAGGGCGGTGACCAACGCTCGGGATCGCGCTCGGGCCGGGCCCGGGACCCGTCGGCGGCCCGGCTGCCATCCCTCCGGGCCGGGTCGAGGAAGACCACGTCCTGCGATCCCAGGCCTGACGTCGCGACGTCGAGGACCTCCTGATCGGTGATGTCTGCGTTGATGACCCGTGCGCCAGGGGCATTCACCCGCAGCAGCTCGACGATGGCGGGATCCTGCTCGACGGCGGTGACCTGCAGGCCGGCTGCCAGGAAGGCCCGGGCGTCGAATCCGAGGCCAGCCGTTGCGTCGACGATCGGAGTCCCGGCCGTCAGGCCAAGGATGCGGAGGCGCTCGGCGCTGATCTCGGGTCGGGTGGCCTGCTCCAGGCCCTCGCGGGTGAGCAGAAGCCCGCTGGCGTCGATCCCGTACCTGTCGCAGGCGTGGCTGCGCAGCGCCGACTGGGCCAGGGCCGCTGCTCGCTGGCCTGGGGTCAGCAGGGGGGCCTGCCGCTGCATGGCCGCCGCCGCTGCCGTGGCTCGATCGCCATGCTCGGCACGGACTCGCGCCGCGAGCGCGATGGCCTCGGCTCCGGCCGCTGACCCAAGCCAGCCTGCATCGACGCCTGGTAATCCCACGCCCAGATTGTGGCGCCGGGGGCGTTCCTCAGCCGGGCCGGCCTCAGGTCAGGCGGTCACCTGCTGGACTTCCTTGGGCTCCTTGACCGCTGCCGGCATCTGCGCCTTGCCCAGCCAGGGCGACTCACGGATGGCCCGTTCGAGCGCCTTGATCCACTGCTCCTGCTGGGCAACCTTCTTGGCCAGTGCGCTCTTCTCGTTGAGCAGGGTGGTGTTCTGGCTCTGCAGGTCGGTGGCCCGCTGACGGAGGGTGGCCTGCTCGGCCTCCTTCGCCGCCGCTTCCTTCTCCCGGAAGGTGCGAAGGTCGTGGTCCTCCGCGATGGCGCGGGCGATCTGGCTCTCGAGCTGCTCGGCCTTGAGCCGGTCGAGCTCGGCCCGAAGGAGGTCACGCGTCAGCTCGGCCGCCTTCAGACGCTGCGTCAGCTCATCGATCATCGCTTGGTGGCCGGCTCGCAGATCGGCGAGAACGAGCCGCAGTTGCTCGGTGTCGAGCCCGAGGCCCATGGTGTCGAAGCGTGGTGCAGGCTGCATGGCGCCTTCCCCCTGATTCCCCTGTTGAGTCGTGCCCAGTCCGCGCTCTGCTGCCCGCCTTGCCCATGGGATCCGCAGGATCTCAGCGACAACGCAGCAGACCGCCAGAGACTAGCGACGGTGAGCGACATCGGAAAGGGATCTGGGATTGGAGAGGTCGAAGATAAGGAATTCATCTCAAGTTGCCTCAATAGCAGGTGACGGCCGAGGCGCATGGCCCGCTGACTGGCACTCGACTTGACGGAGTGCTAACGAGTCCGTATGGTTTCCTCTGGCACTCCCACCCTGGGACTGCTAACTGACGTAACCACACCAGCCCAACCGGGCCTATCGACCCTTCGGAGGACGACACCGTGTCGGTCACCATCAAGCCACTCGAGGACCGCATCCTGGTCCAGACCCTCGAAGCCGAGCAGACCACTGCCTCCGGCCTGGTCATCCCGGACACTGCCAAGGAGAAGCCCCAGGAGGGCAAGGTCCTGGCTGTCGGACCGGGCCGCTTCGACGAGGATGGCGAGAAGCGCATCCCGCTCGACATCAAGGTCGGCGACGTCGTGATCTACAGCAAGTACGGCGGCACCGAGGTCAAGTACAACGGCGAGGAGTACCTGCTGCTGTCGGCACGCGACGTGCTGGCCGTTGTCGAGAAGTAAGGCGACTCCCGCATTCCCAACCGCACTCTGACAGTGGCCCGCCCTGGCTGCCGCGCCCAGCGCGGTGCGGCCGCGGCGGGCCACTTCAGTACGCACCCCATTCGCTAGGAGAAGAAGCACACATGGCAAAGATCCTTGAGTTCGACGAGGACGCCCGTCGCAGCCTCGAGCGTGGCGTGAACGCGCTCGCCGATGCCGTCCGCGTCACCCTCGGCCCGAAGGGCCGCAATGTCGTCATCGACAAGAAGTGGGGCGCGCCCACGATCACCAACGACGGCGTCACCATCGCGCGCGAGATCGAGCTCGATGACCCGTACGAGAACCTCGGCGCACAGCTGGCCAAGGAAGTCGCGACGAAGACCAATGACATCGCCGGCGACGGCACGACGACGGCGACCGTCCTGGCCCAGGCCATGGTCCGCGAGGGCCTGAAGCAGGTCGCTGCCGGCGCATCGCCGATGGAGATCAAGCGGGGCATCGACAAGGCCGTCGCGGCCATGTGCGATGAGCTGCTGAGCGTGGCACGGCCGGTGGCCGGCAAGGATGAGATCGCCCAGGTCGCGACGATCTCCTCGCAGGACGCCGAGATCGGCGCGCTGATCTCGGATGCCTTCGACAAGGTGGGCAAGGACGGCGTCATCTCGGTCGAGGAGTCCAGCACCACGCAGATGGAGCTGGAGTTCACCGAGGGCATGCAGTTCGACAAGGGCTACATCTCGCCCTACTTCGTGACCGATGCCGAGCGCATGGAGTCGGTGCTGGAGGACGCTCGCATCCTGCTGGTGCAGGGCAAGGTCGCCAGCATCCAGGAGCTCCTGCCGCTGCTGGAGAAGGTCGTGCAGGCCGGCAAGCCACTGCTGATCATCGCCGAGGACGTCGAGGGCGAGGCCCTGTCGACCCTGGTGGTGAACCGGATTCGCGGCACCTTCGCCTCCGTCGCGGTGAAGGCCCCGGCCTTCGGCGACCGGCGCAAGGCGATCCTGCAGGACATCGCGATCCTCACCGGCGCCCAGGTCGTGTCCCCGGAGGTCGGCCTCAAGCTCGACCAGGTGGGCCTTGACGTCCTCGGCTCGGCTCGCCGTGTCGTGGTAACCAAGGACAACACCACCATCGTCGACGGCGGCGGCAAGCACGCGGATGTCGAGGACCGGGTGTCGCAGATCAAGCGCGAGATCGAGAGCACCGACTCCGACTGGGATCGGGAGAAGCTGCAGGAGCGGCTGGCCAAGCTCAGTGGCGGCGTCGTGGTCATCAAGGTCGGTGCCCATACCGAGGTGGAGCTCAAGGAGAAGAAGCACCGCATCGAGGACGCCGTGTCCGCGACCCGCGCCGCGATCGAGGAGGGGATCGTCTCCGGTGGCGGCACCGCGCTGGTGCAGGCGGCCAAGGTCCTCGAGGGGGATCTCGGCCTAGGCCACGACCAGGCAACGGGCGTCGGCATCGTTCGCCGGGCGTCGGCCGAGCCGCTGCGCTGGATTGCCGAGAATGCCGGCGAGCAGGGGTATGTCGTGGTGTCCAAGGTGAGCGAGCTCCCCTCAGGCCATGGCCTGAACGCGGCGACTGGCGTGTACGGCGACATGATCGCAGCCGGGGTCATCGACCCGGTGAAGGTGACGCGCTCGGCCCTGCAGAATGCCGCCTCCATCGCGGCCATGCTGCTGACCACCGAGGCACTGGTCGTGGAGAAGAAGGATGAGGAGCCGGAGGCCGCTCATGGCCACGGGCACTCCCATCACGGTCACTCGCACTAGCAGCCCGCATGCGAGGAGCCGCCCGGCCGTCAGGCCTGGGCGGCTCCTCGCATGAGCGGCATCGATGGCCGAGCAGCACGCCTCATGGCGGGCCTTCCGGCAGGGCTTGCAGGTACGGCTCCGTGACGACGTTGAAGGGCAAGTCCCACGCCTTCGGCAGGAGCAGTCCGACGATCGCAAGCCCGTGCCCGGTGGCGAAGTCCAGGTGCACGTACCCGATCTGGCGTGGCCGGTGCATCGGATCGGTGCCGGCGAGCTGCGCCTGCAGCACCGTCGAGTCCTGGTCGAACGTGAAGTCCTGCATGCGCTGGTCGTACCGGCTCAGCCGGTCGGTCTCGACGCCGAGGGACTGCCGGTCTGCGATCGCCGGATTCAGGTACTCCCGCCACATCGCGGCCTCGGCTATGGCCTGCCCGTGCTCGTCTGCTACGGCCTGCTGGTAGGCCAGGGAATCCTGATAGGCCTGGGCGTAGTAGCTCTCGGTCACGGCGAGGAAGAGATCGAGCTTGGTAGGAAACCTGGAGAAGAGGAAGCCCTCGCTCATCCCACCAGCCTGGGCCACATCGCGCAGCCTGGTGCGCTGGTAGCCGACTCGGGCAACGGTCTCCAGCACCGCGTCCATGATCTCGTCCAGTCGAGGATCTCCGGTGTCGAACGGTGACGCACGCAGGTAGGCGGCATCGCGCACTGGGACGGGCCGGATGGGAGCCGGCCGCTGGAGCGCCTGGAAGGCCCGGCTGAGGGCGGGGGTGATGTCCATCTCGTCAATCCATGGGCGGTTGGCGAACATCACCAGGCCCATCGCCCAGACGATGATGGCGGCGGCCTGGCTCGCGCCGGTCTCCTCCCGGCCGTGGCGGTCGGGCAGGCAGCGATCCGCCAGCCAGGCTGACAGGGCATCGGTGACCTGCGGGCCGAGCACTGGGTCGAAGCGGCATCCGAGGGCGAGCTCGACGCCGGCGGAGATCTGCATCGACGGCTGCACGAATCGACGCATGGCTTCGGTGAAGACGGCCTCGCTCCGGGCCGACGGTTCGGGCGATAGGGCGGCCGTCAGGCACGCCTCGAGAGCGTCGGTGAGGGCCGGCAAGCCCTCCCGCTGCCACAGGTCCAGGGCGAGGGCACCCTTGTCGGGATAGCGGTTCAGCACGGGCCCGCTGGTCAGGCCGGACGCCTTCGCGACGCGGTTGATGGACAGTGCATCCCACCCGATGGCACTGAGCACCTCCAGCGCCCGCGCCTGCATCAGCGCGTCGTTGCGAATGGCGTGCGACGGTCGGCTGCGACGGCGTGCCCTTCGTGGGGCTGCCGCATGGTCGGCCGGCTCTGCCATGTCCTCGACTCTCCCTGGAAGCACGGAAGAGCCTGCCATAGTCCGTGCCACAGGAGAGTGAGGCACTCGGCGCAGGGGTTCGGGCAAACGTGCCATGAGCTGGACGGATCCGTCCTGTTGGATCAGGCCAGGGGGGTGCCCCGTTAGGAGACGGCGGCTATGACCCGGTTTGCCTTGCGATCACGGCGGTAGATCGCCTCGCGATCATCCTCGGAGAGGCCGCCCCAGATGCCGTACGGCTCGCGTACGGCGAGTGCATGCAGGGCGCACTCGCGCACGACCGGGCAGGCGGCGCAGATGGCCTTGGCGGCCTTCTCGCGGGCCGCTCGGGCGGGGCCGCGCTCGCCCTCTGGGTGGAAGAAGGCATTCGGATCCTCGCCGCGGCAGGCAGCGTCGAGCTGCCAGTCCCAGAAGTCGGCGTTGGGGCCGGGGAGTCGCGATACATCTGCCATGACTGACCTCCGATGTGCGTACTTCCCGAACACTACAAAACGTTTCATAGATTGGTCAATACCCAGCGGTCGAAATGCGTTCAAGCGCCCAGACCCCCACAATGTCGCAATGCCAGCCACCCCCGATCCCGCCAGCCCCATCGGGCTCACGGTGTCCGCGGTGGCCCGGCAACTGGGCGTCGCGCCCGCGACGCTGCGGACGTGGGACCGCCGGTACGGCCTCGGGCCCTCTGAGCACCCCAGCGGCAGCCATCGGCGCTATACCCACGAGGATCTCGCCCGACTGCACCACATGCGCCGCCTGGTGATCGAGGGGGTCCCACCGGCTGATGCCGCCCGTCAAGCCCTGGCCGCGGATCCGGTTGAGGGACGCGAGCCGCTGGTGCCCGTCTCCTTTCTCCGTCCCACCGCTGAGACGTCCACCGCCGACGCAGCAGAGCCGCGCCACGGCGGGGGCCGGGTGATCGCCCTGCCGGGCGCCGAGCCAGCGGTCCGGGGCCTTGGCCGGGCTGCCTTGAGCCTGGACGCCCATGCCTGCTCGGCGATCATGGACGACAGCATCAGCAGGCATGGGGTGATCTGGACGTGGGATCACCTCATCGTCCCCGTCCTCGTCGGCGTTGGGGAGCGCTGGGAGGCGAGCGGGAACGGGATCGAGGTCGAGCATCTCCTCAGTGGCGCTGTGACGGCCTCGCTCAGTGCCGCCGCGAGAAACCTTCAGGCCCCGGTGAGCTCGCGCGCAGTGCTCCTGGCCTGTGCCCAGGAGGAGCTGCACATGCTCCCCCTGGTGGCGGTCGCCGCTGCCCTCGCCGAGGAGGGGGTCTCGGCCCGCCTGCTCGGGGAGCGACTGCCGCTGACCGCCCTGGAGGAGGCCGTCCGGCGCACTGGGCCGGCAGCGGTGCTCCTGTGGGCGCAGATCCCCGGCTCTGCCGATGCCGCCAGCCTCGCCGGCCTGCCGAACTATCGGCCGACGCCGACCATCCTGATCGGCGGGCCTGGCTGGTTCGGCAGCCTGCCCGCCGGGGTGACGGCAGTGTCCAGCCTGGAGGATGCCGTTGAGCGCATCACCCATGCCGTGGGTGCCTGACGGCCCCGCTGCCGCATTCAAGGGAACGATCGAGCAGGCGATTGGCCTGGCGGCAGGCGGGTCCTACCTCCCTGCGCTGGCGCTGACGCGGTCGCTGGACTCCTCGGGCGACCCGGGTACGGTCTCCGCGGCTGCCGCCCTGCGGGCCAGCATCCTGCGGCAGCTGCACCAGCACGCCGCGGCCCGGCACGTCGATGAGCGTGCCCTGGCCTGTGCGATCGGACCCGATGCGAGCGACACCCGGGTCGATGCCCTTGCCGGCCGGGCGGCTGACGCGATCGGCGATCCTGACCAGGCATGGCACTGGTGGGCAGAGGTTGCCTGGCGCCTGCCGGAGGCCTCCGCGCGTGCCCGCGTTCGTGCCTGGTGGGTCGGGGCGGAGATCCACCTGGCGACCAACCGGCCACGACAGGCATGCGAGCTTGCCGAGTACGCCGCCGACCTGGCGCCCGCGGTCTCGCCGCGGCACCAGGTGAAGTCCGCCCTCGTCCTCGGGGTCGCCCGGTTCGTGGCCTCAGGGGCGGACGATCATGCCGCGCGGCAGGCGAGGGACCTGGTGCGGTCGGCTGCCGTTGCGGCGGCACGGCAGCGGCTGCGCCCGCTGCTGTGGGTATCCGCGTCCGTCCTGTCGGCCTGGCTGCCGGATACGGAGGCTGAGCGCTGGCGGGGATGGGCGGCAGATGTCGTCCGCTCGATCTCCGTGGGCCTGACGCCCGCCCTGCGGGCAGGCTGGATGGGCGATCCTGCGGTGGCAGCCCTGCTCGGCGAACGCCGGTAGCCTTGGCGAGTATGAGCAGCGACGAGGCGGGGATCCCGGAGAAGTTCGCCTACCTGGGCCTGACGTACGACGATGTGCTGCTGCTGCCCGCCGAGTCGGACGTCGTCCCCAGTGCCGTGGATACCAGTTCGCGGGTGACGAGGAACATCTCGGTGCGGATGCCCCTGGTCTCCAGCGCCATGGATACCGTGACCGAGTCGCGGATGGCGATCGCCATGGCCCGTCACGGCGGTGTCGGCGTCCTGCATCGCAACCTGTCGATCGAGGAGCAGGCGGCGCAGGTCGACCTGGTGAAGCGATCCGAGGCGGGCATGGTGAGCAACCCGATCACCTGCGCCCCGACCGACTCCCTGGCCGAGGTCGATCGCCTGTGCGGCAGGTACCGGATCTCCGGCGTGCCGGTCGTCGACGAAGCAGGGATGCTGCTGGGCATCGTGACGAACCGCGACATGCGGTTCGAGGAGGACATGAGCCGCCCCGTCCGCGAGGTGATGACGCCGATGCCCCTGGTGACGGCCCAGGCCGGGATCGCGCCGGACGATGCCCTCGCGCTGCTCGCCACGCGCAAGGTCGAGAAGCTGCCCATCGTCGATGCGGACGGCCGGCTGATGGGCCTGTTCACCGTGAAGGACTTCGTCAAGAGCGACAAGTACCCCAATGCCACCAAGGATGCCGCCGGCCGGCTCGTCGTCGGCGCTGCGGTCGGCGTCGGTGATGATGCCGAGAAGCGGGCGCGGGCGCTGATCGAGGCGGACGTCGACTTCCTGGTGGTCGACACTGCGCACGGCCACTCACGGGCGGTCGTGGAGATGGTCCGAATGCTCAAGCGGCAGACGCGGGTCGACATCGTCGGCGGCAATGTCGCTACCCGGGCGGGAGCCCAGGCCCTTGTCGATGCCGGCGCGGACGGGATCAAGGTGGGGGTCGGCCCGGGCTCCATCTGCACCACGCGCGTCGTCGCCGGGGTCGGGGTGCCGCAGGTCTCGGCGATCTACGAGGCGTCGCTGGCGGCCCGGCCGGCGGGCGTGCCGGTCATCGGCGACGGCGGGCTGCAGTACTCCGGCGATATCGCCAAGGCGATCGTCGCCGGGGCCGACACGGTGATGCTCGGCTCGCTGCTGGCCGGCTGCGAGGAGGCGCCGGGCGAGGTCGTGTTCATCACCGGCAAGCAGTTCAAGTCCTATCGGGGCATGGGCTCGCTGGGCGCGATGCAGTCCCGGGGTGAGGCCCGCTCCTTCAGCAAGGATCGCTACTTCCAGGACGATGTGCTCAGCGACGACAAGCTGGTGCCCGAGGGGATCGAGGGAATGGTGGCCTACCGAGGCCCGCTCACCGCTGTCGCGCACCAGCTGATCGGAGGCCTGCGGGCGGCCATGGGCTACTCGGGCGCTGCAACCGTGCCAGAGCTGCAGGCTCGCGGCAGGTTCGTCCGCATCACCGCCGCCGGCCTGCGCGAGAGTCATCCGCATGACGTGCAGATGACCATCGAGGCGCCCAACTACTCCAGCCGATAGGGGCACGCGTGACCGACATCCAGATCGGCGGGGCCAAGCGCGCCCGCCGTGGCTACTCCCTCGACGAGATCGCGATCGCGCCCAGCCGACGGACCCGTGACCCGCAGGAGGTCTCGACGGCCTGGAGTATTGATGCCTTCCGCTTCGACCTGCCGTTCATCGCCGCGCCGATGGATTCCATCGTCAGCCCGGGGAGCGCGGTCGCCCTGGCAGGCATGGGCATGCCGGCAGCCCTCAATGTCGAGGGGTTGTGGGGACGCTATGAGGATCCCGTCCCCGTGCTCAGGGAGATCAGCGCGCTGCACGGCAGCGGTGTCACTGCCCGACTGCAGGCCATCTACGCCGCCCGCCCGGTCGATCACGGCCTGGTGGCCGAGCGAATCAGCGAGCTGCGCGCTGCGGGCATTACCGTCGTCGCGGCACTGAGCCCGCAGCGAACCGCCGAGCTGGCGCCACGGGTGGTCGCGGCAGGGGCGGACTTGGTGGTGATCCGCGGGACGACGGTCTCCGCTGAGCACGTGTCCGGATCTGGCGAGCCGCTCAACCTGAAGAAGTTCATCTACGAGCTCGATGCCCCGGTGATCGTGGGCGGCTGCGCGACTCATCAGGCCGCCCTGCACCTGATGCGCACGGGCGCCGCGGGTGTGCTCGTCGGCTTCGGCGGCGGGTCGGCGCATACGACCTCGGACGTGATCGGGGTCCGGGTGCCCATGGCCAGCGCGATCGCCGACGTGGCCGCCGCTCGCCGCGACTACCTCGACGAGTCCGGTGGCCGCTATGTGCACGTGATCGCCGATGGGGCCATGGGGCGCAGCGGTGACATCGTCAAGGCCTTCGCCTGCGGGGCGGATGCCGCGATGCTCGGCTCGGTGCTCGCACGGGCCACCGATGCGCCCGGCGGCGGCGCGCACTGGGGCGCCGAGGCCTGGCATGCGGCCCTGCCCCGCGGCCAGCGCAATGCCCTCGACCAGGTCGGCACCTTCGCCGAGATCCTGCACGGGCCATCGCGCAATGCCCAGGGCACGATGAACATCGTGGGAGCGCTGCGCAAGGCGATGGCGACGACAGGCTACAGCGATATCAAGGAGTTCCAGCGGGTGGAGATGGTGGTCACCACATGACCCTGCAGCAGTCGGCCCAGGTCGTCGCGGCGGACCCGCGAGTCGTGGAGCGGCTGCTGGCACATGCATCGATCACGACCGGCTGCGCCAGCCGGGCGGTCATCGCCCCGTTCACCGGCCAGCGGCTCTACGACCTGCCCCTGTCGGATGAGCCCGCTATCGAGGACGCCTTCGGGCGGGCGAGAGCGGCGCAGGAGACGTGGGCGCAGGTGCCCGTCCGCCAGCGGGCGCGCATCATGCTCGCCTTCCACGACCTGCTGCTGCGGCGCCGCGATGAGGCCCTCGACCTGGTCCAGCTGGAGACCGGCAAGGCGCGCAAGGATGCGATGGAGGAGGTCCTCGACATCGCGGTGACCACCCGGCACTACGCCCGCGATGCGCATCGGCTGCTGCGCCCGGTGCGCCATCGCGGAGTCTTCCCGCTCATGGTCGGGGTACGCGAGCTGCGTCACCCGCGCGGGGTCGTCGGGATCATCGCTCCCTGGAACTACCCGCTCACGCTGGCTGCCAGCGATGCCGTGCCGGCCCTGCTCGCCGGTAACGCGGTCGTGCTCAAGCCTGACCCGCAGACCACCCTGGCCGCCCTGTGGATCTCCGAGAGGCTGGCCGAGGCGGGGCTGCCGGCGGGCCTGTTCGCGGTCGTCACGGGCGAGGGGCCGGTCGCGGGGCCGATGGTGATCGACCGGAGCGACTTCGTGATGTTCACCGGCTCCACCCGGGTCGGCCGCGAGGTGGCGGCACGGTGCGGTGAGCGACTGATTGGCTGCTCGCTCGAGCTCGGCGGCAAGAACGCGATGATCGTGCGAGCCGACGCGAGCATCGCCCGGGCTGCCGACATCGCGGTGCGCGCGTCCTTCTCGAACTGCGGCCAGCTGTGCATCTCGATGGAGCGGATCTACGTTCACCAGGCGGCCTATGCGGCGTTCGTCGACGCATTCGTCGAGCGAGCTGAGGCCATGCGCCTCATCCCGGGCGTGGGATGGGGCTCCGACATGGGCTCGCTCATCTCCGCCCGGCAGCGCGACCGCGTCCTGGCGCATATCGACGACGCGGTCGGCAAGGGAGCAACCGTGCTGGCCGGGGCCAGGCCCCGGCCGGACCTGGGGCCGTACGTGGTTGAGCCCACGATCCTGGCGGATGTGACCGAGGACATGATCCTGTGCGATGAGGAGACCTTCGGCCCAGTCGTGGCGGTCTACGCGGTCCGCGACGACGAGGAGGCCATCCGCCTTGCCAATGACACCCCCTACGGGCTGAACGCATCCGTCATCACCGCCGACGTGACGGCCGGGCAGCGGATCGCCGCCCGGCTCCGGGCCGGCACCGCGAACGTGAACGAGGGCTACGCCCCCGCGTGGGGGAGCACGAGGGCGCCGATGGGCGGGATGGGCGACTCTGGCCTGGGCCGTCGGCATGGCGCGGATGGGCTGCTGAAGTACACCGAGGCTCAGACGGTTGCCACCCAGCGGTTACTGGGCTTCGGTGCGCCATTCGGGTGGTCAGATCGACGCTGGGGTGAGACCCTCGCCTGGGCCGTAGGCGCGATGAAGCGCCTGCGGCTGAAGTAGGCCGGACGCTGTCAGCAGTCGCCGCGTCAGCAGGCTCGTCGGCAGCGACATCGGCAGCGGCCGTGGCATGGGAACTGAGTGCAGGAGGAAGGGGTGTTCATGGCGGGTCGGGATTTCGACGTCCTGGTCATCGGATCCGGGTTCGGGGGGTCGGTGGCGGCCCTGCGGCTGACCGAGAAGGGGTACCGCGTCGGCGTCATGGAGGCCGGTCGGCGGTTCGCGGACGCGGACTTCCCTGCGACCTCCTGGCGACTGCCGTCCTTCCTGTGGGCACCTGCGCTCGGCATGAAGGGACTGCAGCGAATCCATGTGCTGCGCGATGTCGTCGTCCTCGCCGGGGCGGGCGTGGGCGGTGGCTCCCTGGTCTACGCGAACACCCTCTACGTGCCACCGGCGCGGTTCTTCACCGACCCGCAATGGGGCGACATCACCGACTGGGCCGAGGAACTGGCTCCCTACTACGACCAGGCCTCGCGCATGCTCGGCGTCGAGGAGAACCCGCTCATGACCCGCAGTGACCAGATCATGCGGGCGATCGCCGACGACATGGGGGTCGGGCACACCTTCCGGCTCACCCCGGTCGGCGTGCATTTCGGTGACGGGCCAGGTGTGCCGAGCCCGGATCCGTACTTCGGCGGCGTCGGCCCGGATCGGGTCGGGTGCACCCACTGCGGGGAATGCATGACCGGCTGCCGGCACAACGCCAAGAACACCCTGGTCAAGAACTACCTGGCCCTTGCCGAGCGCGCCGGTGCCGTGGTGCATCCGCTCACCACGGTGACCGCCATCGACGAGCACCCCGACGGCGGCTATCGGGTGACGACCCGGCGTACGGCCTCGCTCGGCCGACGTACCCGCACCTTCACGGCCGACCACGTCATCGTGGCGGCCGGCACCTACAACACCCAGCGACTGCTGCACCGGATGCGCGATGAGGGCCGCCTGCCGCGGCTGTCCAAGGCCCTCGGCCGCCTGTCGCGCACGAACTCCGAGTCGATCCTCGGTGCCGTCGCCAAGTCCGCCGACGCCGACTACACCCAGGGGGTGGCGATCACCTCGAGCTTCTACCCCGATCCGAGCACCCATGTGGAGCCGGTGCGCTACGGCAAGGGCTCGAACTCGATGGGCCTGCTGCAGTCCGTGCTCACCGTGCCCGTCCCGGGCACGCCCCGCTGGCGTACCTGGAGCAGGGAGCTCATCCGCCAGCGACGGGCGGCAGCCCAGCTGTTGAACGTCCGAAAGTGGAGCGAGCGCGCGGTCATCTCGCTGGTCATGCAGCCGGTCGACAACTCGCTGACCCTGACCGGATCGCGCAACCGCCTCGGCCGCTGGAAGCTGACCACCAAGAAGGACGAGTCGAATCCGGCGCCCACGTACATCCCGGTCGCCCAGGATGTCGTCCATCGCATCGCGGCCAAGATCGACGGAGTCGCGGGCAGCAATGTCTTCGAGAACTTCGACGCGGCCATGACGGCCCATTTCGTCGGCGGCTGCGTCATCGGCAAGGACGAGGACTCCGGGGTGATCGATCCCTATCACCGGGTGTACGGCCATCAGGGCCTGCACATCGTGGACGGCTCAGCAATCACGGCGAACCTCGGGGTGAACCCATCGCTGACGATCACTGCCCAGGCGGAGCGCGCGATGGCCCTGTGGCCGAACAAGGGCGAGCCGGATCCTCGCCCGGCCATCGGCCAGCCCTATCAGCGGGTCGCTCCGATTGCACCGGCGCAACCGGTCGTGCCGGCCGACGCTCCCGGCGCCCTGCGCCTGCCGATCGTCTCAGTGGTCCATTCCCGGATCGCTGACTGACCCCAGGCACAGACGTGGCCCCCTGACCCGGCTTGCACCGGCTCAGGGGGCCACGTCATGCATGACGGATGCGCGGCTACAGGCCTGCCGCCTTCTGCACGGCCCGTGCGGTCAGCACCCGGGCCAGATGCTGCCGGTACTCGGCGTCGGCATGCTGGTCCGAGGTCGGCGACGTGCCATCGGCCGCTGACTGCGCTGCGGCTGCGATGGCTGCCGCATCGCCGGCGCCGACGAGGGCCGCCTCGACCGAGCGTGCCCGCACCGGGGTGGGGGCGACGTTCGTCAGGCCGATGCGCGCCTCGGCGATGCGCCCGCCGTCCATCCGGACGGTCGCCGCGACCCCGACGATCGCCCAGGCCTGGGCCGTCCGGTTGAACTTCTCGTAGTGGGCACCCCAGCCCGTCCGCTTCGGCAGGCGGACGTCGACGAGCACCTCATCCGGCCCCACGGCCGTGGTGAAGTAGTCGACGAAGAAGTCGGACGCCCCCACCGTGCGCCGGCCGCCCGGGCCGGCGATGGTGAAGGAGGCATCCAGGGCAGCGGCGGCCGCGGGCTGGTCGCCCGCCGGATCGGCATGGGCCAGTGCCCCGCCGAGGGTGCCGCGGTGGCGGATCTGCGGATCCGCCACCGACGCCGTCGCCTTGGCCAGCAGGCTCAGGTGCTGCTGGACCAGCGCACTGGACATCACCGCGTGGTGGGTCGTGCCGGCGCCGATGACGATGGCATCCCCCTCCTCGCGGATCCCGCGTATCTCATCGATGCGCGAGCAGTCCACCACGACGGACGGCGCCGCCATGCGCAGGCGCAGCACGGGCATGAGCGACTGCCCGCCCGCCAGCACCTTGGCATCCTCGCCGCCGGCCACCAGGGCGGCCACGGCCTCGTCCACCGATGTCGGCCGGACGTAGTCGAATGCGACGGGAATCATGCGGCACCTCCTGCCTTCGCTGCCTGGATCGCGCGCCACACCGTCATCGGCGCGGCGGGCATGTTGATGTCCGTGATGCCCAGCGGGCGCAGTGCATCGACGATGCCGTTGATGATCGCTGGGGTGGATGCGATCGCCCCTGCCTCGCCGACGCCCTTGGTCCCCAGGGGGTGGGTCGTCGACGGGGTGACGGTGCGATCGGTGACGAAGCTCGGCAGGTCCGCCGCGCTCGGGATGAGGTAGTCGGCGAGGCTGGCGTTCTGCGGATTGCCGTCCTCGTCGTAGAAGGCACCCTCGTACAGGGCCTGGGCGATCCCCTGGGCCAGGCCGCCATGGACCTGCCCCTCGACGATCATCGGGTTCACCTGCACCCCGACATCGTCGACCGCGACATACGTGCGCAGGCGCACCTTGCCGGTCTCGGTGTCGACCTCCATCGCCGCGAGGTGGGTGCCGTGCGGGTAGGAGAAGTCCTCCGGATCGACGGTGGCCTCTGCCTGCAGGGTCGGCTCGACGCCGTCCGGGAGGTTGTGCGCGGTGAAGGCCGCGAAGGCGACCGCACCGAGGGGCTGCGCCTTCTCGGCATCGCCCTTGACCCGGAAGGTGCCCTCGACGA
This sequence comes from Actinomycetales bacterium, assembly GCA_018970025.1. Taxonomy (GTDB): domain Bacteria; phylum Actinomycetota; class Actinomycetes; order S36-B12; family S36-B12; genus REEB460. The sequence continues at coordinate 8,081 of JAGWXF010000006.1, read as the reverse complement.
ACTCCAGGTCATCCGCGCTGCACTCGAGCTGGTGCGCTGCGATGATCCGTGCCTTCTCGACCAGCCGCTCAGAGGCCAGCTTGATCGCCTGGCCGCCGACCGCCAGCGAGCGGGAGCCGTACGTGTCCATGCCGTACGGCGCCCGGCCGGTGTCGCTGTGGATGACCTCGATGTCCTCCACGGGCACGCCCAGGATGCTGCTGGCAATCTGGCTCCAGGCCGTCTCATGGCCCTGCCCATGGGGCGAGGTACCCGTGACCACCTCGACCTTGCCCGTCGGCAGCAGGCGCACCGTGCAGTGCTCCCAGCCGCCTGCGACGTACTTCAGTGCGCCCAGGGTCCGCGATGGTGCCAGGCCGCACATCTCGGTGAAGGTCGAGATGCCGATGCCCAGCTGTACCGGGTCACCGGACGCCCGGCGCTGTGCCTGCTCGGCCCGCAGCTCGTCGTAGCCGAAGAGCTCCAGTGCACGAGCCGTGGCCGCCTCGTAGTTGCCGGTGTCGTACGTGAGGCCGGCGACGGTGGTGTACGGGAACTCCTCGTGGGCGATCCAGTTCTTCCGGCGCAGCTCCATCGGGTCCATGCCCAGCTCGGCGGCCAGCTCATCGACGATGCGTTCGATGGCGTAGGTCGCCTCCGGCCGGCCCGCGCCCCGGTAGGCGTCGGTCGGGGTCGTGTTGGTGAACACGCCGGTGCAGGTGAAGGAGTACTTGTCCATCTTGTAGATCCCCGGGTACATGAACATGCCCAGCAGCGGCACGCCCGGGGTGATGATCTGCAGGTAGGCGCCCATGTTGGCCAGCAGGGTGACCTTCAGGCCCAGGAAGGTGCCATCGGACTTCGCCGCGATCTCGATGTCCTGGATCTGGTCGCGGCCGTGGTGGGTGGCGACCATGTCCTCGCTGCGGGTCTCCGTCCACTTCACCGGCCGGCCGAGCTTGCGGGCCAGCTGGGTGACCAGGATCTCCTCGCGATAGCACTGCAGCTTGCCGCCGAAGCCGCCGCCGACATCGGGGGCGACCACGCGCAGGTTGTTCTCCGGGATGCCGGTCACCAGGGCCAGCAGCACGCGCAGCACGTGCGGGATCTGGGTGGCCGACCAGAGGGTGATCTCATCGCTCATGCCCATCGGGGCCGCGACGACCGCCCGCGGCTCCATGAACGCCGGGATGAGCCGCTGGTTGATGAACCGGCGCTTGACCACGACATCGGCCTGCGCGGCCGCCTCCTCGTAGCCGCCGCCGAGGTTGTAGACGTAGCAGGTGTTCGACCCGTCGTCGTGAACCAGCGGGCTGCCAGCCGCGATGGCGGCCTCCATGTCGACCACCGCCGGCAGGGTGTCGTACTCCACCTCGATGGCCTCGAGGGCATCCACCGCGTGCTTGGCATCGGTTGCCAGCACGACCGCGACGCAGTCGCCCACATGGCGCACCTTGTCGACCGCGAGGGCCGGGAAGCCGGGCATGAAGATGTCATCGGTGACCGGCCAGACGCAGGGGATCGACCCGTTCAGGTCGCCGAGCTCCTTGGCTCCGTAGGCGGCCACCACATTCGGGCGTGACAGCGCGCCGGAGACGTCCAGCTTGGTGATGCGCCCGTGCGCGACCGGGCTGCGCAGGATCGCCATGTGCAAGGTGCCGGGCAGCTGGATGTTGTCAGTCCAGTTGGTGCGGCCGTGCAGCAGCTTGGCATCCTCCTTGCGGCGGATGGGACGGCCCAGGGCCGTGCCGGTATCGAGGACCTCGGTCACCTGGACCCACCTCCCATGAGCTCAGCCGCGTAGGCGACCGACTTGACGATGTTGTGATAGCCGGTGCACCGGCATAGGTTGCCCTCGAGGCCCTCGCGGATCTCGGCCTCGGACGGGCTGGGGTTCTCCGAGAGCAGGTCGACCGTCGACATGACCATGCCCGGGGTGCAGTACCCGCACTGCAGTCCGTGGCACTCCTTGAAGGCGGTCTGCACCGGGTGCCATTCCTCCCCGGTGGACAGGCCCTGGATGGTGGTGACGGTGCTGCCGTCGGCCTGCACCGCGAGCACGCTGCAGGACTTCACGCTGCGGCCGTCCAGCAGCACGGTGCAGGCACCGCAGTTGGAGGTGTCGCAGCCGACGACGGTGCCCACCTTGCCGATGCCCTGGCGAAGCCAGTGCACCAGCAGGGTGCGGGGTTCGACATCGTCCTCATAGACGGTGCCGTCGACCGATACTGATATGCGCATTGAAACCGTGCCCTTTCGCTTGAGTGAGCCGTTTCGCTTCGGTCCGGACGTTCCTTGGATGCGTCATGTCGCTCCGGGGGTCAGGTGACCAGGAGCAGGTAGTAGGGGAACGGTAGGACGACAGCGCAGCTCATGCGGCCGAAATCCGAAACTGGCACGCCCGGACCTTGGGTAGGGTGCGGGAAATGTCGAATGACGCCCCGGCCCCCGACGCCGACCTGCCCGCCCCGCCCGCGGGCCGCCGGGAGCGCGCGCCCAGGGATCCGGCCACCATGCTCGGGGTGGGGGTGCTGTGGTGGTCGGTGGTCACCATGGCCCTGTGCTTCCTGCCGCTGGGCGTCTTCGCGGTCGTCTACAGCCTGCGGGCAGTGGCCGCGATGGGCCGCGGCGACCTCGATCGGGCCGACCGATGCTGGCGGGTGGCCCGGCGCTGGGTGATCTGGGCCATCGTGGTCGGTCTCGCGGTCGACCTGCTGATCATGGCCGTCCTGATGCTGCTGGGGGCATTCGCCGGATCGTGAGGCCGTTACCGGCCAGGAGACGCCAATCGCAGTCCGCTCATGCCCGGGCAGGAGCGGCGATCATGACGTTCCCCGCAGCTGGCGAAGGAAATCGTCCACGAGCGAGTGCCCCAGGGACAGCGCTCAGGCGGCTGCTGCAGCTGACGCCTAGGGGAGGGCACCCGCGCCCGGGACCCAAGGGCCGGGGCGTTGGGCCTAGGGTTCGGACGTGGACCAGCCGACCGTCCTCGTGGTGGACTTCGGGGCCCAGTACGCCCAGCTGATCGCCCGCCGGGTCCGCGAGGCCCGGGTCTATTCCGAGATCGTCCCGCACACGATCACTGCCGAGGAGATCGCGGCTCGCCAGCCCGCGGCGATCATCCTCAGCGGCGGGCCGTCCAGCGTCTACGAGCCGGGCGCCCCGCAACTGGACCCCATGATCCTGGGCCTGGGCATCCCGGTGCTGGGCATCTGCTACGGATTCCAGGCGATGGCCCAGGCGCTCGGGGGATCGGTGGCCCATGACGGCTATCGCGAGTTCGGCGGGACGCCCCTGCGCGTGCTGAGCCCGGGCTGCGTGCTGGCCGGGTCACCGGCCGAGCAGCAGGTGTGGATGTCGCATGGCGATCGGGTGGTGACCGCCCCGCCGGGCTTCGCGGTCTTGGCCGAGTCGGACGGTGCCCCCATCGCGGCCTTCGAGGATGTTGACCGGCGGCTTGCCGGCGTGCAGTACCACCCCGAGGTGCGGCACAGCCCGCATGGCCAGGCCGTTATCGAGCGCTTCCTGCACGACCTCGCCGGGATCACGCCCACCTGGACGATGGCCAATGTCATCGCCGAGCAGGTCGAGGCGATCCGGGCCCAGGTCGGCGACGGGCGCGCGATCTGCGGGCTCTCCGGTGGCGTGGACTCGGCCGTTGCGGCGGCCCTGGTGCAGCGGGCCATCGGCGACCGGCTCACCTGCGTCTTCGTCGACCATGGGCTGCTGCGCGCGGGCGAGGCCGAGCAGGTGGCCCGCGACTATGTCGCCGCGACCGGCATCAACCTGATGGTCGTCGACGCCCAGCAGCGCTTCCTGGACGCCCTGGCCGGGGTCAGCGACCCGGAGGCCAAGCGCAAGATCATCGGCAGGGAGTTCATCCGGGTCTTCGAGGACGCCGAGCGGCAGCTCGTGGCCCAGGCAGGCGCGGCGGGCGCATCGATCGAGTTCCTGGTGCAGGGCACCCTCTACCCGGACGTCGTCGAATCCGGTGGCGGCACCGGGACGGCCAACATCAAGAGCCATCACAACGTCGGCGGCCTGCCGCAGGACCTGCAGTTCACCCTGGTCGAGCCGCTGCGGACCCTGTTCAAGGACGAGGTCCGCCAGGTCGGCCTGGACCTCGGGCTCCCTGCGGAGATCGTGTGGCGCCATCCATTCCCGGGGCCGGGCCTGGCGATCCGCATCATCGGGGCGGTCGACGCCGACCGGCTGGCCATCCTCCGTGAGGCTGATGCCATCGCCCGCGAGGAGCTCACCGCAGCCGGCCTGGATCGGGAGGTCTGGCAGTTCCCGGTGGTGCTGCTGGCGGACGTGCGCTCCGTCGGGGTGCAGGGGGACGGCCGCACCTACGGCCATCCAGTGGTGCTGAGGCCGGTCTCCAGCGAGGACGCCATGACTGCGGACTGGAGCCGACTGCCGTACGACGTCATCGCCCGCATCTCCACCCGGATCACCAACGAGGTGTCCGAGGTGAACCGCGTGGTGCTGGACGTCACCAGCAAGCCGCCTGGCACGATTGAGTGGGAGTAGCGCGTGAATGGAATGGCGCGCCGGGCGGGGCAGGCCCGGCGCTTCGAGGTTGATCCGCACGGGGCATCGGCGAAGGGAAGACCATGGAGTTCGTCTACAACCTGATCGTCATCCTGCACTTCATCGGCCTGGCCAGCCTGCTGGGCGGGTTCCTGGTGCAGATGTCCAGTCCCGACAAGGGCGTCAACCCAGCCATGCTCCATGGTGCCCTGACCCAGCTGGTCACCGGCGTGCTCATGGTGGGCCTGGTCGAGTCGGGTGCGGTGGACGAGGACCTCAGCATGTCGAAGATCGGCGTGAAGCTGGTCATCGTCCTGGTGATCACGGCCCTTGCCTTGATCGGACGCCGACGGCAGCCGCCGCAGGTTGCCCTGTGGGGCATCATCGGGGCACTCACGCTGGCGAACGTGGTCATCGCCGTCCTCTGGTAGGGCCGCAGCGCTGAGCAGCCACGGAGCAGTGTCGGCTCTGATGCCGGCCGCTGGTTCACGACTGTCATCGCGTCAATCTCGACCGCATACCGGTTCCTTGACTGAAGTCCTTGACAGGCTGGTCGCAGACTCATAGCGTTCGCCCGATTACGAAATCAAATTCCGCTATGCGGAATGTGAGGGAGTGGGCGAATGGTCGAGGAATAACCGAAGGTCGTCCTGTCGGTGCGGGATGCACGCAAGGAGTACGGCCACGTCCGTGCCCTCCAGGGTGCCAGCCTGACCCTGCACCGAGGGGAGATCCTGGCCCTGGTCGGTGACAACGGCGCCGGCAAGTCGACCCTGCTGAAGTCACTGTGCGGTGCCGTCCGGCTCGACTCCGGCCTGATCGAGATCGACGGCCAGCCGGTCGACCTCTCCTCGATCGAGACCGCGAAGGATCTCGGCATCGAGGCGGTGTACCAGGATCTCTCCCTGGCTCCCGACCTCACCGTGGCGGATAACGTCTTCCTCGGTCGGGAGATCGTCTACCAGGGCATTCGCGGCCGGCTCGGCATGCTGGATCGGCCGACGATGGCCACCGAGTCGAATGAGGCCCTGCAGGCCCTGGGCATCAACCTCAAGTCCGTCTCCATCTCGGTCGAGCGGCTCTCCGGCGGCCAGCGCCAGGCGGTGGCAATCGCCCGCGCTGTCCGCTGGGCCACCGTGGCCATCCTGCTCGACGAGCCGACGGCTGCCCTGGGCACCCGCCAGACCCGCATCGTCCTGGACACCATCCGAAACGCGGCAGCACGCGGGCTCGGGGTCCTGATCATCTCGCATGACATGCCGCGCATGCTCGAGCTGGCCGACCGCATCATCGTGCTGCGGCACGGCCGCGACGTGGCCCAGTACCGGGCCGGCGAGACATCCATCAATCAAATCGTGGGAGCCATGCTCGGAGAGACGGTGCAGGCATGACCGTGAATGAGTCCACTATCGCTGATGAGACCGACGAGGACGAGGCCCCGGCACAGTCGCGCTGGGCGCCGTGGCGGGCCAACACCGCGCTGTGGGTCTTCCTGATCGACATCGTCGTCATCCTGATCTTCGGGGCCCTGTCTCCCGATCATGTCTTCTTCAACAGCCAGAACCTGACGAATATCGCCCTGGACTCGGCCGCCATCACGCTGCTGGCCGCTGGCGTCGCCGTGCTGCTCGGGGCTGGCGAGCTCGACATCTCGATCGGGGCGAACATCATCCTGTCGTCGGTCATCGGCGGCAAGGTGATGTTCGCGGCCGCCGGAGGGTCGGAGGAGAACTTCGGCGTCTTCACCGACCTGCCGAAGGGCATCGCCCTGGGCGTCGTCACCACGCTGGTGTGCGGGGCGCTCTTCGGCCTGGTCAATGGCCTCATCGTCACGAAGATGAAGGTCAACTCCTTCATCACCACGCTGGGCACGCTCGGTATCGGGACGGGCGCGGCCCTGGTCATCACCGGCGGCGGGAACGTCCAGGGCATCCCATTCGAGTTCCAGGAGGGATACGGCATCAACACGTGGGCCGGGATCCCCATCCCGTTCATCGTGAGCCTGGTGCTCATCGCCATCATCTGGTGGCTGGTCAACAAGACGAAGTTCGGCATCCACGGCCTGGCAATCGGCTCATCGAGGGAAGCCGCTCGGCGCGCCGGGATCAAGATCGAGCGGAACGTGCTCGTCCTGTTCGTGATGGTCGGATTCGTCGCGGGTATCGCAGCGGTGCTTGATCTCGCCCGGTTCACCTCGACGAATGTCGGTGGCCACGAGACCGACGCCCTGGCGGCGATCGCCGGCGCTGTGATCGGCGGCACGGCATTGTTCGGCGGCAAGGCCTCGATCACCGGCGCCTTCTTCGGCTCCCTGCTCGCCGTGATCCTGCTCACCGGCCTGGTCATCCTGGGATTCCCGCCCTACTTCCAGTCGATCACCATCGGCGTCGTCCTGATCATCGCGGTGTTCGTGCGGGCCCGATCCTGGGCCCTGAGGAATCAGACCTAAGGAGGGGCGATTGGGCAAATGAGGAGGTGTGCTCATCCCGTCCCGACCTGGGCCGGCCGAGCGTCTCATAAATGGTTGTCAATCCAAATCCGTAAGGAGAACGAGTGAAGAAGTCAGTGAAAGTCCTGTCCGTAGGGCTCGCCTTGGCCCTTGGCGCGACGTTCTCGGCGACGGGCGCCCAGGCGGCACCCAGCAAGCCGACCGTCATCATGGTGGGCGCCGACATCGGCGATCCCTTCTACCAGGCGATGCACTGCGGGATGATCGCCGGTGCCAAGAAGTACAACGTCAACCTCGTCTGGACGGGTACCGAGGGCGTCGACTGGCAGCCGGAGCTCACGGCATTCAATGCGGCCGTGACGTTGAAGCCCAAGGGCATCATCACCGCGCCGTTCAGCCCGACGGCATTCATCGCGCCGATCCAGAAGGCGATGAAGGCGGGCATCCCGGTCGTCACCGTGGACGGCTCGAACGAGAAGATGGTCGAGGTCCAGAACATCCGCACGGGCAATGACCTCGCCGGCTTCGCCGCAGGCGACGCCATGGGCAAGGACCTCGGCGGCAAGGGCAAGGTCGCAGTGATCTCCTTCGCGGCCGATGTTCCCGCCCAGGCCGAGCGCGTGGCCGGATTCAAGAAGGGGCTGGCGAAGTACCCGGGCATCACGATCGTCGCCGAGGACTTCGGCGGCGCCGACTCGGCGAAGGCAGCGCAGAAGGCTGCTGCGATCCTGCAGCGGTACCCGGACCTCAACGGGTTCTTCGGCACCGACACCAATGACGCGGCCGGTGTCTCGTCGGCAGTCAAGGCGGCCGGGCTCCAGGGCAAGGTCAAGGTATACGGGTACGACACCGGCGCCGCGGCTATCGCGGACCTCAAGGCCGGGGTGTACGACGGCCTGGTCGGCCAGTCGCCGTACAACATCGGGCTTCAGTCGGTGAAGACGATCTCCGAGTACATCAGCGGCAAGAATCGCAATCCGCAGAAGCAGGTGTTCACCACCGGTGGCCTGGTCACTCGGGAGAACCTGAACACGACCGGCAAGCCGTTCGTCTACACCGGTTGCAAGGAGCTGGGTACCGGACCGTACTCGGCATACGCGGGCTGAGGCTGCTGACCGCA
>JAGWXF010000025.1 GCA_018970025.1 Actinomycetales bacterium | reverse complement strand
GTCACCAAACGTGCGCGTCACCCAAAACCCAACCCGAGCCAAAAACCCCGCCAGACACAACGACTATTCAACCCAAGCAGCACGCCCCGACCCACACTCATGCCGGGAGAGCCACAATTACTCGCAGCGGATTTCTCGCTCGAACGACATCGGGTAAGGGAGAGCGACGAATCCCCCTGACCGCAATTCAGGCGGTGCAATGGAAGCCACCCGGTGTGTTTGTTAATGGCTTCATTTCCTTCACGGTCGCCGGAGCAGTTGAAAGGAACCGTGGTTTTGGCAAAGCAACCACAGACGCGGCCACAGATGAGAACGCAGTGGTAGTAACCCAAAAGCAGGCCCCTGAAATGCTCGCTATCCGGGATGCGATCGAGGAAGCGATCGCGGGGCATCATGGACTTGGAATTACCAACGGGACCGTGTCCACCCAGCAAGGCAGCCCATCCCTTTCGGACGAACTCCACAAGTTGGCGGAACTGCGAGACTCCGGAGTTCTGACTGATGCAGAGTTTGAGGCGGCGAAACAGCGAGTCATCAACGAATAGTTGATCCTCGTCCCTCCTGAACCAAGGTGGCTCCACCCAGTGCCACCCCCAGCCCTGTGGCCACCGCTGGCCGTCACCGGCAGTTGGTCGCTGGCAGCAACGAGAGGCATCCGCCAGGGGCACGCCCGCGGGTGAGAGGCTTGGGCATCTGCGGGGCGCCCAATGGTGATCGAATGGATTCTGAGTGTGGCCTCCCTCAATCATGGAGCCAACTGGAGGGGCACCCCTTCCCGGTGAGGATTTGCCTCTCGTGGCACATGGCAAAACGGCGAAATGCGCGTCTACAGCGCCTCTAGCGCGTTTGGGACCCTTTGGGACCACCTAGACATGCGTTGTCCTCCAATTGGCGCCTGAGGGCGTCCGAAGGCCGCGAAGAGGGTGTCACACTAATGTCACATTCCCCCTGAAACAGCCTGCTATCGGATGGCCCGCATGAGACGCCTCCGTGAGGCGAGAGTCACCTTCTGCAACCCCCTGATACGCCCAAGACGTGACTACGGATCAGAAGGTTAGGGGTTCGAATCCCTTCGGGCGCGCCAGTCATCCGCTCCTTAAGCGGTCAGCCGCCGATGCGGATCTGCAGTTCCTCGATCCGCTCGGGGAATCGGTGCCCGCCCACCGTGGCCCACGCCACGACCGGCTCTGCGGCCGATTCCCATCGCTCGAGGCTGGGGAGCGCGGCGCTCAGGATCACCTCTGTCTCGATCTCGGCGATGCTGTTGCCGATGCAGGTGTGCGGGCCGAAGCCGAAGGCCAGGTGAGGGATGCGCGGGCGCCCGAGCTGGACGACCTCGGGATCTGGGAAGACTTCGTCGTCGTAGTTGGCTGACACGAAGCTGATGCGGGTGAACGCGTCGGGGTCCCGCTCCTGGTCGGGAAGCGGCTGCTGGTCAGGTGGCACCCGCGACATCGCAGGCAGCGGCGACAGGTAACGCAGCAGCTCCTGGATCGCCTGCCGCACGGTCACCTCACCGTCCTGCAGCCGCACCCGGTCGGCCGGATGGACGATCAGGTGCCAGATGGCACCGGAGATGAGCTTGACCACGGTGTCGCGTCCTCCGGCCAGCGAGACGCTCCCGATCCCGACGAACTGCTCGCGAGTCAGCGGGCGGTCGTCGATGCGCAGCGCTCGAAGGAAGGACCAGTAGTCATCCGATCCCAGATCCTCAGCGAACACCCGGTCGAGGTACTCGTGCAGGCATGTGCCCGAGCGGCCCTCGCCTTCGGCCTGCCATACGTCGGGCCCCCACGACATCCACTCGTCGACGTCCTGCGGCCGGCAGTAGATGTCCCCGAGGCAGCGCACGACGTACGGGAGCGCGACGGACGACACCACGTCTCCGCCGCCTGCCGCCTCGAACGAGCCGAGGATCTCGTGGGCGTGACGCTCGAAGTGCGGGACGAGTCCGTCGATGCGCGGACGGACGAAGTACGGACTCAGCGCGGTGCGGTAGCGATGGTGGTCGGGCGGGTCGACCTCAAGCGGGATCTGTCGGTAGTCCCGCACGTCGGCGTCTCCCTGGAGGTCTGAACTCCAGGTCGCGACGTCGCGCAACGCCTGCCGTACCGCCTGGTGGCCGGTGATCGTCACGGGTGCCATGGGGCAACGGTAGGAGGTGGGCCTCAGGCCTTGCCACCGACATTGGGTCGGACGTTCTGCTGGTGGGCCTTGGCGGCGACATCCAGACCGCGGTCACCGGTATCAGCGCCTGCCCTGCCAGCCGCCGCTCGCGGAGCGGTCCACGAAGGACGCCATCGCGCTCTCGCCGCTACGGAGCGAGCCTTGCCCCCTCGAGGGCAATGGCGGCGAGCTCGGGCATGAGTTCGTCGAGCGCGTCATCGGCAATCCCTCGTCGGTTGGACACGATTCCATCTAACAAATGGACAGCTTCCCATTTAACAAACGGACGGATTTCTGGCTGACATGTGGGCGGACGATGCCTGGCACAGCATGCACCACGAATCCCGTGAGTCTTCCCTTGGCCAGGATCATTGTCCCTGTCGGCGCCCTCATGACGGCGGTGTCACTGGCGGTCGCGATGGCGAGCCCGACGGCCGCCTCGGGCGGGTCGACGCAGCAGGCCGACCGGCGGCCGGTCGTCAAGACCATCACCCTGCTGCAGGCCCCGCTCGTCCTGAAGACGATCAATGAGCCGGATGAGCCTGCGGGCACCCTGGTTGTCTACGGGGCTGAGCTGACGAACCTGCGTGGGGTCAGGCAGGGCTTCCTCGCCGGGACGATCCTGACCGTGGATCTGCAGGCCGGGAGTCAGGACGATGAACTGCGTGAGCGATCCTTGAACTTCCAGCTGCCCAAGGGCACGATCCTGGCGCGCGGCATCAGCTTCTACCCCGCCACGGATCGGGAGCTCCGGCCGAATGCTCCAGTCGTGATCGCCGTGATCGGGGGCACGGGCGCCTACATCGGAGCCAGCGGCGAGGTCACCACGACGCGTCAGGCTGATGGCTCCTACTGGCAGGTGAACACCCTCGTGGAGTAGACCGCTGGCCGGCACACGTCATGGTTCAGCGCACGGCCGGCCGAGGCAGCGTCGGCATGATCGCCCTGATTCGGGGAGGGCTCCGACGCTCACTGATCAGTGCCCGATGCCATCGTCCTGCGTCGAATGAGCCTGGCAGGCACGCCGGCATAGATGGCATTCGCCTCCAGATCCTTGGTGACGACCGAGCCTGCGCCGACGACGGTGTTCTCGCCGATCGTGACGCCGTATCGAACGACGGAGTTGCCGCCGACCCAGACGTTGTCGCCGATGACGACGGGGGCTGCCAGGTCACGACGGTCGAGGTCGTCAGGGTCGTGACCCGCGGCCAGGATGGTCACCCCTGGTCCAAGCCGGACACCGTTGCCGAGCCGAATGGTGCCGGTGGGGACGAGGGCCGAGGCGATCAGCGAGCAGTTGCGGTTGATGCGGACGTCATCCCCGAGAAAGACCTGTCAGGGATATCGGATGTGGACCCCGTAGTCGATGAGCGGCCGTCGACCGCATTCCGCCAGGGCCATCTGGTACAGCAGCGTCCTGATGACGGGAGGCAGGAGGTCGAGCAGGATCGAGGCGAGGTGATGGGCGTAGGAGTAGTGGAGGAAGACGAACACCCTGCGGGATGCCACGATCGAGCCTCTCATGATGCAGCCTTCGACTGCCGCGCTCAGCGGTTGAGCAGGAAGTCCAGGACGCTCTGCTCGGTGGCCGCCGGCGCGTCCGTCCAGAAGATATGGCTCGCGGACGGTATCTCGACCCAGCGTGAGCCGGTGATCCGATCTGCGACGAAGCGACCATTGGCAGGCACGACCAGTCGGTCCTGCGCGCCATGCAGCACCAGGGTCGGGCTGGTGATCGATGCAAGGCGACTGCCGGATCCGGCCCAGCTGACGGCCCCGAGCAGCTGGCCTTCATAGCCCTCGGGCGTGGTGGGAATCCGCAGGCGCACCTCGATATCGGCGTCGATCGCGCGCCGGTCCGTGCTGTCGGCGTAGACGAACGGGATCGAGATCTCCGCCGCCTCGCGCGGGGTCATCCCGCTGCGATTGCCCAGCAGTGCCCTGACCTCGTCCGAGAAGATCGCATCGGGCCCGCCGGGGTGGGTGCAGCCCAGGATGAGCCGGTCGACGACCTGCGGTGCGGTGATGGCGATCTCCTGGGCGATGGTGCCGCCCATCGAGACCCCCCAGATCGAGGCGCGCTCGATGCCCTCCGCCGCCAGGACGGCCAGGGCGTCGGCCGCCATCCGCTCCACGGTGTAGGGCCGCGTAGCGGCTGGCCCGGTGCGCCCGACGCCGCGATTGTCGAGACGGATCGTGGTGGCGTGCTCGGTCAGCCACGGGAGCACTCGCCACCAGGCATCCATCGGGTAGCCCAGGCCCATGATGAGCAGCAGTGGCGGGCCTGACCCTTCCACTTCGTACGCGAGATCGGCTCCGTCATGCGCGAGGACCGCCATCCACCCACTCCTGCCTGCCGGGAGTTGCGCAAGTGCCTGACCATGGCTCGCGTCGGCATTAGCCTGAGAGCCCACCTGCAAGGAAGGTAGCCCATGGAACTCATGCCCGGCGTCACAGCGCACGACATCGATACCGACCGGCTTCGGGTTCACTACCTGCAGTCGGGTGCGCCGGACGGCATCCCGGTGGTCCTCGTCCACGGCAACCTCTCGACCGGTCGCTTCTACGAGACGGTGATGTCCGGGGCGCCGGAGCACTTCCGCTTCATCGCACCCGATATGCGCGGCTTCGGTCGCTCGGAGCGCAAGGCACTGGACGCCACCCGCGGCCTGCGCGACTGGGCCGATGACACCTACGCGCTGGTGCAGGCCCTGGGCATCGAGTCACCCGTGCACCTGGCCGGGTGGTCGACGGGCGGCGCGGCCGTCGCCGCATATGCGATGGACCGCCATGTGGCCTCGCTGACCTTCATCGACCCGGTGAGCCCCTATGGCTTCGGCGGATGCCATCGCGATGGCACCCCCTGCTTCCCGGACTGGGCCGGCACCGGCGGAGGCACCGGCAACCCGGAGTTCGTGCAGCGCCTGCAGTCCGGCGACCGCAGCGACGAGTCGCCCTTCTCGCCGCGCAATGTGATGGCGTCCTCCTACTGGTCCCCCTCGTACACCATGCCCTCCGATCGCCTCGACCTCCTCGTCGACGAGGTCCTGCTGTCGGTCGTCGGCGATGAGGGGTATCCAGGTGATGCCACCGTCTCGGAGAACTGGCCTGGGATGGCACCGGGGACGACCGGCATCCTCAATGCGCTGTCTGGCAAGTACTGCAACTGGGCCGGCATCGTCGACATGCCGCACAAGCCCCCGGTCCTGTGGACGCACGGCACCGCAGACATCGTCATCGCGGACGGCTCGGCCTGGGAGATGGGCACGCTGGGGGCAGCGGGCTACGTGCCCGGCTGGCCCGGTGCGGAGGTCTATCCGCCGCAGCCGCAGGTGACGCAGATCCGCGACGTGCTCGAGGAGTACGAGCGCCGCGGCGGGCGCGTCCAGATCGAGATGATCGAGGGCTCCGGCCATGGGCCCGTCCTCGATGCGTCCGAGCAATGGAATGCCCTGTTCTACGCCTTCCTCGACTCGGCAAGCTAGCGACTGGCTCGCGGGGCGTCGCCCGCGGTCACTGGCTCTTCGGGTCGCCTGGGCCGTTCGGCAGCAGCACCTGGCGGAAGACCTCGCCGCGCTGCAGGGCGGCCATCGCCTCGTTGAGCCCGTCGAATCCGATGGTGCCTGAGCGCAGCGCGTCAACCGGGAGCCGGCCGGTTCGCCAGTCGGCGATCATCGCCGGGATGTCGCGGGCCGCCGAGCCGGAGCCGAGATAGGAGCCGACCAGGGACCGTGACTCGGCGACCAGTCGCAGTGGCGAGAGCGAGAGCGCATCCTGCGGATGCGGCAGGCCGACGGTCACGGTGGTGCCGCCGCGTGCAGTGGCATCCAGCGCAGCCTCGAGTGCGCTGACTCGGCCGACGGCCTCGATCGCGAGATCGAGCCCACCGGGGACGACGTCGCGCACGGCTGCATCGGGGCCGATGGCGAAGGTGGCGCCCAGGTCCCGCGCCGCCTGCTGCTTGGCCGGATCAGGATCGACGGCGATCACCGGGTCGGCACCATCGGCGATCAGTGCCAGCAGGGCAGCCAGGCCGACCCCGCCGAGCCCCCACACCCCCGCGGGCCGGCCGGGCCGAAGGCGACCGGCATTGCGCACGGCGCCGACCCCGGTGAGCATCGCGCAGCCGAACAGGGCCGCGGTCTGCCAGGGGATATCCGGGTCGATGACCACGGCGGAGCGACGGTCGACGACGGCCTGCTCGCTGAACGCCGAAACGCCGAGATGGTGGTGCACGTGGGTGCCATCCACCGACAGTCGTCGGCCGCCGCCGAGGAGCTCGCCCGCGGTATTGCTCGTCGCACCCGGCTCGCACAGTGCCGGGCGATCGTCCTGGCAGGGCAGACAGGTGCCGCAGGAGGGGACGAACGACAGGACCACGTGGTCGCCGACGCGCACGTCATCGACGCCGGGGCCTACCTCGAGCACCTCGCCGGCAGCCTCGTGCCCAAGCACCATCGGCATCGGCCGGGGCCGGACCCCCTCGATGACCGACAGGTCGGAGTGGCACAGGCCGGCCGCCTCCACCTTGATCAGCAGCTCGCCCTGGCCCGGCGGCGATAGGGCGAGGTCGACGACCTCGAGTGGCTCGCCGATATTCCACAGGACGGCCGCACGGATCTGCACCGGCGAAGTATCGCGGACCTGCCATGATCTGCGCGTGCGTTCGCCTGCGTCCCTGCGTGCGGATTTCGTCGATCACGTCGTCATCCCCACGCGCTGGGAGGACGTCGACCACTACGGGCACGTGAACAACGTCTCCTACTACTCCTACTTCGACACGGCCGTGAACGGCTGGCTGATCGAGCGCACCGGCACGGACATCCGCGGCCTCGACGCGATTGGCATCGTGGCCGAGAGCTCCTGCACCTTCCTGGGCTCACTGGACTTCCCCCAGGTCGTGCAGTCGTGGCTGCGCGTCGACCGCCTGGGCACCTCGAGCGTCACCTATGCCATCGGCCTGTTCGTCGATGCGGATGAGCGGCCCAGGGCCCTGGGCAGGTTCGTCCATGTATATGTCGATCGCATCACCCGGCGACCGGTGCCCATTCCGGAGCTCATCCGGCAGGTGGTCGGCACGCTCGTCATCGCTGGCCGAGATGAGGCAGGACGACAGGAGCAGGCATGAGCCAGACGAGCGCTGACGAACTGGGGTTCCTGCGTGGCCGGACGGCACTGGTCACCGGGGCGATGGGCGGGATCGGATCGGGCATCGCCGTCGCGCTTGCCGAGTCGGGCATGCGGCTGATCCTGCACGATCGGCAGGCGTCGGATCGGGATGCAAAGATCACCGAGCAGGTGCTCGGGGTCGGTGCCATGGAGGCGGAGGTCGTCCACTTCGACCTGGCTGACGGCGAGCAGTCGGCCGCTGGATTTGCCGCGCTGGCGTCCCAGCGGGAGGTCGACATCGTGGTCAATGCCGCGGGGATCCAGCGCACGGCCGAGCTGGGGGTCATGACACGGCAGACCTGGAACGACATCATCGCGATCAACCTCAGCGCGGCCTTCGACTCGACCTCGGCCTTCCTGCCGGGGATGAAGGAGCGCGGATACGGCCGCATCATCAACATCTCATCGGTGCATGGCCTGGTTGCCTCGCGTGAGAAGGCGGCGTACGTCAGCGCAAAGCACGGCCTGATCGGCCTGACGCGCGTGGCTGCGCTGGAGTGCGCCGCGGCCGGGTCTGCGGCCAGCGGAGGCGTGACGGTCAACGCCATCTGCCCGGGCTGGGTGCACACCCCGCTCATCGAGGACCAGATCCAGGCGCTCGCAGCCAGGCTGGCATCCGATCGCGATGCCGCCGTGCAGGCGCTGGTGCAGGAGAAGGTCCCGTCCCTGCGGATGAGCGAGCCGTCCGATGTCGGTGGACTGGCATTGTTCCTATGTCAGCGCCAGGCACACAACATCAATGGCGCCAGCCTGACCATGGATGGCGGCTGGACTGCTGTCTGAGATGGCAGGACGTTCCTCCCGGGAGTACCTCACCTCGATAGCATCCCGGCGGGAGGGGATATGACACCGTGGGTCCAGCGCCGGCCCCGTGCCTGGGCCGTGATCCTGATCGCTGCGAGCACCCTCGCAGGTGCTCCGATGGCCCAGGCCACCATGCCGCAGGTCGACTCAGCCGCTGCTATCGCGGCCGCCCTGGCCCAGGCGAGCCAGAATGGCATCACCTTCGAGCTGGATGGCCAGGTTGTCCAGCGCAATGCGGCCGGGGATGTCTCGGTGTCGGTGGCGGACGGCAAGGTCGATCAGATGTACCTGCGCGAGGGCGGACGCACCCTCCTGCTCGGGAAGGACCTCGGGTTCTCGAACAACACGATGATTGCGCGGCAGGTGATGGCCGCCTACGGCATCGCCAAGGGCGCCTACGTCTCCATGCCAGCCGAGAGCGACGGCCCCGATCCCTTCGCCATGTGGTTTGACCCCTTCACCAGTGCCCTGGCCATCCCCGGTGCATCGCTGGTCGTCGACGCAAGCGGACGCGCCAGCAAGGTGCTCGTCGACGGCGAGCCGGTCGTGAGCGTGCGCAGCTGGAATGCGCCACTGGCCGTCCGGCCGCCGGCGAATCGACTGATGGGCCTGGACAAGAGCCTGACGATGACCCTGGTCGGGGCCTCGGCAGAGTTCATCCTGGAGTACTTCCGGAGCCTGGGCAGCGTCGCGTTCAATACTCCGGGGTTCGTCTCGGCCCCGGTCGAGACGCTACGGGCGGCAGCCCGCAGGAGCGGGTGGCAGGCACGCAACACCCCCGGCGGGGTGACCATCACCGTCACCGATGGCCTTGGAGCGACCTGGCAGGGGCGGCTGACCGCCAGCAGCAAGGGGGTGAGCACCCGATCGTTCACCCTCAAGGGCGTGCCGGCCCCGATGCCGGAGGATCAGGCTCAGACTCGCAGCACCCTCGGCCTACTGGCCATGTCGCAGGTCGATGCGCTGGCCTGCCCGATCGACTGCCGGCTGCGCGGGAAGGCTGCGTCCCTGGACTACGCGACGGCCGAGTCGACCCTGCTCGAGCAGCTGAGCTCGATGGACGTAACCGAGCAGACCCCCGGTCCGGACTATCCATCGATCGGTGACGGCATGGTGGCATCGTTCGGCCTGAGCGGATCCAAGCAGTCATTCCAGGGAGGGCTCTCGATCTCGGGGGAGGGCCTGTGCCTGGCCATCCCGATCAAGGGCCCAGGCGTACTGCAGCGGCCGGTGTCGTATGCGCCAGCAGCCGGCCGTGTCGGGCCGTATGGCACCTGCCAGCCTGCCTGACGGTATGGATCCGCTGGTCCAGCCGCTCCGACACGTTCAGTGCCAGCTGCACTCGTGACATGCTCGTCTCTGTCTGGTCGGTGCATGCGACGCCAGCACCCGTAGCGCCAGGCACGCGCGTGGTGCACCGGCGCCCAGACGTGACGATGAGGTTGCCAGCGGTAGGCGAGAGGGGATGGCCCGGTGAGCGAGTCGCGGTTGTCGCGCCCGGAGGCAGGGTCAGCGGCCTCGCACTGGGATGCGGTGTTCACCAGGACGGCGCCGGACGAGGTCAGCTGGTTCGAGGCTGATCCGTCGACGTCATTGGAGCGGATCGACGCGGCAGGCATCACCGGGGACATCGCTGTCGATATCGGTGCCGGGCGCTCACCACTGGCGGCCCTGCTGCTGCAGCGAGGGTGGTCGCAGGTGATTGCCGTCGATATCTCGGCCGCTGCCCTGCAGCAGCTCGCCGACCAGGCAGGCCATCCGGCCGGCCTGACGTGCGTGGTGAGCGACGTGCTGGCCTGGGCACCGGAGCGACAGGTATCCCTGTGGCATGACCGTGCGGTCTTCCATTTCCTGGTCGATCCCGGCGATCAGGCCGCCTACGCCGCACTCGCTGCCCGCACCGTCGAGCCCGGTGGCATCGTCATCATGGCGACCTTCGCGCCGGACGGGCCGGTTCAATGCTCCGGGCTGCCGACGGCCAGGCACGACGCTGACTCGATCAGCGCAGTGCTGGGGCCGGCATTCGCCCTCGTTGATGAGCGGCGCATCGAGCATCGCACGCCCTGGGGCGCGATCCAGCCATTCACCTGGGCGACCTTGCGCAGGCTCCCGATCCGGGCCTGACCGGCCAGGTCATGGAGGCGGGCGGATCACGCACCGTGACGCCATCGACACCCGACGGGGTCGTCGATGCGATCGTGCAACTCCTCGATGCGACCCCGGGTCGGATTCGCCTGGCAATCGACGGCGCGCCCGCCGCTGAGTCGGAGTGGCTTGCCGCGGGCGTCATCGCTGCCCTCGCTCCCCGCAGGGCGATGCTCATCCGAGCCGATCACTTCTGGCGGCAGGCCAGCCTGCGCCTGGAGCGCGGCCGTCGGAATGCCGATGCCTGGCTGGACGACTGGCTTGACGGGCGTGCCCTCCGCCGCGAGGTGCTCGACCCCTTCCCGATCACCGGCCGGGTGCTGCCGGCCCTTCGGGATCCGGTGACCGACCGCTCAGTGCGAGCAGCGGTCGTCGACCTGCCCGCGGACGGTGTCGTGATCGTCGCGGGCAGCGTGCTGCTCGGCCGAGGCCTGCCATTCGACCTCGCGGTTCACGTCCACCTCAGCCCGAGTGCCCTGGCCCGCCGCACGCCACCGGACCAGGCATGGACCCTGCCGGCCCTTGCTCGATACGAGAGCGAGCGCAGGCCGATGGCATGCGCCAGCCTCATCGTGCGCGGCGATGACCCCCGCCACCCGGCACTGATTCGACCCACCGGGTAGCAGCCCTGGCTGCCTAGACTCGGCCTGTGCCCAGCGAGCAGGGTCGGGAGCGCATCGAGGACGAGGACTGGTCCGGCCGCGATCTCGGTGCGTACCAGGCTGAAGGCGTCGACTTCGTTGACGTCGATCTTGCCGAGGCCACCAGCACGGGTGCGGTTTTCACCGCCTGCGCTTTCCGCGGAGTGCGCTTCAATGCGGGCCGGCATGCCAGCGCCGCCTTCGTGAACTGCACCTTCACCCGGTGCTCGTTCTTCGACGCCTCCTTCACCGACTGCAAGCTGATCGGGAGCGCCTTCGAGCGCTGTGACCTGTCGACCCTCGTTGTCACCGGCGGCGACTGGTCACTGGTCGACCTGAGCGGTGCCTACCTGCGGTCGGTGCGATTCGACGGCGTCCGCCTGCGCGAGGCTGGCCTGGCCGGGGTCAACGCAGCCGGGGCAGTGCTGCGCACTGTCGACCTGACGGCGTCGGTGATCGATGGTGCCGACTTCACCGGAGCCGACCTGCGTGGCTGCGACCTCACCGGCGTCGACCCGCTCGTGGCCCGCATGAGGGGTGCTGTCATCACCGCCGATCAGGCGATCGTGATTGCGACTTCCCTCGGTCTCCACGTCAGGGCTGAGGGCGGCTGAGTCAGCAGGCACTCGGTGAGCGAGATCGAAGCAGCGGCGGCCGACCCCGCTGGTGAGATGGCTCAATCGTCTCGGCCGATGCGCTCCGCGAGCGAGGAGAAGAAGGCGGGCAGCCCGGGCATGGCCCGGGCGTGGGGTGCCTCCTGCTGCACGGTCGACCGGATCGTCCGCAGGCAGCTCTCATCTGAGGTCCCATGGAACATCAGCACCGGCTCGGTGATGCGGTCGAAGTAGTTCGTCGTGGTGACCTCAGCCCAGCCGCGACGGTCGACGTCCGGGTCGCCGTACCGCATGACGATCTCGCGGCTGGCCTTCCGGTCGAGGCGCTGCCAGCGGTTGAAGCTGTCGACGGGATCTGGGCTGGTCGAGGCATAGGTGACAACCGCATCGAAGGTCCCGGGCCGCATCACCAGGGCATTGAAGGCCACGCTTCCGCCCATGGACCGACCCAGCAGCCCGATGCGGGATGCGTCAAGTTCGGGCAGGCGCGCCGTCTGCACGGCACGTGCCGCGTTGATGACGTCCTGCGCGTAGCCCAGCCGCACCGCGACGCCATTGCTGGAGTCGTCATCGGATCCTGCATGGTTCCGATAGTCCACGTGGAGCACTGCGTAGCCGTTGCGAGCGAGCGCGTCCTGCTCGCGTCGAAAGCCCTGGCCGCTGACGTAGACCCTCGGATCGATGTAGCCGTGGGCGAGCACGATCACGGGGAATGGGCCCCGGCCGTGCGGGAGGTTCATGATCCCGCTGATCGTCAGCCCACCACTGCGGTAGGTGATCGCATGCCTGGTGTAGTCGCTGGTGCGCGCCAGGGTGCGGCCGATTCGAAGATCCCGTCCGTCGTACGTCTGGCCGATGGCCTCGGGGATGGAGTCCGGGGATGCGTCGGCATGGGCTGGCCCGGCAAGCGGGACGCCGAGCAGCGCGAGGATCGCGCTCATGACGCCAATGCGCACGGCCATTGGGCGTCTTCCCACGATGCGCTCCGCTTCGGGCTGACCGGACTGTGACCCTGCCACGCTACGGGGCCAGGCGTGGTGCCGCACCTCGACGCAGTCGTGATGCTCAGCCTCGCTCGCTGCAGGCACCCCCCAGTCGGGTGAGGGAGGCATCCAGGACCTCGGCGAAGTGATCGACGTCTGCGGTCGTGAGCACCATGGGCGGCTTGATCTTCAGCACGTTGTTGTCGGGGCCGTCGCTGGAGAGCAGGACGCCATGCTCCTTGGCGTCCTCCACCAGCCAGGCCATCTCGCTGCCTGCCGGGGTGCCGTCCGCACGCATGAGCTCGACCCCGATGAACAGGCCATGGCCGCGGACATCCGCGATGAGAGGGTGACGTCGGGCGAGTTCGCGCACCTGATCGCGCAGGTAGCGGCCGACGGCAGCGGCATGAGCCTGCAGGCGCTGCTGCTGCACGACATCGAGTACCGCCTGGCCGATGGCCATGCTCACCGGGTTGCCGCCGAACGTATTGAAGTACTCCATGCCGGTATGGAAGGAGGCGGCGATCTGCGGGCTGGTCACCACGGCAGCGAGGGGATGCCCGTTGCCCAGCGGTTTGCCCATGGTCACGATGTCGGGGACGACCCCATGCAGCTCGAACCCCCAGAAGTGCTCGCCGACCCGGCCCAGGCCGATCTGCACCTCGTCGGCGATGCAGATGCCTCCCGCTTCGCGGGTCATCCGATAGGCAGCGTCCAGGAAGCCCTCGGCGAGGGTGACCTGGCCCGCCGTGCTGACGATGCCCTCGCAGATGAAGGCGGCCAGTGGCTCATCCAGGCTTGCCAGGGCCTGCGCGAATCCCTCCGCGTAGGCCGCGCCGGCTCTCGGGCCTCGATGCTCGCCGCGGAAGGCGTCCGGCAGGTCGGCGACGCGCACATGCGATGGGGTGCCAGCCCCGCCAGGGCCGAGGAACTTGTACGGGCTGACATCGATGACCGCGGCGGTGTGGCCGTGGTAGGCGTGACGCAGCGAGATCCAGCCCCGGGCCCGGGTATGGGCGCGGGCCAGCCGGATCGCCAGGTCATTTGCCTCGCTGCCGGAGTTGACGAAGAACACGACCGAGAGCGGGTCGGGCAGGGTCGAGGCGAGGCTGCTGGCGTACTCCACGATCGCGTGGTGCAGGTACCTGGTGTTGGTGTTCAGGCGTTCGGCCTGCTGCGCGGCGCGCGCATTCACGTATGCATTGGCATGACCGACATGGGCCACGTTGTTGACCAGGTCCAGGTAGCGACGGCCATCGGCATCGAACAGGTATGCGCCCTCGCCGCGGACGATCTGCAGGGGCGCGCGGTAGTTCAGGATCAGGTTCGCCGAGAGTCGCACGCCGCGCTGGCTGCGGATCTGCGTGATCGCCGCCGGTGCATGCGCATCCAGGCCCGGCATGATGCCCAGCAGCAGGGCCGGGTTGGGGCTGATGCCGCGCCACAGGGAGCCCTCATCCCGGGGCGCGACGCCGTAGACGTCCGTCCCCATGCCGCACAGGTCGGTCAGCACCTGCAGATGGACATGGGGTGGCCAGCCGACGTTCTCCTCCGGCGTGCCGACCGTGGCGACCTGCTCGCCGGCGCTCACCTGCCGGCCCACCTGCCAGCTGGCCATCGATGCCCGCGACAAGTGGCCCATGAGCGTCCAGAACGGGGTGCCGTCATCAGTCTCGTGCCGCAGGATCAGCACCGGCCCGTAGTCGAGCCAGGTGTGGTTGTCGGCGAATGCCTCGATCACGCCGTCCAGCGGCGCGAAGACCGCTGACCCGGCCGGTGCGAACAGGTCAAGGCCGAGGTGGATCGTGCGGGCTGACGCGCCGTGCGGATCGAAGGCCTCGTCCTGGTAGACGTTGCGCTCCTCGCCGTAGCGGCCGAGCAGGACGTCGACCCCGAGCGCCCGCTGATAGGCCGCGAGCTCGTCATCAGTGCGCGGGCCCGGCTCGGGGCTGTCGATCGCCCAGTCCAGGACGCCGATCCGCGCGGGATCGGACGGCAGCTCGATGACAGGCGATCGCCGCTGGACGGTCGCCAGGTGCTGCCGGATACCCCGGGCCGCCGGATTGGGCTCGTACCCGCACGCATCGCGCAGGCGGAACCAGGTCAGCCGGTCATTAGCGTTGCGAACGCGCAGCAACGTCTGCGGGACGACGCCCTGGCTGATGCGCAGGTACTCGTTGCCCGGCTGCTGGGCCGACTGCGCGGCGGCATTCAGCACGCTCATCGCCAGGCGGACCTGCATGAGCCCGCCGAGCAGTTCGAGCTCCTCGGGTGTCAGTGAAGCCCGGCGGTGGTAGCCGCGGACGAGGGGCAGCACTTCCCGGACCGGGTCGGCTGCACGAGTGGCGGCGCGCGTGGCTGCGTAGGCCGCAGCCGTGGCCAGGCCGACGATGCGCGGGGCCGGCACGATGTCGCCGAAGTCGATCAGGCCGAGCCGCGGGCCGCTGCCGCCATCGTCGGCCACGATCACGTTGTAGTCGTTCGCGTCGTTGTGGATCAGCTGGCCGGGCAGGCTCGCCAGTCGAGGCAGTGCGACACGCGCGAAATCGTCGAGCACCTGTGCGCACGCGTGCCTGACCTGCGGATCCTCGATCAGCTCCAGTTCCGGCGACAGGCTGGCCGCCTGCAGCATGTTCCAGCGGAAGGGCCTGCTCAGTACCTCGCTGTCGAGCTCGGTCAGTGGTACGGACGCAAGGGAGCGGTCGACGTCCGCGATGAGCCCGCCGAGCGCCTCCAGCAGTCGAGGCGATGACTCGACCTCGGCCCAGGGGACACCTTCGACCCAGGTCAGCAGGCGGGCCAGATGCTCGTCATCGAGATCGATGATCGTCGAATGGAGCGGGCGGGGCACGTTCAGGCCGGCATCGGCCACCGATCGCAGCGCACGATCCTGCAGGTCGAGCCATGCGCGATCGCCTGGCGCCTGCCGCTTCAGCACGGCAGTCAGGTGGGGGGTGCTGACCTTGGCGTTCAGGTCGCGCTCGCCAGGCAGGGCTTCGACCTCGGCCGCACCGCCCAGGAGCTCCGCGAAGGGCCCGCCGACGACGGCCTGGACCCATGACTGCTCGCTTGGCCGGGCCGGCTCATCCTGCATGCGCATCCCCTGGATCTGCTCGCTGCATCGGCGGGTGACGTCGGGCCGTCATGTCGGCGGGAACTGGGTGAGCCAGATGGCCATGGCGATCAGCAGCACCCCGCCCGCTCGGTACATCGTGCGCATCGCCGGGCGGAGGTACCAGCGGACGTCCCCATCGCGCGGCTGCCGTCCGAACATGCCGAGGGCAGCGAGGACCAGGCCCGGGAGCAGCAGCAGGACGAACGATGCCCGCGCCAGGTCGGCGCCCTCGCCGACGAGCAGCGAGGCCAGGGTGCCCAGGCCGATCGCGGCCAGCACGATGAATACGAAGCGCGGGATGCCCGTGGGCACGATGTGGAACAGCGGCGGGGAGTTGGGCATCCGCGGGGCCAGCAGGGCGCAGGCCTCGGCGGCCGCGAAGAGCGCCAGGCCCACCCACAGCTGCCAGACGTTGCCGATGAAGGCAACCGCGGCAAAGCCGAACAGGAAGGTCCGCACGGCGATCAGGACGATGCGGCGCCCCGGGCCGTGCGGCGGGATATCCG
Source organism: Actinomycetales bacterium (assembly GCA_018970025.1). Classification (GTDB taxonomy): domain Bacteria; phylum Actinomycetota; class Actinomycetes; order S36-B12; family S36-B12; genus REEB460. The sequence goes on along the minus strand of JAGWXF010000025.1, from coordinate 22,318 downwards.
GCGGCGCGATCGACGCGATGCGCTCGGGGTAGGCGCGGGCTGCGAGCTCCTCCAGCGCGACGCGCATGACCAGGGCAATGAGCGTGATAAGGGCAAGCAGATTGGCCTGACCGGCAACGGGCAGGTCGTAGCCCGACAGCGCGGGCAGTGCGCGGATCGTGCCCTGCACTGCGAACGCCCCGACCAGCGGGATCACCACGAAGTCCCCGATCCGCTCCCAGGTGGAGTACTCACCGGCGGAGCGCCGCATCGGCCGCGATGCGCCGGCGATCAGGGCGGGGCCGAAGCCCACGATGGCCAGGCCCAGCAGGGTACGCACGCTCGAGGTGTCGGTGATGCCACCGCTGATCGCCACCCCGGCGATGAACAGCGCAACGGCGAGGAATCCGGCGAGGGCGTCGATCGCGCCGAGGAAGATCACCGCACCCAGCAATGCGGTTGCCGGCGCAAGGGCCGTGCCAGCGACGTCCAGCGATGCCAGGATGCCCAGGACGATGCCGGCGATCGGGAGCAGCAGCGATGCCGAGCCGAACATCGCCCGCAGGTAGGTGGAGTCGGCGACCATCCGGGCGCTCAGCGGTGAGATCCTCGCGGTGGTGGCGAAGATGGCTGCCACGGCTGAGTCCAGCGCAGCGGTCAGCGGCAGTCGCCAGGTCGCGGCCCTCCGGCGCAGGCCGGCCGCCCCTGCTGCTGCGGCGAGACCGCCGAGGTTGGTGTCGATCGCCAGGAAGGAGCCGGAGTCGCCGGGGCCGAGCATCGCGGTGGCCTGGTCCTCGCGCCGACCGTGAGTGGATGGGCGCGCCTGGCTTCCGCTGCCCTGCCCGCGTGAGTCGGATCCCGATGCTCCCCCGCCAGTGCTCACTCCAGTGCTCACGCCAGTGGCGACGCTGCCCGCGGCAGCGCCGACGACGCCGATGAGCGCGACGGCGGTGACCGCGGTGTCGACCGTCTGCCGGGGTTGCTGGAGCGGGTCGTAGGACGGCAGCGCGAGCGTGCGCGCCTGGGTGCTCGTGCTCGCCGGATCCGTGCCTGCGCTCTGCGCGGTGACCTCACCCCGCGGGCTGCCGGCGGGAGTGGGAGCGGTCGTCGCGGGCCCCGCGGATGCGCTGCTCGGGGCGGTGGGGATGGCTGTCAGCGTCCGCGAGGCCGTAATCGCGCTGTCCGGCTTGCCCACCGGGTAGGCGCGAATGCTGATGGTCACGGTCTCCGCGGTCGGGGTGACGACCAGCGAGCGGAGGCTGGGCTGCAGCTGGGAGAGCGCGGACTCGATGGTCAGGGTGGCGCCGCTCATGCCGGCGGCCGTGCCCGTCCCACCGGTGATCGTGACAATGGCGACCACCTGCGGATCATCCGCTGAGGTGATGCCCTCAATGAGGATGGGCACATTGGTGGCCTGGCCCACCTGCAGGGGAACCTCCGGCACCCGCAGGGTTGGCGAATCCCCACCTTGATTGCCCGAGTCGCTCGTGCCGGTGCCTTGGTTCCCGGCGCCTTGATTCCCGGCGCCCGGATTGCCAGTGCCCGGACTAGCGGTGCCCTGAGCCGTCGCGGTCGGCTTCGTCGACTCCGCTTGCACGGTTGGCGCCGGGCTCGGCTGCGCGACGGGAGCAACGGGGGCGACGGGAGCAACGGGGGCATCCGACGGCGGGAAGCACTCGCCAGGGGGCGGCTGGCAGCCTGGTGGTGCGCCGGGCGGCGGAGTCCAGTCCTCGGCTACGGCACTCCCGGCACCGAGGATCACTGCCCAGCAGGCCAGGGCACCGCTGAGCACGCCGATAGCTGCCCATCGCCGGCCCGATCCCATCGCACCTCCCCGAAGGCAGCCTGCATGGCGTGCGTCCTGGTTCCCCCGCGCGGGGCGAGCGTATCGATTCCGTCGACGGGTCATGCAGTCCTGTGAGCAGGTGGGATCGGGCTGTCGTGGCTCGTGGGATCATGCACGGGTGACAGGCACCCCCCTCCGTACCACGGTCGCGGCGGTCGTCGTGGCCCTGACCACCATCGGCACCGGGGCCGTGATCCCGCCCGCTGCGGCTGCACAGGAGGGGGACTTCACCTCGATCCCGATCCAGGAGACCGGCAGGGTCGTCCGGATCAATGACGGCGATACGTTCGAGATGGTGCCCGATGGCTCGAGCAAGCCGGTGCGCGTTCGGCTGCTGGGGATCAACACGCCCGAGGTGACCGGCTGGCAGAACGCCCACTTCGCCGCGGACATGTGCGGTGGCCCGCAGGCCTACCAGTTCCTGTCCTCGATCCTGCCAGTCGGATCACGGGTGCAGCTGCGGTCGAACGATGCAGCGTCGACCAATCGCGGGCGCATCCTTCGCTACGCATTCGCCCGCAACCCCGATACCGGTGCCTTCGACGTCGACCTGCAGCGGGCCATCGCCCAGGCCGGCCTGGCCATGTGGTTCGCCCTGGAGGGCGAGGCGACGATGGCGCGGACGTATCGGGCCATCGTCGACCAGGCCCAGGCGGCGGGTGCGGGCATCTGGAACCCGACCTTCTGCACGGCGGTGGAGCAGCCCGATGCGCGACTGTCGCTGGTGATCAACTGGGATGCCCCGGGCAACGACCGGCAGAGCCTGAATGCCGAGTCCGTGATCATCCGGAACACCGGTTCGAGCAGTGTCGATATCTCGGGCTGGCTGCTGCGCGACTCCAGCCTGGAGTCCTGGCTGCACATGCCCGATGGCACGGTCATCGCTCCTGGCGACTACCGCGTGGTGCACGTCGGCTCAGGGACCAACGCCGGCAAGGACCTCTATATGGACGCCCATCAGCCGATCTTCCCGAATCTGGTTGCCGGGGAGTTCGTCGGCGACGGCGCCTACCTGCTCGACCGCAGCACCACCCCGCGCGCCTGGTTCGAGTACCCGTGCCTGTCGGATTGCGCGAGTGACCCGCTCAAGGGAAAGGTGATCATCGCCAAGGTCAATCCGGTCGCAGGCCCCGGGGCTCCGGGGAAGCGGGCCAACGAGGAGTTCGTCGTGCTGCGCAATGTCAGCGATGAGCCGGTGGTGCTCGACGGCGCCTTCCTGCGACGCAAGGTCTCGACGTATCCGCTGCTTCCCGACACGCGCCTGCAGCCGGGTGCGTCCCTGAAGGTTCGGATCGGCAAGGGCTTGCCCGATGCCCAGACTCAGCACTGGGGGATGGACAGCACCCTGCTGAACGACCAGCACGATGCGGTGGAGCTCCGGTCGTCGACGAATGTGCTGATCAGCAGGAAGCAGTGGTGAGTGCCGGCAGGCATCTTCCCGCTCGACGAGTGGCTCACAGGATGCTGACGTGGCCGTCCGCAACCTGATCAGCGCCGAGGACGTCTGGAAGGCCTACGGGGAGCGGCCGCTGCTCGCGGGCGTGTCCCTCGGCGTCGGCGCGGGGGAGCGGATCGCGGTGGTCGGCCGCAATGGGGCTGGCAAGAGCACCCTGCTGCACGTGCTCGCCGGGATTGAGGCACCCGATGCCGGCCGGGTGACGCTCGGCTCGGACGTCCGCCTCGGGCTGGTCTCGCAGGCGGAGGCCATCGATCCGGAGCAGACCGTCGGCGGGTACGTCGTCCCAGGCCGCGTGGCCCACGAATGGGCCGGTGATCCGCGGATCCGCGAGGTGCTCAACGGGCTGCTGGGCGGCTTCGACGACGCGCTCCTGGATCGGCGGCTGGGCCAGATGTCCGGCGGCGAGCGCCGGCGCGTCCAGCTGGCTCGTGCGCTGATCGCCGATCTCGACGTCCTGCTGCTGGACGAGCCGACCAACCATCTCGACGTTGACATCGTCGCCTGGCTGGCCGAGCACCTGGCCCAGCGCACCCGGCTGGCCATCGTCATCGTGACCCACGATCGCTGGTTCCTCGATGCCCTGTGCGATCGGACCTGGGAGGTCGTGCGCGGCAGCGTCGAGGAGTACGACGGCGGGTACTCGGCATACGTCCTGGCGAAGGCGGAGCGGATGCGGCAGGCGGCAGCAACCGAGGCCCGCCGGCAGAACCTGATGCGCAAGGAGCTGGCCTGGCTGCGACGCGGCCCGCCGGCGCGGACCTCCAAGCCGAAGTTCCGCATCGATGCGGCCAATGAGCTGATCTCGGCCGAGCCGCCGCCGCGTGACTCGGTGCAGCTGCTCGGCTTCGCCGGGGCCCGGCTGGGCAAGACGGTGCTGGAGCTGCAGGACGTCACCCTGCAGGTTGGCGATCGGCCGCTGCTGGATCACTGCACCTGGAACATCGGCCCGGGCGCCCGCATCGGCATCATCGGCTCGAACGGGGTGGGCAAGACGTCCCTCATCCGGCTGCTGCTGGGGGAGATCCCGCCAGCGCAGGGGTCGCTCGTCACCGGCGTCACCGTCAAGCCGGCCTATCTCTCGCAGCACCTGGAGGAACTCGAGCCCAGCTGGCGGGTGCTCGAGGCGGTGGAGCAGGTCGCCGGCCGCGTCGACCTGGGCAAGGGACGTGAGCTGAGCGCGTCCCAGCTGTGCGAGCGACTCGGCTTCGGCACCGATGGGCAGTGGACTCCGGTGGGGGACCTCTCCGGAGGCGAGCGGCGCCGGCTGCAGCTGACCCGGCTGCTGATGTCCGGGCCGAACGTGCTCATCCTCGACGAGCCGACCAACGACTTCGACGTGGAGACCCTCACCGCGCTGGAGGACCTCCTCGACGGCTTCGCCGGAACCTTGCTGGTCATCTCCCATGACCGCTACTTCCTGGAGCGGGTCTGCGATGACGTCGTCGCCCTCTATGGCGACGGTCAGCTGGTGGACCTGCCCGGTGGGATCGACCAGTACCTCGATCGCATGCGCGCCCGCCGGGCAGCGGGCCGGTCGACTGCTCCTGCGCAGGCGTCCACGCCGAGCGCGAGCCCGGGAGCAGCGAGCCTGTCGGCCGCGGATCGGCGGCAGCTCGACAAGGAGATTGCCCGGATCGAGCGATCGATGGCGCGACTGGATGAGCAGGTCGCTTCCGTCCATGCGCAGATGGCCCAGCAGGCCGGCGACCATGCGCAGCTTGCCGACCTCAACCGCGAGCTGAAGCAGCTCATGGAAGCCAAGGAGGAGCTGGAGCTGGCGTGGCTGGAGGCGGCCGAGCGGCACGCCTGACCATCGGCACAGCTGACGCGCGCGACTGCGGCTCGTGGACGGCCATCCGTAGACTCCGAACATGCCATTGCCCATGCGCCGCATCGGTGATCGAGACGTCTCCTGCATCGGCCTGGGCTGCATGCCGATGTCCGCCGAGCGCATGGTCGGCGAGCGCGACCGGGCGATCGCCACGATCCACCGGGCCCTGGACCTGGGCATCACCCTGCTCGACACCGCGAATGTCTACGCGCCGAGCTGGGATGCGGTCGGGCACAACGAGCGCCTGGTCGCCGAGGCTCTGCGTACCTATACCGGCCCGGCCGCCCTCGCCGACGTCCTGGTGACCACCAAGGGCGGCATCACCCGCGGCGCTGGCGAGACCTGGGGGCGTGACTCGCGCCCGGTGCCCCTGCGCGCCGCGTGCGAGGCCAGCCTGGTGGCCCTGGGCGTCGACTGCATCGAGCTGTACCAGCATCATCGCCATGATCCGGCGCTGAGCTACGCCGATCAGGTGCGTGCGATGCGCGATCTGCGCGAGGCGGGTCTCATCCGGATGATCGGCCTGTCGAATGCGAACCTCGATGAGCTCGGGGTGGCACTCGATGAGCTCGGCGGTCCGGACGATGGCGGCGTGGTCTCGGTGCAGAACGAGTACTCGCCCCGTTACCGCGCGGATGCCGATGTCCTCGATCGCTGCACCGAGCTGGGGATCGCGTACCTGCCCTGGTCGCCCCTGGGCGGCGCCGAACAGGCCCATGACATCGGCTCGCGCTATGCCGACTTCGCTGAGGTCGGCGTCGAGGCGGGCGTCAGCCCGCAGGAGGTCGTCCTGGCCTGGCTGCTGGCGACGTCCGCCGTGATCATCCCGATCCCGGGGGCGAGCAGGCCGCAGACCGTCGACTCGATCGTGCACGCGGTGGAGGTTCGCCTGGACGCGGCGCAGTTCGGCCGACTGGCCGCGACCGCCCCGGAGGCGACGTCCATGTATCCAGACGACCTGCCCCGCAGCCCGCTGCGCTGACGCATAGACGCGCGGGCCCGTCGCTGGCCGCATCCCCGAGATCTGACCGATCCGGGGGTTGTCAGGCGGCCCTGGTTGCCGCAGACTTCGGGGGTGCCAGTCATCAGCGTCCTGAGCCTGAAGGGCGGAGTCGGCAAGACATCCGTCGTCCTCGGCCTTGCCGGTGCCGCCACGGTCAAGGGGATGGCAAGCCTGGTGATCGATCTCGATCCTCAGGGCAATGCCACCTCTCTGCTGGCCACCCATGAGCCAGCGGCGTCCGCAGCCGATGTCATCGCGCGCCCGAGCAAGGCCTCCCTCGAGGCAGCCCTGACCACCTGCGAGTGGGAGGTCGCCCCAGGCGAGGTCGACGTGCTGGCGAGCGGCCCGGGCCTGATCAAGTTCGACTCCTGGACGGGCCAGGCCTTCAAGCCGCGACTGGCCCGGGCCCTGGAGCACCTCGATGGCTATGACCTGGTGCTCATCGACTGCCCGCCCTCGCTTGGTGCCCTGACGCGCGAGGCACTGGCAGCCTCCGACCTCGCCCTCGTGGTGACGACCCCGTCCTATTTCGGCGCCCAGGGTGTCGAGCGGGCCATGGTCGAGATCGAGGAGATCCGCAAGACCGTCAACCGGCGACTCAAGCTCGCCGGCATCGTGCTCAACCGGGTGCGCTCGGTTGCGGAGGAGCACCAGTTCCGCTCCCATGAGCTGGCCCAGATCTACGGACGGTCGACCATCCTGAAGCCGGCACTGCCGGAGCGGATCGCCGTGCAGCAGGCCGAGGGCTTCGGCCAGCCCGTGCACCTGGTGCGCACTGCCGGTGGCCGCGAGGTGGCCGATATCTTCGACGGCTACCTCGCGGCGCTGCTGCGCAAGTCGTAGCGCTGGCCCGACAGGCGGGGTATGTCACATCACCCCTAGGCTGCGGCCGTGAAGGTTCTGGTTCCGGCAGAGACCACCCCTGGTGAGCGCCGCGTCGCGATCGTCCCCAGCGTGGTCGGCAAGTTCGCCCAGCTCGGCTTCGAGGTGCAGGTGCAGTCGGGTGCCGGGGATGCGGCCTACGCCGACGATGCGGCCTACGCAGCGGCTGGAGCCCAGGTCATCCCGGCGGGCGACCTTGACGCCGCCTTGGCCGGCGCCCAGGTGGTAGCGAGCGTCCGACCGCTCGATCCAGCCCGCGCCGCCCGTCTCAGTGCCGGGGCGGTATGCGTGAGCTTCCTGTCCCCGGCCAATGACGTCGAGGCGATCCGGGCGATCGCCGCGGCCGGCGCGTCGGCCCTGTCATTTGACGTGCTGCCCCGAATCTCGCGGGCCCAGTCGATGGACGCATTGAGCTCGCAGGCTCTCGTGACCGGCTACCGGGCCGCCCTGGTGGCCGCCAATCGCCTCCCCTCGTTCTTCCCGCTCTTCATGACGGCGGCCGGCACGATCCAGCCGGCCAAGGTACTCGTGCTTGGTGCGGGCGTGGCTGGGCTGCAGGCGATCGCCACCGCCAAGCGGCTCGGCGCGAAGGTCTCCGCCTACGACGTACGCCCGGCCAGTGCCGATGAGGTGCGCTCGATGGGCGCGACCTTCATCAGCCTGGAGCTCGAATCCCTCGAGGGCGCCGGCGGCTATGCGCGGGAGATGACCGATGAGCGGGCCGCGCGGCAGCGCGAGCTCCTGGCACCGCATATCGCCGGCTCCGACGTGCTCATCACCACGGCCGCCGTCCCCGGCCGTCGCGCACCGCTGCTGGTCACCCGCGAGATGGCGTCCGCGATGAGGCCCGGTTCCGTGGTGGTCGACCTGGCCAGCGAGACGGGCGGCAATGTGGAGGGATCGGTCGCGGGCGAGGAGGTGCGCTTCGGCGAGGTCCTCGTCTGGGGCGGCAAGGACGTCGCCAGCCAGATGCCGGTCCATGCATCACAGCTATATGCGATGAACGTGCAGGCCCTGCTGGCCCTGACCGTGCGGGACGGCTCGGTCGTCGTCGACCTCGAGGACGAGGTCCTCGACGGATGCGCGGTCGTGCTCGATGGCCAGATCAGGAACGAGGCGGCCAAGGCCGCAGTGAATGGTGGTGCGTGAGCGTGGAAGGCATTGCCCTGCTGACGGTCTTCATCCTCAGCATCTTCGTCGGCTTCGAGGTCGTCTCGAAGGTATCGACCGTGCTCCACACCCCCCTGATGTCGGGCGCGAATGCCATTCACGGCATCGTGCTCCTCGGCGGGATCATGGTCACCGGCGCGGCCACCGAGCCGCTGGAGATCGGGCTGGGCGTTGTCGCCATCCTGCTGGGGGCGATCAACCTGGTGGGCGGCTTCGTGGTCACAGACCGGATGCTGGAGATGTTCAAGCCGAAGAAGCCGGCCGCTGACAAGTCCGGCGGTGCGGCATGAGCCAGACCTGGGTGCAGGCGGCCAACCTGCTGGCGGCGGTGCTGTTCATCTTCGCGCTGAAGGGCCTGTCGTCACCGCGCAGTGCCCGCAACGGCAATCTGCTCGGCGCTGCCGGCGCACTCCTGGCCACGGGCATCCTGTTCGTCAGCGGCATCCCGCTGAACAACCTGGCCTTCATCATCGCGGCGATCGCGGTCGGCAGCGCGGTCGGAGCGGTGTCGGCTCGTCGGGTCAAGATGACGCAGATGCCCCAGCTGGTCGCGCTGTTCAACGGCGTCGGCGGCGGGGCCGCGGCGCTGATCTCGGTGATCGAGTACCTCGAGGTCGGCTCCCAGGATCGCATCGCCCTGGCAGCGACGGTGTTCACCGTCGTGGTCGGGTCGATCTCCTTCAGCGGATCGATCGTCACCTTCCTGAAGCTGCAGGAGCTGATGACGACGCGGCCGGTCATCATCCCGGCGGGCAAGTTCGTCACCATCCTGGTTGCAGTTGCCACCGTGGTCGGAGCGGTCTGGCTGGTGGTCAGCCCCCAGGCCTGGCTGCTGGTCGCGCTGCTGGTGCTGTCACTGATCTTCGGAGTGCTGTTCGTGCTGCCCGTTGGCGGGGCGGACGTCCCGATCGTCATCTCGCTGCTGAATGCCTTCACGGGCCTGTCGGTCGCCGCCAGCGGCTACGTCCTGCAGAACGTGCTGCTCATTATCGCCGGCACCCTGGTCGGGGCATCGGGAACCCTGCTCACCCGGGAGATGGCAAAGGCGATGGGCCGGCCGCTCACCTCGACCCTGTTCGGCGCCTTCTCGGGCACCACGGCCGGTGGCGCCGGGAGCGGCTCCGACCGACCGGTGCGGTCGGCCTCGCCCAACGACGTCGCGATCATGCTCGGCTTTGCCAGCAAGGTGATCCTGGTGCCCGGCTACGGCCTGGCCGTGGCGCAGGCGCAGAGCACCCTGCGCGAGCTCGCCGACCTCCTGACCGAGAAGGGTGTCGAGGTCGACTACGCGATCCACCCGGTCGCCGGACGCATGCCCGGCCATATGAACGTGCTGCTGGCCGAGGCGAGCGTGCCCTACGAGCAGCTCAAGGAGATGGACGAGATCAATCCGGAGTTCTCGTCGACGGACGTAGTGCTGGTGGTCGGGGCCAATGACGTGGTCAACCCGGCAGCGCGCACGGATAAGACGGCACCGATCTACGGCATGCCGATCCTGGACGTCGACCAGGCAGCCCAGGTGGTCTTCCTGAAGCGGTCAATGCGGCCCGGATTCGCCGGGATCGAGAACGAGATCCTCTACGACCCCAAGACGACCCTGCTGTTCGGAGACGCCAAGGACTCGCTCACCAAGGTGGTCGCGGCGCTCAAGACCGTCTAGCGCGTCTCGTTGCGGCTCACCCGGTCGCGGGTGGCTCAGACCACGCCGTAGAGCCGGTCGCCGGCGTCGCCGAGGCCCGGGACGATGTAGCCGCGCTCGTTCAGGTGCGCATCGACGCCTGCGGTGACCACGCGCACGGTGACCGGCCGGCCCTCGAAGGCGCTGCGAACCCGTTCGATGCCCTCCGGGGCCGCGAGCAGGCAGATGGCCGTGACGTCGCGAGCCCCCCGCTCCAGGAGCAGCTCGATAGCCGCTACCAGGGTGCCGCCGGTTGCGAGCATCGGGTCCAGGACGAACACCTGCCGGTTGGCGAGATCCTGCGGGAGGCGGTCGGCATAGGTCGAGGCGATCAGCGAGGTCTCGTCCCGCACCATGCCCAGGAAGCCGACCTCGGCGGTCGGCATCAGCCGGACCATGCCGTTCAGCATCCCCAGGCCAGCTCGCAGGATGGGCACCACGAGGGGCTTCGGCTCGGCGAGTGCCACCCCATCGGCGTCGGCGACCGGGGTCGCCACCCGAACCGGGCGGACGATGAGCCCGTCGGTGGCCTCATAGGCGAGCAGGGTGACCAGTTCCTCCGCCAGCAGGCGGAAGGTCGCCGACGACGTGTCAGCGTCGCGCAGGCGAGTGAGCTTGTGGGCTACGAGCGGATGATCGACGACCAGGGTCTCCATAGGGCCGAAGGGTAGTCGGTCCGTCGGGGCCGTCTGGGTGCACGCGGGGCCCCCGACGTGCGACCATTCGCACGTGAGCACTCAACAGGTGGATGCGCGAACGGTCGACTTCGCCGTGGCGGCCTTCCGGGAGGAGGGGCGCTGGTCGGTCTCGGTACTGCCGGCGCGTATCGCGACCTCGTGCGCATCACTGCTCGGGGCCCTGCGTCAGCTGCCTGGCGAGGGCGGGGTGTTCGGGTTCGTCGGGGTGGAGGACGACTTCTTCGTGGCGGTGCGCGAGGCAGCCGGGCGCACCCGCGGCTTCATCAGCGATGCGATGGCCATCGAGGACTGGTCGCTGGCCAGCGAGCTGGCCGAGGTGCTGGATCTCGATGTCGAGGATGACGAGCTCGATGAGTACCTCGCCATCGGCGACCTGTCGATCTTCGCGGACTTCGGGCTGGCGGCTTCCGAGGTGGAGCTCGTCTGCGAGGACCCCGACCTCTACCCGGACGAGCAGGTCCGCTCGATCGCCAAGCGGCTGGGCTTCGAGGCCGAGCTGGCGTCCGCGCTGCGCGGTCGCTGACCTGCGCATGCAGCCCCGCGCAGCGGACTGCGCGGCCATGCGGCTGGCGCTGGAGGCAGCGCAGGCCGCCGCGGACGATATCCCGGTCGGCGCGGTCGTCCTCGACGTGAACGGCAGGCTGCTGGCTCGCGCCTGCAACCGCCGCCAGGCCCTGCAGGACCCGACCGCCCACGCCGAGGTCCTCGCCCTGCGGCAGGCGGCTGCGGCACTGGGCACCTGGCGGCTGACCGGCTGCACCCTGGCAGTGACCCTGGAGCCCTGCCCGATGTGCGCGGGAGCGGCAGCCTTGGCCCGAGTCGACCGGGTGGTGTTCGGGGCCTGGAATGAGGAGTACGGGGCCTGCGGCTCGCGCTGGGACATCCTGCGCGACCGGCGCATGGCGCACCGACCGGAAGTCGTTGGCGGGGTCCTCGGGGTCGAGTGTGGCACCCTAGTGCGGGAGTTCCTGCAAGCACGAAGGGACTCGGACGACCCCGCTCGGGTGACGGGCGGTCACGAGGAGGACTGATGGCCGGGGTGCGCGTGGGTCTGGACCGACCCCGTGCCCGTCGACGCGGGAAGCCGTCAGCAGGTGCCGTTATCGCGATCATCGCCGGCATGGTCGTGCTGTTTGCCCTCGGGTTCGGGATTGCGCTGATCACCCAGGGCCGCTCGATCCAGGCCCCGCTGGTGGCGGCGCCCTCCGAGGCACCGAGCAGCCAGTCGGCACCGCTGCCATGCAGTACCACCATGGTCGACCCGGCCAAGGTGTTGCCGCGCAGCGAGAAGGTGAAGATCAACGTCTTCAACGCCACCAAGCGCAAGGGGCTCGCGGCGGAGACGGCGCTGGCGCTGAAGCTGGCGGGCTTCAAGATCGTGACGGTCGAGAACGTGCCGGATGGTCGCCGGATCGATGGGTTCGCCGAGCTGCGCCACGGGCCCAAGGGCCTGAAGCAGGCGCAGCTCCTGCACTTCTACATGCCGGATGCCGTCCTGGTGGAGGACACCAGGAATGACAAGGTGGTCGACGTCGTCCTGGGCAAGGAGTTCTCGGTCATTGCCAGTGATGCCGAGGTCGCGGCCTCGATGGCCTCGCCCTCCCCGTCGACCTCAGGGCCGGGGTGTGCGACCCCGGGGGCCAGCACGGAGTCAATGGCGAGCCAGGCACCGCCGGCCAGTCAGGCACCGATGGAGCCGACGCCCGCAGCAACCGGCGCCTCGGCTTCTCCGGCACCCTGACCACCGCCACTGCATCGTCACGGCCACCAGGAGGCTGGTCGGTCGACGAGCGCCGACCGACCAGCCGCCATAGAGCGTGTGGCCTACGCGACCGGCTGCGGGGTCCAGCGCAGGTAGGGCTTGACCTCGGTGACATCGCCGAAGCGGGCCACGGCATCAGCGGTCGACAGCGCTGGCGAGACGATCACCCGGTCGCCCGGCTGCCAGTCGGCCGGGGTCGAGACCGGCACCAGATCGGTGAGCTGCAGGGCGTCGATCACCCGCAGGATCTCGTCGAAGTTCCGGCCCACCGACTTGGGGTAGGTCAGGCTGAGCCGCACCTTGTTCGCCGGGTCGATGATGAAGACCGAGCGGACGGTCGAGGTATCGCCCTCGCCGGGGTGGATCATGTCGTAGAGGTTCGCGACGGTCCGGTCCGGATCGGCGATGATCGGGAAGTTCACGTCCGTACCGCCGATCTCGGCGATGTCGCCCGTCCACCCGTTGTGGCTGTCGATCGGGTCGACGGATACGGCAATGGCCTTGACCCCGCGCCGGTCGAACTCGCTCTTCAGCGATGCGGTGCGACCGAGCTCGGTCGTGCACACGGGGGTGAAGTCAGCCGGATGGCTGAACAGCACCGCCCAGCCGCCGTCCTTCCACTCATGGAAGCGCAGCGTGCCGGCGGTCGTCTCGGCGGTGAAGTCGGGGGCGATATCCCCCAGGCGGATCGTCATGTCGTACTCCCTGTTCTGGCGTGTGGATTGATACGAGGTGGGTTGCTCGGGCGGACGGGATGTGATCGGACGGACGGGCCTGCCACGCAATCGCGGGCGTGAGTGCCGCGATCGGCGGATCAGCGACAGCGCATCCGGCAGGAGCGCATCAGGTCGACGTGCAGGCGTCGAGTCAGCACGAGCTCCGGACGCATGCGCGTCACGGTAGCGACCGGCGCGGAGGATCGTCCACCTCCGTCGCAGCACCTGCGAACCATGTGCACGTGGTGACGGCCGCGCGTCGGGCGATTTCGGCACTTCATCCACGAGGGGTCCGAATCCCTGCCAGACTCTGCCCCGGCAGTCGTCGGCCCTGACGGCGCCTCATGAAGCGTGCTATCGCACGGCATCCCCGAGTCCTGGAGCAGCAATGACCGCAAACGGCCCCCGTCCCTTCGGCGTCACCCTGGTCGGTTTCATCATCTTCGTCGTCGGATTCCTGGGCGTCCTCAGCGGCATCCTCGGCCTGATTTACCGCGACTCATATCCCGGGACCCTTGCACTCTCTGCCATCGTCGCCACCCTGGTCATCGGCCTGATCTACCTGCTCGTGGGCAAGGGCATCTTCAGCGGCAACCGGGGCTCGCGCTTCCTGGTCGGCCTGGTGACCCTCATCAACCTCGTCGCCGGCGTGATCGCGGCCCTCACGCCGGGTCGCCTGGTGAGCGGCCTGGTGCAGATCCTGGTCTCGGTCATCATCCTGGGCCTGCTGTACAACTCAAGCGCAAAGCGCTTCTTCGCCTAGGTCGATACGGACGCCGGGCCTACGGGAACCGTGGGCCCGGCGTCAACGTCAGAGGACCATGAAGAAGGCATTCGGACTCTGTTTGGCTGTTGCCGGGCTGGGCCTGGTGATAGCAGCGGTTACGCCTGCCCAGGCGGCTCCCGGTGCGTCCGCAACCGGGATCCACCTCCAGCGATCCGCTGAGACGGCGCGCATCCGCGCCCTGATCGTGCAGTACGAGCCTGGTCACGCCCCGAAAGCGGGGGTCGTCCTCGGGGCGAGCAAGGTGACGGGCCCCCAGCGGCAGAATCTGCAACTCGGCTCGGCCCTCGGCAACCGCATGTGGCGGGTCGACTTCAAGACCCCGGTGAGCGAGGCGACCGCATTGCGGGTCGCCCGGCAACTGGCCTCGCACCCCGATGTTGCCTTCGCGGAACTCGACCGAAAGGTCAGCGCGTTCAGGTGAGTCGCTCGCGGACCACCGTCCGCCCCCCGATGACCGTCCAGGACGGGTCATCGGCTGACATTGCTAGTCTGGTACCCGAACAGGTGAGGTCCTTATGCGCAGCAGTCGCTCAGTCCGCCGCACGATTGAAGGTTCTCCCCAGTCGACCCGTGGGTCCGGGCGCAGGCGATCCCTGTGGGCTGCTGGTGCGGCAACCGCCGCAGGTGCCCTCGTCCTGGCCCTTCTGCCCACCCTGGGCGCTGCGGCACTGACCTCGCCCGCGCCGTCCGCCTGCCCGACCTTGAGCCCAAGTGGCACGGCGTCGGCCCCCGCGAGTGCGTCAGCGACAGGATCCGCCTCCCCGTCTGGGTCAGCCTCCGCGACAGCGTCTGCCTCCCCGACCGTGTCCCCGACGGCAACCGGTTCTGCCTCAGCCAGCGCCTCGGGCACACCTGATCCGACCGCATCCGCCACTGTGTCATCACGGGCGGGATCCCTTGATCCCGCAGCCGTCTCGGCGGAGCCGAGCCCGGCATCCTCCGGGTCGGCAACCACGTCCCCATCGCCGATCACCTCGCCGACCGCGTCACCTGTGCCGTCATCGTCCCCGGCATCCTCCCTCGCCGCCCCGGCCGAGTGCCCGCAGACACCGGCGGGCATCACCGCAGTGGCTGGGGACAACTCCGTCACGGTTTCCTGGAAGCCCGTCGACGCCGCTTCACCGAATGCCGCTCAGCCGACCAGCTATCGGGTGACCGTGCTGCCCGGGTCGGCGACACACGATGTTGCGGCGCCCGCGACCAGCCTGCGCATCGATGACCTGCGCAATGGGGTGCGCTACGGATTCACCGTGACCGCCATCAACCAGGCCGGAGCCAGCGCCCCGAGCACCGTGGTCGAGGCGACGCCGTCCTCGGCAGTCGAGGGTGAGGTCACGCAGATGATCGTCGCCTATGAGCCGGGAGCCAAGTTCACGGAGGCACCGGGCGTCGCGACCGGTTCGTCCGCAGTCACGGAAGTGGACCTTGCCCCCGGCAGTGCGATCGGGACGGGCATGCGCACCGTGGTGCTCAGCGAGGCAGTTACCCAGACCACCGCCGAGAAGATCGCCGACCAGCTCACGGCTGACCCGCGGGTCAAGTGGGCCGAGCCCGATTACTTCGTCCCGATGCTGGACGACCAGTCCGGGCCACTCGGCCTGCCGGCCAAGTCAGGGCCGGCCCAGCCGAGCACCGCCGCAGCCCAGGCAACGAAGGCAACCATGCCGACCGCGGCACAGGTCAACAGCCCCGAGGTGGGTGCGCAGACCGCGTGCACCGCCTCCGCGAGCGAGGAGCCGATCGCCCGCTGCTTCGACGACAGCGACTACGACGCCGGGGCCTCGCTGGACGGCGAGATCATCTGGTCCGATGCGTATGTCACATCTGGCAATCGGTCGACGCTGCTCATCGACACCGTCCCGTACCGGCCGATCAGCGATCGCGACTGGCTGCTGTACTACGACACCTACCTCGCAGCCTGCATCGACTCCAACGGCGACTCGGTGAACGATGCCTGCATCATCCCCACGTGGGCATCGCTGGATCCCAATCAGTCGACCGGCGTCACCATCTACGACATCGCCAACGGTGTCTGGACGGCCCGCTCATCGACCTGCTCCGGCCTGACCACCCGCAAAGTGGGCGACCATGCTGCGATCGGCGGCACGTCGAACGCCTGGTGGCAGTTCTCGATCGACTGGTCGTGCCTGGTGGGGTCGGCCAAGACGAACGTCCGCGTGAAGTCCTACCTGCGCGACTACCTGTATCCGGCCGGCGACTACTCGCCGAATGCTTACACGGGAACGCCCATCAACTTCGCCACGATGGCCGACTCGACCGTTCCTGGCGCGCCGACGGGCGTCGGCCTGACCGCAGTCGGCGGCGGACTGGCTGCGACATGGTCCGCGCCAGGCGTCGACGGCGGGGCTCCGATCACCTCGTACACCGCGCGGGCCTACGCGGCCGCATCCGGCGGGGCACCGCTCGCCACCTGCACCACGGCTTCCCTCACATGCACGATCAGCGGACTCGCGCCCGGAACGGCGGCCTGGGTCGACGTGAGCGCGACCAACGCGGTGGGCCAGGGAGCGGCCTCGAGCCCGCGCACCTCAGGCATCCCGGCGGCGGCCGTCGTGCCGTCCAGCCCGACGGCGCTGGCCGTGTCACCGACCTCGGGGACGCTGAGGCCCCGGTGGAGCGCTCCCGTCTCTGACGGCGGCTCGGCGGTGACCGGGTACGTTGCGCGCGCCTACTCCCAGGAGTCCGCTGGCACGGCTGTTGCCAGCTGCACGACCTCGGGCCTGCAGTGCGCCATCAGCGGACTGGTGAACGGCCAGGTCTACTGGATCGATGTGGCGGCGACCAACGCGGTCGGCTCTGGCGCCCCCACCTCGCCGAGGGTCTCCGCAACGCCGGCTGTCGGCCTGACGCCGAATGACCCGTACTACGCCAACAACTCCATGTGGGGCCTGAATGGGACCTACGGCATCAACGCGCCTGACGCCTGGGCTGTGACCCGAGGGTCCCCGTCGACCATCGTGGCCGTTCTTGATACCGGCATCACCGTCCACCCCGATCTCGCGGGCACCAGCGTGGCGGGCTACGACATGATCGTCGACCCGACCGTGTCGGTCGACGGCAATGGCCGCGATTCAGACCCGTCAGATCCCGGTGATGCCTCCGGCGGTTACGGCAGCAGCTGGCATGGCACGCATGTCGCAGGCACGATCAACGCGATCGCCAGCAACGGCATCGGCGTCGTCGGCATCGCCCCTGATGTGAAGGTGCAGAACGTCCGGGTGCTGGGCGCCGGTGGCGGGTACACCTCCGACATCCTTGCCGGCATCACCTGGGCCTCAGGTGGCTCGGTGCCCGGTGTTCCGGCGAATCCGACTCCCGCCAAGGTCATCAACATGTCGCTGGGTGGGTACGGCTCCTGCGGCGCTGACTGGCAGGCGGCGATCAACTCCGCGGTCGGCCGCGGCACCACGATCGTGGTGGCAGCCGGGAACAGCAACGCCTCCGCCAGCAACTTCACCCCGGCCTCGTGCGCGAACGTCGTCACCGTCGCGGCCATTGGCAGTAATGGCAAGCGGGCGAGCTTCTCCAACTACGGCTCGATGGTCGAGGTTGCCGCGCCCGGCGTGGGTATCTGGTCCACGCTCAATACCGGCACCACGAGTGTCGGCTCGCCGACCTATGCGTCCTACAGCGGCACCAGCATGGCGACCCCCCATGTCGTCGGGGTGGTGGCGCTGATGCTCTCGCAGGATCCCAGCCTCACGCCCGCGCAGGTGTCGACACGGCTGACCACGCCATCCCTGCTGACGGCCTTCCCGGGCGGTGCATGCGATAGCAATCCGGCGCTGACCTGCGGGCAGGGCATCGTGAATGCCGGCCCACTCGTGGGCGCCGCATCAGCCCCCGCCGCGTCGGTGCCGGGGGCACCGACGGGAGTCGCCGGCACGGCCGGCGTCGGGCAGGTGACGGTCTCCTGGACGGCGCCGGCAAGCGACGGTGGCAGTGCGATCACCGGGTACACCGCCCGCGCCTACAGTGCCCTCACCGGAGGCACGGCGTTGGGCACTTGCACGACATCGGCGCTCAGCTGCACGATCTCGGGCCTGTCGGCCGGGGTAACCGCCTACCTTGAGGTGGTCGCGACGAATGCCGTGGGCAGTAGTCCCGCCTCAAGCCCGCGGGCTTCAGCGGCCACCGCCGCAGTGCCCGGCGCGCCCACTGCCGTTGCCGCGGCTGCGGCCGCTGGCGCCGCGGATGTGAGCTGGACGGCACCGGCAAGCGACGGCGGCAGCGCGATCACCGGTTACACGGCCCGCGCCTACACAGCTGCCAGCGGGGGCTCGCTTGTCGGGAGCTGCACGACGTCGGGGACAGCCTGCTCGATCACCGGCCTGGTCAACGGCACGACGTCCTATGTCGCGGTCGTCGCAACGAATGGCATCGGGACGGGCCCGGCGTCGGCACCGCGGGTCGCGGTGACCCCGCGGACTGTTCCGAGCGCGCCGCGCCTCGTGGCAGCGACCATCGCTGACAGTCGGGTGCTGGTCACCTGGGCGGCACCGGCGAGCACCGGCGGAAGCGCGATCACCGGCTACACCGCCACGGCATTCACCGATGCTAGCGCGGGTACGAGCGCCGGGAGCTGCCAGGCAACCGCACTTCGATGCACCATCACCGGCCTGGTCAATGGCACCACCTACTACGTCGAGGTCGCCGCAACGAACGCCATTGGGACGGGTGCCGCGTCAAGCCCGCGGGTGGCGTCGACACCGCGGACAACCCCGGGTGCGTCCAGTGGCGTGCTCGTCACTCCAGGCGCGGGTCAGCTGTCGGTGAGCTGGACGGCTCCCGTGTCGACCGGCGGAAGTGCGATCACCGGCTATGTTGCGCGGGCCGTCCGAGCGGCAACGGGCGGCAGCCCAGCGCGGACCTGCGTGTCCGTGACGACGGCCTGCACCATCACCGGCCTGGTCAACGGCACCACGTACTACGTCGAGGTGGTTGCCAGCAATCTCGCGGGCCTTGGCGTGCCGACGAGCCCCCGGGTTTCCGAGACGCCGCGGACCGTGCCGACGGCCCCGCTTCGCGTCGTCAGCACGCCAGGTGACCGTCAGCTGACCATCGCGTGGACGGTCCCGGCGAGCACCGGTGGCAGCCCAGTCACCGGCTACACGGCGAGCGCGTTCGCCGCGGCGAGCGGTGGGGCGGCCCTGGCCACGTGCACCACGGCTACGACGACCTGCCAGATCACCGATCTGCCGAATGGCACGCCGGTCTATGTCGAGGTCACTGCGACGAATGCTGCCGGCGATAGCCTGCCGTCGTCCCCGCGCGTGGCGAGCACCCCGCGCACCCGGCCCGATGCTCCCGGAGGGGTGGCGGTGACCTCCGGTGCTGCGCAGCTCACGGTGACGTGGGCAGCCCCGGCCAGCACTGGGGGCAGTTCGATCACCGGTTATACGGCCAGCGCCTTCAGCGACCTGACCGGTGGGGCTGCCGTGAAGTCCTGCAGCACCACGGGCGCGTTGACCTGCGTCCTGTCCGGCCTGGCGAACGGCTCCACGTACTACGTCGAGGTGATTGCGCGCAACATTGCCGGGGCCGGGCCCGCCTCCAGTCCGCGCGAATCCGGCGTGCCGATGACCGCACCGGCCGTGGTTCGCTCAGTGTCGGTGAGCGCGCAGGATGGCGGAGTCCAGGTCAACTGGACTGCTCCCGCGTCCAACGGTGGAGCCGCGATCACCGGCTACACGGCCCGTGCCTGGTCGCGCGCGTCGGGTGGCGCACTCGTCGGGTCCTGCACCTCGACGACCACCTCTTGCGTGATCGAGGGTCTGGCCAACGGCACCATCGCCTACGTCGATGTCGTGGCGATCAACCGGGCGGGCACCAGCGCAAGTATCGCGCGAGCGTCAGCCACTCCGCGCACGCGCCCAGCGGCCGTTCGCTCGGTTTCGGTTACCCCCGGGACCCGTAGCCTCACCGTCCGCTGGGCGGCACCGGCATCCACTGGCGGTGCGGCGATCACCTCGTACACGGTCCGGGCCTACGCCTCTGCTGAGGCGAAGGACCAACTCGGCACGTGCCAGACCGCCGGCACCTCCTGCACCATCAGTGGCCTCGGCGGCGGGGTCCCGGTGTTCGTCGACGTTGTCGCGACGAATGCCGCAGGTCCGGGGGCCTCGCAGTCGTCGCTGGTCAGCGCCTCTGCCCGGTAGGCGCGCAACACCTGACAGCTCCCCGTCAGCACAGTGTCCGGTTGAGCCGAGGGCAGCTGGCATCCTCGGATCGCCGACGGGGGGATGATGGGCGTGCTCATGGGAGGGGCGCATGTCCGGTGACCGTGCGATTGCCTTCGTGCACGGCATCGGCGGGCCGTGCGGCCTGGATGCCTGGCTTGCACCGCTGGATGCCTCGCTGGCCGGCCTGCGGATGCCGGGGATCGGCCCTTGCGACTGCATCGAAATCGACTACCTGAGTGCCCTGCAGCAGGGGCGTGTTAGCGACGATCCGGGTCACGCCTGGCGACGGGAAAGTCCGCGGGAGCAGGCGCAGGCATGGCAGGACTACCTGATCAGGCGGGAGGCCTTCGCCGCCCTGATCGAGGGGCCACGCAAGCGTGAGACGGCATTCCGGCTCGGCCAGGTGCACGCAGCCGTCTCCGACTCCGTCCCGAGCCTGCTGCCCATCGTCAACCGATATCTGACGCATGCCGCATCCCGGCATGCAGTCTGGGAGACGGTGCTGGCTCAGTTGCCGCGCAGTGGCCGGATCGTCATCGTCGCTCATAGCCTGGGATCGATCGTGATGCTCGACCTGCTCACCCGGCTGCCCGAGGGCTTGCAGGTCGATCTGCTGCTGACCATCGGCTCGCCGATCGGGATCGGGGTCTTCCGTCGCCACCTGGCCCAACTGGCGCGGCCCGGCGACTTCCCCGCTGAACGCGTCGGGGTGTGGGTGAATGCCTACGACCCCGATGACATCGTCACGGCGGGCCGGGGTGCTGCGCAGCACTTCCCTGCGGCGCTCGACGCACCCATCACGACCGGCTTCAGCCATGAGATCAGCGCCTACATGGCCCAGCCGGTCGTCGCAGCCGCGGTCGCTACCGCGATATTCGGCCCGCCCAGCGCGCCCGCTGAGCGAACCCCCGCACCGCGGCTGCATGCGAGTTGGTCGCATGTGCTGTTGCGCTTTGCCTACCTGCACGACTTGTGGCGCACCTGGCCGACCGACAAGTGGAGCGAGCGGGGACGGATGGACACCGCACGCCGGGTGCTGGCCGAGCGCGTGATGGCCGAGGCGCGCCAGCAGCGCGCCCGCTTCGCCGAGCAGGTGCAGGCACTGCCACCGCAGTTGCGGTCGCATCCACTGGCCGACGCAGACGCGCGATGGTTCGCCCCGGGCCGGATGCCGAGCGCCGAGGCCCTCGTGCGGGATGCGGCATCGCTCTGCGCAGGGGAGTTCACCGACGACGACCTCGTTCTTGCCGGGGTCGACCTCCTGCTGTCCGCGCCCTTCGCGCCCTTCGGCATCGAGATCGACCAGGATCGCGGCATCACGGCGCTGGTGGCCCTGCTGGAGTCGGTTCGGCCGGGTGCCGCGCCAGGGTCGTCCGCACAGATCGCGGCGGCGATCGGCGCGAGCGTGGACGATGCCAGGAAGACCCTCGGCGGCCGGGGCATCCCCTGGGCGCCGCTTCTCATCGGCGCGGGCGTGCTGGTGCTGGCCGGCACCGGCATCGGCCTGGCAGCGGCTATCCCGGCCGGGATGGCGGGGGCAGCTGCCGTGACGGCGACCCTGGCGGCATTCGGCCCAGGAGGCATGGCCGGTGGGGTGGCGACCCTTGCCGTGCTCACCGGCACCTCGACGGCGTTGGCGAGCGCGGGTCTGGCCCGCAGCGGCGACCAGCAGGAGGATGTCGACAGGCTCCAGGGTGACATGGCGACCGAGATCGCCCGGATGCCCGTTGCGGACTTCCGCACCGCTATCGCCGGGGTGCTCGCGGTGCACGACGCGCGGCGGCGGCTCGGCCAGGGTGCCGATGCCGCGGCCGTCGAGCGCACCCTGCTGGGCATGGAGGCCACGGTGCTCGCGGAGGCCTCACTGCACGGGGCGATCGCCCCGAAGTCGGACGCCGCCCGGCAGTGGCGGGCCAGGGCCAGGATCATCGAGCGTTCGCTGGCATGGTCGGCTCGGGCCATGCCCGAGGAGACGACGGACGCTCGCGCTGAGGTTAGCCGCACAATCGAGTCGGGCGAGTCTCCGCGAGCTCTGCCGCGGAGCGGCTGACGGGGCAATCAGCAGGCTCAGGCCCCGACGGTCCGTCGCTCCATCTTCGGGATGCCCGGGGTGGTGTCATTGATGCCCCAGCTGATGATCACGTTGGGTGAGATCCGGAAGCGCTCGCCACCGCCGTGCTGCTCGACCACGCACGAGCCGATCACCTTCACTCCGCGAGGCGACCAGGGGTTGGTCGAGGCAAGGTCATCGATGACGACGGTGGCCTTGGGGTTCTCGTTCACATTGCGGTAGCGGACGGTGCT
>JAGWXF010000024.1 GCA_018970025.1 Actinomycetales bacterium | reverse complement strand
CCTGAGCAGCGCGTAGGTCGCCGGCCGCGCCCGTGAAGGTTGAGCTCGACCCGGCCGCAGCAGCGCAACTGGACGAGTTGTACGACCGCGACCCGGAAACCGCTGCCCGTATTGACGAGTGCCTGGACTGGGTTGAAGCCGAGCCCATGGATCCTCGTGCCTACCGCCGCATGTTCAGCGGCGGCGTGCGCGCCATCTCACGGGTTATCCGCGAGGAAGAATGGCTCGTCCTGTGGGAGCCCGACGGCGAGGTAGCAGCCATCAGGGCGATCCTGCCTGCCGGTCAGCTCTGAAACGGCCCGTTTCCCACACTTGTGGACACCACACGCCGAATGGTCCGCCGGTAAACGGCGAGATCGAGCGTCAACGACTCGGCAAGGTCATTGGGAAACTCGATTCTTTCTGACGCGCGATCGGTGGCGGCCACCGACAAGTCGACGTCATCGCCCATCACGCGGTTGAACCACCGGCCACGGTCAGTGACAACTCGGTACGTCTTCTCGTCGTGCAGGCCCGTGGTGTACGGCTCGAAGATGTCGATGGGTTGGCCAGATTCCTCAGCATGGCTCCCAATGCGATCGAGCCGGCCGTTGCGTTGCTCCAGAGTGCTCGGATTCTCGTCAAGGTCGTGATGGATCACCGTTCGGCACTCCCAATGAAGATCGATCCCCTCGCTGAGGACCGGGGTGACGTGCACGAAGCCGGCTCTTATCGCGCTCGGAGACGCGGATGCAGGGGTCAAGGCCTGGGTGGAGTCACTGCTCATCCGTCGGTCACCACCCTGGAGGCCGAACGGACTGTCCCGAATGCCCCAGCCGCTAGGTACTCCTCGGCCGCCGCGATGGCAGCGAGCAGGGCAGCGCCGGCGGGAGGACGGCCTGGGAGGGGAACTGGAGACACTGGGTGAGTCCAGGCCGCCCACGTATAGGGCGGTTCCGAGGTCCAAGTCCTGCGCCAGGACGATTCGGCCCCAACTCACCGGAGCCGAGGTTTATGTCGATGAGGAACTCGAAGCCTGACCTACGAATGACAGGCTTCCCGATCACCTCGCAGAGGACCGAATACCAAGCGGTTGAATTGGAATCGAGCCCACCCAGCCCCTCCCACAACCACGTCGCCCGCGCAGGAAGGGTCACGGTGATGGCGCTCGTTGAAACTCCCCAGGGTTGCTCGCCGAAATTCCCCACCTGGAGCGCTGGTCACTGTACTGGTTTGCGGGTGCCGGTGGTGGCTTGTCGGAGGTGCTCGGTGCGGGCGTTGTGCTCGCGGAGCCGGTAGGACTCCCCGTCGAGGTTGATGACGACGGAGCGGTGCAGGAGCCGGTCGAGCATGGCCGCGGCGACGGTGGTGTCGCCGAGGATCTGGCCCCACGATCCCACGCCCCTGTTGGTGGTGAGGATGATGCTGGTCTTCAGGTACCGCTGCGAGATGACCTGGAACAACGCGTTCGCGGCCTCCGCGGGCAGCGGCAGGTAGCCAAGCTCATCGATTTATGCCGACATCGGCATAAATCGATGACCAGGAGCGTGGGTCCGGCGTAGAACCGCATGGTGGTGGCCCATCGTCCTTCGATCGCGGCGCGGTGGCAGCGGGCGGCGAGGTCGGCGGCGGTGGTGAAGTAGGTGCGGTAGCCGGCCTCGACTGCGGCGCGCGCAAGCCCGACGGACAGCATCGTCTTGCCGACGCCGGGTGGCCCGATGAGCAGGACGTTCGTGGCGGATTGCAGGTAGCGGCAGGTCGCGAGGTCGTCGATGAGGGCCCTGTCGATGCCGGGCGCGGCATCGAAGTCGAAGTCGGACAGGCGTGCTGGGGTGGGCAGGCACGCGAACCGGGTGCGGCCGGCCAGGCGGCGGGCGGCGTCGGCGTCGGCTTCCAGGGCCAGGAGCCGTTCCATGGCGGCGGTGACGGTGAGCTGCTCGCGCCTGGCGGCATCCAGTACCGCTGGGAGGTGCTCGGCCGCGGTGGCCAGCCTCAGCGCGGCGAGGTGCCCGCGGAGCTGCTGGCAGGTCGAGGCCTGCGCGCCGGCCATGGGCTCGCCGATCGCCGTCGGGTCGGCGGTCGTCGGGGCAATGGTGGTGGGATCGGCGGTGGGATCGGTGCTGGTGGTGGTCATGTCAGGGTGTTCCTTCCTTCGGCTGCCTGGGCCCAGGCGGCCAGGTCGATGACGACGTCGTGGTGGGAGGGGCCGGTGACGTCAGTGGGCCGGGCGGGCAGCAGCGCGGCGGCGTCGGCGCTGACGGGGATGCGCTCCTTGCGCCGGTGCGGGCGCGCGGTGGTGAACGCCCCCAGCACGACCGAGGTCAGCTCGGCGACGTGGGTGTCGGTGCGCACCAGTGCACCGACGCCGTCGGGAGCGGTCGCGTGCCGGGCGACGACGGCGCCGGCGGGCGTGGCGATGTCGATGAACGGCTCGCCCAGGCGCTGCGACACGGTGACGGTGGACCGGGCCGGCTGCGGTGCGACCGAGGAGTGGTTGCCGCGCCAGGCGACCAGCGCCTGCGCCGAGACGACCCGGGTCTCGGTGATGGTCGCCGGGTACGGCACGGGCGGCACGGGGCGCAGCGGCTCGGCGGCGGCGTGCTCGGCGATCGTGGCACGGACCTCGTCGAGGACGCGGATGCGCGGGTCGATGACCCGGGCGCAGAACTCGTCCCACGACACTTGCGCCTGCTCGACGGTGACGTCGTCGGGCAGGGTCCGCCACCAGCGCTGCGCGGCGCCGTGGATGGCCTTCTCGACCGAGCCCTTGCGGTTGCCCCGTCGTGGCGGGCAGATGTCCACCGCCACGCCGTCGTGCCTGGCCACCTGCGCGAAGGACTTGGTCACGTCCCCGGTGCCGGGCTGCGCGACGGTCGCCATCCGGTCGAACCTCCACCGCTGCGTCAGCCCGCCGAGCGTGCGGCTGACCTGGTCCACGCCCTGGACCAGGTGCGGCTGGTCCGTCGAGCCCGCGAGGTGGCCGCGCCAGCGACCAGACCTGGACAGGATGCCCAGCAGCCCGTACGCCGTCTTGCCCCAGCCCCACGCTGCGGGCGGGTCACCGAACTCCACCCAGTCCCACTGCCTCTGGCACCCCGGGCGGGTGCGCGATCACCGCGACCGGGCGGCCCTTCGCCGGGGCGCACGCCTGACACGCCGGCCGCAGCGATCGCTGGCGGACCCGCCGGGTGAACGTCGGGTACGAGCCCGCGTAGCCCGCGGCAGTGACCTCGTCGAACAGGGTCACCGCCCACACGTGCGGATCGTCGACGAACCGCTGCCCCACATACCCCTCGAACGCGTCGAACGAGTCGACAGCAGCAGCGGGCTTGCGAACCCCGGGCTCACGGCCGCCGTTCAGGTACGCGCGGATGGTCTTGCGGTCACGACCCAGGTGCCGGGCGATCGCGCTGATGCTCCAGCCCTGCTTGCGAAGCGCATGCGCTTGGCACGTCCTCCTCCTGCGAGATCATGTAGCCGGGTCCCTTCGAGCGATGGTGAGTGGTCACAGACCGCCATCATCGAAGGGACCCGCCCCTATGTCGGGATCACTCGCAGGCGGGGAAATTCAATGAGCAGAACTGGGGAATTTCGGTGAGCGCCATCAGCTGCTCCCGGCATGCAACGGCTGTGGCAGGGGCACACAGGGCGCTGGAGTTGTCACAGGCACGTCACGCCACAATCTGGCGCAGCCGCTGCAGGTCCGCTGCGAGCTGGTCCAGTGCGCCGGCGACCGTGGTCTCGTGATGAGCCGCCAAGCCCTCTTGGATCCAACCCCGGAGCAAGGTCGACGATGGGACGTCGAGGCGCTGCGCCAGCGCCTCGATATCTGCCACCATGGTTGGCGAAAGTCGCACGGATACCGGCACAGTCCTGTTCGGCCGGGTGGCGGGCGCGTCTTCGGGGAGCGGATCGCTCATCGTCGCCTCTGCCTCCGCGGCCGCCTGCCGAACGCGATCCTGCTCACCCATGCCCGTTCTCCCTTCGATACCGGCTCAGATCGGGGCCAGTGGCGACCCAGCCGTTCGCACCCCCCCACGCGCCCGGACGGTCCAGACGCTCGACCAGGATGACGACCAGCACCCGACCGCGCGACGGACTCAAAGCCCAGCAGTCGACCACTGGAGCCTGAGCGACTCTTGGGATCGGGGTGAAACAGGACCGCGTCGGGATCGGCGATCGCCTCCCCGGCTTCGGCCACGCTTACCCCGTGCCGCTCACGCATGTGGTCAGCGCCGAACTGCCAATCCACATCCACCCGGTCAGTTTACAAATGTACACAGTGCCGGGCACGACCCCGCGGACCGCGCGATCCCCGCCGCGTCCAGACTCGTCATCCGCGGCTCGGCGTCGTGGCAACCATCGGTTACGGCGCCCTCTTGGCAGGTCCTGCGATCATCGGCTTCGTCGGGGACTACGTCGGAGTCCTTCGCGCCCTGACCGTCGTCGGACTGGTGTCGGCAGTGGCACTGCTTGTCGTTCCTACCGCCCGGCCCCTTCGCTGGGAGGCCGCGTCAGCTTCTCAGTGAGGCGTTGGTCCGTATCGTCCGACGATACCGATGGTCTCGGGCCGTCCCTACCTGCTGGCCCGGCGCACCCAGCCAGCGGCCGGCTCGTTGCCATCAGCGACGAATCCGGCAACCACGCCAGCCACGTCAGCCGGAGACTTGTTCTGGCTCATCTTCACGGACGTCTCCATTCGTTCGATGCGCACCTCGACCCCGACGATTCCGCGCAGTTGCCCGCTGAGGTAATCCGGAGGGGCATCATCCACGGTCCAAGGGTCGGTTCGGATTTGCTCGTGTCGGTCGGTCAGGCGCCGCACCACATCACTCACCCAGGACTCGTCGTCGTGAATCACCAACGCGCCGTAGACCTGGACGACGACGTAGTCCCAGGTCGGCACCACGCGACCGCTCTCCCCCTTCGTCGCGTACCAGGACGGGGACACGTAGCCATTGGGCCCTTCGAACAGCACCAGTGCCTGACCCATCCACGGGGTCTGCCATTGGGGGTTCGGGCGCGCCATGTGACCGACGATCGCTCCGCCTTTGACATCAGGCACCCAGGGGATCGCGGTTGCGAGCGGGCCATGCACCGTCGCGGTGACGAGCTGACCGACGGGAATCTCCTCGATGAGCGCCCACCCCGTCTCATCGTCCCCCTGGAAGGGTTTCGCGACGTACACGACGGCATGATCCCACGAAGCTGAGCCTGGAGGAACTGCCTCACGGACGGCGGAAGCCACCTGGGTTCGTGGCTTCAGAACACGGGCCTGCCGCGCTCAGCGGCCGACTCCACCGCCGGTCACGCGTGACGGCCGGCACGGGCAGATCGGGTGCAGCGCCAGCGGGCGGCTGGAGGCAAGGCGGCACATCGAGGGGAGTAGTGCTGGCGCTACCGACCACCTGATGCCTGGTGCCAAGAATGGAGTCATGACGAGAACCGGCGTCACGACAGGTGGCCCGCCTGTGGCGTCTCAACCACCTCCCGGCCTCCTGGCGGTGATCACATCATGGTGGCCGTGGCGGTCGGCCGCCTACATCGCGTCCGGCATCGTCATCGGTCTCGTATGGATGATGATCGCGATCCTGTGGATCGGCTTCGGCCTGACCGCCTTCGTGCTGGTCCTTGGGATCCTCGTGTTCTCCCTGTTGCCCCTGCTCGGGATCGGCCTCGCGGCCGTGGAACGAGCGCGCCTTCGACTCATGGGCTATGCCCCGATGCCTTCTCCGCATCGAAGTCCAGAGCGGTCGGGACTGTGGGCGTGGCTGCATCTGCGGTGGACCGAGGCCGCGACATGGAGGGAGCTGGCCCATGGGGGACTGCTCTCGGTGATGGCCATGGTCGACCTCATCGTGTTCGCAAGCCTGATGGCTGTGGCCGTCAGCATGGTTGGCCTGCCGCTGGCCCGCTACCTGCAGGACACAGGGGGTATCTCGGACACCATCGTCATCATCAGCACTGATGCGTGGCAAACCGACCTGGCCACCTTGCCGTGGCCGGCGATCGGGGCCATCTCCGCGGCAGCGCTGGCGCTCGTCGTCCTCGCCCTGTGGCCCCTGACCCACTACGCCCGCGGTCGCGCCATGCTCGCCAACTGGCTTCTCGCACCACCGCAACTGGACGCTGACGAGCTCATGCAGTCACGATCCCGGATCGTGTCGACGTTCGACTCCGAGCGGCGTCGCATCGAGCGTGACCTGCACGACGGCCCGCAGCAACAACTGACCGCGCTGCTGCTCACCTTGGGTTTGGCGAGGCAATCGGCACCCGAGGGCCTTCGCGACCTCCTGTCGGACGCCCAGGCGCAGGCGCAGACCGCCCTGCACGACCTACGCAACGTGGTCCAGGGCATTCACCCGTCGCTGCTCACCGATCGGGGCCTCATCGCTGCGATCGAGGCAATGGCCCGGCGTCTGCCGCTCGACGTGGAGGTCCAGTCGGACATCGAGGGCCCGGTGAGCGAGCAGGCTGAGGTGATGGCCTACTTCGTGGTGTCCGAGGGCTTGACCAACGTCGTGAGGCACAGCCGGTCCGATGAGGCGATGGTCGAGATTCGCACCGTTGACGGCTGGCTCGTCGTCGAAGTGCGCGACAACGGCGTGGGTGGAGCGGATCCCACCCATGGGACCGGCCTGGTCGGAATCACCGATCGCGTGGCCGCGCTCGGTGGATCACTCACGATATCGAGCCCTGGCGGCGGCCCAACGGTGCTGCGCGTGGAGTTGCCGTGCGGATCGTGATCGCCGAAGACTCGGTGCTCCTTCGCGAAGGGCTGATCCACTTGCTGGCCCGCTCCGGGCACGAGGTCATCGATGCCGTGGAGGATGCCGACGCACTCATCACGGCAGTGACGTCGCATGCTCCCGACATCACCATCCTCGACGTGCGCATGCCGCCGGGCTTTCGCGACGAGGGCGTCAGGGCAGCCGTACGACTGCGGCAGGCGAACCCCCGCATGCCGGTCGTGGTGCTCTCCCAGTATGTCGAGAGTGTCTACGCTGCCGAACTCCTGGGCGAGAACCCCGCCGGTGTCGGCTACCTGCTCAAGGACCGCGTCGGTGACGTCGCTGAGTTCGTCAGCGCGATCGAGACGGTGGCATCCGGCGGGACGGTCATCGACCCCGAGGTCATTCGACAGCTCCTCGCCCGTCGGGCTCTGCGCGAGAAGCTGACGAGGCTGACGGCCAGGGAGCAGGAGGTCCTGGCGCTGATGGCGGAGGGGCAGTCGAATCGAGCGATAGCGACACGACTCGTCGTGAGCGATGCGGCCGTCGCCAAGCACATCAATTCGATCTTCTCCAAGCTCGATCTGCCACCGGAGACGGACGGACATCGGCGAGTGATCGCTGTGCATTACTACCTCCAGCGCCGGACGTCCCCCGAGGCGGGACTTCCTGCGAAGTAGTGCGTGCACTACCGACGCAGCTGCCAGGAGAGGCGACGATGGCCGCATGAGAGATATCCATCACCGTGGAAGGCGTGTCGCATGATCGTGGAGGCCTGCGGGCTGACAAAGCGGTACGGCAAGGTCACCGCCGTCGATGACCTGTCGTTCACGGTCAGACCTGGCCACATCACCGGCTTTCTCGGCCCGAACGGCTCGGGCAAGTCCACCACCCTTCGGCTGATGATGGGCCTGGACCATGGTGACGGGAGCACCCTCTTCGACGGACGGCGACTGCGCGAGCACGCCCACGTGACACGCGTGGTGGGCGCGCACCTCGACGCGAAGTCCTTCCACCCGGGGCGCCCCGCACGGGCACACCTGCGGATGCTGGGCAGTGAAGCCCGCGTGGGCCGGCGGCGCGTCGACGAGGTGATCGATCTGGTCGGCCTCGGTGACGTCGCCCGCGGCCGCCCGAGGGGGTTCTCGCTGGGCATGTGCCAGCGACTCGGCCTGGCCTCGGCAATCCTCGCGCAGCCAGCGGTGCTGATCATCGACGAGCCGGCGAACGGGCTCGACCCGCAATCGATTCACTGGCTCCGGGACTTCCTCACCACCTACGCCCATCGCGGGGCTGCCGTGCTGATCTCCAGCCACCTGCTGGCTGAGATGCAACTGATGGCTGACCACCTGGTCGTCATCGGCCAGGGGCGGCTGATCGCCGACGAGTCGATGGCCGATTTCGTCGCACGCAGCGCGAGGAACGACGTGCTGGTGCGTTGCTCGAATCCGCTCGTCCTCAGGTCCGTCCTCGCTGAGGCCGGGCTCGTGGTCCACCTCGAGGGGGTCGACGGACTCGCCGTCTCCGGCTCGACGACAGACCGCATCGGCGATCTGGCATTCCAGTCGGGTGTCAGCGTGCGCGAAATGGTGTCCAGGCACGCCAGTCTCGAGCAGGCCTTCCTCGATCTCACCTCCGGGGTCCAGGATTTCGCAGCCGGGGCCGCGCCCTCTGAGGGGACGTCCGCATGACCTCGATGCTTCTCTACGAATGGCGCCGCGTCACCACGATCCGGGCGACCTACGTGCTCAG
This sequence comes from Actinomycetales bacterium, assembly GCA_018970025.1. GTDB lineage: Bacteria > Actinomycetota > Actinomycetes > S36-B12 > S36-B12 > REEB460. Next base: position 33,672 of record JAGWXF010000024.1, on the reverse strand, counting down.
CACGCTCTCCCTCCTCTCCGCTGCAGGGGTCGCGTGGCTCCGCCTACAGGTCGGAGAGCAGGGTGGGGTGATCATCGGTGGGATCCCGATCGACAACCCGCTCGTCGCAGGTGCCAACCCCCTGTCCGCCACCTTCGCTGCCACGATCGCCGCAGCGGCATTCGGTCACGAGTATCGGTACCGACTCGTCGGTGTGACGCTCGGCGAGTTCCCACGACGTGCGGTCGTGTACGTGGGAAAGGGCCTGATGATGCTGCTCTGGATTGCGATGCTCTACGCCGCGTCGGTCGCGCTGGCGTGGGTCATCGTGATCTCCGCCGGGGGGACGATTGGCGGTCCGGACTCAGCACTGGTGGGCCAGCTGATCAGGTCAGGATCGTTCCTCGCGGGATACTGCGGCGTCGCGTTCGCCATCACCGCGCTTACCCGCAGTCTCATCCTCGGAGTCGTGACGCCTCTCGCGGTCACGATCTTCGAGGTTGTCGCATGGTCACTCCTGGAGGAGCCTGCGCCGTGGCTCACGCCGTATCTGCCCATGGCTGCTGCCAATCGATTCCTGTCAGGGGAGGCTGACCCCACGCAGGCACCAGGATGGTCGGTCCTCCTCGGGTGGACGGCCCTCATCACCACCGTGAGCTACCTGAGCTTCCGGTTCCGGGACGCATAGGCGGCCACCCGGCGGTTCACCGATCAGGGGTCTGGCCTGCCCCACCGCTGGTGTGGCAACGCCGATCGTGAAGGCCCAGATCAGTCCGTCGCTCGGGCCCTGCGAAGGCCGACGGCATGGCGTGGCCCGCGGCCCAGCCAGGCTTGTAGGCCCTGGAACATCCGCGACCCGCGATCCTGCTTGACCGCCGCCGGGCCCTTCGTTGAGTACCGTAGGCCCATGAAGAGGGACCGGAAGAAGGGCGCAGGCCCGGAGTACGAGGACCTCCTGTACGACGAGACGCCATCCGTCGTCGTCTACTACCCCACCAGGGGCGAGGACTCCGACGCCCCGGAGCCCACCCGCAAGCGCGATCGCGGCACGGCCTTCGTCCCCGATCTCACCGGCCTGGAGCCCCTCACCCGGGAGCAGCCGGCCATCGGCGCCGAGGGCCGCGAGGTCACCGAGCTGTTCCCGGGGCGCGGCGAGCCACCCGTTGACCCGGCCAAGCCCGTCCCCACCAGCCTGCAGAGCCGGGGGGTGCTGGCCTGGGATCCCACCCATCGGGATCCCGGAGAGGACGAGGCCTTCACCGCCTTCTTCCGTCCCGAGCCGGCAAGCGGGCCGGCGGTCGATCAGGCGCAGCCCGCCGAGCGCATCGAGGGGGCCGCGGAGTCGACCCGGGAGTGGCAGGAGCCGCTTCACGACGCCGATCCCGAGCCGGAGCCCTCCCCCATCACCGCTGCTGCTCCCGTGATGCGCCAGGGTCCTGACTTCCGTCCGGTGGTCTTCGATACCGACATCATCAGCGCGGACTTCATCGAGGCCGACGCGATCCGGGCGGATCCGCCGCGTATTGCGCCATTCGTGCCCGTGGCCGCCGCGGTCATCGAGGATGCCCCGGTCGCCTCAAGCGAGCCGCAGGCCCACGCCCAGGCCCCAGGGACCGATACCGCTGCATTCGAGGTTGAGGTCGAGGTCGAGGAGATCGACTTCGCCGGCTTCGGACGCCCCGTCGAGGTGCGATCAGCAACGAGCCCAGCGCCCCAGGTGGAGGCAGTCACCGACGCGGCACTCCTGCGATCGGATGCAGACGAACCACTCGTCTCGGAGGCGGTGGCCGCCGATCCCCTGGTGCCTGCGGCCGTCGCAGTCGGCGCCGCCCCCGGCCTGTCAGCCGTGGACGATCCCGGGCCTGACACGCAGATGCGCTTCCTGCAGGAGTGGGAGGCTGACCTGTCCGGCTCCCAGGGCCTGGAGCGGCCCAGTCGCACCGGTCGGCTGTTCCGCAGCGTGCGCGCCCAGGACCAGCCGGAGACCCTGCCGGCGCTGCGCCGCGAGCAGGCAGCGCGATTCGCCTCGCTCACGGCGGTCGAGGAGCCGGCAACGACGTCGATCGGCGAGTCGTCGCTGGCCATGACCTGGGGCCTGGAGCCCGGCATCGACCAGGAGCCAGAGCCGCTGCGCCCCCGTGTCTCGTCGCAGGAGGCGAGCATCTGGAAGGCCAGCAGCATGTCCGGCCTGAAGCCGGTCCTGGTCTACGTGATCCCGCTGGCCGCCACCGTCGTGGTCGGGCTGGCCAATGCGCTGCTCCTCGGGCCCGGCATCGGCTGGCCGACCGGGGTCGCCCTGGTCATCAGCTCCCTGGTGGGAGCCCTGCGGGTGCGCATGGTCGACGCTTCGGTTGCGGTTATCGCACCGCCCCTGGCCTTCCTAGCGGCAGCCCTCACCGCGGGCCAGATCGGCATGAGCACTGCGGGGGGGCCGATCATCGGCCTGGCCTCGAACCTGTTCTTCGCGCTGTCGACCAATGCCATCTGGATCCTCGCGGCCACCCTGCTCTCGCTCGCGGTGGTGCTGTTCCGCTCCCGCCGCGAACGAGACGATCCGGCCTGAGCGACCGACCCTGGGGCGTCCCGAGGGGAAGGATCGCCTAGTAGGTCGTCGGCTTGGCAGCGGCCTTCAGGTCGCGGCGCAGCTCCGGCGGCAGGGCGAACACCAGGCTCTCCTCGGCCGTGGTGACCTCCTCGACCGCTCCGAACCCCTGCTCCTTGAGCCAGCCGAGCACCTCGTCCACGAGCAGCTCCGGCACCGAGGCGCCGCTGGTCAGCCCGACCTGGGTGGCGTCCGCGAACCACTGCGGCTGCAGCTCCCGATAGGAGTCCACCCGATAGGACGCCCCTGCTCCTGACTCGAGCGCCACCTCGGCCAGCCGGACGGAGTTCGACGAGTTGCCGGAGCCGACGACCACCATCACGTCGACCTGCGGGGCGATGACCTTCACCGCGGCCTGGCGATTCTGGGTGGCGTAGCAGATATCGTCGCTCGGCGGGCTCACCAGGTTCGGGAAGCGGGATTTCAGGACGTCGACCGTCTGCAGCGTCTCGTCGACCGAGAGCGTCGTCTGCGAGAGCCAGACGAGCTTGCCGTCGCTCGGCAGGTCGACGGTGCGGGCCTCGTTCGGATCCTGGACGAGCGTGATGGCCTGAGGGGCCTCACCGGTCGTCCCGACGACCTCCTCATGGCCCTCATGGCCGATCAGCACGATCTGGTAGCCCTCGCCGGAGAAGCGCCTGGCCTCCGCGTGCACCTTGGTCACCAGCGGGCAGGTCGCATCGATGGTTCGCAGCTCACGGGTCGCGGCGTCCTCGTGCACGACCGGGGCGACCCCATGGGCGGAGAACACCACCGTCGAGCCCTCCGGGATCTCGGCGACCTCGTCCACGAAGATCGCACCCCGGGACTTCAGCGACTCGACCACGAACTTGTTGTGGACGATCTCCTTGCGCACGTAGACGGGCGGCCCATAGAGATCCAGGGCCTTCTCGACCGTCACGACCGCCCGATCGACGCCGGCGCAGTAGCCTCGTGGGGCGGCGAGCAGGACTCGCTTGGACGTGGGGGTCGCATCGGCCATGCTGCCATCGTAGGTGCCATCCGGCAGGGGTGCCCGCGCTGCGACCGCCAGAGGCTGCCGGGACGTCATCACCGGGGAGGGCAGGGTCATGGCACTTCAGACCTCCCCGGATGACCCGGCTCCGGTTCGCACCGTCTCCCGGCTGGTGTCCGACTGGATCGGCCGCCTGGGGGCCGTCTGGATCGACGGCCAGGTGGCCGAGTACCGGCCCAGACCCGGCGCGCGCAATGTCTACCTCGTCCTGCGGGATCCGGACGTCGACATGTCGCTGACCGTCGTGGCGGACGTCGCCCTGCTCGGCGCGCTCGAGCCGCCCTTGGCCGCCGGGCAGCGGGTCATCGTGCACGCCCGGGCAGAGTTCTGGACCGGCCGCGGCAGCCTGCAGTTCCGCGCCCGGGAGATCCGCCCGGTTGGCATCGGGGCACTGCTGGAGCAGCTGGAGCGGCTGAAGGCCCTGCTCTTCGCCGAAGGGCTGTTCGCCCCGGAGCGCAAGCAGCCGCTGCCCTTCCTGCCGAGCCGGGTCGGCCTGGTCTGCGGACGGGCCAGCGCCGCCATGCAGGACGTCATCGTGAACGCCACCGCGCGCTGGCCTGCGGTGCAGTTCGAGATCCGCGAGGTGGCCGTGCAGGGGGTTGCGGCGGTGCCTGCCGTGACGGCAGCAGTGCAGGAGCTGGACGGCATTCCCGAGGTCGATGTCATCGTGATCGCTCGCGGCGGCGGCAGCGTGGAGGACCTGCTGCCGTTCAGCAATGAGACCCTCGTGCGCGCCGTGGCGGCCTGCCGCACCCCGGTCGTGTCGGCCATCGGCCACGAGCAGGACACCCCCCTGCTCGACCTGGTCGCCGACCTGCGGGCGTCCACCCCGACCGATGCGGCCAAGCGCATCGTGCCGTCCTGGCAGGAGCAGCAGGACCTGGTGGCCGGCTTTCGGCGGCGGGCGCGACTGGTGCTGGCGAATCAGGTCCAGCGCGAGCAGGGCAGGGTCGACGACCTGCGCCGGCGCATCGCCACCCGCGTGAGCGAGGGCGTTGCCGCTCGCAAGAGCGATATCGGGCACCTGAGCGCACGGGTTCGTGCCCTGTCGCCCGCCGCGACCCTGGACCGCGGCTACGCCATCGTGCTCGGGCCGGGCGGACAGGCCGTGCGACGAGCCAGTGAGATTCCCGACCGCACGCTGCTCGATATCCGGGTGGCGGACGGGGGCTTTCGCGCGCGGCGCGAGGACCCTGGCGGGCAGGACGGCGAGCAGGATGTCAGGCAGGAAGCAAGGGAGGAACCGTGACCGAAGGTCCCGATATACCTGCAGCACCCGAGGCACCTGGATCGCCGAACGCCGAGATGTCCTTCGAGGCAGCTCGGGACGAGCTCGCATCGGTCGTGCAGCGACTGGAGGCGGGCGGGCTGTCGCTGGAGGAGTCCCTGGCCCTGTGGGAGCGAGGCGAGGCACTTGCCGGGGTATGCCAGGCCTGGCTGCAGGCCGCCCGAGCCCGGCTGGACGCTGCCCGCGAGGCAGCGACTGACTGACCCGTCCCGCGACTGGCCTCGGCGTCACGCAGCAGCTTGGCTACCCGGCTCGAAGGGAGCCCACGACAGCCTGCAGTTCCTCCAGTGGCACGGTGCCGCTCACGATGGTGGTCACGCCGCCGTCGACGCGCACTAGCGACATCCCCGCGTCGGACGCCATCTGCTGCCAGGGCACGCCATCGACGAGCACCTCCCCCGCGACGACGGCATCGCCCGTCTGCTCGGCGATGAATGCCTCGGACACGCCGGCCGCCTGGCTGACCTGCACGTACTGCGTCTGCGGGGTGACATAGCCGACATGCCACGCGGGGACGTCCCCCGAAGCGGCGGTCTTCTCCCACCGGGCGCTGGTCGGGCGGTAGTCGGCCATCCCGACCGGCACCACGACAGGGAAGGACGCCTGGCTGCGGGCCACCGCGAGCACCGGGGCGACATCGACCTCGCGCACCGGATCCGGCTGCGGCCGCCAGGTGAGCAGCAGGAGGACCCCCACGACCGCCAGCACGATCGCCAGGGACCTGACCATGTCGCCCACGGTCTGGCGCATTCGGGCATTCGGTCGGCCCGTGGGGCGTGGGGTGGTATCGGACACCAGCCCATCATCGGCCATGGCCGGCGAATCCGCGCTCGCGGAGGAGCATCAGGAGGCGTGCGGTCGCTAGACTTCCGGCACGCCAGCGAAGGGAGCCGATGGCCATGGAGCCGCAGAACCGCCCGGCGGAGGTGCCCGACCGCAACCTTGCCCTCGAACTCGTTCGGGTGACCGAGGCCGCAGCCATGGCGGCCGCTCGCTGGGTGGGCCGCGGCGACAAGAACGGCGCTGACGCGGCCGCGGTCAACGCCATGCGGCTGCTCATCGGCAGTGTCTCGATGAACGGCGTGGTCGTGATCGGCGAGGGCGAGAAGGACGATGCCCCGATGCTGTTCAACGGCGAGAGCGTCGGTGACGGCACAGGGCCTGAGGCCGATGTCGCCGTCGACCCGATCGATGGCACCACCCTGACGGCCAAGGGGATGACCAATGCCATCTCGGTGATCGCCGTCGCCGAACGCGGGGCCATGTTCGACCCCAGCGCCGTGTTCTACATGGACAAGCTCGTCGTCGGGGCGGACGCCGCCACGGCCATCGACATCAATGCGCCGATCTCGTGGAACCTCCAGCAGGTCGCGAAGGCCAAGGGCGAGTCGGTCGCCGACCTGACCGTGTGCATCCTGGACCGGCCACGGCACGCCGACCTCGTCCGGGAAGTCCGGGGAGCCGGGGCCCGAATCAAGTTCATCACCGATGGGGACGTTGCCGGCGCGATCATGGCCGCCCGGCCTGGCACCGGGGTCGACCTGCTCGCCGGGGTGGGCGGCACCCCGGAAGGCATCATCGCCGCCTGCGCCATGGTGTGCATGGGCGGTTCGATTCAGGGAAAGCTCTGGCCCCGCGATGACGACGAGCGCCGCAAGGCCCTAGACGCCGGTCACGACCTGGACCGGGTACTGACGACCACCGACCTCGTCCGGGGGGAGAACATCTTCTTCTGCGCGACCGGGATCACCGACGGCGAGCTCCTCGACGGTGTCCGCTACCGACCCGAGGGGCAGGTCACCAACTCCATCGTGATGCGCGGCAAGACCGGCACGATCCGCGAGCTGCGCAGCGAGCACCGGGCCGACAAGCTGTCGTCCTATGCCCTGGTGAACGTCACCGCGCCCTCCGACTGACCGGCGGTGCAGCGCAGGCCCGCCCTGCGCCGGCCGGTCTACCCTTGCGGCATGGCTGACTTCCGCTACCAGGAGATGCTCCCCCTCGGCCCCGACCAGACCGAGTACCGGCTCGTCACCGAGGCAGGAGTGTCGAGCACGACGGTCGACGGGCGCACCATCCTGCGGGTTGAGCCGCAGGCCCTGCGCACCCTGGCATTCGAGGCAATCCACGACATCCAGCACCTGCTGCGGCCCGGTCACCTCGCCCAGCTGCGCCGGATCCTCGACGATCCCGAGGCCTCTGGCAATGATCGCTTCGTCGCCCTGGACCTGCTGAAGAACGCCAACATCGCCGCCGGCGGGGTGCTGCCCATGTGCCAGGACACCGGCACCGCCATCGTCAGCGCGAAGAAGGGGCAGTACGTCTGGACGGAGGGCGAGGACGAGGAGCACCTCTCGCACGGCATCTTCGATGCGTACCAGCAGCTGAACCTGCGCTACTCGCAGATGGCCCCGATCAGCATGTTCGAGGAGCGCAACACCGGCACGAACCTGCCGGCGCAGATCGAGATCTACGCGAACACCCACGCCGGGCACCAGGCGCAGTACGACTTCCTGTTCATGGCCAAGGGCGGCGGCAGCGCGAACAAGAGCTACCTCTACCAGCAGACAGCCGCCCTGCTGAACCCGGCGTCCTTCCGCGCATTCCTGGACGAGAGCCTGCGCAGCCTCGGCACGGCAGCCTGCCCGCCGTATCACCTTGCCGTGGTGGTCGGCGGTACCAGTGCCGAGTACGCGCTGAAGGTGGCCAAGTACGCCAGTGCCCGGTACCTGGACTCGCTGCCCGTGCATGGCTCGATGGACGGCCACGGCTTCCGTGACCTGCAGATGGAGCAGGAGATCTGGCAGATGACCCAGGAGTTCGGCATCGGCGCGCAGTTCGGCGGCAAGTACTTCTGCCATGACGTGCGGGTCATCCGACTGCCCCGGCATGGCGCCTCGTGCCCGGTGGCGATCGCCGTCTCCTGCTCGGCCGATCGGCAGGCCCTGGCGAGGATCACGGCCGAGGGGGTCTTCCTCGAGCAACTCGAGCGTGATCCCGCCCAGTACCTGCCGGAGGTCACCGACGAGCACCTCGACGACGAGGTCGTCCGGATCGACCTCGACCGGCCGATGGACGACATCCGCCGGCAGCTGTCGGCCCTGCCGGTCAGGACGCGAGTGTCGCTGACCGGCTCGATGATCGTGGCCCGCGACCTGGCCCACGCACGAATCAAGGAGATGCTGGACCGCGGCGAGCCGATGCCGCAATACCTGCGCGATCACGCCGTCTACTACGCCGGCCCGGCCAAGACGCCGCAGGGCTACGCATCAGGCTCCTTCGGCCCGACGACCGCGGGCCGGATGGACGGCTACGTCGACCAGTTCCAGCAGGCCGGCGGATCATTCGTCATGCTCGCCAAGGGCAATCGCAGCAAGGCCGTGACCGACGCCTGCCAGGCCAATGGCGGGTTCTACCTCGGCTCGATCGGCGGGCCTGCCGCGCGGCTGGCCCAGGACAACATCACCAAGGTGGAGGTCCTCGACTTCGCGGAGCTGGGCATGGAGGCTGTCTGGCGGATCGAGGTCGTCGACTTCCCGGCCTTCGTGGTCGTCGACGACAAGGGCAACGACTTCTTCGCCGAGACGATGAAGCCGACCATCACCCGGATTCCGGTCGGCAAGCCCAGCTGAGCCGCCCCAGACCCCGACCCCGACCCCGACCGCCGAGTTCGACTCCTGGCGTCGCAAGAGCGCTCTCTTGCGACGCCAGGAGTCGAACTCGGCGGTGGCGGGGGCTCCGTGGACTCGACTAGCCGCGATACGTGACGGTGACGTTGACCCGACGGGCGGTGGCGTCCGTCTGCTTGGCCACGCCGTCGCCACTGACGTCGTAGGTCCCGCCCAGGCCGATGGACTTCAGGTACGCAGCGACATTGCGCGCCCGCTGCTGGGACAGCGACTCGTCGTTGTGGGTGATGGACGTCGGCTGCACGTACCCGACGACGACGGCCTTGGTAGCACCGCTGCGGGCACGCTTCGCCACGGCCGCCAGCGCCTTCTTGCTCGCCGCCGACAGCTCCGGGGACAGCGGGTCGAAGAAGACCGCCGTCCTGACCGTCAGGATCCGACCGGCGGTGGGCTTGACGATCACCCCGATGCTCAGGGATCGAACCGAGCTGTCCGGACCGTAGCCGTTCATCTGCAGGGTGTATGCCCCTGGCTTGATACCCGGCGGCACCGGGATGTCACCGGCGAACGAGCCCTGGTCGTTATTCATCAGCTGCCCGAGGTACGTCTTGGGCAGGAGGTAGAACCTCACCGGCGAGTTCGACTTGAACCCATCGCCACTGGCTCGGGCCACCGGCTTGACCTTCACTCGGCCGATCTCGCCCGAACGGGCACCGGGAGTCTGGTCCGACTGCAGGATCAGCACCTGCTTCTCCGTCAGGCCCAGCGGATCCGCGTCATCGCCATGACCGACGAGCTTCATTCGCCAGCCGTCCCCGGTGACCTCCAGGCCCGTCGGCGCCTGCGGGGCATTCGGCACCACGGTCACGCTCGTCGGCACCCCGTTCACTAGCAGCAGCGAGGCACCGGCCGGCAGCCCAGCGGGAGGCACACTGGTGTTCTGCTGATTGGCGATCGGATCCAGCGAGCCGAGAGGAGCGGCCACCGGCTTCGGAGCAGGCGGTGGGGCCGGCACAGGATCCGCCGGTGGCTCGGCAACCGGGGCCGAAGCGGGAGCCGACCCAGTGCCGCCACCGCCACCGCCTCCACTGGGCGCCGGCGCAGCCACCACCAGCGTCCCGTCCGCGTAGCTGGTTGGGTTGTAGGTGTTGGATGTGCCGCCACTGCAATGCGTCACGTACGTCCCTGCGCTCAGCGTCCCTGTGAGCGGCGTGGCGAAGGAGGTGTCTGACGCCGCGTACACCCCGCAGGTCGGCTGACTTGTCCAGTCCCCTGCGGATGTCGACGGATTCGTGGCGTACGTGATCGTCGGCACCGAGCTGCCCGGGGTCAGCGTCGCCGGGCTCGCGGCGGTCACCGTTACCGGGATCTTCGTCACGGTCAGGGTCCCGTTCACGAACGACGACGGGTAGTACGTGGCCGAGGTCCCGCCCGAGCAACGGGTCACATAGGTGCCCGCGGCCAGCTGGCCCGTGAGCGGCGTCGTGTACGAGGAGTCCGACTGTGCGTATACCGCGCAGGTCGGCTCAGTCGTCCAGTCGCTTGACGTCGTGGCCGCATTCGTGGTGTAGGCGATGGACGGCACTGACTGATTCACCGTGATGGAGGTCGGGCTCGCCGCTGTCACCACCACGCCCGTCTTGCCGAGGTTGCCGAAGGCAATCCCATCGAGGAAGTTGCCGTACGACGGATTGCCACTCGCCGACGAGACTGCCTGGAAGCCGAAGCGCGTCAGGGTCTGGCCAGGAGGCACCGTGTACGAGCCTGTCCACAGTCCCCAGGCTGCACCAGTGTCGTCAATGTAGGTCGGGTTCGAACGGCTTGGATTCAGGGTCACGCCATCCTTCGTCAAGGGCACCTGCGCCGTCAGACCGGTGGCACCAGAGCCGCCACCGGGGCCGGCGAGGACCTTCATGACGTCCGTGCCGCTATTGCCGGCGCGCGCCCGGTGCGCCAACTGCCAGGTCAGTACATCTCCGGGAGTTGTGGCGACGTCCTGGTAGAGGGTGCCTGCCGAGCTCGCGTTGATCTCAGCGAAGTTCGGGCCGTCGTAGCCGGCCATGTTCTGTGTCCAGGGGATGTACTGGGTCATGTTGGCATAGACCCAGACCTCGACCCCTGCCGGATCGGTCGTGGACCATCCAGTACCGGACGTGCCGCTATCGAAGCTGCCGTTGGTCAAAAGGTCACCGCTCACCGCGGTCGACATGACCCAGCCCGCCACGCCGATCGAGGCGGTCAACCCGGCGGCTGTCAGGGCTATGGCCCAGCGGCGTGCTCTCCGCGGGCCCTGACGGGACTCGAGTGCAGACATGATCAGGGACCTCCTGGCGAAAGGGGAAGAAAAGCCAAAGGCACAATAACTCAGAATGGGCGGCATTTCCATCAAGCGGACACCAGTACGGGCCAGGAATCGCAGTAACGGTCGAGGCAGGCCCTCATTCACGAGCCACCGCCGAGTTCGACTCCTGGCGTCGCAAGAGCGCTCTCTTGCGACGCCAGGAGTCGAACTCGGCGGTGGCGGGTGGTTCTACTGAGCCTGAGCGGCCGCCTGGGCCTGCCGTCGGGCCTCGGCCTTCTTCGCCCGCTTGATGCACATGGTGGCGCCATAGCCCCAGTGCCGGCGGCCGTCACCCTTGCGCCAGATCGTCCAGAACGCGCGATCCTGCCAGTAGCGGTTCCACTTCTGGGTCTTGGTCGTGCGCAGGGCCCGCACGATCTTCAGGCCCTCGGCCCCCATCTCCTTGCGGACTTCCTTCTGCATCATCCAGGAGGCGCCGATCGCCAGGGCCCGGTTCATCTGGTAGGCGCCGCGGTAGATGCCGCCACGGCTGACCGCCTCGTAGTGAAAGTTGCTCTCCCGGTCCAGGATGCACTTGCGGACGGCTTCCTTCTTCGGCATGTACCACTTGCCCTGGTACAGGCTCTTCATGAAGCCGTGATCGTCCTTGGCCTTGCCCTTGCCCTGGGCGAACTCGAGCTCCAGGGCGATGCGCTGGGCCGCAGCGGCCTTGGCGTCGCGGTCATCAGCCTTGGCCTGGCCGTCCGCGGCGCTGGCATCATCGTCCGGGGCCGCAGGCTGCTGGGCCGGCGCCGTCGCCGAGTCGGCCGCCGGCTCGGCAGCCCAGGACGGCGATGACATCCCCAGGGACGCGACGAGCGCGGTCACCCCGAGCAGGGCAACGACCCGACGACGCATGACCACCCCTCACGTTCGCACGCCAGAGCGTGTCAGCGGACCGGTCACGGCCCGCTTTGACCGAATGCCTAGGTTGCCCCGGATTCTCTCACCTGTCACGGGCTCTGGTTGCGCGAACATCGCCTGTTTCCGCCTGAACACAGGCAATTTCCACCTGGCTCACGCGGCAGACGCGGTGCCTGTGACCGTCCTCACACGGCCGTCCACAGGCTAGGTGAGGTCGACCTCGGCGAGCATCTCGGTCACCAGGGCGGCGATCGGCGACCGCTCCGACCGGGTCAGGGTCACGTGGGCGAACAGCGGGTGCCCCTTGAGCCGCTCCACCACCGCCACCACGCCATCGTGGCGGCCCACCCGCAGGTTGTCCCGCTGAGCAACGTCATGGGTGAGCACTACGCGGCTGTCCCGGCCGATGCGCGAGAGCACCGTCAGCAGGACGTTGCGCTCCAGCGACTGCGCCTCGTCCACGATGACGAAGGCGTCATGCAGGGAGCGCCCCCGGATATGGGTGAGCGGCAGTACCTCCAGCATTCCTCGATCGACGACCTCCTCCACGACCTCCGAGGTGGTGATCGCGCTGAGGGTGTCGAAGACGGCCTGCCCCCAGGGGGCCATCTTCTCCATCTCGGTGCCGGGCAGGTAGCCCAGATCCTGGCCGCCGACCGCGAACAGCGGGCGGAAGACGATCACCTTGCGGTGCTGGCGCCGCTCCAGGACTGCCTCGAGCCCAGCGCACAGGGCAAGGGCGCTCTTGCCCGTCCCGGCCCGGCCCCCCAGCGACACGATGCCGACGTCCGGGTCGAGCAGGAGGTCCAGGGCGACACGCTGCTCGGCGCTCCGGCCATGGATGCCGAAGGCCTCGCGATCGCCGCGTACGAGCCGCACCCGCTTGTCCGGCAGCACCCGGCCCAGGGCACTGCCCCGATCGGAGAGCATGACCAGGCCGGTATGGCAGAGCAGGTCGCGCGCGGCATCCAGCTCGATGACATGCTCCTCGAAGAGCCGGTCGACCTCCGCATTGGCCACATCGAGCTCGACCATCCCGGTATAGCCGGACTCGACCACCAGCTCAGCGCGATACTCCTGCGCCACCAGGCCCACCGCCGAGGCCTTGACCCGCATGGGGAGGTCCTTGCTGACCAGGATGACGTCATGGCCGTCCGCAGCCAGGTTCCGGGCGACGGCAAGGATGCGCGAGTCGTTGTCGCCCAGCTGCAGCCCGGATGGCAGCACGCTCAGGTCGGTGTGGTTCAGCTCGATGCGGACGGTCCCGCCGGCATCGCCCACCGGCATCGGCTGATCCACCCGGCCATACGACGTCCGCAGGTCATCCAGCAGGCGCAGGGCGTGACGGGCGAAGTATCCGAGCTCTGGATGGCTTCGCTTGGCCTCGAGCTCGATCACCACCACCAGCGGGATAACGACGTCGTGCTCCGCGAAGCGCGTCATCGCCCCCGGGTCAGACAGCAGGACGGACGTATCGATCACGTAGGTGCGGCGACGAGACTGCTGCATGCGGGTCTCCTAGGTCAGGCCATTGCGGCGACGCTAGGCGCCGGATGCCAGCCCTTGGCGATGCCACGCCGATCACCCGATGAACGGCAGGTGACGACGCTGGAGAGCCGGCCGGCTAGGAGCCGAAGCGGCGGACGCGGATCGCGTAGGAGCGCATCGCCCGCAGGAAGTCCACGTGCCGGAAATCGGGCCAGTAGGCCTCACAGAAGTAGAACTCCGAATGGGCGCTCTGCCAGAGCAGGAAGCCCGACAGCCGCTGCTCCCCTGACGTGCGGATCACCAGGTCGGGGTCGGGCTGGCCCTTGGTGTACAGGTGCTCGGCGATGTGCTCGACATCGAGCAGCTGGGCCAGCTCATCCAGGGACGTCCCCTGCCCGGCATGCTCCTGCAGGAGCGATCGCACGGCGTCGACGACCTCGCGGCGCCCGCCGTACCCGACCGCGACATTGACCAGGGACCCGTCGACCTGGGCCGTCGCCTCCTGGGCCTCCTTCAGCACTCGGGCCAGGTGATCGGGGAGGAGATCGAGGGCGCCGACCGGATGCAGCCGCCACCGGCCCTGCTCCTGCAGGCCGACGACGGTGTCCTCGATGATCCCGACCAGGGCGGCGAGCTCGGGCTCCGGCCGGGAGAGATTGTCGGTCGACAGCAGCCACAGGGTCACGACCTCGACCCCGGCCTCATCGCACCAGCCGAGGAAGTCGGCGATCTTGGCCGCCCCGGCACGATGGCCAGCCGACGAGGTGGAGCCCTGCGCCTCGGCCCAGCGGCGGTTGCCATCGAGGATGATGCCGACATGACGGGGCACCCGCTCCGGCGGGATCTGAGCCCGAAGCCGGCGCTCGTACGCCCCGTAGAGCACGTCAGCCAAGCCCACGTCGGCAGGGTACCCCTCGCGGGCTCAGTTGCGGGCTTGCTCGACCAACTCGGCCGGGTCGGCGGTCGGCTGCCGGCAGGCGAATCCCCGGCAGAGGTAGGCCGTCGCCCGGCCGTCGCGCAGCGGCCGACCGCGCAGCAGGGGTGCGGCGCTGCCCTGGGGCCCGAAGGCGATCACGGCACCCGGCGAGGCGATGGAGCGTGCGGCACGCAGTAGCTCCGCGAACCCCGGCACGCCGGCCTCGCCGACGACGGCCAGCTCGATCGGCCCGGCCAGCAGCGCCGAGGCGATCGACAGGCCGGTGCCCACGCTCCGGGGGGCACGGTCGGCCAGGGTGCTGGCGAGTCCGACCGCCCGCTCGGCAACACCGCGGTACTCCGCCTGCCCGGTGAGGCTGGCGTAGGTCAGGCAGGCCTGCGCCATCGCGAACCAGCCGGAGGGCTCGGCGTTGTCGCCCGGATCCCGCGGCCGGCGCACCAGCGCCGGGCCGTCGTCCGGGGTGTCATAGAACCCGCCCTCGCCATCGCCGAAGTGCGCGAGTGCGACGTCCAGCAGGGCGCCGGCCCGCTCGAGCCAGGTGTCGTCCCCCGAGGCCTGGACGAGCGCGAGGAACCCCTCGGCGACGTCGGCGTAGTCGGCCAGGACGCCTTCGCTCGACCCGGGTCGGCCATCACGGGACGTCCGCAGCAGTCGGCTGCCCTCCTGCAGGTGGACGTCGACCAGGAGCGTGGCCGCACCGGCCGCCGCCTCGATCCACGACGGCTCATCCAGGATCGCTCCAGCATCAGCCAGGGCCGCGATCACCAGCCCATTCCAGGCGGCCACCACCTTGTCATCGCGAGCGGGGCGCACGCGCTCCTCGCGCCGGGCGAGCAGCCGGGTGCGCACCGCCTCCCACCGCTGGGCGTTTGAGGGGTCGACGGGCAGCTGCAGGGTCGACAGCCCGTGCTCGAACGTGCCGGCATCGGTGACGCGCAGCAGCTCGGCCGCCCAGGTGCCGTCCTCGTACCCAAGGGCATCGACCAGCAAGGCCGGCGACCAGGCATAGAACTTGCCCTCGACCCCCTCGCTATCGGCATCGAGGGCCGCCGCGAAGCCGCCCTCCTCGGTACGAAGCTCCCGCAGCAGGAAGCCGGCGGTCTGCTGCACCACATGCCTGGCCAGCGGCGAGCCGGACTGCCGCCACCAGTGCGCATACACGCGCAGCAGCAGGGCATTGTCGTAGAGCATCTTCTCGAAATGCGGGACGACCCAGGCGGCGTCGACGCTGTAGCGGGCGAAGCCCCCGCCGAGCCGGTCGTACATGCCGCCGCGGGCCATCGCCTCCAGGGTGCGCTCGGCCAGTCGCCGGGCCGTGGCATTGCCCGTTCGCGCCCACTCGCGCAGGCAGAACTCCAGCGCCATCGAGGGCGGGAACTTCGGTGCCCCGCCGAACCCGCCATGCCGCTCGTCGAAGTCGCGCTCGAGGGCCGCGATCGCCCGCTGCAGGCTTGCGTCATCCGGGGGCTCTTCCGCGGTTGATGCGATCGACCGGGAGCCCAGGGCCTCGGTGATGCGCTCGCCCGCGCCCTCAACCTCGCCCCGGCGCTCCTCCCACGCCTCGCCGAGGGCCTGCAGCAGCTGGCCGAAGGAGGGCAGGCCATGCCGGGGCTGCGGCGGGAAGTAGGTGCCCGCATAGAACGGCCGGCCCTGGTGATCGAGGAAGACGCTCATCGGCCAGCCGCCATGGCCGGTCAGCGCCACCGTGGCGTCCATATATATGGCGTCGATATCCGGCCGCTCCTCGCGGTCGACCTTGATCGACACGAAGCGCGCATTGAGGATCTCGGCCAGGGCTGGATCCTCGAAGGACTCATGGGCCATGACATGGCACCAGTGGCAGGCGGAGTACCCGATCGACAGGAAGATCGGGACGTCACGCCGGCGGGCCTCGTCGAAGGCGGCCTCCGACCACGCCCACCAGTCGACCGGGTTGTCGACGTGATCCAGGAGGTATGGACTGCTGATGCGGTCTCGGTTGCCTCGAAGTCTCACGGTCGCTGCTCCAATCCGATGACCGCCCCGAATGGATCGACGACCTGGGCGATCCTCCTGCCGGGCTCCACGGAGAGCGGGCCTCGATGGAGTGTCCCGCCTGCCTCGACGAGCACGGCGATCGCCTGGCCAAGGTCACGAGTGGTCCAGTACGCGACGGTGCTGGCGCCCACTGGGTTCTTGACCGGGTCGGCAGGGCGGAAGCCGAACTCGACCCCGTTGACATCGAGCCAGTGGAATCCGCCATCCGCGTGCACTGGAGCGCCGAGCAGGCCAGACCACCAGTTCGCAGACCGAGCCGGGTCGGAGGAGAAGATCATCACCGCTCCGATCAGACCCACGTCCAGGGTCATGCCCATGACCTCCCCCAGCCTGATTCCTTGCCGGCGTGCTGAAGGAGGTGCGGGCTCGTTCCAGGCGCCAGGCGGGTCACATGGCCAATGATCCCTCAGGGAACGTGGCCGTGTGCGGGAGTGCGGTGAGTCAGCGACTCCAGGCGCGCCGACGTCGTCCTCAGTCGCAGCGAATGGCGCCCGATTGGCAAGTGTAAAATTGCCCGAAAATCTAGTGTAGAAGAGGCCGAAACTGTAGTGTGAGCGCGTGGGGAGCCCTTCCACGGAGCCGATCGCGTATCGACGTCGCATCGTCGACGACGACCTCGACGCGCTCATGCCTGGGCTGGCGGCTATCAGCATTGAAGGCCCCAAGGCAGTCGGCAAGACTGCCACGGCGATCACCCGGGCCACCACTGTCTACAGGCTCGACGACATTGGGCAGCGCCAGATCATCCAAGCGGATCCCGAGCGGCTGACGCGGGGGCAACCGCCGATCCTGGTCGACGAATGGCAGAGGTGGCCACCCAGCTGGGACGTCATCCGCCGAGTCGTCGATGCGAACCCAACCCCGGGATCCTTCCTCCTCACCGGCTCCGCCTCACCGGGCGGGATCGACACTCACTCCGGTGCCGGACGTATCGTCCCCATCCGCATGCGCCCGATGTCGCTTGCAGAGCGCGGATTCACGCCCTCGGTGAGCCTTGCCGAACTTCTCAGCGGCGCACGGCCACGCGTGTCGGGCACCACTCCGGCCACCCTGGACGACTACGTCACCGAGATCCTGGCGAGCGGATTCCCGGGCATGCGAGGACTGACCGACCGACAGCTCCGGATGGCGCTCGATGGCTACCTTGACCGCGTGATCGACCGTGACTTCCCCGAGCAGGGCATGACCCTCCGGCGACCCGACACCTTGCGAGCTTGGATGCGGGCCTACGCCGCGGCCACGTCCACCACCGCGAGCTTCGAGGCGATCCGCGATGCCGCCACACCCGGCGTCGGGAACAAGCCCTCCGCCACGACAACGCAGCCCTGGCGAGACATCCTTGCCCGCCTGTGGATTCTCGACCCGGTGCCCGCGTGGATTCCCTCCAGCAACAAGCTGAAGGAACTCGCCTCATCCGACAAGCACCACCTCGCCGACCCAGCGTTGGCAGCACGGCTCCTCCAGATGACCCCGCAAAAGCTCCTCGGTGGTACCCAGCCCGAGGTGGCAGTCCCGCGCGACGGCACCTTCCTCGGCGCGCTGTTCGAGAGCCTCATCGCGCTCAACCTGCGCGTCTACGCGCAGGCGGCTGAAGCCGACGTACGCCACCTGCGAACCCAACGTGGCGAACGCGAGATCGACTTCATTGTCATCGGTCCCGATGGCGGCATCGTCGCGATTGAAGTGAAGCTCTCCGCCGCTGTCGGCCCCTCCGACACCAAGCACCTCACCTGGCTCCGGCAGCGCCTCGGAGAACAACTCCTCGATGCCGTCCTGGTCACCACCGGCACCGAGGCATACCGCCGAGAGGACGGCATCGCGGTGGTCCCCGCAGCACTGCTCGGCCCGTGAGCGGGTGGCGAATCCAGCACGTTGGGGAACGGAACCTCAACCCACGGGTGGGCGACTGAGGATCGCAGACGTGACGTCTGGAGCGCGACGAATGGTCGGCGCGCTGCTGGCGTTACGGGGCGGTGAACAGCATGACCGACCTGATCGATGCGAGGGCTACCTGCCCGCCATGCTCACTCCTGACTCCCGAAGGAGCGTCCGCCGAGCATCAAGGCGAGTACCTGCTTGCTCGGCCAAGCCTTCAGCCCCGTCGAGGCTGTCGCGAACCGGAGTGCCGCCACCCCGACTGGTCACTACCGTGCAGCGGTGACCTCGCGCGAACGCGTCCTGCTCTGCTGCCGCGCGATGGAGCGGGCAAACGGACCCATGCCAGTCGAGGAGCTCGGCAAACTGGCCGGATGCACGGCGCGGCAGGTGCAGCGGGACTTCGCTGCCATCGGCATCTCCCCGACCGCCTACGGCCGGGCCGTGCGCACCGAGGCAGCCCGAATGGCACTCCAGCGCAGCACCTCGGTCCTCGATGCCCTGCATGACGCCGGCTACGGATCGGTCCGGGCGTTCTACCAGGAGGCGGGCCGACGCCTGGGCATGACGCCCTCCCAGTACGCAGCGAGCGGGCCAGACCTGCCCCTCCTGTGGGGAATCACCCCATCGGCGATCGGCCTGGTCATCGCCGTGGCCTCGCCCGATGGGCTCTGCGCCGTGCGCATCGGCCCCAGCGAGGCCGACCTGCTGCGCGAGGTCACCGAGGAGTTCGCCGCAGCCCGCCTGCGGCAGGACGAGGATGCCCTGGCCGATGTGCTGCGTGCCCTGCGCGCACTGGCACTCGGCGAGCAGGCTGCCGCGCTGCCGATCGACGTTCGCGGAACTGCCTTCCAGGCCAGGGTCTGGAGCGCCCTGCGTGAGATCCCCCGCGGGCAGACGCGCACCTATACGCAACTTGCCGAGTCGCTCGACGCGCCGTCATCGGTGCGTGCCGTGGCCCGGGCCTGCGCCCGGAATCCGGTTGCCCTCGCCGTTCCCTGCCATCGGGTCATCCGCTCCGACGCCGGCCTTGCCGGCTATCGATGGGGCCTGGAAGTGAAGGAGCAGCTGCTGCGGATGGAGGCCGCTCAGGGCCGGTGCTGAGCGCTGTCTCAGCCGGAGCTCGAGCCGCGCCGACCCCGAAGGCCGCGCAGCACGAGGTAGGCACCGACGAGCAGGACGACCACCCCGGCGAACGCCCAGAAGCTCACGCCCGTCATCGGGCTACCTGCCAGGGAGCCGATGCCCTGGAAGAACCACACCACCCCGATGATCACCAGCAGGCAACCAAGCACGAGTGTCACCGTCTTGCTCATCATCGCTCCCCTGCTCAGCGATCACTCCATCGGCGATCGCTCGTACGCCTACCCTAGTCATCACGGCAGGACTCGCCTAGTTGCTCATATTTCACGTCTTATCGGACATGAAAGCCTGTTTGTCGCCGCTACCATTGACGGATCGTCAACCAGAGGCAGTCGACATGGGACTGATACCGATCCCCGTGGCCCGTGCACAAGTCCAACTTGGAGCCGATCTGGCCACCTGGCGCAAGCTCCGCCGGCTCACCATCGCGCAGGTAGCCGACCGGGCCGGGCTCGCCAGCAGCACGGTCAGCCGCCTCGAGCATGGCAAGGGGGCCAGCCTGGAGAACGTGCTGCGCATTGCCCGCGCCCTCGGCGTCCTGGATCAGATCGCCGCAAGCCTGGATCCGTACGCAACGGATATCGGACGCATGCGAGCTGATGAGCGGCTGCCCCAGCGGGTGCGACCCCCGAGGCAGACCCGGTGACGACCGTGTCCGTGCACGTCGAGATCGAGGGCACCACGGTGCACGCCGGGTCCCTGTTCGCCCACCGCCGGGGGAGAACGGAGTCCGCGACCTTCGCCTACTCGCCGTCCTACCTCGGCCTCGCCGACGGGTACGCACTCGATCCCGAGCTTGCCCTCGAGGCACGCTCGCAGCACACCCGCCTTGCGTCCGCCTGCTTTGGAGCGTTCACCGACTGCTCGCCCGACCGATGGGGACGAACCCTGCTCCGGCGTCAGGAGGACCGACTGGCCCGTGCCGAGGGCCGGACCCCGCGAACGCTGGGCGAGGTCGACTACCTGCTGGGCGTTCGCGATGATCTTCGACAGGGGGCCCTGCGTTTCAGGTGGGGCTCCGGTGCGGGGTCCGGGCCCTTCCTCGCCGAGGAGGAGACTCGCGTGCCGCGCCTTGAAGACCTGCCATCGCTGCTGCACCTGGCTGCCAGGGGCGAGTCGGATACAGCCGATCTCGTTGATCTTGCACGGCTCGTCCATGCGGGCAGTTCCCTCGGAGGCGCCCGCCCGAAGGCGCATGTGCGTGCGGACGGAGGAGCGCTTGGCATTGCCAAGTTCCCCAGCAGCCGGCAGGACGCGTGGAACGTCATGGCGTGGGAGAAGGTCGCCATCGATCTCGCAGCCCGGGCAGGAATCCATGTGCCCGACACCACGCTGGCAGCGGTCGACGGCAGGAGCGTCCTCATCAGCACAAGATTCGACAGGCGCAACGATGGCACGCGGATCGGCTACGCGAGCGCGATGACAATGCTCGAGGCAGCGGACGGCCAGACGCGAAGCTACCTTGAGATCGCTCAGGTGATCGAAGAGCGCTCGGACATCCCAGGCGCAGAGCTCGAGCAGTTGTGGCGGCGAATCGTGTTCTCCGTCCTCATCTCGAATACCGACGACCACCTGCGCAACCACGGGTTCCTGCACCAGCGTCACGGCACGTGGCGGCTGGCTCCTGCCTTCGACCTCAATCCGAATCCTGATCCCACCGCTCGTCACCTGAGCACTGCGATCGGAATGGATGACACGGCGGCAAGCCTTGCGCTGGCCTTCGATGTCGCGCCGTACTTCCGCCTGGGCGCCGAGCAGGCACGGTCGATCATCACCGACGTCGCCCGCGCCGTGGCCACGTGGCAGTCCGTTGCACGGGCGAATGGCCTCGGGTCGGCCGAGATCTCCCACATGTCCCCGGCCTTCGCTGCCCTCGATGCGATTGCCTGAAGCCTCCCGTGCTCAGCCCTTCGTGCTCAACCCTTCACTGAGCCGTCGGTGAGGCCCTTGACGATCTGCCGGTTGAAGGCGACGTAGATCGCGATCATCGGGATGGTGATGATGGTCAGCGCCGCGAAGAGCAGCTGGTAGTCGGTGGAGTAGCGGTCGGAGAATGCGAGCAGCCCGGTCGGGATCGTCTTCAGGCTGTCGTTCTGCACGTACAGCAGGGCCAGCAGGAACTCATTCCAGGCTGACAGCGCGCTGAAGATCGCCACGGTCACCATCGCCGGCCGGATGATCGGCACGATGAGGCTTCGGTAGATGCGCAGGTCGGACGCACCGTCGATGCGCGCCGCCTCGAAGAGCTCACGGGGCAGTGAGTCCATGTAGGACTTCATCAGGAAGGTCGCGATCGGCAGGCCCATGGCGGCATAGGGGACGATCAGGGCCCAACGGGTGTCCTTGATGCCCACGGCCTCGAAGAGCTGGTTCTGGGCGATGAAGTAGGCCTGGATCGGCAGCAGCAGGCCGGCGGCCAGGAAGGCGAGCATGATCCGGTCGCCGGCGAAGCGCAGCCGGCTGAGCGCGAAGGCGGCCATCGACCCGGCGACGAGGATGAACATGGTCGACGCGAAGGTCACGATGATGCTGTTGATGACATAGCGGCCCAGGCTCCCGGCCTGCCAGGCATCGCCGAAGACCCCGAGGTCGAATGCGGTGGGCAGGGCCAGCGGATGCTGCAGGATCTCACCGGTCGGCTTGAAAACGCTGAGCACCATCCAGATGAGCGGGATCAGGCACAGCAGTGCGTAGATGCCGATGACGCCGTGAAAGGCCAGCCTGGAGCGAAGTGCGGCCATCAGTACTCCACCGTCGCGCCCTCGCGCCGCCGCAGCCGAACCAGCCCCAGGGCGATGAGCAGGCCGACCACGGTGACGATGACCGCCATGGCCGAGCCGTAGCCGACCTCCTGATCCCGGAAGACCGTCTTGACCAGGTACGTCGTCGGGACCTCGGTCGAGTGGTACGGCCCGCCATTGGTCATCACGTAGAACAGGTCGAAGCCCTGGATCCCGCCGGTGACGCACAGCAGGATCGCGATGGTCATCACCTCGCGGATCATCGGCACCTTGACCTGCCAGAACAGGCGGAGCTCACCGGCCCCATCAAGTCGTGCCGACTCCAGGACGTCGGAGGGCAGGCGGCCGAAGGCGGCCAGGAAGATCGCCATGAAGAACCCGGCGAACACCCAGCCTGAGACGATGCTGATCGCGATCAGCGCCGTCGACGCCTGGCCCAGCCACACCTGCTGCCAGGATTCCAGGCCGACCGCCGCCAGGGTGGAGTTGACGAGCCCGAAGTCGGCGTTGTAGACCGCACGCCACAGCACCGCGACCACGACCGCCGGCAGCATGACCGGGATGAACAGGGCCACCCGATAGAAGGAGCCGCCCCGGCGGCGGGCGCTGATCCACCCGGCAAGGCACAGGCCGACCAGCACCTCCAGCACCAGGGTGAGGGCGACATAGACCCCCACATGCCAGAACGTCGACAGGAAGATGTCATCGCGGACGGCACGCAGGTAGTTCGCCAGGCCGGCCCACTGCGGGCTGCCCAGGCCATTCCAGCGGGTGAAGCTGAAGGCGAAGGTCCCCAGCAGCGGGATCAGGACGGCGAAGGCATACAGCGCGATCGCCGGTGCGAGCAGGACGAGGAGGCCCAGGCGCGATGTTGGCTTCACGGCCGACCCTCCTCGTCCTGCTCCATCGGCTACTGCGCCTCGAGCTTGGCCTGCGCCTGGTCGAGGGCCTCCTGCGGCTTCGCGGCACCGTCGATCACCTGCGCGATCGCATTATTCAGGGCGTCCGCGACCTTCAGGTCATAGCCCGTGTCGGGCGGGGCGACCACGGTCGCACCGGAGTTGAGCAGGTCGACCATCGACTGCGCCAGCGGCGTCAGCGCGGCAGCGCTCGCACCGGACTTCGCCACCGGGGTGAAGCCCGCATCGATCCACTGCTGCACCATCTGGGGCGAGTAGAACATCTGCAGGAACTGCATCGCCATGTCCTGCTTGTTGCTCTTGGCGTTGATGATGTAGCCGGTCGTCACGCCCATGATGCTGTCCTGCTGGCCGGCGCCGCCGTCGATGGCCGGGAGATTGAACCAGTCCATCTGGAAGTCCGGGGCCTCGTCGGCCTGGATGCCCACCAGCCAGGAGCCGATCGGGAGCATGGCCGAGCCGCCCTGGAAGAACAGCGAGTAGGCCTCGTTATCGGCAAGGGTGTTGGCGCTGTCATTGATGAAGCCGGCGTTGGCGAGCTCAGCCACGGCCTCCATGCCCTTGACCATCTCGGGCGAGTTCAGCGGGGCCCGCTGGCTCATGGCATCGTCGTACGCCGGCTCTCCGGCCACGCGGGAGATCACATGGGCCATCCAGTTGCCGCCGACCCACAGGTCCTTGTTGCCGATCGCGAACGGGGTGATCCCCTGATCGAGCAGGGCCTTGGACGCAGTGACCATCTCCGCCCAGGTCTTCGGCGGGGTGAGCCCAGCCTTGGCGAAGATGTCCTTGTTGTACCAGATGACGTTGGTGACGTCCGAGGTGAAGGGGAGCATGTAGACCTCGCCGTCGATCGTCGTCGTGGCGAAGGCGCCCTCGGGGAACTCATCCGCCACCCCGTACTTCTCGATCAGGGCGTTCAGCGGGGCGGCATAGCCGTCGGCGACCTTGTTCGCCAGGCGAGCCCCGGCCCACTCGAAGTAGACGTCCGGTGCCTCGCTGCTCGTCAGCAGGTTGGTCAGCCCGACGGTCTCGTACAGGTCATCGGTTTGCACCGCGAACTGCACATCCCAGCCAGGGTTCGCGGCCTCGAACTGCTTGGCGGTCTCGTCCCAGATGGCCTGGCCATCGGTGCCATTGCTGCCGAATGCGACTCGCAGCACCTTGTCATCCGCGGAGCTCGACCCTCCGCAGGCCGCAAGCCCGCCCACGAGCGCCAGTGCCGCTGCTGCTGCCAGCAGCCGGCTTGTGCGTGCCATCCTCATCTGCTTCCCTCTCCGCTGTCGTGAACAACCATGGCGTGATCGACCATGGGGTCGTGCATCATGTGGTCTCCAGCAGGGCGATGATCTCGTCCATCGTCATCTGGACGGCGTCGCCGGCAAAGCGCATGCGATCGTCCGCGAGGTCCGCGGCCCGAACCCGCAGCAGGGTCTGGGCCACCGGGTCATCCGGTGCACTGATGTGACCGGCCAGCGCGCTCAGGCATCGCCCGACGAGCGAGAAGGACGCCACCCAGGGTGCTATCTCGCGCTGCAGGGCCTGGTTGCTGAAGTCGGGGCGGCGCAGCACCTCCACCGCATCGGCAATCGCCTCGACCAGGTCAAGCAGGTCGGCCGCCGCCTCATCAGCGTCACCCATGCGCCAGTCGAACATGGCCTGGGCAAGCACGCTCTCGAGGTCCGGCGCGGCCGACTGACTGAGGCAGGAGTCCAGGCTGCAGCGAGCGAAGAGCCGGAAGGCCGCGCGCTCCATCGGATCCGGCAGCAGCCAGGTCAGCGCGGCATCCCAGGAGGCCTGCGGGTCGTACGCCGTCGGGTCGCGCAGGTAGTCGAAGACCGTTCGCAGCGGCAGCAGGCTCGACTCGAATGCCGACATCGGATTGGCCAGCAGCCCCTCGCACCACTGGCCGAGGTCGGCATCCCGGCCTTGGAAGGGGCCGATATGCAGCTCGCCGGTCATCGCCACGTCGTTCACCGGGTAGTTGTCCCAGTACAGCGGCTTGCGGCCGATACTTTCGGCGAGCACGCGCGCATCGCTGGAGTGCAGATAGGCCGAGCAGATCTGCCGGCCCGTCCACATGATCGAGATCGTGCGCGGCAGCCCCTGGCCGAGCCGGGTGATGTAGTCCTCCGTGCCGAACCCCCAGTAGGCATAGGGGCAGACCAGCAGCCGAGAGCCGGGCAGCTCCTCCATGAGCCGTTCGTGCACCCGGGTGATCAGGTCGATGTGGGCATGGCAGAGATCCGCGTAGCGGTCTCGATCGGACGCATGCTGCAGGGTGCCGGGGATGTCATCCAGAAAGAGCCCGAGCAGGCTGACGCCGACGGCTGCCAGCTGCCGATAGCGGCCGATGATCGCGTCGATCGTCGCCGGCGATGAGTACGCGACCGTCAGGCCGGGTGAGGTCGAGACGCCGACCTCGACGGATGCATCCCGCCCGGCCTCGACCAGGTCGCCGATGGCGGCGATGACCTCGTCCGACAGCGCGGATCGCCAGTCGAAGCGCTGCCAGGGCTCGTCCTTCGTCGACAGCAGGTACGTGTTCATCCCGCACGTACCGAGGATCCCAATGGCCCGGCGCCGCTGCTCATGGGTCCAGGGCCGGCCGTAGAACCCCTCGATGATCCCGCGGATCGCGAACGGCGAGCGCATCACAGTGCCCCGACCCGCGGCGCGTACTTGCGCACGAGCTCGCCGTTGCGGATATCCCCATCGCGCATATTGCTGCTGGAGAAGATCTCTGGCGCTACCCCCCGCTCGAGGAGCAGCTCGGCGACTCGCACCATCACGGCATTGAGGATGATCGCGCCCATCGCCGTGGACGTCGGCCCGACCCTGCTGCCGTCCGGCAGCTCGATCGCCGCATCGCCCTCGACGCCGAGATTGTCGAGGATGAAGTCGGCCACCTCGTGGAGCTTGAGGCCGCTGGCGCGGGCATTGGATGACTGCGCGGTCTGCAGGCTGGTCAGCGCGATGACCGGCAGGCCTGCGGCGCGCGCATCGCGGGCAAGGCCGACACAGACGTCATTGCCTCCCGAGTTCGAGATGACCAGCAGGCAGTCATGCTCCCCGAAGGTGACTTGCGCTCGGATGGCGTCGAGCATGGCGGAGTCGCGCTCGCGCTCGGTGCTGCCTGACGCAGACCGATGCAGCATGAGCTCCTCGAGCAGGATCGGGTTGACCTGCGGGAATCCACCCGCGCGGTAGAACAGCTCCAGCGCGAGCAGGTGGGAGTGGCCCGTCCCGAAGACGTGCAGCAGCCCGCCGGACTCGAAGCAGTCCGCGATGCACGAGGCGACCGCCTCGCGCACAGGATCAGCCGAGCCGGCGAGCTGGGCCAACAGGTCGGACACCACCTGCAGGTATCGCTGGTCAGCGCGCATGGCCGGCCATTCGCCTGGTCGCCGCGGTGGTGAGCTCGATCTGGTAGCGCTCGGGGTGGTACCAGCACAGGGCCGCCATGATCGGCCGTCCGGCGGCGTCCGCGTCGATCATCTCGATTCGCAGCGCGTCGCTGCCGGCTTCGAGCTCGAGATGCGCTGACACCGCAGGATCCGGCCGGTCGACGCGGATGTGCATGCTCGCCGAGGCAACCTCGATCCCGTACCGGCCGCGCACGGCCTGGTAGAGCGAGCCCTCGAGCTCGGCTGCGGTGAACGTCATGCCGGTCCACGCCGGGATGTGCACCGTCTCGACGCCGATCGGATCTCCATCGCCGCAGCGCACCCGGGTGATGCGGGTCGCGGTTGCCGGCAGTGCCAGATGGAGCGCACGGGCGAGTGGCCGCGGCACCTCGACCGCCTCGATCTCGACCACCCGCGTGGTCGGCACCAGGCCGCGCAGCCGCATCTCCTCGGTGAAGGACAGCAGTTGCAGCCGGCTGGCCAGCATGGGCCGGCGGACGAACGTCCCGGAACCGCGCCGTCGCTCGAGCACGCCGTCGTGCACGAGCTGGTCCATCGCGGTGCGCAGGGTCATCCGGGCAACCCCCAGCCGGGCACACAGGACGCGCTCGCTCGGCAGTCGGGCTCCTGGCACTGCGGTCGCGATCATCTCCTGTAGCGCCTGCCGCACTCGGCTTCGTGCATCTGGTGGCAGGGGCATCGCACCTCCGACTCGGACGCTAGGGGGCCGAGTCGCCGGGCATGCGGCATTCTCGGACCTCGTTAGACCAATCTGGCATGCATTCCGCCCCGGTGGTGGATGATGCGCGTATCTACATGGGTTTTCGGGTCCCGGGATCGCCCCGGTAGTAGACCACTTCCTGGGACGCCGCTGCCGGTCGGTCGAGGCGGAATGGCACGATCGCATCATGCAGATCCGCCTGGCGACCGAGGACGACCGCGAGGGCCTGTACCGAGTCTGCCTGCGCACCTCAGCCAACGGTGACGATGGCACGCACCTGTGGAGTGACCCGAATCTGGTCGGCCACAACTTCGTCGGCCCGTACCTCGCCTTCGAGCAGGCGACCACCTTCGCCCTCGTGGACGGCTCGGACATCGTCGGCTACTCCATTGCCGCGCCGGACACCCGGGCGTTCGAGGCCTTCTTCAATGACGTGTGGGCACCGCCCCTGCGCCGTGCGTATCCGCTGGACCAACTCGCCGATGGTCATTGGACGGACCAGGATCGCTGGGCCATCGAGCGACTCCATCACGGGCTGCACCTGGAGTCGATCGTCGCCGACCCGTATCCGGCGCAGGCCCATATCGACCTGCTGCCAGTGGCCCAGGGCCAGGGCCTGGGACGATCGCTGATGCAGGCCGCGCTCGACGTCGTGCGGGATGCCGGCGCTCCCGGCATCCACCTCGACGTCAGCCCGGAGAACCTTCGGGCCCGAGGCTTCTATGCGCATCTCGGCTTTGTCCAGGGCCCGTGCGTCGGCGGTCATAGCTACCTCGTGCGCACCCTGTGACGTCCATGCCCGAAGCCTTGCGTCAGCGCACCTGATCCCAGGCGAGCAATCCCGCTCCGATGACCCCGGCAGCTGGCCCGAGGCGCGCCGGATAGACCCCGATCACCTGGCCTGCCGAGGCATGTGCGATGCGCTCCCGCAACTGCGGCAGGAAGGCCGAGCCGGATTCGCTCACCGCCCCGGCGATCACGATGCAGGCTGGGTCGAGCATGCAGATGAGCGGGATCAACCCGGCAGTGATGCTCGCCGTCCAGGCCTGCACCGCCTCCTGCGCGTCGACGTCGCCGAGTGCTGATCGACGCAGCGCCTCGCGGGCTCCGTGGCCCTCCAGGGGCGTGCCATCGAGCATCCGCTCGAAGCCGCGGGTGCTCGCGGAGATCTCCCAGCAACCGACTCTCCCGCAGTCGCAGCAGGCACTCTCACCGTGGACGGGCATGTGCCCGGCCTGGCCGGCGAATCCCTGAGCGCCGAGGAACACCTGGCCCTGGACGGTGAACCCGATGCCGATTCCCGTGCCTAGGGTCACCACCAGCACACTTGACTGGCCCTGGCCGGCACCGACGCGCGACTCGGCAAGCGCTGCGGCATTCGCATCCCCCTCCAGCACGACCGTGCGCCCCGTTGCGTCCTGCAGGCGATCGACCAGGTCGACATCACGCCACCCCAGGTTGACGGCATAGGCAACCTGGGTTCGATCGGCACTGAGATAGCCAGGGGACCCGACGCCAATGGCTCGGGTCGTGTCACGTGCCTCGCGTGCGATGCCAAGCACGGTCCCCAGCGGATCATCGCCAACGGCAGTCATGCGAATCTCGCCGACGAGCGAACCAGATGCATCGACGTGACCCGACTTGATCGAGGTTCCGCCGATGTCAATGGCCAGGCAGGTATCCACCATCACACCGTTCCATATACGCGTACCCGGTCAGCGGCGGCTCAGGCGGGCTCGATGACCCAGGAGCCACCGCGCATCACCCCGCGCACCTGCGCATCCGAGTCGAGCAGCACGAGGTCGGCACGCATGCCGGGCTCCAGCGCGCCCCGATCGTCCAGGCCCAGGCAGCGCGCCGGCGTAGCGGTCGCCATGTCGACGGCAGTGCCCAGGTCTCCCGTCGCCTTGGCCATGGTCCGCACGGCTCCAGCCATGGTCAGGGTGCTGCCCGCCAGGGTCGAGGTCCCGGCAACCCTGGCAATGCCGTCCACGACCTCGACCTCCAGGCTGCCCAGGGCATAGCGGCCATCGCCCATGCAGGCGGCGGCCATCGCATCCGACACCAGGGCGGTGCGGCTCGCCCCAGCGGTCCGACCGGCCAGCGCGAGGATGCTCGGCGCGACGTGCACGCCATCGGCGATCAGCTCCACGGTGACGCGGGGGTCGGCCAGCAGGGCCGGGATCGGGCCCGGCTCGCGATGGTGCAGGGCCGGCATCGCATTGAACAGGTGCGTCGCCACGGTTGCCCCGGCAGCGATCGCCTGCCGCGCCTGCTGCTCGGTGCAGTCGGTATGCCCGATCGCCACGATCACCCCGCGCTCTACGAGATGGCCGATCACCTCGGCGGCCCCTGCCAGCTCTGGTGCGATCGTCACCATGCGGACGGCACCGCCGCCGGCATCGAGCAATGCCCTGGCCTCGTCCATCGTGGGCTCGCGCAGGGCCAGGGGGTCGTGGGCACCGCATCGGGAACGTGCCAGCCACGGGCCCTCGAGGTGGATGCCGACGAGGGTGCCGTCATGGACTCGCGGTGCCAGGGCCCGCACCTGGCTCACCAGGATCTCCCGCGGCGCCGAGACCAGGCTGGCCATCAGCGAGGTCGTCCCAGCGCGCAGGTGCGCGGCGGCGATGGCATCCACGTCGCCATCGCCGAAGGCATGACCAGCGCCGCCATGGCAGTGCTGGTCGACAAACCCCGGATGGACGCTCAGGCCTGGCTGATCGATGACCGTGCCCTGCGCAGGTTCGACGATCAGGCCGTCACGGATGCCGATCGTGGCGTTCGAGGCTCGCACGATCAGCTCCATTGCCGTGAGGCTACCCCCGGCAAGGCGAGCCTGAGTGGCCTACTGGATGGTGACGGCCTCATTCGGCGCGAGGCGCGGATTGCGCGGCCGCCGACCGGAGTCGGATACGTACCCGAGGTTCACCACCAGGATCGAGCGCAGCCCGGTGCCGGCGAAGAACTCGGCATCGATCCCCTGCCGGTCGAATCCGCCCATCGGTCCTGCATCCAGGCCCAGGGATCGTGCGGCGATGATGAAGTAGCCGGCCTGCAGGGTGGCATTGAACATGGCGGCCTGCACCCGGGCATCGAGGTCGGCGAACCGGTCCTTCGCACCGGCCTGCTGGGGCAGCAGGCGGTCGAGGTGCTCATGGAACTCGGTGTCTGCCGCGAGAATCGCCACCACCGGCGCCGACTGCGACTTCGCTCGGTTGCCCTCCGCGAGCAAGGGCAGCAGGCGGGCCTTGGCCGCCGGGCTGCGGATGTAGGCGATGCGCAGCGGCTGTGCGTTCATGGCGGTCGGCCCGAAGCGCACGAGGTCGTAGATGGCATGCAGCTGCTCGTCGGTCACCGGCTGGTCAGTGAAGTGGTACGCCGTGTGGGCATCCCGGAACAGCAGGTCTGCGGTGCGATCGTCGACGGCTCGGGACGTCGCCTGCGCTGCTGTGCTCATCATGGCTCCTTGGTTGACGCCTGATCCGTGGTAGTTGAGGATTCAATCACTACGGACGGGATGCCGCAAATCACCGAGAAGTCGTCCAGCGAATCCGCGAGTAAGGGGGTAGCGAATCCGCGAGTCAGGGGGTAGCGAATCCGCGAGTAAGGGGGTAGCGAATCCGCGAGTCAGGGGGTACGTTCGGACGGTGGAACGCGATGCGCCCGCACGCGAGGAGTTCCCCCGACGTGCCATGAGACCCCTGCGTGAGGCGATGGCAGACACGCCCGTCGTCGTGATCCAGGGCGCGCGCCAGGTCGGGAAGAGCACGCTGGCGCATCAGTTCCTCGCCGCCTCCGGTGCGCCGCTGATCAGCCTTGACGCCCACGCGGTCCTTGCAGCCGCCCGAAACGACCCTGACTCCTTCGTCCGACAACGGCCTGGATCGATCATGGCCATCGACGAGGTTCAGCGGGCGCCGGAGCTCCTCGTCGCGATCAAGGCTGTCGTGGATGCGGATCCGCGACCGGGGCAGTTCCTCCTCACGGGTTCGGCAGACCTGCTTCGCATGCCCGGACAGCACGAGAGCCTGGCCGGCAGGGCCGAGACCATCGAGTTGTATGGCCTGAGCCAAGGCGAGCTTTCCCGCGGGCGGGACGATCTCGCCGAACGACTCTTCGCCAGCGATGAAACGAGCCTCAGCGACCTCACGGGCACGATGACACGGTCGGACTACCTGAGCGTTCTCTGCGAGGGATCCTTCCCCGTCGCCCGGGTTCGCACCGGGCGCCGAAGGCAGGCGTGGTTCGACAACTACCTCACTCGGATCGTCGACCGGGATGCTCGCGACATCAGCAGGCTCTCGCACCTGGACCGCCTCCCCCGGATCATCCGTCTGCTGGCAGCCAACTCCAGTGGCGAACTCGTCAAAGCACGCATGGCCGCCGACGTGGACATCCCTGAGACCAGCATCCAGGGGTACCTCAACCTCCTGCAATCGCTTTACCTCATTCAGGTCCTGCCCGCATGGAGTGGCAACCTGACACAACGAATTGTCGGCCGACCGAAGATCGCGCTCCTCGACACAGGACTCGCAGCTCGGCTCAAAAACCTTGCCCCGGCAGCCATGGAGCCTGGTGCAGCCGGTGCCATCCACGCGGGAAGCCTGTTGGAGACCTTCGTGGCCGGTGAACTTCGACGTCAGTCGACCTGGTCGGTCAGTCGCTTCAATCTCCACCACTTCCGCGACCGCAATGGCAAGGAGGTCGACATCATCCTTGAGAACGATGAGCGGGCAATCGTCGGCATTGAGGTGAAGGCAGCCGCATCCGCCGGGCCACGCGACTTCACCAGTCTTGCCTTCCTCCGTGACAACCTCGGACGTCGATTTCGGATGGGAGCGGTGCTGTACACCGGTCAGGCACCGGTGAGATTCGGCGAGCGGCTCTGGGCACTACCGGTGTCCAGCCTTTGGACGTGACATGCCGAAGAACCCGCTTCGTCTGTCGGCATCCGCTCGACCCCGTCACCTGGATGATTGAGCACCGTGAGCCTGCTGCCCGGAAACGAACCAGGTGCCACCGAGGTGACGATGTGGTCCCTGCAGATGCGCGCGGCCCACGAACTGCGCCCGGCATCCGAACCAGCCGTCGCTTCCACGCTGATGCGGGCCCAGCGGCCCGCACCTGATCTGTCCCGGTTCATGTACCAGGCCGTCGGTGCCGCGTGGCACTGGGTCGACCGGGCGGCCTGGACGCCCCAGGAGTGGCTCGCCTGGGTCGACCGCCCGCAGCACACCCTGGTGACCTGCTGGGTCGACGGCGTCCCCGCCGGCTACTTCGAGCTCGACGACCAGGCCGGCGATGTCGAGCTCGCCTACTTCGGCTTGCTCCCCGGCTTCCTGGGCCTAGGTCTTGGCGGATGGCTGCTCACCAAGGCGATCGAGGTGGCGTGGAGCCTGCCGCAGACCAGGAGACTGTGGGTGCACACCTGCACCCTGGATGCACCCCATGCCCTGGCCAACTACCAGGCCCGCGGCTTCGTGGTGTTCGATCAGGGCACCGAGTGGCGGCGACTGCCGACCCAGGCTGACCAGGGCGGAGCAGATGTGGAGGACACACGGTGACTCCACGGATGAGCGGCATCCACCACCTCACCCTGACGGTCTCCGACCGGGTGCGATCGGCCCAGTGGTATCAGGACGTCCTGGGCCCGGCCACCGTGGTCCATCGTGAGGGCCCAGGGTGGCGTCGGATCCGGATGGCCTGGCCCGAGGGCCTGGTCATCGGCGTCACCGAGTTCGAGCAGACGGAGCCAGTCGATCGCTTCGACCCACGTCGCGTCGGCCTCGATCACATCGGGATCAGCTGCCCATCAGGCGATGAGGTGCATGCCTGGTCGAGGCGACTCGATGAGCTCGGCGTCGAGCACGGCCCCGTCGAGGACGTCCCCTACGGATGGGCTGTCACCGCGCGCGACCCGGATGGCATCGCGGTGGAGTTCTTCTGCCCGAAGCCATCGCCGTAGGCAGCCCCGGTCACGAAGTCAGCGCGAGCTGCACGGCGCTCGCAAACGTCCTCGCCTCGCGAACTCCAGGGCCAAGCTGACCCTCCACGGCCGGAACCCCGACGAACGCCGACCCCGCTGCATGCGCCGCATCGCGATCCCAGGTGGAGTCCCCGATCATCGTTGCCTGTTCGCAGCGGTGGCCCAAGGCCCGGCAGGCGAACTGCAGCCCATCGGGATGCGGCTTGGGCCGCATCCCGGGGTCACGGCCGACCACCAGGTCGATGGCAGCGCCAGGGCCGACGTCAATCCCGCAGGCTGCCAGGACCTCGCTGGACACGTCCGTCGGCAGCAG
The DNA here is from genome assembly GCA_018970025.1 of Actinomycetales bacterium. Taxonomy (GTDB): domain Bacteria; phylum Actinomycetota; class Actinomycetes; order S36-B12; family S36-B12; genus REEB460. The sequence goes on along the minus strand of JAGWXF010000024.1, from coordinate 383 downwards.
GGTCACCACCGCCACCGCGTGCCGGCGTAGCAGCGGCAGGGTGTCCAGCACCGTCGGCATCACCCTCGCCTGCGGGATCGCTGCCCGCTCGTGGCAGGCAATGGCAGCCGAGACCTCGCCCCATCTCGGAGTCCCCGCCATGGCGCTGAGCAGGGACATGCAGGCCTGGGTCGGGCGATCCCAGTCGGTATCAGGCACCTGCGCCAATCCCACGTCCCCCGCGATGGCATGGGCATCGACCAGTGCCGCCGCATAGTCGGTGAAGGTCTGCAGGTCCACCAGCGTGCGATCGAGATCCAGGAGCAGGACGTGGACCATGACCGCAGGCTACGGCGCCCTCTGCGCCGAGTTCGACTCCCGGCGTCGCACCGGCGAGCCGGTGC
>JAGWXF010000035.1 GCA_018970025.1 Actinomycetales bacterium | reverse complement strand
CGGCTCGCCGTGGCGAAGGGCATCGGTCATCGGGGAGGCGTCCCACAGCGACAGGTCCGAGCACGCCTTCAAGGCCAGCGGCGTCATCCCGAACGATCCGATGACGCGCAGGGTGCCGTCCTGCTCGAACACGCTGATGACCGCGCCCTTGGATGCATGCTCGTTCATCAGGCCCAGGACCAGCTGCTGGGCAACCTGATCCGATGACGGCTTGGTCATCAGGAACCGGACCATGTCGAACATGATGCGCGAGTTGGCGAAGTCATCGCGTCGACGCCGGAGCTGGTTCTCGGCCACCTCGATGACCTCGGCCTCGACAGGTGCCGGCTCGGTCATGACGTCGGTGTGCTGGACGGTCACAGGAGACCTCCTCGGGATTCTTCTCGGGATCAGGCCTGACTCGATCGGGTGACCGAGCAGGGGTGCTCATGACCACCATCGTCAACCGGCACCCTGCGCGGTGACCACGCAACCGCGTGCAATGTCCTGTCTGCATCCGTGCAGGAACCGGTCATGCCTGACTGTCCTGCGCCGAGATTCGCCGGGCCCGCCCATGCGGCGCTAGCGGCTATCGCTCCCGGACACCGATCGCTCCACGACTGCGCGGCCCGCCTCCAGCCGGGCAACCGGCACCCGGAACGGCGAGCACGAGACGTAGTCCAGCCCCACTCCCTCGAAGAAGTGGACGGAGTCCGGATCTCCGCCATGCTCGCCGCAGACCCCGCAGTGCAGGCCCGGGCGGGTGGCACGCCCCTGCTCAACCGCGATGCGCACGAGCTCGCCCACGCCCTCGCGATCGATCGACTCGAACGGGGATACCCCGAAGACGCCCTTCTCCAGGTAGGCCGAGAAGAACGCAGCCTCAACGTCGTCCCGGCTGAATCCCCAGGTTGTCTGCGTGAGGTCGTTCGTGCCGAAGGAGAAGAACTCCGCGGCCCCGGCGATCTGCCCGGCCGTGAGCGCCGCACGGGGCAGCTCGATCATCGTCCCGATCGGGAAGCGCAGGGTGCAGCCGTTGGCATCGCCGACCTCGCGCAGCACCCGCGATGCCTCGTCGATGACGAGCTCGAGCTCCTGGATGGATCCGACCAGCGGGATCATGATCTCGGCCTGGGGATCCCCGCCCATCCGCTGGCGGAAGCACGCGGCCTCGGCGATCGCCCGCACCTGCAGGGCGAACAGTCCCGGCAGCACCAGGCCCAGCCGAACTCCGCGCAGGCCGAGCATCGGATTCTGCTCGTGCAGTCGCTGGACTGCCTGCAGCAGGCGCAGCTCGGCCTCGGCATGCTCCCCCTTCGCCTCGGCAACGGCGACACGCACGCTCAGCTCGGTGAGATCCGGCAGGAACTCGTGCAGCGGCGGGTCGATCAGCCGGATGGTGACCGGCAGGCCATCCATCGCCTCGAGGATGCGGATGAAGTCCTTGCGCTGCAGCGGGAGCAGCGCAGTCAGCGCCGACTCTCGCTCATCGGCGCTCTCCGCCAGGATGAGCCGCTCCACGTACGTGCGCCGCTCACCGAGGAACATGTGCTCGGTGCGCAGCAGTCCGATGCCCTCGGCTCCCATCCGCCGGCCGCGCGCGGCGTCCTCGGGGGTATCGGCATTGGCCCGCACCCGCAGGCGGCGCTTGGCATCGGCATGGCGCATCAGCCGGTCGACCGCGCGCACCAGCTCGGCGGTGGCCTCGTCGACGCCCTCGACCGCGGCCTCCAGCCCGGCCTCGAAGTAGCGAACGACCGGGCTGTCCTTCACCTGCACCTCGCCGAGGAAGACCTCGCCGGTCGATCCGTCGATGGACAGCAGGTCGCCCTCGCTGATGACCAGGCCCGCCTCGGTCGTCATCCGGCGGGCCTTGGTGTCGACGTCGAGCGCCTCGGCGCCGCAGACCGCGGTCTTGCCCATGCCACGGGCCACCACGGCGGCATGGGAGGTCTTGCCGCCGCGGCTGGTCAGGATGCCGGCGGCGGCGACCATGCCCTCGAGGTCGTCGGGGTTGGTCTCCCGGCGAACCAGGATGACCTGCTGCCCGCCCTTGGCCCAGCTGACCGCGGTCTTGGAGTCGAAGACCACGCGGCCGACCGCGGCCCCAGGGGATGCGTTCATGCCCCTGGCGATGCATCGGTGATCGCCATCGGTCACGAAGGCCGGGAACATCAGGTGCGAGAGCTGATGGCCGGTGACGCGCAGCAGTGCCTCGTCCATCGAGATCACGTGCTCGTCGACCAGCTGCACCGCGATCCGGAAGGCCGCCGCCGCGGTGCGCTTGCCGACCCGGGTCTGCAGCATCCACAGCCGGCCCCGCTCGATGGTGAACTCGATGTCGCACAGGTCGCGGTAGTGCAGCTCGAGCCGGTTCATGATGTCAGTGAGCTGCGCGTAGGACGTCGGGTCAAGCTCCTGCAGGACCTGCAGCGAGAGCGTGTTGCGGATGCCGGCGACGACGTCCTCCCCTTGCGCATCGGGCAGGTAGTCGCCGTACTCGCCGCGGGCGCCCGAGCCCGGGTCACGGGTGAAGGCCACGCCCGTGCCCGAGCCCGGGCCGGCATTGCCGAAGACCATCACCTGGACGTTCACTGCCGTGCCCAGGTCATGACTGATGCGCTCCTGCCGGCGATACAGCCGGGCTCGGTCGGTGTTCCAGGAGTGGAAGACTGCCTCGACGGCGAGCATCAGCTGCTCCTGCGGGTCCTGGGGGAAGTCCCGGCCGCTGTCCTGCCGGACGATCTCCTTGTAGGCATCGACGAGGTCCCGCAGGGATGCCACGGGCAGCTCGACATCGGTCGCCACGTCGGCCTGCTTCTTCACCCGGTCCAGCGCATGCTCGAACTCCTCGCCCGGCAGGCCGAGCACGGTCTTGCCGAACATCTGGATCAGCCGGCGATAGGAATCCCAGGCGAAGTGCTCATTCCCGGCCCGCTCGGCAAGCCCGGCCACGCTTCTGTCGTTGAGGCCGATATTGAGGACGGTATCCATCATCCCCGGCATCGAGAACCGCGCACCAGAGCGGACGGACACCAGCATCGGGTTGTCGGCATCGCCGAGGACCTGCCCGGTTCGCTGCTCGAGGAGGCGGACGTTCACGCCGATCTGCTCGTGCAGGCCATCGGGCTGATGGCCGTGGGCGAGGTAGTGGCGGCAGGCCTCGGTGGTGATGGTGAATCCGGGCGGGACCGGCAGGCCCAGCCTGGTCATCTCCGCGAGATTGGCGCCCTTGCCGCCCAGGAGATCCTGCTGCGAGCGGTCGCCCTGGGCGAACGGGTAGACGTACGTCGTCATCGGGGCACCCGGTACCGGATCGCCAGCGGGGGCGGCTGGGGTCTGCATCGTCATGCCCCCATCCAACTCACCTGCGACGCGCCCCTGAAGGGCCCTAGGTCCCTCGGGCCCCGGGCGGGTCGGCTAGCCTCCGCTCACCGACAGTTCGGCCTCGCGCAGGCATGCCGACGCCGCTTCGTCCACGAACGGCGACTCGAGCCACCCATCCGGAAGGGTCGGCCGGCGACCACCGGAGGTGCGACCCCGCGGGCTGGCCCCGACCTCGGCGTTGAACTGCTGATCGGGATCGACCTCAGCGAGCAGTCGATCGAGCTCCTCCAGGGACGCGACCATGCCCAGGGCCAGGCGCACGTGCTGCCGGACGCTGAAGCCCTTGAGGTACCAGGCCATGTGCTTGCGGATATCGCGGCATCCCCTGACCTCGCCATAGTCCGCGCAGAGCAGCTCGGCGTGCCGGCGCAGGATCCCCAGCACCTGCGCCAGCGACGGATCGGCCGGGATGGGCCGGCCCTCGAATGCCGCGGCGAGCTGGCCGAACAGCCACGGCCGGCCCAGGCATCCGCGGCCGACCACGACACCGTCCGCGCCGGTCACCGCGACCATGCGCAGCGCATCCTGGGCCGTCCAGATATCGCCGTTGCCCAGCACCGGCGTCGACGCCAGGTGCTCCTTGAGCCGGGCGATCGCCGACCAGTCAGCGGTGCCGGCGTACATCTGCTCCGCCGTCCGGCCGTGCAGCGCCACCCAGGCAACCCCCTCCTCCGCGGCCGCCTGGCCGGCATCGAGGTAGGTCAGGTGCTCGGCATCGATGCCCATGCGCATCTTCACCGAGATCGGCACCCGGCCATCGGCCGCCTCGACCGCGGCGCGCACGATCGACCGGAACAGGTCGCGCTTCCAGGGCAGGGCGCTGCCGCCGCCCTTTCGGGTCACCTTCGGCACGGGGCACCCGAAGTTCAGGTCGACATGGTCGGCGCGGTCCTCGTCCACCACGATGCGCACCGCCTCGCGCATCACCTGCGGATCCACGCCATAGAGCTGGACCGACCGCGGGGACTCGTCCGCAGCGAAGGTCACCATGTCGAGGGTCTCGGCATTGCGCTCGACCAGGGCCCGGGAGGTGACCATCTCCGAGACGTACAGCCCCGCGCCCGCCTCCCGGCACAGCCGCCGGAACGCCCGGTTGGTGATGCCCGCCATGGGTGCCAGCACGACCGGGACATCCGGCAGCACGGCAGGCGCGACTGGCCGCGCGGCGGCGGCGGAGGCGGGCGACACGCCCCAAGTGTGCCAGCGCCATGATCGAGCGCGAACTGGCAGACTGCCCGCGGGCGCGAGCACCGAAGACGCCCTAGGGTTCAGGCGGCGAGAAGGGACTCCCCAGGATGACGATGAGCCAGCCCGCACCAACGGTGCTGCAGGGCAACCGGCGCTGGGTGGCGCTGCTGTTCCTTGCGCTCGGCGTCGCGATGATCATCCTCGACGCCACGGTCGTCAACGTCGCACTGCCGAAGATGATCGAGGACCTCGGCCTGACGACGAGCGATGCCGAGTGGGTGAACGCCTCCTACTCGCTGGTCTTCGCCTCGCTGCTGATCCTGTCCGGCCGGATAGCCGACCTGTATGGCCGACGCCTGATGTTCATCGCAGGCGTGGCAGTGTTCGTGGTCGCCAGCATGCTGGTCGGCCTCTCCGGAAGCTCCATCGAGGTCATCGGGGCCCGCGCCCTGCAGGGCGTCGGCGCGGCGCTCATCCTGCCGTCGTCGCTGTCGGTGCTCAACGCGGTCTTCGTCGGCAAGGCCCGGTCGGTCGCCTTCGCCGTCTGGGGCGCGACCATCGGCGGCATGGCGGCCCTGGGGCCACTGGTCGGCGGCTACCTGACGACCTATGCCAGCTGGCACTGGGCCTTCTTCATCAACCTGCCGATCGGGATCATCGTCCTGGTCGGCGTGATCGCCGTCGTCCCGGAGACCAGGGCGGCCGGCATCAAGCGTGGCATCGACATCCCCGGCACCCTGCTGGCCACCCTTGGCCTGCTCGGCGTGGTCTTCGCCCTGATCGAGGGCCAGCGCTACGGCTGGGTGATCGCCACCAATGACTTCGCCGCCGGCCCGCTCACCTGGCCCGCCGGCCGCGTCTCGCTGGTGCTCATCGCCGGCATCATCGGCATCGCCTGCATCGTCGGACTGCTGCTGGTGGACTCCCGCCGCCTGGCGGCCGGCAAGGCCGTCATCCTCGACCTTCGGCTGTTCCGCATCCGCTCCTTCGGTGCCGGCAACCTGGTAGCGATGGTGGTCTCCCTGGGCGAGTTCGGCCTGCTGTTCACCATCCCGCTGTTCCTGCAGTCGGTCCGCGGCTATACGGCCATGCAGACGGGCGTCATCCTGCTGGCCCTCGCGGTGGGCTCCTTCGCAGCATCCGGTGCCGGGGCGGGCCTGGCGCAGCGGGTCGGCCCGGTGCGGGTGCTGCAGCTGGGCATGGTGCTGGAGGTCGTCGGCATCCTGGGCATCGGCATGGTCATCTCCACCACCATCACCGGGTGGGGCCTTGCGCCCTGGCTGTTCATCTACGGCGCCGGCGTCGGCTTCGCCACGGCCCAGCTGACCGGTGTCATCCTGGCGGAGGTCCCGGTGGCCGAGTCGGGCCAGGCAAGTGCGGTGCAGTCGACCTCGCGGCAGGTCGGCGCCGCCATCGGCACCGCCATCCTGGGCACCACCCTGCTCATCGGCCTGGGCTCAGCCGTGCAGGCCAATCTCGAGGATCGCGGGGTGAGCGTGGCCCAGGCCGATCAGGTCTCCAGCGTGGTCGCCAACAGTGCCGGTACCGCCACCGCCGGGCTGGCCGCCCAGCCGGACGGGCAGGTCCTGTTCGAGGGGGCGTCGGCCGGGTTCGCCGAGGCATCGCGGTACGTCTCCTGGGTGGCCGCCGGCTTCGTCTTCCTCGGCCTGCTCGCCAGCCTCATGCTGCCCCGCAACGCCGCGCGGGTGGAGTCCGAAGGGTACGAGCCGCCGCGCGCCGACGCAGCCACGCCCGCGTAGGGCAGGCGTGCCGGGAGGTCCGGCGCATCAGGAGGGCAGTCGCACGAGGAGGGCAGTGACGTGACCCAGGTCGAGCATGTGCTGGTCATCGGCCAGGATGACGTCGGCCGGCGGGCCTGTGCACTGCTGCAGGAGTCGGGTGCGCGGGTGACGCACCTCGATGAGCCGACCGACAGCCAGCTGCGCACCGCATTGGCAACCGGCATCGACGGGGTGGCGGTGCTGCTGCATGACGACATCAAGGCCCTGCGCTACAGCCTGGTGGTGCACCGCATGCAGCCCGGAACCAGGCTGTTCGTCGCCATGTTCGACCAGACGGCTCGTGCCCAGCTGCAGCGGGTGGTGCCGGACTGCGTCGTACTCTCCCCTGCCGCAATCAGCATGCCCAGCATGGTCGCCGCCGTGATCGCCGATCAGCACGCTCGCCTGCGGCGCATCGGACTGCTCGGCCGCCTGGCCGGCCAGCTCCGGCCATATGACGCCGGCAGCGGCGTCCTGCTTGGCGGCATCCTGGGCCTGGGCCTGGTCATCGCGATCGACACGATCCTCGGCCTGACCCATGGCGGGCTGCTGCGCGCCCTCTACGACGCCACGCGGACCACTGCCACGATCTCCTCCCCAGAGCTGCCGGACACGACCTGGCACCTGGCCTGGGCGACCCTCGCCGCCCTAGCCGTCATGGCATTCACCGCCATGTTCGCCGCCGGGCTGGTCAACTACCTGATCTCCGGCCGCCACATCGCGCTGATCGGCCGCCGCACGGCTCCCCGTCGCGGCCACGTGATCATCATCGGGATGGGGCAGGTGGGCCTGCGGCTGGCCCAGGAGCTGCGCTCGATGGGCATCGCGGTGATCGGGGTCGAGCAGCACGCATCGGCTCGCGTCCTGCCGATCGCCCGCAATGCCGGCATCCCGGTCATGATCGGGGACGGAGCCTCGCGCAGCCTGCTGACCCGCGTACGGGTCCGGCAGTGCCATGCCCTGGTAGCCGCCGGGTCCCTGGAGCGCGACAACATCGCGGTCGCGGTCTCCGCCCTGGCCCTGCACCCGGCCGTCAACGTGATCCTGCGCGCCGGGTCGGACGATGCCATCGAGGAGACGCGAAGCCTGTTCCATATCGGGTCGGTCATCGACGTCAATGGCCTGACCGCGGCATTCGTCACCGAGGTGCTCTCCGGACGATCCCCGCACCCCATTGCGCAGGCCGCCCCTGCCGTCAGTCGCTGCCAGTGCAGCGCTGGCGGCTCAGCCGATCGGTAGCCGTGCGGCAAGCCAGGGCAGGAGCGCATCGAGGCTGATCCGCTCCTGCTGCATCGAGTCGCGCTCGCGCACGGTGACCGCCTCATCCTGCAGGGTGTCGAAGTCGACGGTGACGCAGAACGGCGTGCCGATCTCATCCTGCCGCCGATAGCGCCGGCCGATCGCGCCGGCGTCGTCGAACTCGACATTCCAGCGCTTGCGCAGCTCGGCCGCGAGGTCCTTCGCCTTGGGCGACAGGTCGGCATTGCGCGAGAGCGGCAGCACCGCCACCTTCACCGGTGCCAGCCGGGGGTCGAACCGCAGCACGGTGCGGGTATCGACCCCGCCCTTGGCATTGGGGGCCGAGTCCTCGTCATAGGCGTCCAGCAGGAAGGCAAGCACGCAGCGGGTCAGCCCGGCCGCGGGCTCGATCACGTACGGCACCCACCGCTCGCCGCGATCCTGGTCGAAGTAGGACAGGTCCGTCCCGGAATGGCTGCCATGGGTGGTGAGGTCGAAGTCCGTGCGGTTCGCGATGCCCTCCAGCTCAGCCCACTCGGATCCGGCGAAGCAGAACCGGTACTCGATATCGACGGTGCGCTTGGAGTAGTGGCTGAGCTTCTCCTTGGGGTGCTCGAAGAAGCGCATGTTCTCCGGGTTCATGCCCAGGTCGACGTACCAGTCCCAGCGGGCCTGCAGCCAGTACTCGTGCCACTGCTCGTCGGTGCCCGGCTCGACGAAGAACTCCATCTCCATCTGCTCGAACTCGCGGGTGCGGAAGATGAAGTTGCCCGGGGTGATCTCATTGCGGAAGCTCTTGCCGGTCTGGCCGATGCCGAAGGGCGGCCGCTTGCGCGCGGCATTCATCACATTGAGGTAGTTGACGAAGATGCCCTGGGCCGTCTCCGGCCGCAGGTAGTGCAGGGCCCCGGCATCCTCGACGGGGCCGACGCTGGTGCGCAGCATGCCGTTGAAGTCGCGCGGCTCGGTGAAGTCGCCCTTCGTGCCGCAGTTCACGCAGGTGATGTCGGCCAAGCCGCCGGCCGGCGCCGAGCCGTACTTGGCCTCGTAGGCCTCGATCAGCTGGTCGGCACGATGCCGCTTATGGCACTTCCGGCACTCGGTCAGCGGGTCGACGAAAGCGCCGACATGGCCCGATGCCTCCCAGACCTGTGGTGCCAGGATGATGGACGAGTCCAGGCCCACCACGTCATCGCGACCCCGGACGACCGCCTGCCACCACTGCCGACGGATGTTCTCCTTCAACTCCACGCCGAGGGGGCCGTAGTCCCAGGCCGAGCGCGACCCGCCGTAGATCTCCGATGACTGGAAGACGAAGCCACGTCGCTTGCAGAGGTTGACGACGGCGTCGACGCGATCGGCCATGCTGCGCTCCTTGCCTCGAAGCGCAGCAGCTGCTCCACTCCGGCTGGGTGTCGGCGGACGCGAGCAGTCTAGGGCTGGTCACCATGCGCGGTGCACGGTGGTGAGCCCGGGACGAGGGGCAGCCTGAGGCGACGTCAGGCCAGGAGGTAGCGGCGCAGCGCCCGACGAATCACCAGGCTGACGGATACCGATTCCGCCTCGGCACGCTGCGCGAGCGCCTGGTAGAGCGGCTGATCGACCTTGACGTGGACCGTTCGAGCAGGCTCGGTACCCGGGGAGGGCCGCCCCCGGCCCCCGTCCCGGATGTGGCTGTCGTCGAATCCAGCCTCGGCCTCACAACGCGTCGTCCTCACAACGCCTCATCCTGATGGCGTCAATCACGAGTGTGCGCGCTCGAATGGATGATCGATTCAGCACTGAATGAGCAAACACGAAAAGCGCCTCCCCGAGGTACGTGTGCGCACGCTCGGGAGCTCGACTGCCTGCCTCACGGCTGGTGATGGCCCCTGTGGATGGGATCGCCGCTCGCGCCGGGCCCATCACCATCCCCGCCTTCGTCCCAGTCTGCGTAGTGCCAGCGCAGGGATCGGCGTGCCAGGGGGATGTCGATCGCGATCACCTCGTC
>JAGWXF010000005.1 GCA_018970025.1 Actinomycetales bacterium | reverse complement strand
CCCACGTGTTACTCACCCGTTCGCCACTGATCCGGCGGAGCAAGCTCCACCTTCACCGTTCGACTTGCATGTGTTAAGCACGCCGCCAGCGTTCGTCCTGAGCCAGGATCAAACTCTCCATAAATGAATGAGTTGTGATGCTGGCAGACAGAGCTGTGTGCTCTTGTCCAACCAAAGGAATCCGTCTCGGGAATGCGACATGCGCATGACCCGTGAACGGGGTTTTTGGCATTGACATGTGACACGCTGTTGAGTTCTCAAGGAGCGGGCGCGCACTTCATCGCGGCTCTCGCCTTGAATCGGGGCAACGTTCCTAACTTACAGGTGCCATCTCGGCCGGTCAAATCCGGCCCTCGACCTTGATCGAGTCAAGCATCTGTAGCTACCTGCGAGGACGGCCTTGCTTGGCGCCAGTGCCTCATCGGCTTCGACGACTTGGTGTCCGTTCCCCCTCGCGGGAACCGAAGACTATGCCAGGCACCGCTGATCAGTCAAATCCGATCTGTCCGATTTGGGGTGCTGTGCATCACACGCCTCATGTCGCCGATGCGTCCGAGTGACCCGGGACGCGGACGCCGCCGACCGACCGCTTCCCTCGGCGTACCACCAGCCAGCCTCCCGGCAGAAGGTCGTGCATCGCGGGGCGCCATGCGTCATCGCTGATGCGCACGTTGTTGACGTAGGCTCCGCCCTCCTGCACGGTTCGGCGGGCGGCGGACCTCGTGTCGCAGAGCCCGCTCGATGCCAGCAGGTCGACGACCGTCGGGAGTTCTCCTGCGGTGATCATGTCCGGCTCGAGGACGGCATGCGGAGTCTCCTGCAAGGCGGCACTCAGCGTCCTGGCGTCCAGGTCGCCGAGGGCCCCGTGGCCGAAGAGCGCAAGCCCGGCTGCCTCAGCCGACCGGCACTCAGGCTCCCCATGGACCAGCGCCGTGAGCTCCCGGGCAAGCGCCCGCTGCGCCGTCCGCTCCTGCGGGCGGTCCGCCGTCACGGCGATCAACTCCTCGATGTCCGGCACCGGCGCCAGGCTGAAGGTCCGCAGGAGGGTGGGGACGTCCCGGTCATCGGCATTCATCCAGAACTGGTAGAAGGCGTAGGCAGACGTAAGGCCGGCATCGAGCCATACGGTGCCTGACTCGGTCTTGCCGAACTTCGTGCCATCAGCCTTCGTGATCAGCGGCGTGGTGAGTGCGTGGACGCTGGCACCCTCCACCCGACGGATGAGATCGACTCCAGCCGTGATGTTCCCCCACTGGTCCGAGCCCCCGGTCTGGAGCCGGCAGCCGTACCGACGGTAGAGCTCGAGGTAGTCGAACGACTGCAGCAGCTGGTAGCTGAACTCGGTGTAGGAGATGCCCTCACGAGCGAGCCGGGCAGCGACCGCCTCCCGGTCCAGCATCCGATTGACGCTGAAGTGCTTGCCGATGTCGCGGAGGAACTCCAGGACGCCGACGCCTTCGGTCCAGTCGAGATTGTTGACCATGACGGCGGCATTGGTGCCGCTGAAGTCGTAGTACCGCTCAAGCTGGGCGCGGATTCGCTCAACCCAGGCCTCCACGACCTCGCGGGGATTGAGGTTGCGCTCGCCGGACATCTTCGGATCCCCGATCAGTCCGGTCGCCCCACCGACGAGCGCCAGCGGGCAGTGGCCGGACATCTGGAACCTTCGAACCACGAGGATCTGCGCCAGGTTGCCCAGATGCAGGCTCGGCGCAGTGGGATCGAAGCCGCAGTAAAGCGTCAGCGGGCGATCGTGCGCGGCCTGACGCAGCGCGCCAAGGTCGGTGCTCTGCGAGACGAGCTCGCGAGCAATCAGCTCATCGAAGATATCGGCGCACTCCACGGCGCCTATCCTCGCGCACGCGGACTCGCAGGTCGATACGGACTCACCGTCGGGTGGTCTGCCGCGAACCTCCACGGGGTCAATGCGCCAGGCCCGGCGACGCCCGTCCTGCCGGTGATCGCGACTGCAGGCGCAGGCAGTGCCGGCAAGCGCAGCTGGACCGGGGACCCTCGATCCAGCAGGTCGACTCCGTCCATGGCGCCGGTGATGCCCAGCGCCCTGGTCAGTCGCGCCGGCCCTCGGGCGAGGTCGACGTCCTGGCGCGCCCGCGGCCGCCGTCCGCGCGCCGCATCAAGCCCGCCGACGACCTCACCCGCCCGGATGAGGATGGCGCCAGCGGTGCCCGCAGGGCAGGTGACCACGTTGAGGCACCAGTGCATCCCGTAGGTGAAGTAGACGTACGACCTGCCTGGCGGCCCGAACATAGCCGCATTCCGTGCCGTCTGCCTCCGGAAGGCATGGGATCCAGGGTCCTCGCCGACGCCACCATATGCCTCGACCTCGGTGACCCGAACCTCCACGCGAATGCCGTCGACCGTCGAGGTCAGCGATGAGCCGAGCAGCCGGCGGGCGATCTCGGCTGCCGGACGAGTCAGCAGCCGGCGTGTGCTGGCCTGGTCCATCCACTCGTGGTCAGGGTTCACGCCCAACCTGCGTCGCCCGCATGAACGGCCTTCAGCCTGGCGAGCAGGAGCATCGCACATGCCGCGCCGAGGGCGATGCCCACCGCGTCGGCCAGGAGGTCGCGGGCATCGGCCATGCGGTACCCGAGCCAGCCCTGGAGTACTTCGATGCCGGCGCCGAGGACAAGCAGAGCACCGGCGTCGATCCAGTACCTGGGTCGACGCTGGCCGGCCAGCAGGGTGAGCATGAGTGCGGCGTAGGCCACGCCATGCTGCACCCAGTCCGGGATCGGGAGCACGAAGCCGGGCTCCTTCGAAGGCGGGACGAGTGAGCCGTATACAACCACGGCAAGCAAAAGGACGAACGCCGCCTGCCAGGCCCGCCCCCCTCGGCGAAGGAGCATCCCGGCCCGCAGCCGGCGGCGGAGGCCGCCCGCCTGAGGACCGGCCATCATCCGGCAGACCAGGTGCGTCGCTCCTGGTCCAGCAGCCCGGCCAGGTCGGCAAGCTGCTCGCGAACGCGCGCCGGCGCGGTGCCCGCATACGAGGCCCGGGAGTCGACCGATCCACGGGCAGACAGGACGGACCGCACATCTGGGCCCAGGTGCGCGGAGATCTCGCTGAACTGGTGGTCCGAGAGGTCCCACAGCTCGATCCCGTGGTCCTCGGCCGCACGCACGCAGGCACCCGCGATCTCGTGCGCCTGGCGAAACGGCACGCCCTGCCGAACGAGCCACTCGGCGATGTCGGTGGCCAGCGCGAAGCCCTCAGGCGCCGAGGCAGTCATCCGGCCGGCATCGAAGCGCAGGGTGGCGATCATCCCGGTCATCGCCGGCAGGACCAGCAGCAGCTGCTCCACCGTGTCGAACACCGGCTCCTTGTCCTCCTGCAGATCGCGGTTGTAGGCAAACGGCAGGCCCTTCAGGGTGGCGAGCAGTCCGGTCAGGTTCCCGATGAGGCGGCCGGCCTTGCCGCGCGCGAGCTCGGCAACGTCCGGGTTCTTCTTCTGGGGCATGATCGAGGATCCGGTCGACCAGGCATCGTCCAGGACCGCCCACCCGAACTCGCGTGAGGTCATCAAGATGACCTCCTCCCCGATCCGCGATAGGTGCACCCCGAGCATCGCTGCCACGAAGAGGAACTCAGCCACCCAATCGCGGTCGCTCACGGCATCGATCGAGTTTGCCAGGGGCACGGAGAATCCCAGGTCCTCGGCCACCGCGACAGGATCCAGGCTCAGGCTGGAGCCGGCGAGGGCGCCTGCCCCGAGAGGCGATCGCGCCGCTCGGACGTCCCAGTCGGACAACCGCTCCAGGTCACGCGCCAGCGCATGCACGTGCTTGGCGAGCTCATGACCCAGGCTCACCGGCTGAGCGTGCTGCAGGTGCGTGAACCCGGGCGAGATGACATCGACATGCTGATGCGCCTGATCCAGTAAGGCCTGCTGGAGCTCGATGACCGCTGATGCGATCGCCCTGGCTCGATCACGCAGATAGAGCCGGAAGTCCGTCGCTACCTGGTCATTGCGACTGCGGCCCGCGCGGACCCTGCCCCCCAGCTCGCCGACCCGCTCGATCAGCAGGCGCTCGACCGCGGTGTGGACGTCCTCGTCCTGCGGATCAGGGCCGACTCGGCCGGCCACGATGTCTGCCTTGAGCTCGGTTAATGCATCCTGGAGCACGCCGCACTCGCGGTCGTCCAGGATTCCGGCCCGTGACAGGACCCCGACATGCGCTCGGGTCTGGTCGATGTCGTACGGGGCCAGCCGGAAGTCGAAGTGGACCGAGCGGCTCAGGTCAGCCATCGGCTGGGATGGTCCGCCGGCAAAGCGCCCGCCCCACAGGCGGGTCGGCTCATCTGACGTACTGGTCATGATGACCTCCTCGAAGAGGGCGGGCGGGTCGGGCTCACGACCCCGGTACGCCCCTGCTGGCCCTTGCTCGCCAGCGCCAGGAGCTCAGCGCACAGTGCCCTGGCCCGCTCCTGCGACGGCATCACGGCAAGGACCGTGTCGTCGCCGGCTACCGTACCCACGATCCCATGGGCGTCGGAGCGATCCAGTGCGCCGGCGAGGTACTGCGCAGCGCCAGGCGGCGTGCGGAGGACCGCGATGTTGCCGGCCGGCTGGGCGCCCACGAGGACGTCGACGGCGACCCTCACGACGGGATCCGTGCCAGGACGCACCCTGGAGACGACCGGATCCGACCGGATGGCATAGCGGACGATCCCTCCTGAGCCGACCTGCCGAACCGCTCCGATCGCGTCAAGGTCACGCGAGAGGGTGCCCTGGGACACCTCGATGCCCTCAGCAGCAAGCAGCGCACGCAACTGCGCCTGGGAGGTCACCTCGCACGAGGAGATGACGTCCTCGATGCGGCTGCGGCGAGCAGCGACCGTGCGGGGGGCGGCAGCACCTGGCCTGCCCGTCACGAGCGTCCCCCGGCTACCGCTGGGGCGCCAGGGCCCTCATGCATCACCTGCGCGCAGGCACCGGACCACCGCTCGATCAGCAGGTCGACATCGGCATCGGTGATCGTCAGTGCCGGGGCCAGCCGGATCGCGTTCGGGGTCACGGCGTTGACGAGCAGCAGGTGCTCACGCGCAGCCCGCTCCAGCGAGGCCGAGTCGTCCTGGTCGAGCACCGCCGCCACGAGCAGGCCGCGCCCGCGGACCGCGCGCACGAGTCCGCCAGAGGCCGTCACGAGCTCCTCTTGCAGTCGGGCCCCAACCTGACGGGCTCGCTCCAGCAGGCCCTCAGCCTCGATGACATCCAGCACGGCATGCGCGGCGGCCACGACCACCGGGTTGCCGCCGAATGTGGTGCCGTGGGAACCGGGGGTGAACAGGCCTCCGGCTTCGCGGATGCCGATCACCGCACCGATCGGCAGACCGCCACCGAGGCCCTTGGCCATTGTCACGACATCAGGCGTGCGCCCGTGCCCGACCGGCCCGAGGTCGTGCTCGAACCCCCACCAGGCACCACTGCGGCCCATGCCCGTCTGCACCTCGTCGACGATGAGCAGCGAGCCATGCCGCTCGCACGCCTGCCGAGCCCGCTCCAGATAGCCCTCGGGCGGAACGATCACCCCTGCCTCTCCCTGGATCGGCTCGAGGAAGACGGCTGCCGTTCGCGACGTCACTGCCTCGTCGAGGGCCCCCGAATCGCCGTACTCGACCTCGATCACCGGGCCCGGGAGCGGACGGAATGGGTCCTGCTTCCTGGGCTGGGCGGTCAGGGCAAGTGCGCCCAGCGTCCGGCCGTGGAAGGAGTTCCGAGCGACCACGACCTCGCTGCGGCCCGTCAGCCTGGACATCTTGAATGCCGCCTCGTTGGCCTCGGCACCGGAGTTGCAGAAGAACACCGCCGACCCTGCAGGTGCGCCGGCAAGCCGGAGCAGGCGCTCGGCAAGGTCGACGACCCCGGCCGTCGCATACAGGTTGCTGGTGTGGCCGAGGGTCGCCAGTTGCGTCGCTACTGCCTCGACCAGTCGCGGATGCCCATGCCCGAGGGCGTTGACCGCGATACCCGCGATCAGGTCGACGTACTCGCGGCCGTCGACGTCCCACACGCGCGAGCCGCGCCCCCGGACGAGCATCACCGCCGGGGTGGCGTAGTTCGCCATCAAGGAGCGCTCCCAGCGCTGCTGCCATGTGCTCACCTGGCACTCCCCTCGGCGGCCCCAGTCGAGGGCGTCACCATCGTGCCGACGCCATGATCGGTGAAGACCTCCAGCAGGACGGCATGAGGCACCCGGCCGTCGATGACATGGGCACGCGGCACGCCGCCATCGACGGCCCTCAGGCAGGCCTCCATCTTGGGCAGCATCCCGGACTCCAGCGAGGGAAGGAGCCCTCGCAGGCCGTCTGCATCGATCTCGGGGATGATCTGCCTGCTCGCCGGCCAGTTGGCGTAGAGCCCCTCGACGTCGGTCAGCACCACCAGCTTGCGAGCATGCAACGCAACTGCGAGCGCGGACGCGGCCGTGTCTGCGTTGACATTGTGGGCCTGGCCCGTGCGATCCCGGGCGACTGTCGAGACGACCGGGATGAGGCCGTCATCGAGCAGCCGCTCGACGAAGTCGGGGCGCACGCTGACGACATCGCCCACCAGCCCGATGTCGAGATGCTCCCCGTCGACCACCGCGCCGCGCCGCTCGGCCGTGAACAGGTCCGCGTCCTCCCCCGAGAGCCCGACGGCGAACGGCCCATGATCGTTCAGCAGGCCGACCAGCTCGCGCTGCACCTGGCCGACGAGCACCATGCCGACGACATCCATCACCTCGGGGGTGGTACGGCGCAGACCGCCGACGAACTCGCTGTCGATGCCAAGCCGGTCGAGCATGGCCCCGATCTGGGGCCCTCCGCCATGCACGACCACCGGGCGCAGGCCCGCCAGTCGCAGGAACACGATGTCCTGCGCGAAGGCTGCCTTGAGGGCGTCGTCGGTCATCGCATTCCCGCCGTACTTCACCACGACCGTTGCCCCGCGCAGTGCCTTCAGCCACGGCAGTGCCTCAGCGAGCACGGCGGCCTTCTCGGTCGCGTGGGCCATGCTGGTCATTGCCCTCCTAGGTCGAGTAGGCCGAGTTCTCGTGGACGTAGCTCGCTGTCAGGTCATTGGCCAGGATGGTGGCGCTTGCCGGGCCTGCTCCGAGCCGTACGGTGATGTCGACCTGCCGGGGCGAGAGGTCGACAGCCCCGCGATCGTCTCCGACTCCGCCCTGCCGGCAGACCCAGACGCCGTTCATTGCCACGTCCACCGCATCCGGGTCAAAGGCCGCCGAGGTCGTCCCGAGTGCTGCGAGCACTCGTCCCCAATTCGGGTCCTCGCCATGGATCGCGCACTTGAGCAGGTTGCTCCGCGCGATGGCCCGACCCGCCTCGACGGCGTCGGCCTCGCTGGCAGCCTGCTCGACGGTGATGGCGATCTCCTTGGACGCTCCCTCCGCATCTGCGATGAGCTGCCGGGCAAGATCAGCGCACACGCGCGTCAGGGTCGAGGCGAACTGATGCGGATCGGGCCGCACGCCGCTGGATCCGCTCGCCATCAGCAGCACCGTGTCGTTCGTGGACATGCAGCCGTCGGAGTCGATCCGGTCGAAGGTACGGCTGGCCGCCTCGCGCAGGGCGACTTGCGCCACAGCTGGCTCAAGCTCGGCGTCGGTGGTGATGACCACGAGCATCGTCGCCAGCGCCGGGGCAAGCATTCCCGCGCCCTTGGCCATGCCGCCGACCGCATAGCCGGGGCCATCGCAGGCTGCTTCCTTGGGGACGGTATCCGTGGTCATGATCGCCGTGGCCGCTGCCTGGCCCCCGTTCGCACTGAGCTCCGTGACCGCCAGCTCGGCTCCGCGCAGCAGCCGGGACATCGGCAGTCGCTCGCCGATCAGGCCCGTCGAGCACACAGCGACCTCGCCGGCCCCGACGGGGACGCCCGCGGGCCCCAGCACCCCGGGTAGCGAGAGCCATGCTGCCACCTGCTCGGCAGTGACGTGCGTATCGGCAAAGCCAGCCGGCCCGGTGCAGGCGTTGGCACCCCCGGAGTTGAGGACGACTGCTCGCAGCTCGCCATCAGCCACCGCCTGCTGCGACCACAGCACCGGGGCGGCCTTGAACCGATTCCGGGTGAAGACCGCAGCCGCGGCCTGGCAGGGACCCGTGTTGACCACCAGTGCGACATCTGGACGGCCGGAGGCCTTCAGCCCGGCGGTAACGCCCGAGGCGCGGAAGCCCCTGGCATGGGTCACGCTCATGTGCGCTTGCTCCTCACGGTGCGATCCCGTTCCTGGTCAGGCCGCTCGCCTCGGGCAGGCCGAGCAGCAGATTCGCGTTCTGCACCGCCTGCCCCGCCGCGCCCTTGCCGAGGTTGTCGATGGCGATGACGACGATGACGCGGCCTGCGTGCACGTCGAGGGCGGTCTGCAGGTGCACGGCGTTCGTGCCCAGGACGGATCCGGTCTGCGGCCAGGAACCCGGCGGGAGGACCTCGATGAACGGCTCGTCGACATACGCGTCATGCATGGCCTCGATCAGCGCGGCAGAGTCGAGCCCCGGGCTGGCCACTGCCGTGCAGGTGGCGAGGATGCCTCGCGGCATCGGGGCCAGCATCGGGGTGAAGGACATGGTGACGGGTCCGCCGGATGCCCGCTCGAGGGTCTGCTCCATCTCCGGGGTGTGCTGATGCACGCCACCGGCCTTGTAGGCCGACATCGAGCCCATGACCTGCGATGCCAGGAGGGCATCGGTGGCCTTGCGTCCGGCGCCGGAGGTGCCTGAGGCAGCCACCACGACGATGTCTCGTGGCTGCACGAGGCCAGCCCGCAGCAGGGGGGTCAGCGCCAGGGCAACGGCCGTCGCATAGCAGCCCGGATTGGCGATCCGCCGCGACCGGCGAACCTCATCTCGGGCACCCGGCAGCTCGGGAAGTCCGTACGTCCAGGTGCCGGCGTGATCCCCTCCGTAGTAGCGCGTCCACTGCTCCGCACTGGCAAGGCGATGGTCTGCGCCGAGGTCGACGATGGGCAGGTCGGCCGGCAGCCGGGCCGTGAGCGCTGCAGACTCCCCGTGCGGGAGTGCCAGGAACACCAGGTCGGCGTCAGCGAGGGCTGCCGGATCAGCATCAGCCAGGATGCGATCAGCGAGGTCAGGGAGGTTGGGATGGACCTCGCCAACACGGCTTCCCGCTCGGCCCCCCGCGGCCACCGCCCCGATTCGCATGTGCGGATGCCCGAGCAGCAGCCGCAGCAGCTCCCCGCCGGCATAGCCCGAGGCCCCCGCGACACTGACCCGGAACACGGCCCAATATTCGCATACGTGAATATTCAGGCCAGCACCGGGCGGTCTCTGCGGCCCGGTCGCGGGGTGATCTACAGGCCGCGCAGGACCGCACCGCAGCGCTGGCCCGCCAGGGCGACCGCTGCCTCGCGGGCGCTGGCCGTCTCGGCCGCATCCAGGGTCCGGTCCGACGCCCGGAACCTCAGCGCGAATGCCAGGGAGCGGTGACCCTGCGGTACCTGCGGGCCTCGGTAGACGTCGAAGAGGCGGACGGACTCCAGGAGTGGCCCGGCGCCCTCGCGCAGCGCAGCCTCGACCGATGCAACGGGCACCATCTCGCTGACCACGACAGCGACGTCCTCCTTGGCGACCGGATGGGTGCTGACCTGCGGGGCCGACCGGACCTCCGGTGCCAGCGCCGTCACCGTGTCGAGATCGATCTCGGCCGCGCACGTGCGCGCCGGAAGGCCTAGGGCCTCGGTGACCCGGGGATGCAGCTCGCCGGCCACGCCCACAGGCATGCCCGCGATGAGCAGTCGCGCGCAGCGGCCGGGATGGAAAGAGGGGTCTTCATCGGGCTCGCGGGCCACCTGCAGGCCTGCGGCGTCCGCAACGGCGTCCGCAACGGCGACGGCATCGGACCAGTCGTAGCTGCGGGCAGGACCCCACCAGCCGGCCGGCTCGCGGTCACCGCACATGACCGCTGCCAGCATGTTCGGCTGGCCCGGCAGGAGGGCCTCGATCCCTGCCCACTCCCCCGCGGTCGGGCGAGCATCGACCGCAGGCCGGCCCACGGGCGGCCCGAGCTGGCCCTGCACGACCGAGCCGATCTCGAACAGGCACCCGGCATCGCTGCCCCGGCCGATATTCCGCCGCAGTGCGGCCAGGAGCCCAGGCAGCAGGGATGCCCGCAGGTAGGGCTGCTCATCGGAGAGTGGATTCGCCAGGCGCACTCGAGGCCGCCGGGCGTCGGCCGGATCCACCCGAAGTGCATCGAGCTCTGCATCGCCGACGAACGGATACGTGAGCACCTCGTGGGCACCCCTGGCTGCCAGCACCATCCCGATCCGGCGCCGCATGCGCTGGCCGAGGGTCTGCCCATGACCCATGGCTGCCGTGGGCAGCGTGGACGGCAGTCGGTCGTAGCCAACGAGCCGGATGACCTCCTCCACCAGGTCAGCCGGATCGCTGAGATCAGGACGCCAGGTCGGAGGTGTCACGAGCAGCCCCGCATCGGCGAGTGCGATGTCGCAGCCGATGGCAGCAAGGAGCTCTTCGGTGCGGTCCTGGGAGATCTCCATGCCGGCCACCTGCGCCGGCAGCTGCCCAGTCATCGAGATGACGTGCGGTCGACGCGGGGCCTCGACCGCGGTCATGCCGAGATACCGACCACCGCCGAGCTCCAGGAGCAAGGCCGCCGCACGCGCTGAGGCATATGGCGCCAGCGCGCGGTCGACGCCTCGCTCGAAGCGCCTCGAGGCCTCCGATGACAGCCGGTGGCGTCGCGACATCCTGGCGACGACGTCCGGTGCGAACCAGGCAGCCTCCAGTGCGATCGAGGTCGTTCCCTCGTCGATCTCGGTCTCCAGGCCGCCCATGGTCCCGGCCAGGCCGATGCTCCCGCGGTCGTCCCGGATCACCAGGTCGTCAGCGTCCAGTGCTCGCTCGACGTGGTCGAGCGTCTGCAGGGTGTCCCCCGCCTTGGCGCGAGCCGCACGGACCGGGCCCTGCAGCTTGTCCAGGTCGAATGCATGCAGGGGCTGGCCCAGCTCGAGCATCACGTAGTTGGTGACGTCGACGGCAAGGGAGACCGGCCGCATCCCGCATGCGACCAGTCGGCGGCGCATCCATGCCGGCGTCGGGGCTCCCGGGTCGAATCCGGTGATCGTCCGCAGGGTGAACAGCGAGCAGGCCTGGAGGTCGTCGCTCCCGCACTGGGCTGGAACGCCATCCTCGGCTGGTGCGGGAAGGTCGGGCAGGGCAAGGCCCAGGTCGATGAACTCGACTCCGTACGCGATCGCCAGCTCGCGCGCAAGGCCACGCATCGACAGTGCATAGCCGCGGTCGGGGGTCACCGCGATATCGAGGACCTCGTCGCCGACGCCGACGATCCCGGCCGCGTCATCCCCCGGCTTGGCCGTGCCTGGCGGCAGCACGATGATGCCATCGTGATCGTCGCCCAGGCCGAGCTCGCGCTCGGAGCAGATCATCCCGTCAGACGTCCGGCCGTAGGTCTGGCGGGCCGCGATTCGGAAGTCCCCCGGCAGGACTGTCCCGGGCAGCGCTACCGCGACGAGGTCACCGGCCAGGAAGTTGCGGGCACCGCAGATGATGCCGCGCACGCCGCCATGAGCAGGGCCCACGTCGACCTGACACCAGCGGATCGGCTTCTTGAACTCCGTGAGCTCCTCGACCTGCTCGACCCGGCCGATCACGAGCGTCCCCTGGACCCCCTCGCCGAGTCGTTCCACCGACTCGACCTCCAGTCCGGCGCGAATGAGCCGCTCGGCGATCGCACGGCCCCCCTCCTGCGCCGGGAGGTCGACCAGCTCGCGCAGCCACGACACGGGCGCTCGCATCAGCCCTCCAGCCCGAAGGCTCGGGTGAATCGGATGTCGCCCTCGACCATGTCGCGCATGTCGGTGACACCGTTGCGGAACATCAGCGTGCGCTCGACGCCCATGCCGAACGCGAAGCCCCGGTAGCGCTCAGGGTCGATGCCGACGGCGCGCAGCACACGCGGGTTCACCATGCCACAGCCTCCCCATTCGATCCAGCCCTCGCTGCCGCAGGTACGGCATGGGCGCCGCGGATCCCCGACCGAGGAGCCCCGGCAGACGAAGCACTGCACGTCCAGCTCCGCACTCGGCTCGGTGAAGGGAAAATAGGACGGGCGAAGCCGCGTGACGATGCCTGGTCCGAACATCTCCTGGGCGAAGTGATCGAGGGTGCCCTTGAGGTCCGCCATCGTCAGGTGCTCATCGACGGCCAGCCCCTCAACCTGGTGGAACACCGGGGTGTGGGTGGCGTCGAGATCGTCCGTTCGGAAGACGCGTCCGGGCGCGATGACGTAGATCGGCAGGGAGCGCTCGAGCATCGCGCGGATCTGGATCGGCGAGGTCTGCGTGCGCAGCACCACGCCGCTATCGGGTGCCTCGACGTAGAAGGTGTCCTGCATGGTTCGGGCCGGGTGATCCGGGGGGACGTTGAGTGCGTCGAAGTTCACCCACTCGGCCTCGACCTGCGGGCCCTCGGCGATGTCGTAGCCCATCGCAATGAAGACATCGCAGATTCTCTCCATCAGGGTTGTCAGCGGGTGCCGTGCGCCGAGGGGGTGCCGATCGACCGGCAGGGTGACGTCGACGGCCTCCTCGCGCAGCACCTGAGCATCGCGCTCCGCCTCGAGCTCGGCCTGCCGGCGCTCGACAGCCTCGCGCACCTGCTGCCGGGCCTCGCCGATCCGCTTGCCGGCGTCGGCCTTCGCCGCGGGCGGGAGGGCGCCGATCTCGCGGTTGGCCAGCGCCAGGGGCGACCGGTCGCCGGCATGTGCAAGTCGCGCCTGCTTGAGGTCCGCCAGGCTGGTTGCCGCGTCGACCGCCGCGCAGGCCTGCTCGACCATCGCCATGACCTCGTCAGCGCCCAGGCTGGCGACCTGCTTGGGATCGAAGGCGGTATTCGGCCCGGACACTCGCGAACTCCTCACTCGGCCAGCACGGTCGCGATGAGGCGCTCGACGACCGCATCGAGATCGTCGGTGCCGGACAGCACGAGATCTGCCTGCTCCGGCACCTCGTACGACTGACCGCGGCCGGTCATGTTCGGCAGGTTCCCCGCGGCCGCCTTGGCGTACAGGCCCTTGGGATCCCGCTCAGCGCAGACCTCCACCGGCGTATCGACGAAGACCTCGAGGAACTCTCCCTCGCCGAACAGCGCCTTGGCGGCACGACGATCGGCCGCGTGCGGTGAGACCAGGGCCACCAGGACGACAAGCCCGGCATCGCGCATCAGACGTGCGACCTCAGCCACCCGGCGGACGTTCTCGGCGCGATCCTCAGGCGTGAATCCGAGGTCCTTGTTCAGCCCCGTGCGGACGTTGTCACCGTCGAGGACGTACGTGTGGACGCCCATGGCGTGCAGTCGGCGGACTGCGGCATCGGCGATGGTGGACTTGCCCGAGCCCGGAAGGCCGGTGAGCCACGCCACCTTGGCCGCATGGCCCATCAGGCGCGTCCGAGCCTGGTGGTTCACCTCGTAGTCGTGCGGGACGACATTGAACGAGCGGCGCATCGCATGCCGGGTGAGCCCGGCCGCCACGGTGTCGGCCGTCACCCGGTCAACCAGAAGGAAGCCGCCGGTGTCCCGGCAGACGGAGTAGGGATCCATCGGCAGCGGGCGATCGGTGGCGATCTCCACGCGACCGACATCGTTCATGTCCAGCAGGCGTGCGGCGTGCTCATGGCCGGAGACGACGTCCAGCCGATGCCGGACGCTGGTGACCGTTGCGGGGACCGAGCGGGAGCCGGACACCAGCAGGTACGACCGGCCGTGCGCAAGCGCCTCCTCAGCGAGCCAGACGAGGTCCGCAGCGAACCGATCCGCCGGCTGGACGGCCGCAGCGCCGCTGGCGCAGATGACATCGCCCCGCGTCACGTCGACCTCGTGATCCAGGGTCAGGGTCACCGCCTGGCCGGTCACCGCGCGCGGCAGGTCCTCGTCGAAGCTGACGATCCGCTCGACCCTCGCCGTCCGGCCGGAATCCGCGATCACGATCGACTGACCGGTGGTCACCTCCCCGGATACGACCGTCCCGGCATAGCCGCGGAAGTTGCCGGCGGCCCGAACGACGTACTGCACCGGGAAGCGGAGCGGCGCGTCCTGAGCAGCGGCTGCCGGCTCCCAGTCGGCCAGCGCCTGCAGCAGGGTCGGGCCCTGATACCAGGGCATCCTGGACGATCCGGCCGTGACGTTGTCGCCCGCTGCCGCGCTCAGCGGGATCGCCGAGATGTCACCGACCTGCAGGCGATCGGCCGTCTGCCGAACGGAGGCGAGGAGATCCTCGAAGACCGACTGGTCGTACCCCACCAGATCCATCTTGTTCACGGCCACGATGACCGTCGTGACGCCCATCAGGGCGCAGACGGTGAGGTGACGATGCGTCTGGGGGCGGACACCACGGGCGGCATCGACCAGGAGCACGGCGACATCGCCGTTCGAGGCCGCCACGGCCATATTCCGCGTGTACTGCTCATGCCCGGGAGCGTCCGCGATCAGGACCCTGCGGCCGTTCGGCAGGTTCATATGCCGGTAGGCCACATCGATCGTGATGCCCTGCTCGCGCTCTGCCTCCAGTCCGTCCGTGAGCAGGGAGAAGTCGATTTCCCCCACCGGGATGGTGGATCCGCCGCGCCTGGTTCGCCGGGCGTACTCCAGCTGGTCGATCGGCACGCTGTCGGTCTCGGCGAGCAGCCGGCCGATGAGGGTCGACTTCCCGTCGTCGACCGAGCCGCAGGTGACCAGGTGCAGCACCGGTGTCTGGGCCTGGCCAGATGCCTCGACCCCCTGCTGGGTCGTCGTCATCAGAAGTACCCCTCCGCCTTCTTCGCCTCCATCGAGCCGCCACCCTCGCCATCGATCAGCCGCCCGGCTCGCTCGGACACGTTCGAGGCCTCCATCTCGGCGATGAGGTCGGCCAGGGTGTCGGCCGTTGACTGCACTGCACCGGTGAGCGGATAGCAGCCCAGGGTCCGGAAGCGAACCGATGTCATCGCCGGCTGCTCACCGTCCCGCAGGGGAAAGCGGTCGTCGTCCACCATGATCAGGACGCCGTCCCGGCGAACCACGGGCCGCGGCCTGGCGAAGTACAGATCGGGGATCTGGATCTGCTCGCGCTCGATGTAGCGCCAGATGTCCAGCTCCGTCCAGTTCGACAGCGGGAAGACCCGCATCGACTGCCCTTCGGCAAGGGTCGTGTTCGCGGTCCGCCAGAACTCCGGCCGCTGCTTGCGAGGCTCCCAGCGATGGCCGGGCTCCCGCAGCGAGAACACCCGCTCCTTGGCACGACTGCGCTCCTCATCGCGTCGCGCGCCGCCGATCGCGGCATCGAACCCGTACCGGTCGATGCCCTCGCGCAACGCGACGGTCTTCATGATCCGCGTGTACTCGTGCGTGCCATGGGTGAACGGCGTGACGCCCTGGGCTACCGCCTCGGCATTCGTCGCGATGCGGAGGTCAAGGCCGAGCTCGCGTACCCGTCGATCGCGGAACTCGATCATCTCCCGGAACTTCCAGGTCGTGTCGATGTGCATGACCGGGAAGGGCAGCCCCGCCGGGGCGAAGGCCTTCAGCGCCAGGTGCAGCAGGACGGATGAGTCCTTGCCGATGCTGTAGAGCAAGACCGGGTTCCGGAAGGCAGCAGCCGTCTCCCGGTAGATGTGAATGGCCTCGGCCTCGAGCTCGTCGAGAACCGCGCTGTATGGAACCGTGCGAGCGCTCATGCCTCCGAGAGCACTTCCATCCCGCCACCGGAGGTCGTTGCCGCCGCCATCGTGCCGTCGCCGAAGCGAGGATCCTGGCCCTGGGCGGCCAGCGCCGCAGCCCGGGCCGCCCGCCTGGCCTCGGCCTGCGCGTACGCCTCCTGGGCCTGGGCAGGATCCACGTAGGCGCTGTCGACCCTCGGTCGAGGGCCGCGGGCACTGATCCAGGCGTCAAGCTCCGGGGATGACTCATAGGAGGTGATCAGGCAGTACCGAGGCTCGTCACCTGGATGCCATACCGCGTGGTAGAGGCGCTGGGTATCGATCACGACCTGGGCGCCTGCGGGCAACGGGATCCGTGTCTCCGTCGCCGGGTCGTCCTTGTCCTCGCGCAGGATCATGACCGAGTCCGGGTTGTCAGTGAGGTTGAAGAAGGCACGCACGATCCAGCCAGTGCCCTCGGGGTTGAGCCTGTTGTTGTCGTCGCGATGCAGGTTGTAGATCGCATCGGCATAGGTGTTCGGCTGAAGCTCGATGACCCGGCACCTGCCCACGTTCGCCCCAGGTTCCTGCGCCCGCTCGGTCAGCCGGGGGGCGATGGCCACGTTCTCGGTGACCCAGACCCCGTCCTTGTCGGTCTTGGGCGGGTTATGGTTCCAGAATCCATCGCACTCGATGGCTCCGTAGGCGCTGGCGAGCGGAGCGAAGCGGGTATCGCCGGAGGACTTCCAGTCGACGTAGATCAGCTGCTCCCACTCCTTGGGATCAGCGGCCTGGTCGTAGGAGTCGACGACGACGTACCCGGTCTCGTCGAAGACCGGCAGCTTCACGTAGGACATTGGGCTCCTCGGTGTCGGATCTCGCCTTGCTCGCGCTCGGGCCAGGGCGCGGCGCGCCCCTGAGCCCGTTGCCTAGTCTTCCATGCCGACTGCGAATGCGGCGTACAGGCACACGGCAGCGGCGCTCGCGACGTTCAGGGATTCCGGGCCGCCGGCCGCGTGACGGGACGACATGGGAATGCGCACGCGGACGTCGGCCGCCGAGCGAGCCAGGTCGCTGAGGCCATGCGCCTCGCTGCCCAGCACCCAGCAGCTGCTGCTCGGACGCGCCCGGGACCTGGTCCATTCGAACAGGTCCTGCTCGCCATCGGCCGTTGCCGCGACGACCACCAGGCCGGCATGACGGGCAGCCGCCAGCACTGCCTCCATGGGCACGCCCGCCGCGATAGGAATCCGGAAGGCAGATCCGGCGCTCGCCCGGATGCACTTGCCATTCGCCGGGTCGACCGAGCCCTCCGTCAGCACGACCCCGGCCAACCCGACCGCATCAGCCGTGCGCATGATGGTGCCGGCATTGCCGGGGTCCGACACGGCCTCCAGCACGATCGTCGACCCCCCGGCCTGGATGGCCGCCGGCAACGGCGACGGAGCCCAGCGGCAGGTGGCGATCAGGCCCTGCGGGGCCTGGGTCTGCGCCATTGCGTCCATCACCGATTCGGAGACTTCCACGACATCGGCCCCTGACGCACGGGCCAGCGCCAGGAGCTCGCGATCGCGTTCCGCCGCGCGGGGCGCGAAGAACACCTCCAGGACGTCGAACCGGCTGGCCAGGGCCTCCTGCACCCCATCGGCGCCCTCGACGAGGATCAGGCCCGCCTCACGGCGGCCCTTGGCCGAGTGCAGACGCCGGACCGCCAGTACCCGTGCGGATGTCCGGGAGGTGATGGGCCCGGAGCCCACGCGTCAGGCGCTGGCCGCTGGAACCGCAGCGCGCGCCACTCCGACCAGGCTCGCGAACGCAGCCGGATCGTTCACGGCGAGCTCGGCGAGCATGCGTCGGTCGACCTCGACTCCCGCCACCTTCAGCCCCTGGATGAACCGGTTGTAGGTCATCCCATTGGCCCGGGCACCCGCATTGATCCGCTGGATCCACAAGCGCCGGAAGTCGCCCTTGCGAGTCCGGCGGTCGGCATAGGCGTAGACCAGCGAATGGGTGACCTGCTCCTTGGCCTTGCGATAGAGCCGAGACCGCTGGCCCCGATAGCCGCTGGCCCGCTCGAGGATCTCACGCCGCTTCTTCTGTGCACTCACCGAGCGCTTCACACGTGCCATGTCATTCTCCTGGGATGTGGGGAAGCCGAGATGTGGTCAGGGAGCCGCTCAGCGGCCCAGCAGCTTCTTTACCTTGCGGACGTCAGCGGGCGCGACCACCTGGTCTGACTCCAGGCGTCGGGTGCGCTTGCTGGGCTTGACCTCCATCAGGTGACGGCGGTTAGCCTGCTCATGGGTGATCTTCCCCGAGCCGGTGACCTTGAAACGCTTCTTGGCTCCGCTGTGGGTCTTCTGCTTCGGCATGTCTTCCTCGCTGCTGGTCGTGCGTCCCGGTCCACCGGTGCGCGTCTTGGTCAGGCTCCTGCTGCGGCGTCGAGCTCAGGAGCCGAGGCCTTGGCTTCCCTGGGCCGTGCCGCATCCGACTTCCGTCGGTGCGGCGCGAGCACCATGATCATGTTGCGTCCGTCCTGCTTCGGCGTGGCCTCTACGAAGCCGAGCTCCTCGACGTCGTCCGCGAGCCGTGCGAGCAACCGGAGGCCGAGCTCCGGTCGGCTCTGCTCACGACCTCGGAACATGATCGTGATCTTCACCTTGTCGCCCGCGCGCAGGAATCGCTCGACGTGGCCCTTCTTCGTCTCGTAGTCATGCGAGTCGATCTTGGGCCGGAGCTTCATCTCCTTGATGATGGTGTGCGTCTGGTTGCGCCGGGATTCGCGCTCCTTCATGGCGGCCTCGTACTTGAACTTGCCGAAGTCCATGAGCTTGCAGACCGGTGGCTTGGCCATCGGGGCAACCTCGACGAGGTCCAGATCAGCCTCGGCCGCTAGGCGGAGGGCATCCTCGATCCGGACGATGCCGACTTGCTCCCCATTCGGCCCGACGAGGCGAACCTCGGGGACGCGAATCCGGTCATTGATACGGGGCTCGACGCTGATGGCGCCTCCTTGCTCGTGACGGAACACCTGCTGCAGGGATCCGCCCAGCGGGGGCCGCGGGGCGGCACGCGCGCAAGCCCCGGCATGGCAACAGGGCGCCCGACGGGCGCCCGTGCCGTGACCCGCAGGACCGTGGAAAGCCCAGGGGTGGGAGCCGAGACTCCGCTTGTGCGATTCGAGCCGACATGACGACAGTCCCAGGCATCAGATGCCAGGCACCGGCGATGGGCCGAATCAATCAGCGTTACCCTACCAGTGACCCACAGGGCGAGTGAAATGCACATGCACCGCCGGCGAATGCCGCAGCCCTCAGCCCAGGCCATGGGAGGGCTCGGCTGCCTCCCAGTCCGCGAGGGCGCGCAGCACGTCGCCGGCAACGACCAGCCTGGCCGGGCCCTGCACGTCGATGACCAGGGCCGTGGCTCCATCGGCCAGGGCCGCACGTGCCGCATCAGCGCCCGGCACCGGAACGGGCCGGGCCAGCCGGTCCCACGCCTGCATGGAGTCAAGGCCGGTGAACGCGAGCAGCCCCTTCTCGCCTGCCGCGTTGATCATGGACACCACTGCCATGTGACTGCCCTTGTCACCCACGACCCTTGACTCCACTGGCCGGCCGTCCTCAACCGCGACGTCCTCAACCGCGATGACAGCCACCAGCAGCCTGGTGGAGGCCAGGACCGCGAGGTCGACCGCCATTCCCGAGGCGATGGCCGATCGCAGCCGAGAGTCCGCGCTGCCGTCATCGTCACCGAAGGCCGGGCGGGCCAAGGACCGGCCATTGCCCGCGACTGATCCCCGAGCTGCGCGACCGCGATCAGCGACCCGGGACGAGCCCGGGCCAGGCGTGGCCGTCACAGCCGGCAGGCATGGATGACGGTCACCAGGACCCCGCGAGCGCCGAGCTCGTAGAGCTCATCCATGATCCGGTGCACGTCCACCTGGGGCACCATCGCCCGGACCGCCGACCAGGTCGGGTCATGAAGCGGCGAGACGGTCGGCGACTCGAACCCCGGCGTGATCCGGCACGCGCCCTCCAGCCGATCCGTCGGGATGTCGTAGTCGACGATGACGTAGTTCCTGGCCACCATCACGCTCTGCAGGCGCCGCATGAACGTCGCCACCGCAGCCGTGCTGGGGGCGCCGGACCGTCTGATCAGCAATGCCTCGGACCTCAGCAAAGGCTCCCCGACCGGCTCTAGGCCCGCCTTCCGCAGGGTGGTGCCCGTCGCAACGACATCAGCGACCGCGTCCGCGACCCCGAGGGCCACCGCGTTCTCGACCGCTCCGTCAAGGCGGACCACCCGCGCCTGGATGCCCTGATCGGCGAGCCATGTGCGCAGCAGGCCATCGTACGAGGTCGCGATCCGAAGGCCGGACAGGTCATGCACGGTCGTGATCGTCCCCTGCGCCGCCGCTAGGCGGAAGGTCGACGGCCCGAACCCGAGGGCAAGCAGCTCGTCGGCCATGGCGCCCGAGTCCAGCAGCATGTCGCGGCCGGTGATGCCAAGGTCAAGGGTGCCCTCGCCGACGTAGATGGCGATGTCCTTGGGCCGCAGGAAGAAGAACTCCACGTCATTGTCCGGGTCCTGCACGACGAGGTCCCGCACCCCGGCACTGCGGAGGTAGCCGGCCTCCGCGAGCATCGCGCGGGCCGGCTCGGCAAGCTGTCCCTTGTTCGGGACGGCGACACGAAGCACCACTAGAGCCTGCGGTAGACGTCGTCCAGGGTGACCTTGCTGGCAAGCATGAGCACCTGGACGTGGTACAGCAACTGCGCGATCTCCTCAGCCGCACGTTCGTGGCCCTCGTGCTCGGCTGCCATCCACGACTCCGCGGCCTCCTCGACCACCTTCTTGCCCACAGCATGGACTCCCTGCTCGAGGAGCCGCACTGTGCCGGATGCGTCGTCGCCATAGGTGGTCTTGCGGACCAGCTCGGCGTAGAGGTCGTCGAAGGTCTTCACGGCGGTAGCCTAGGCGTGCGGCGGGATCGAGCGCAGGACGGCAATGGTCGAGAGCGCAGCCCAGGCTGCCTCGGCTCCCTTGTCCTCGCGGGATCCGTCCAGCCCGGCGCGATCCAGTGCCTGCGCCTCGTCGTCGCAGGTGAGCAGGCCGAAGCCCACGGGAATCCGGTGATCGAGGGCGACGCGGGCAAGCCCTGCTGTCGCGGCGTCGCACACGTAGTCGAAGTGCGGCGTGCCTCCCCGGATCACCACGCCGAGCGCCACGATCCCATCGAAGTGCGGTGCGCATGCCTGGGCGACGACGGGCAGCTCAAAGGAGCCCGGGACACGCATCAAGATCCACTCGGCCCCGGCGAGCCGGCAGGCGCGCTCGGCCCCGGCGATGAGGCCACCCATGACCGTCTCGTGCCAGGAGGCCGCCACCACGGCAAGCCGGATGCCTCGTCCGTCGACCTCCACGCGTGGGGCCCCAGCGCCGCTCATGACGCATCCGAGGGTATCTGGTGGCCCATCCGGACGGCCTTGGTCTGCAGGTAGCGCTGATTGTGGTCGTTCGGGGCGACCAGCAGCGGGACCCGTTCCACGATCGACAGGCCGTACCCCTCCAGGCCGGCGCGCTTGGCCGGATTGTTCGTGAGCAGGCGCATGCTGCGCACTCCCAGATCCGCCAGGATCTGGGCCCCTGTGCCGTAGTCCCGGGCATCGGCCGGCAGGCCCAGGTCGAGGTTCGCCTCGACGGTATCCCGGCCCTGATCCTGCAGCTCGTAGGCCATCAGCTTGTGCAGCAGGCCGATGCCCCGGCCCTCGTGCCCGCGCACGTACAGCACCACGCCCCGGCCCTCCTCGCAGACAGCTCGCATGGCGGCATGGAGCTGAGGCCCGCAGTCGCAGCGCAGGGAGCCGAGCGCGTCACCGGTGAGGCACTCGGAGTGGACCCGCACCAGGATCGACTCCCCGTCGCCGATCTCCCCTCGGACCAGGGCGAGGTGCTCGACGCCGTCGATGTCGCTCCGGTAGCCGATGGCCGTGAAATCGCCGAACTCGGTGGGCAGCGCAGTGGTGGCCACACGCTGGACCTGGCGCTCGGTCCGCCGGCGGAAGCGGATGAGGTCGGCAATGGAGATCATCCGCAGCCCGTGGGCGTCGGCGAAGGCCCGGCACTGGGCGGCCCGCATCATCGATCCGTCGTCGTTCACCAGCTCGCACAGGGCACCCGCGGGCCGCAGGCCGGCCAGTCGGGCCAGGTCGACCCCGGCCTCCGTATGCCCCGGCCGGCGAAGAACCCCGCCCTGGACGGCACGAAGCGGCATGACATGGCCGGGTCGGGTGAGATCCCAGGGCTCGGTAGCAGAGTCCGCCAGCACCCGGATGGTGTGGGCGCGGTCACGAGCGGAGATGCCGGTCGACTCGACGTCACGGGCATCGACCGACACCGCGTAGGCGGTCCCCTTGCGATCCTCGTTCACCGCGGTCATCGGCGGAAGCCCGAGTCGGTCGAGGTCGTCGCCGGTCATCGCGACGCACACGTAGCCCGAGGTATGCCGGATCACGAAGGCAACCAGCTCCGTGGTGGCCGCGCTGGCGGCGAAGATCAGGTCTCCCTCGTTCTCGCGATCCTCGTCGTCGACCACCACGACCGGCCGCCCTGCGGCAACATCGCTGATGGCCGACTCGATCGTGTCGAGGAAGGACACTCGGCTGGCCGGACCCGGATCCCCCTGCGATGACAGGTGCGTGGGATCGGGCAGGGGCAATGTCTCCCCGTTGAAGACCTCGTCAGCGGGGATCATCGCGGCCTTCAGCACCTGGAATCGAGGCAGGCCCCTCGTGCGACGAACCCTCGCCTGCCTGCAGGCCGACGCCCTGCGCCAGCAGCCGCTCCACGTACTTGGCGATGACGTCGACCTCCAGATTCACGACCTCGCCTACAGACCGGCTCCCCAGGGTGGTCTGCTCCAGGGTCGTCGGGATAAGCGACACGGTGAACCAGTCATCGCGGACGTCGACCACGGTCAGCGATACGCCATCGACGGTGATCGAGCCCTTCTGGGCCACGTAGCGCTCCAGGCCGACGGGAACCGAGATCCGCATGAGCGTCCAGTTCTCGGATGGGCTGATCTCGCGAATGACCCCGGTGCCGTCTACGTGACCCTGCACCAGGTGCCCGCCAAGCCGGCCGTCGGCCCGGACCGCGCGCTCCAGGTTGACCAGCGCCCCCGGCACCGCCCGCGCCAGCGAGGTCCGCACCAGGGTCTCCTGCATCACGTCAGCGGTGAAGCCTGCGTCGACGAGCTCGACCACGGTCAGGCACACGCCATTGACCGAGATTGAGTCTCCCGGCCTGGTGCCCTGCAGCACCAGGCTGGCCCCAACCTCCAGGCGCGCTGCCTGCGACAGCGGCTCGACGGACGCGACAGTCCCGCGCTCCTCCACTATTCCAGTGAACATCCCGATCCTGTCGCCTCGGTGGCCTTGCCGATACGGCCGCGCACGAGCACATCCTCCCCGATCTGCTCGACCGCGACCACATCGACCGGCACAGGCCTGCCCAGGCGGGCCAGGGCTGGCAGCCCCGAGCCGAGCAGCCGGGGGGCGATCCACCACAGCACCTCGTCGACCAGCCCCGCGTCGAGGAAGGCTCCGCAGAGTGTCGGCCCGCCTTCGATGAGCGCATGGTGCACATGACGCTCCATGAGCGCGGCGAGTACCTCCTGCGGCTCATGGCTGGGGACGACCAGGGTGGGGGCTGCGCCGTCGAACACGCGCAGGCCCGCGGGCAGGTCGCGCTTGCCGACGACGACCCGAAGCGGCTGCCGGGGCAGCAGGTCGCCCGAGGCATCCCGGGCAGTGATCCGGGGGTCGTCGGCGATGACCGTCCCCGTTCCGACGCAGATCGCGTCGACATGACCGCGGAAGCGGTGCGACCAGGCATTCGCGCCCTCGCCGGTGATGGCGATGGGCTCGCCGGAGGGCCCGGACACCCGCCCATCGAGGGACATCGCGCACTTGGCCGTCACCAGGGGCCGGCCGGTTCGCGCGAGATGGGTCCAGCCCAGGGTCACCTGCTCGGCCTCGGCCAGCAGGACCCCTCCGATGACCTCGATGCCCGCGGACCGCAGCACCTCCCGGCCGCCGCCTGCCTGGCGCGAAGGGTCGTGCTGGGCGAACACGACCGTGGCGATACCCGCCTCGATGAGCGCAGCGGTGCACGGACCTGTCCGCCCGGTGTGGCGGCACGGCTCCAGCGTGACGATTGCGGCCCCTCCGCGGGCTCGCTCGCCGGCTGCCCTGAGCGCCACGACCTCGGCATGCTCGGACCCAGCACCCCGATGGAATCCCTCGCCGACGAGCTGGCCGGAGGCGTCGACGATGACGCAGCCCACCCGAGGATTCGCCGAGCGGGGCACGTCCGGAGCCAGTGCCAGCTCGATGGCGCGGCGCATCCACGCCTGCCAGTCGCTCACGTCGGACGCGCTTCCGTGGCAAGGGAGCGCAGCCGCTCCACCATGGCCGCTGGATCGGACGCTCCGTACACGGCTGAGCCGGCGACGAACACATCTGCGCCGGCCCCTGCACAGCGCTCGATCGTCCGCTCGTCCACCCCGCCATCCACCTGCACCCACACGTCGCCGCCTGCTCGATCCGCGAGTGCCCGGGCGTGGGCGATCTTCGGCAGCGCCTCTTCCAGGAACGCCTGGCCTCCGAATCCTGGCTCCACGGTCATCACCAGGATCATGTCCAGCTCACCGACGAGGTCGTCCAGGACTCTCACATCGGTGCCCGGATTGACCGCGACGCCGGCGCGGGCCCCATGGGATCGAAGGTCTCGGCAGATCTGCGCGGGCCGCGCGGCCGCCTCGACGTGGAACGTGACACTGGCAGCACCTGCCTCGGCGTACCCGGGCGCCCAGCGATCCGGGTCTTCGATCATCAGGTGGCAGTCGGCCGGCACGGTGCAGTGCTGCATCAGGGCTGCGACGACCGGCAGGCCGAAGGTCAGGTTCGGGACGAAGTGATTGTCCATGACGTCCAGGTGGACGAAGTCCGCGGACCGGGACACCCGCTCGACCTCGGCGGCAAGGTTCGACAAGTCCGTGTTCAGCACGCTCGGACAGATCCGCAGGCCCATGGCGCCATGATGCCCCGTGCGCGATCACGCCCTAGCTCGCACCCCCGGCGATCAATCCCGCCGGCCGGATCTGCGAGCGAGCGGCGCCCGTCGACCGGCTGGGCGATCACGTCGCATGACGGCGGATCAAGGCGAGGAACATCGCGTCCGTTCCATGCCGGTGCGGCCACAGCTGCACAAAGGGCCCGTCACCGCAGTCAGGGACCTCCGGCAGCAGGGCCCTGGCATCCTCGACCGAGAAGTCGCCCGCCCCGGCCATCACGTCGGAGACCACGGCCTGCGTCTCCGCCAGGTGCGGGGAGCACGTGACGTACGCAAGCACCCCGCCTATGGAGACGGCTGACAGGCCTGCCCGCAGGAGATCCCGTTGCAGCGGGCCGAGGGTGATCAGGTCATCGGGGGTCCGGCGCCAGCGGGCCTCTGGCCGGCGCCGGAGGGCACCGATGCCGGTGCAGGGCGCATCGACGAGGACGCGGTCGAACTGCAGCTCGCCCCACGGACGAGTACGCGCATCCGCGCAAATCACCGTGGGCGCACCCGGATCCTGGTCGGCATCCGCCGCCAGCTCGAGCGCCTGGCGCACGAGAGCGGCCCGGTGCTGGTGCGGCTCGACGGCCACCAGGGCTGCCCTCCCTGCGCCATCGACGGCGGCAAGGCCCGCCAGGACGGCGGCCTTGCCCCCCGGACCCGAGCACAGGTCAAGCCATCGTCCCTCGCGGCTGGTCACGACCGCACGGGCCAGGGCGAGGGCGACCAGCTGACTGCCCTCGTCCTGCACCCCGGCAGCGCCCGCGCGCACCACCGGCAGGGCATCCGGGGCACCGGCGGCGAGGATGCCCGCCAGTGGTGACCATCGACCCGGTTCGATGCCGTCGAGGGCCCACAGGTCCTCCGGACGCATCCGGCCAGGGCGGGCGACCAGGGTCGGTCGGGCGGGTGCATTGTCGGCACGCAGCAGGTCGGCCAGCTCGCCCCGACGGGGGCCGAGCGCATCGCCGAAGGCTCGCACGATCCACCCAGGGTGCGACCAGCGCACGGCCAGCGAGGCCGGGTCCGAGCCGGTGATGCCGAGATGATCCGCCCAGGCCGGCAGGTCACGTGCGGCGACGGCCCGCAGCACCGCATTGGCGAAGCCGGCTCGGGCGGCGGCCCCCTGCCCGAGCCCACGGGCCAGGGCAACGCAGGAGCTGACGGCGGCATGGGCAGGCACGCGCATTGACAGCAGCTGGTGTGCGCCCATGCGCAGGACACGACGCATGGACGGCGTCACCCGCGCCGGGTCGCCGCGCACCGCATCGTCGAGGACGGCGTCGTACAGGCCCTGCCAGCGCAGCGTCCCGTAGGCCAGCTCGGTGGCAAACGCCGCGTCGCGACCGGTCAGCCGACGTGCGGCCAGGATGGCCGCAAGCGCCAGGTTCGCATAGGCATCGTCCTCGTCCACCTGCCGGAGCAGCTCCAGCGCAGCGTCACGGGCCCGGTCGCCGGCCGGGCGCCTGGGCTCAGGCGAGGACAATGCCATCGACCCGCAGCCCGCGGACCCAGTCCGCGGCCGGCATCTGCCGGCGACCCGGGGCCCGGACCTCGCCGAGGGCTGCAGGCTCGGTCGCCGTACCGACCCACACGACCTGGCCGGCAAGTCGAGCGTGGCCCGGAGGCAGGCCCACGGGCCCCGGCCCGGCATCCTGGCGCAGCGGCAGGATGCTCACCCGTTGCTCGCCGAGCTGTGTCCACGCTCCTGGGGCAGGCGTCATCGCGCGAATCCGACGATCGACGCCGATGAGCGGATCGGTCCACCGCACTCGGGCGTCATCGGCCGTGACTTTCGGCGCATAGGTGACGCCATCACGAGGCTGGGGCACTGCGATGGCAGTGCCGGCAGCCAGGGCGTCGAGCGTCTCGACGAGAAGCCTGGCTCCTGCGTCGGCGAGGCGCTCGAGCAGCGTGCCCGTGGTGTCCTGCCGGCTGATGGCCTGCGTCACCGTGCCGTACAGCGGGCCGTCGTCCAGGCCCGGGCCGATACGGAAGGTGCAGGCGCCGGTGACCTCATCACCGGCGAGAATCGCCCATTGGACCGGCGCGGCACCGCGCCAGGCCGGCAGGAGCGAGAAATGGAGGTTGACCCAGCCGAGCGTCGGGATGCCCAGGATCGGCTCGGGCAGCAGGTTGCCGTAGGCAACGACCGGGCAGCAGTCGGGGCGAAGGGCACGAAGGGCCGCCTCGAACTCGGCATCTGCGATGCGGACGGGCCGCAGGATCGGCACCCCGAGCTCCTCGGCGAGGACAGCGACTGGACTTGGCTCAAGCCCCCGGCCACGGCCCCTGGGTGCGTCCGGGCGGGTCACCACTGCCACGACCTCGTGCCCAGAGCCGGCAATGGCCGCTAGGGCGGTGCAGGCAACAGCCGGCGTCCCCGCGAAGACGACTCTCATGCGAGCAGCACGATCTCTCCTGGGACCAGCGCCATCTCTCCTGGGACCAGCACGATTGCGCGGCGCGCGCTCGGGCCTACAGCCATCGCGAGGAGATCGGATGCGGACTTACCGCGATGGCCTGATCCGCGAACCACTCCGCCTGCCGGATCTGGCGCATCGCCTCCTTGCGGCCTTCGGCGTCGAGCCGATCGATGAAGATGATCCCATCGAGGTGATCGGTCTCATGCTGGACGCAGCGGGCCAGCAGGTCGCTGCCACTGATGACCACCGGCTCGCCGTGCATGTTCATGCCCCGGGCGACGACGCTGCGCGCCCGCCGGGTGTCGAAGGCCATCCCCGGCACCGACAGGCATCCCTCCTCCCCGTCCTGGACATCCTCGGAAAGGTCGAGGTCCGGATTCACCAGGTGCCCGAGCTCGTCGTCGACCCAGTACGTGAATACGCGCAGCGAGACCCCGATCTGCGGCGCGGCCAGCCCGGCACCGGGTGCGTCGACCATCGTTTCGGTGAGGTCCTTCACCAGCCTGCGAAGCTCCTTGTCGAAGGTCTCCACCGGCGCTGCGGGCGTGCGCAGCACCGGATCCGGGAAGAGCCTGATCGGCTGGACGGCCATGCCGGCAGTCTAGGCAAGGCCCCGCAATGCGCCGGTGCGGCGGGACCTGCTGCCTAGATATCCCAGGGATCCAGGCTGATCCGCACCGGGACGTCCCCGCGTGCCGCGCGGATGGCCGTCAGCGCCCGGAGCTCCCCCGCGAGTGCCATGCCATCGGACCGGTCGGCGACGACCATCAGCCTGTCATCCACGGGCCCGAGGACGCGGTGGGGCACGCCGATGCCTGCAGCCATCTGCTCGATCTCAGCCGTCGGGCCACGGAGCACCGCGAATCGGGTCCAGGGAGGAAGTCCGGCACTTCGCCGTTCGGCCAGCTCGCGCTGGGCGAACCAGGCTGCGTTCCAGCGGACGAGCGCCTGAACCGGCGGCAGGGAATGCTCGGCGGTCACCACGACGTGGGCGCCAGGACTGGCCAGCATGGCGGCTGAGAACCATCGATGGACGGCATCCTCGGCAGCCCGCATGCCCTGCCGCTGGAGCTGGGATCGGCCGTCCAGGATGATGACGGCGGCGTAGCCCCCGGTGACGACGGGCTCGGACCCAGGCGTGGCAACGACCAGTGCCGAGGCCCGCGATGTGGTACGCCGCTGCTGCTCGCCCGCGGACCAGACCACGGCGACTCCGGGGAATGCGCGGCCGAACTCCTCAGCGGTGCGCTCGACCCCGATCGAGACGGCTCGAATCCGCGTGGACCCGCAGGACCGGCACGCCCATGCCGTCGCCAGCGCGGCGCACCAGGCGCATGCGGGCACGGAACTCCCCCGCGTCATGCCCAGCGGCCCCGAGCAGGCGCAGACTGCCGGTGCCCGGCAGGCCTGGCACGCCAGCGCCGGCAGGTAGCCACGACGGGGGACCTGCACGAGCACGGGCCCGGTGCGCAGGCCCTCCTTCGCCACCAGCCACGCCAGGTGCGGAATCCGGGCAGCGCTCGCAGCGGCGTCAGATGCATCGGAGGGGCCGTCCAGGCCTCGCACGATTGGGCCCGACTGGCGTACGACGGTCGTGAGCGGGTCCACCGATCGAGCCCAGCCCTGCTCGCACCAGGCCTGAACCGCGGTGCTCCGGGCCGGGGATCCGACCAGGAGCGCACAACCCGTCAGGTGCGAGCGCAGGGCGGCAACATCGCGGGCATTCCAGTACGGCGCCTGGGGATCCCACAGGGCTTCGTCCCCGTCATTCCACACAATGAGGGCCGTGCACCTCGGCATGGGTGCGAAGACCGCCCCCCGGGTGCCGATGACGACACGGACCTGGCCGCGCAGGACTCGCAGGAACTCCTGGTACCGCCGCTGCGGCCCGAGGTCCGCCGTGAGGACGGCGACTGCGTCGCCGAGGGGCGCCACGGCCTGGCGGACCCGTCGGACATCCCAGGCATCCGGCACGACGATGATGACCCCACCCTCGGTACCTCCGAGTACCGCCTGCACGGCCGCGGCGATCTCCCGCGGCCACTCACCCGCTGGCGCACAGGCCCAAGCCGCCCGCACCGGCGGACGCGACTCGGCCTGCAGCCGACGCACGAGGGCCGGGCCATGGCGGTATCGCGACCACGCCTGATCGAGGTCTGGCGGCATGCTCCCCGCCCGCGATGGCGGATCGGCTGCATCCGCCGACTGCGCGCGCTCCTCCGCTCGGGCGTGCCGCGGCGGTATGGCAGCGCGCAGGACATCGCGCACGGTGCCCGCGTAGCGCTCAGCCACGGCCTCGGCAAGCTGCAGGATCTCGGGCCTGAGCACCGGCTCAGGCCCGAGGACGCGTTCGACCGGCCGCAGGGCGCCCTCGCGCTCGCTCTCCCGTGCCAGGCCGACGACCAGTCCGCTGACCAGGCGGCCGGCGAAGCGAACCCGGACCCGCGAGCCGAAGACGACGTCGAGGCCCGCAGGGACCGCATAGTCGAAGGGGCGGTCCAGTTGCGGCAGGGGCGAGTCGATCCGCACCTGGGCGATGAGGAGCGACTCAGGCAAGGGGCCCGACTAGATGCCGGCGACGGCGCGAAGGTCCTCGGCTCGGTCGACGCTCTCCCAGGTGAATGTCGGGCCGACCTGGGTTCTGGCGGCCGCATCATCATGGTCGAGGAGCACGTTGACCCCCTGGGGCCGGCCGAAGTGGCCGTACGCGCTCGTCGCCCGGTAGATGGGCCGAAGGAGGTCCAGGTCTCGGATGATCGCCGCTGGCCGAAGGTCGAAGACCCGCAGGACGGCCTCCTGGATCGCCTCGTCACCGATCACGCCGGTACCGAAGGTCTCCACGAAGACGCCGACCGGATGAGCCTTGCCGATCGCGTAGGCCACCTGGACCTCGCACCTGGTCGCCAGCCCCGCCGCCACGACGCTCTTGGCCACCCAGCGCATCGCGTACGCGGCCGATCGGTCGACCTTCGACGGATCCTTGCCGGAGAACGCACCGCCGCCATGTCGGGCCATGCCGCCATAGGTGTCGACGATGATTTTTCTGCCGGTCAGGCCCGCATCGCCCATCGGGCCACCGGTGACAAACCTGCCGGTCGGGTTCACCAGCAGTCGGACGTCACGGGAATCGAGGTCGATGGTCGCCAGTACCGGCTCAACGACATGGGTGCGCACGTCGGCCGCCAGCATCGTCTCGAGGTTGATGTCCGCCGCGTGCTGGCTGGATACCACGATCGTGTCGATGCGCGTGGGCCGGTCGTCCTCGTCGTACTCGATCGTCACCTGGGTCTTGCCGTCGGGCCGGAGGTAGGGAACGGTGCCGTCCTTGCGCACCTGCGTCAGCCGCTCGGCGAGCCGGTGCGCCAGCGAGATCGGCAGCGGCATCAGCTCAACGGTGTCGGTGCATGCGTAGCCGAACATCAGGCCCTGGTCGCCCGCGCCCTGGCGATCGAGCGGGTCGTGGCTGCCGCCCTCGCGCTCCTCGATCGCGTCGTCGACGCCCTGGGCGATGTCAGGCGACTGCGTGCCGATCGAGACTGATATCCCGCAGGACTCGCCGTCGAAGCCCTTCACGGAGGAGTCGTAGCCGATGCCGAGGACGGTATCCCGAACCAGCCGCATCACGTCGGCGAAGCCGGACGTGGTGACCTCTCCGGCAACATGGACCTGGCCTGTGGTCAGCATGGTCTCGACCGCCACCCTGGACTTCGGGTCCTGGCGGAGCAGGTCATCGAGGATCGCATCGCTGATCTGGTCGGCCATCTTGTCCGGATGACCCTCGGTGACCGACTCGGACGTGAACAGACGCTTGGACACCTGAGAACCCCTTTTGCGCTTTGCGTAGTCGAACACCAGGTCGCCCGCACGGCGGCCAGGCAGGCACTGAGGTGCGCAGTCTAGCGGCTACGCGCCGGCCAGCCCGAGGACCACGTGGTCCCAGATGGCATCGGCGATGGCGTCCTTGCCGGACCGCGGCACCTCAACGGTGGAGCCGTCCGGCGCGAGGATCATCACGGCGTTCTCCTGCGACCCGAACACGGCGTCGGCCCCCACGTCGTTGGCGACTAGCAGGTCACAGCCCTTGCGTGCGAGCTTGGCGGCCGCCAGGCGCTGCAGCTCTCGCGAGGATCCGGCAGTCTCGGCGGCGAATCCCACGATGAGAGGACGACGACCGGCCCGCATCCGGCACAGGCGAGCCAGCACATCGCTGGTCTGGGTCAGTCGAAGGACGACCTCGTCGCCGGCGTCCTCCTTCTTGACCTTGCTCGGCGCCGCCTGCTCGGGGCGGTAGTCGGCCACCGCAGCCGCCATCACGATGACCTCGCTCACGGGGAGCAGGTCGACCATGGCCTGCTCCAGCTGCGCGGCCGCTTCAACGCGCAGGACCCGAACGCCGGCGGGCGCAGGGACGTCCATCGCGGCGGCGACGAGCGTGACCTCCGCGCCCCGGCTGACCGCAGTGCGAGCGAGCGCGACGGCCTGCCGGCCGCTGCTGCGATTGCCCAGGTAGCGGACCGGATCCCAGGATTCCCGGGTGCCGCCGCCGCTGATGGCGATCCTCAGGCCGGCGAGATCGGACGACGGCCGTCGGCGAAGCAGGTCAGCCGCT
Organism: Actinomycetales bacterium; assembly: GCA_018970025.1. GTDB lineage: Bacteria > Actinomycetota > Actinomycetes > S36-B12 > S36-B12 > REEB460. The sequence continues at coordinate 104,449 of JAGWXF010000005.1, read as the reverse complement.
GCATTGACGATCTGCACCGGATCGGGCAGTCGGCCCGGGCCCGAGTCAGTGCCGGTGAGCCGACCGGTGTCCGGCTCGAGGACGACGATGCCCCGCTCGCGCAGCCGGGAGACGTTGGCGGCGGTGGCGGGATGCTGCCACATCTCGGTATGCATCGCCGGGGCGAGCAGGACCGGGCAGCGAGCCGTGAGCAGGACGTTGGTGAGCAGGTCGCTGGCGATGCCGTGGGTCGCTCGTGCCAGCAGGTCAGCTGTTGCCGGCACGACCAGGATGAGGTCCGCCTGCTGGCCAAGCCGCACATGCGGCACCTCGTGCGACTGCTGCCAGACCGACGTGGCGATCGGCCGACCCGACAGCGCCGTCCAGGTGGCCTCGCCCACGAAGCGCAGGGCGGCATCGGTCGGGACCACCGTTACCTGATGGCCAGCCTCGGCGAGTCCACGCAGGACCTCGACAGCCTTGTACGCCGCGATGCCGCCCGAGACCCCCAGAACGACCCTCGACTGGGCGGCCCGGGACAGGATGGCGTCAGGTGGCGTCGACTGGCTCAGTCGATCTCCTCGACCGCCTCAACCCGGAGCAGCCCGGCGTCGATCTCGCGCAGCGCGATCGACAGCGGCTTCTCCTGCACGCGGGTCTCCACGAGGGGCCCGACGTACTCCAGCAGGCCCTCGCCCAGCTGCGAGTAGTAGGCGTTGATCTGCCGGGCACGCTTGGCGGCATAGGAGACCAGGGAGTACTTGGAGTCCGTCTTGTCGAGCAGGGCATCGATGGACGGGTGAGTGATGCCCTCAGGCCGAGCGGAACTCATGGAGGAACCCTACCAAGGCCGCAGCACATGCACCGACATCGGCATTGACGAGCACATCGTCGAACTCCCCCTGCGCCGACAGCTCCTCGCGGGCGGCCTGCAGCCGCCGGGCAACCGACGCCTCAGACTCGGTCCCGCGCCCGGTGAGGCGTGCCTGCAGCTCCTCCCACGACGGGGGCGCCAGGAATACCAGTCGTGCATCAGGCTGGGCTGCCCGGACCTGACGGGCGCCCTGGACCTCGATCTCCAGCAGGACCGGAGTGCCCGCGGACCTGTGCGCCTCCACCGGGCTGCGCGGGGTCCCGTATCGATGCCCTGCGTAGTCAGCCCACTCCAGGAGCTCCCCGGCAGCAATGAGGGCGTCGAACCTGGCATCGTCGACGAACCAGTACTCCACGCCATCTTGCTCGCCCGGGCGAGCCTTCCGCGTGGTGGCCGACACCGAGAGCCAGGCATCCGGCGCCTGGCGCAGGGCCTCGGCGACGACCGTGCTCTTGCCCACCCCCGACGGGCCGGACACGACCACGAGCGGAGCCCTCACGACTGGGCCCGGGTCAGCGTGAGTCCCTCGGCGATCCGGCGCGCGGCCTGTCCGACATCCGCGGCCCCCGTGATCGGGCGGCCGATCACGAGCAGGTCCGCGCCATCGGCCAGCGCCTGCTGGGCCGTGGCCACCCGTCGCTGATCCTGCTGCTCGGCCCCAGCAGGCCGTACCCCCGGGGTGATCAGGACGACGTCATCGGGGACTGCAGCGCGAACCTCGGCGACCTCCAGAGGCGAGCAGACGATGGCTCGGGCACCAGCCTGCACCGACATCCGGGCCAGACGGACCGCAGCCTGGCCCACCGGTCCCCGGATGCCGATGACATCCAGCGCATGGTCGTCCAGCGAGGTCAGGACCGTCACGGCAGTGATCCGGGTGCCCGGGAGGGCCTGCGCAGCGGCCTGGACCATGGCCGGGCCGCCGGCCGCATGCACGGTGAGGAAGTCCGGGGCCAGCGGGGCGATCGCACGGGCGGCGCCGGCAACCGTGGCCGGGATGTCGTGCAGCTTCAGGTCAACGAAGACCCCGATGCCCGGGTGGCCGGCCTGCTCGGCAGCCTGCCTGGCGGCGAGGACGGCAGCAGCCCCGTCGCGGCAGTAGACCTCCAGGCCGACCTTGATCGTGGAGACGACCGGCGCCACGGCCGAGGTCCAGGAACGCAGGGCATCGAGGTCAGGTGCATCCATCGCAACGGCGATGGGCGCGAAAGCCTTCGGGGGCACGGCGCTCCCGGAGTTCATCGGCACCTACGAGTCCTCGTGGTCACCTGGTCGCAGGTCGACGACAGAGCCGTCCGCATGGGCTCGATGGGCGTACGACACCGCCTCGCGCAGGGAGCCGAACCCTCGCTCGTGGAGTGCCAGGGCCAGCTCATTCTGGACACGAAGCGGGGCGGACGGGTCGTTGAACACCATGGTTCCGACGGACACCGCATTCGCCCCGGCCAGGATGAACTGCAGCGCATCCAGGCCGGTGCGAATGCCGCCCATCCCCAGGATCGGGATATCCGGCAGGACCTTGCGGATCTGCCAGACGCAGCGCACCGCGATGGGCCTGATGGCCGGCCCGGACAGGCCTCCGGTCACTCCGGCGAGCTTGGGCCGCATCGTGTCGACGTCGATCACCATTCCCAGGGCAGTGTTGATCACGGACAGCCCGTGCGCACCGGAGCGAGCCACGGACTGGGCGATCTCGGTGATGTCGGTCACGTCGGGCGAGAGCTTGACCAGGATGGGCGTCCTGGGGTCGCTATGCCGGCGTACTGCCTGGACCACGTGCCCTGCGGCATCCGGATCGCATGCGAATACCTGATCTCGGGCATCGACGTTGGGGCAGGAGATATTGACCTCGATCGCCGAGATGCCCGAGGCATTGCGGAGCTTCTGCGCGATGCGGGCGTACTCGTCGACGGACGTGCCGGCGATGGACACCACGGTGGTGACCCCGCGCTGGTCCAGCCAGGCCAGGTCGCGCTCGATGAACGCCTCCACCCCTGGGCCCTGCAGCCCGATCGAGTTGAGCATGCCGCTCGGGGTCTCCGCCATGCGCGGCGTGGGTCGGCCGGCCCGGGGGTGCAGCATCACGCTCTTGGTGACGATGCCGCCGATCAGGGTGATGTCGAAGAACTGGTCGAGCTCGCGGCCGGATGAAGCGCAGCCGGACGCGGTCAGGACGGGTGCGAGGAGGTGAAGGTTGCCCAGGGACGTCGACATGTCGATCGTCGGGATCTCGGTCGGGCCCTGCCTGGGCGCTCGTCCGATGATCGCGCGGGTCATGTGCCGGCCTCTGCCGGTGCTCCGAGGGCATCCGCAGGAATCGTGCCGACGTCCTCCCAGCGCACGCGGTCGCCGCGGAAGACCGGGCCCTCCACGCACGAGCGAACCATGCGCGTGACGCCGTCGTCGCCGATCACCGGCAGGACGCACGTCATGCAGACGCCGATGCCGCAGGCCATTGACTCCTCGACGGAGCACTGGCTGTACGCGCGGTGTGCCACGGCGATGTCGGCCACGGCCTCCAGCATGCCCATCGGCCCGCACGCGTAGACGACGGCAGCGTCGAACTTCTCGATGGACTCGCCGAGGATGTCGGTCACCCGGCCGCGCAGGCCCTGGGAGCCATCCTCGGTGGTGATCGTCAGGGTGGAGCACACGCGCTTGATCTCCAGGACGCCGAACAGCTTGTCCTCGCTGGATGCGCCGAGGATCACATCGGCACGGCAGCCTCGCTCGCGCAGCTGGTCCGCCAGCATGAACAGCGGAGCAGAGCCGTAGCCGCCCCCGACGAGCACGCAGGCTACCCGCTCCTTGGGCAGCACGAAGGGCCGGCCCAGCGGCCCCACGATGTCGATCGGATCATGGCGGCGCCGCTCGGTCAGCCACCGGGTGCCAGGTCCGTTCAATCCGACGACGATGTCCATCGACCCGCCGTAGACCCCTCGCTCCTGCACGTTGTGGATCGCGAACGCCCGGCGCAGCACCATGCTGGACTCCTCGCCGCCCATGCCGACGGTGACGAAGTGCCCTGGGCGGGTGCGCTCCGGCAGGCCCGGAGCGGTGATGGACAGCACGGAATACGCGCCCACGCGGCGGACGTCGAGAATCTCCCCCTTCACCTGCAACGGCACGTCAGGCCCACGCTTCCTTCACGAATCGTCTTCCCAGGCACCTAGGAGCACTGGCCTGCCTCAGGCGCAGCAAGGCATGACGCTACCCTGCCGATGACCTGCCGCCCCATCGGGCCATGAGGTCAGCCGCATGCTCCTGCAGCGAGCGGACCCGGGCGGGCGAGCGCTGGAGGGCCTCGATGCCCTGCACGGCCGCTGCCAGGCCCTGCACCGTCGTGATGCAGGCGATGCCCTTTGCCACTGCTGCCGTGCGGATCTCGTAGCCGTCCAGTCGCGGGCCGACTCCGTACGGGGTGTTCACGATCAGGTTCACCTCGCCGGCCAGGATCGCGTCGACGGTCGTCCGCTCCCCCTGCGGCCCGCGTCCCTGGTGGTGCTTGCGGATGACCTCGGCCGCCACTCCGTTGCGTCGCAGGACATCGGCTGTTCCCTCCGTCGCCAGAATCGCAAAGCCGAGGTCGGCCAGTCGCTTGAGCGGGAAGATCGCTGCACGCTTGTCGCGGTTGGCCAGCGAGACAATGGCAGTGCCGGACGTCGGCAGGCCGCCGCTGTAGGCCGCCTGCTGAGACTTCGCGAAGGCGATGCCGAACTCCCGGTCGATGCCCATGACCTCCCCCGTGGAGCGCATCTCCGGGCCAAGGACGGTGTCGACGCCGTGGAACCGCCCGAATGGCAGGACAGCCTCCTTCACCGACACCGCTCCCCCGGACGGGAAGGTGCCGCCATCCCCGGTGGCCGGCAGGATGCCCGCGGCGCGCAGCTCGGCGATGGACTGGCCCACCATCACCCGGGCAGCGGCCTTCGCGACGGGCACGGCTGTCGCCTTGGAGACGAAGGGCACCGTGCGCGAGGCCCGTGGGTTGGCCTCGAGGACGTACAGGACGTCGCCGGCGAGGGCGTACTGCACGTTCAGCAGGCCTCGCACGCCGACACCCTGGGCGATCGCAAGGGTCGACTGCCGGATCCGCTCGATGTCGGATGGCCCCAGGGTGATCGGCGGGAGTGCGCAGGCGGAGTCGCCTGAGTGGATCCCTGCCTCCTCGATGTGCTCCATGACGCCGGCGAGATACAGCTCGGTACCGTCGTAGAGGGCATCGACGTCGATCTCGATCGCATCGTCGAGGAACCGGTCGATCAGGACTGGATGCTCGGGGTTCACCTGGGTGGCCCGGTCGAGGTAGCCGGCCAGCATGTCGTCGTCGTAGACGATCTCCATCCCGCGACCGCCGAGGACGTAGCTGGGCCGGACGAGCACCGGGTAGCCGACCTCGGCCGCGATCTGCTGGGCCTGCGGGAAGGAGCGGGCCGTGCCGTGCCGAGGAGCCGGCAGGCCCGCAGCTGCCAGCACCTGGCCGAAGGCGCCGCGCTCCTCGGCGAGGTGGATCGCCTCCGGGCTCGTCCCGATGATCGGCACCCCGGCATCCTTCAGCTGCTGAGCCAGGGACAGCGGCGTCTGCCCGCCGAGTTGCACGATGACCCCGGCGAGTGTGCCGCTGCCGGACTCGACGTGCACGACTTCGAGGACGTCCTCCAGGGTGAGCGGCTCGAAGTACAGGCGATCAGAGGTGTCATAGTCGGTCGAGACAGTCTCCGGATTGCAGTTGACCATGATGGTCTCGTAGCCGGCCTCGCGCAGGGTGAGCGCGGCATGGACGCACGAGTAGTCGAACTCGATCCCCTGACCGATGCGATTGGGGCCCGAGCCGAGGATGATGACCTTCGTCCGTTCGCTGGGAGCCGCCTCGGTCTCCTCGTCGTAGGTGGAGTAGTGGTACGGGGTGAGCGCGGCGAACTCCGCGGCACAGGTGTCGACGGTCTTGTACACCGGTCGGATGCCGAGCCCATGGCGCCGGTGACGGACCTGCGCCTCGGTCATCCCGCGCAGTGCCGCGATCTGCCGGTCGGAGAATCCATGCCGCTTGGCGAGCACCAGGACGCGGGAATCGAGCGCATCCGCTCCACGGACCTCGTCGGCGACCTCGTTGATCAGGCACACCTGGTCCAGGAACCAGGGGTCGATCCCGGTCGCCTCATGGACCTCTGCCAGGCAAGCGCCAGCCCATAGGGCCTGCTGCACCAGCGACAGTCGCCCGTCGTGCGGCCGACGCATCCGCGCCAGGTGGTCATGGACGTCGACACCGTCCACCAGCCAGGCGAACACCGCCTCCGCGCGCTCCATCGAGCGCAGGGCCTTTTGGAGCGCCTCGGTGAAGTTGCGGCCGATGGCCATCGCCTCGCCGACGCTCTTCATCGTCGTGGTGAGGACCGGGTCGGCCTGCGGGAACTTCTCGAACGCGAAGCGCGGGACCTTCACCACCACGTAGTCCAGGGTCGGCTCGAAGCAGGCCGGGGTCTGCCGGGTGATGTCGTTGGCGATCTCGTCGAGGGTGTAGCCGACGGCGAGCCTGGCTGCGATCTTCGCAATCGGGAACCCGGTCGCCTTCGAGGCCAGGGCTGACGATCGAGAGACGCGGGGATTCATCTCGATCACGATCAGGCGTCCGTCGCGCGGATTGACCGCGAATTGGATGTTGCAGCCGCCGGTGTCGACTCCGACGGCCCGGATGATCGCGATGCCGACATCGCGCATCTGCTGGAACTCCCGGTCCGTCAGCGTCATCGCCGGTGCGACGGTGATCGAGTCGCCCGTGTGCACGCCCATCGGATCGAGGTTCTCGATCGAGCACACGACGACGACATTGTCATTGCGATCCCGCATGAGCTCGAGCTCGTACTCCTTCCAGCCGATGATCGACTCCTCCAGCAGCACCTCAGTGGTCGGGCTGGCCTGGAGTCCGGTGCCCGCGATCCGCATCAGGTCGGCCTCGTCGTACGCGATGCCCGATCCGGCGCCTCCCATCGTGAACGACGGCCGCACCACCACCGGGTAGCCCAGGTCGGTCACGGCCTGCAGGCAGTCCTCCAGGCTGTGGCAGATGGCCGAGCGGGCGCTCTGCGCGCCGATACCGGCCACGATGGAGCGGAAGATCTCCCGGTTCTCCCCTCGCTCGATCGCATCGACGTCGGCTCCGATGAGCTCCACCCCGGAGCGTGCGAGGGCGCCGCTGCGATGCAGGGCCATCGCGGTGTTCAGCGCCGTCTGCCCGCCAAGCGTCGCCAGGAGCGCGTCAGGCCGCTCGCGGGCGATGATCCGCTCGACGACCTCGGGGGTGATGGGCTCGACGTACGTCGCGTCGGAGAACTCTGGATCGGTCATGATGGTCGCAGGGTTGGAGTTCACCAGGATGACCCGAAGGCCCTCCTCGCGCAGGACTCGGCATGCCTGGGTGCCGGAATAGTCGAACTCGCACGCCTGCCCGATCACGATGGGGCCCGAGCCGATGACAAGCACCGAGCGTATGTCCTCGCGGCGGGGCATCAGGTCCTCCTGGTCATCGGGTGCGGCCAGCCATCAGCTCGCCGAAGGCATCGAACAGGGACGCCGCATCATGAGGGCCGGCGGCAGCCTCCGGGTGATACTGCACGCTGAAAGCCGGTACCTCGAGGCAGCGCAGGCCCTCCACGACCCCGTCGTTCAGGCACACATGGCTGACCTCGGCCTGGCCGAACGGCGTCGCGAAGGGGCCGTCGAGCGGCGCCTCGACGGCGAACCCGTGGTTGTGGGCCGTGATCGCGACTCGTCCGGTGCGGCGGTCCTGCACCGGCTGGTTGATGCCCCGATGCCCGTATCGCAGCTTGTAGGTCGGCAGTCCCAGCGCCCGGCCGAGCACTTGATGGCCGAAGCAGATGCCGAAGACCGGTACGCCGGAGCCGAGGACGCCCCTCATCGCCCGGACGGCGTGCTCAGCAGCCGCCGGGTCGCCCGGGCCATTGGCGAAGAAGACGCCGTCTGACTCCAGTGCCAGGATGTCCTCCGCAGTCGAGTGCCCTGGCACGACGTGGACCTGCATGCCTCGCTCGGCCATCCGGTGCGGGGTCATCGACTTGATCCCGAGATCGACGGCGACCACCCGGTGTCGCAGTTCCCCCTGGGCCGGCACGACATAGCCCTGCCGGGTCGTGACCTCGGCCGTGAGATCCGCCCCGATCATCCCCGGACTGCGACGAACCTGCGCCAGGAGGTCGGCGACCGGCAGGCTGGCCGGCTGGCCGCTGAAGATGCCCACGCGCATGGCCCCGCATTCGCGCAGGTGCCTGGTGAGGGCGCGGGTGTCGACACCGCAGATGCCGACGACGCCCTCCCGCTCCAGCCTGGCGTCCAGGGACTCGGTCGCCCGCCAGCTGGACGGGATCCGCGAGGGGTCCCGTACGACGTAGCCCGCCACCCAGATGCGGCGCGACTCGGGATCCTCGTCATTGACGCCGGTATTGCCGACGTGGGGGCTGGTCATGATGACGACCTGCCGGGCGTAGGAGGGGTCGGTGAGGGTCTCCTGGTACCCGGTCATCCCAGTGGAGAAGACGGCCTCGCCGAAGGCCGATCCCATGGCCCCGTACCGCTCGCCTTGCATCGTGCGGCCATCCTCCAGGACGAGCACGGCGTCCTCTCGCCGCCTCATGCGAGCCTGCCGTCGAGCACGGTCGGTCGCCCAGCGTGCAGCACGTGCACCACCTTCCCGGGCAGCGACCTGCCCGCGTACGGAGTGTTCTGGCTCTTGGAGGCCATCAGGGCAGGGTCGGCCTCCCATCGCGCCTGCGGGTCGACGATGCACACGTTCGCACCGGCGCCGACGTCCAGGCCCTGCCCCTGGCCATGCACCCGGCCGATCCGGGCCGGGCTCGCTGACATGCGGTCGCCGACCCCGTGCCAGTCCAGGAGCCCGGGAAACACCATGGTCTCGATGACCACGCTCAGCGCCGTTTCCAGGCCGATCATCCCGAAGGCCGCAGCAGACCACTCGCAGTCCTTCGCCTCCTTCGCATGCGGTGCATGGTCGGTCGCTACCGCATCGATAGTGCCGTCCGCCAGCCCCTGGCGAAGCGCCTGCACGTCCTCCGCTGAGCGCAGTGGCGGATTCACCTTGAACAGCGGGTCATAGCCGCGCACGAGCTCATCGGTGAGGACCAGGTGGTGCGGGGTCACCTCAGCGGTCACGTCGATACCCCGCGCCTTGGCCCAGCGGATCACCTCGACCGAGCCTGCCGTCGACACATGGCACACATGCAGCCGCGAGCCGGTATGCCCGGCGAGCAGGACATCACGAGCAATGATCGACTCCTCGGCGACTGCGGGCCAGCCCGTCAGGCCGAGCTGCCCGCTCAGGACGCTCTCGTTCATCTGGGCGCCCTCGGTCAGCCGCGGCTCCTGGGCATGCTGGGCGATCACGCCGTCGAATGCCCGCACGTACTCCAGGGCGCGGCGCATCACGAGCGGATCGAACACGCACTGGCCGTCATCGCTGAAGACCCGCACGGACGCGGCCGATGCTGCCATCGCACCGAGCTCGGCGAGCTGACGCCCGGCGAGGCCGACGGTCACCGCCCCGACCGGGCGGACGTCGACGAGCCCGGCGCGCTGGCCGAGCCGCCACACCTGCTCGACGACCCCGGCGGTATCGGCGACTGGATCGGTATTGGCCATTGCATGCACGGCCGTGAACCCTCCCAGGGCCGCCGCCTGCGACCCGGTCAGCACGGTCTCGGCGTCCTCCTTGCCTGGCTCGCGCAGGTGCGCATGCAGGTCGACCAGGCCGGGCAGCGCGATGAGCCCGTCGGCATCGATCACCTCGCCGTATCCGCGTCCGGCCTGCGCGTGCTCGACGATCTGCCCCTCGGCGACGACCAGGTCCACCGGTGCCTCCCCGTATGGGCGCACCCCGCGCAGGACGAGCGCTGCCATCACGCGCTCACCGGCATATCGGCGTCCGGCCTGACATCGCGCGGCCCGCGGGCGCCGAGGAGCAGATAGAGCACGGCCATCCGGACGATCACGCCGTTGGTCACCTGGTCGACCATCACGGCCCTGCCGCTGTCGGCCACGACGGCAGAGATCTCCATGCCGCGGTTCATCGGGCCCGGGTGCAGCACGATGGCACGGTCAGCCAGCCTGGCCAGCCTGCTGGCATCCAGGCCATAGCGCTGGCTGTACTCATGGGCGGTCGGGAAGTAGGAGTCCTGCATCCGCTCTGACTGGACCCGCAGCATCATGATCGCGTCGACCTCGCCGAGGACGTCGTCCAGATGCATCGAGGTTCGGCAGGGCCAGGCCTGCACGCCGTGCGGCAGCAGGGTGGGCGGCGCGACCAGGGTCACGTCCGCCCCGAGGGTGCGGAGCAGCAGGACATTCGACCGCGCCACCCGGCTATGCAGGATGTCGCCGACGATGGCCACCCGGAGTCCGGCTAGATCGCCCTTCCCGCCGCACAGCGCCTTGCGCATGGTGTACGCGTCCAGGAGTGCCTGGGTCGGGTGCTCATGGGTGCCATCGCCCGCATTGATCACGCTGCCGCTGATCCAGCCGGCGTGGGCGAGGCGATGGGGAGCCCCGGAGGACCCATGGCGGATGACGACCGCATCAGCGCCCATGGCCTCCAGGGTCAGCGCAGTGTCCTTCAGGCTCTCGCCCTTGGCGACCGACGAGCCCTTGGCAGCGAAGTTGATCACGTCGGCGGACAGGCGCTTGGCTGCCAGCTCGAAGGATATGCGGGTGCGGGTGGAGTCCTCGTAGAAGAGGTTCACGACGGTTCGACCTCGCAGCGTGGGCAGCTTCTTCACCGTGCGATCGGCGATCGACCCGAACTGCGAGGCGGTGTCCATGACCATGACCGCTTCGTCGTGCCCGAGGTCGGCTGCGGAGAGCAGGTGCCTCACGCCGGGTCGCCGCCTGCCGAGCGCGCCTGATCCTCGATCGTGACCCGGTCGATGCCGTCGACCTCCTCGACCTCGACCCGCACCTGCTGGGACGCCGATGTCGGCAGGTTCTTGCCGACGTAGTCGGGCCGGATCGGGAGCTCGCGGTGCCCGCGGTCGACCAGCACCGCCAGCTGCACGGTGGCCGGTCGACCAAGGTCGCTCAGCGCATCCAGAGCCGCTCGAATCGTCCGACCTGAGTAGAGCACGTCATCGACCAGGACGACATGCTGCGCATCGACGCCCTGCTCGGGGATCCAGGTCGGCTCCAGGGCACGTGACGGACGCATCCGCAGGTCGTCCCGGTACAGGGTGATGTCCAGGCTGCCGACGGGGGGGCTGGTGCCCTCGATGGACGAGATCGCCGCGGCGATCCGCTCGGCGATGGGCACCCCGCGAGTCGGAATGCCGATGAGCATCAGGCCGGCCGTGCCTCGACGGTGCTCGACGATCTCGTGGGCGATCCTGCGAACTGCCCTGCGGATGTCATCGTGGTCAAGTGCCGCGCCAGGGAATCGCCCCTCGCGGACAGGTCTCATGCAGACCCCCTTCCCCGCCTCACGGGACGGGCTTAAAGGTTGTCGGACGCATGCAACCCTACACGCCGGCACCCCGGCCCGAGCCGCCGATCCGATGCACGCGCATGCCATTCGTGGTGCCGGGGATGCCCGGAGGAACGCCGGCGACGATCACCACTCGCTCCCCGACGGTGGCTCGGCCGATATCAAGCAGTGCCTTGTCGACCTGCTCGACCATGTCGTCGGTGTGCGAGACATGCGGCACCAGGAAGGTCTCCACCCCCCAGGTCAGGGACAGCTGGCTGCGCACCCGGCCATTGGGCGTGAAGGCCAGCAGCTTGGTCGGATTGCGCCAGCGTGCGATGAGCCGTGCCGAGGTGCCGGTCTCGGTAAAGGCGATGAGGTGACTGGCCCCTACCTCGGTCGCGACCGTGACGGCGGCATGCGTCAGTGCTCGCGCGGTCGAGCCCTCCCGGTCGTCCCCGAGCACCGGAATGCGGTCGAGGGCCTCATCCTCGACGTGCTCGATGATCCGCGACATCGTCCGCACCACCATGGCCGGATGCTCTCCGACACTGGTCTCTCCTGAGAGCATCAGCGCATCGGCGCCATCGAGCACGGCATTGGCGACGTCGCTTGCCTCCGCCCGAGTGGGCCGGTTGGCCGTGATCATGCTGTCGAGCATCTGCGTGGCGACGATCACCGGCTTACCCGCCTCACGGCACTTGCGGACAGCCAGCTTCTGCACCAGCGGAACCCGTTCCAGCGGCAGCTCGACGCCCAGGTCGCCGCGAGCCACCATGACCCCGTCGAACGCGGCCACGATCTCGTCGAGGTTCTCTACCGCCTGCGGCTTCTCGACCTTTGCCAGGACCGGCAGGCGGACCCCCTCCTCCGCCATGATCGCGTGCACGTCGTGCGCGTCGGCCGCACTGCGGACGAACGACAGGGCAATGATGTCGGCACCGATGCGCAGCGCCCAGCGAAGGTCGGCGCGATCCTTATCGGACAGCGCCGGGACGCTCATCGCCGCGCCCGGCAGGTTGAAGCCCTTGTTGTCGGAGACGCGGCCCCCCTCGACCACCCGGGTCACCACCCGGGGTCCGTCCACCTCGATCACCTGCAGGGCGATCCTGCCGTCATCGACGAGCACGGAGTCCCCGGCACGGACATCCCCCGGGAGCCCCCGGTACGTCGTGGACACCATGCTGGCATCCCCCGGGACGTCCTCGGTGGTGACGACGAAGGTGTCGCCCTCGTGCAGCAGGACCGGCCCGCTCGCGAAGCGGCCGAGGCGGATCTTCGGCCCCTGCAGGTCGACGAGTACGCCGACGCCTCGCCCGGTGGCGTCCGAGGCGCGCCGAACATGGTGGTAGACCGCCTCATGCTGGGAGTAGTCACCATGGGAGAGGTTCAGCCGTGCGACGTCCATCCCGGCCTCGACCAGCCCGAGGATCGCCTCGTATGAGCTGGTGACGGGTCCGAGGGTCGCGACGATCTTTGCTCGGCGCATGATGTGACCCTATCCCAGCCCCGTGTAAGCGCTGACATGCACGTCGACAGCCATGGCTACACCACCAGCGGGCGGATGTCGGCGCGGATCGGAGCCGGGAGGTTCGTCGAGCCCACCAGGTAGGCGTCGACGGCAGCAGCCGCAGACCTGCCCTCTGCGATCGCCCACACGATCAGCGACTGGCCCCGACCGGCGTCCCCCGCGACGAAGACGCCCTCGACATTGGTCTGGTAAGCCGGGCCACGGACCAGGCTCCCGCGCGGGTCGACCGCCAGCCCGAGCTGCCTGGCCAGGCCCTCGGCCTCCGGGCCGAGGAATCCCATGGCCAGCATGACGACGTCCGCGGGAAGCTCCCGCTCGCTGCCCTCGACTCGGCGGAAGCCGCCGTCAGATGCGTCCACGGTGACGATGCGCAGGGCACGCACCCGACCTGCGCCATCGTCGAGGAACTCCTCGGTCGACACCGCGAAGACCCGGTCGCCGCCCTCCTCGTGCGCGCTGGACGTGCGCATGATCATCGGGTAAGTCGGCCATGGCTGCCCTGCCGGCCTGCCGGCCGGCGGCTCGGGCATGATCTCCAGCTGGGTGACCGATGCCGCCCCCTGCCGATGAGCCGTCCCAAGGCAGTCCGCGCCGGTATCCCCGCCGCCGATGATGACCACATGCTTGCCGGCGACATCGAGCGGAGAGATCGCGAAGTCCCCCGCCTGGACCCGGTTGGCCAGTGGGAGCACCTCCATCGCCTGATGGACGCCGGCCAGGTGACGCCCGGGGATATCGAGATCGCGCCAGCGGGTCGCCCCAACCGCGACCACGATGGCGTCGTATCGCCGACGCATGTCCTCGCCGGTGATATCGATGCCCACCTCGACCCCGGGGCGGAACTTGACGCCCTCGGCCTCCATCTGCGCGATGCGCCGATCGAGGTGGGCCTTCTCCATCTTGAACTCCGGGATCCCGTACCGCAGCAGGCCGCCGATCCGGTCCGACCGCTCGTAGACGGCCACCGTGTGACCTGCGCGCACCAGCTGCTGAGCCGCCGCCAGGCCAGCAGGGCCGGAGCCGATCACGGCCACCGTCTTGCCGGAGAGCCGCTCCGGCCGCTGCGGCGCTACCCAGCCCTCGGCCCAGGCACGGTCGATGATCGACACCTCGACCTGCTTGATCGTGACCGGGTCGTCGTTGATGCCCAGCACGCACGCCGTCTCGCACGGCGCCGGGCAGAGCCGGCCGGTGAACTCGGGGAAGTTGTTCGTGGCGTGCAGCCGCTCGCTGGCCGCCTGCCAGTCCTGTCGGTAGACCAGGTCATTCCACTCCGGGATGAGGTTGCCCAGCGGACAGCCGTTGTGGCAGAAGGGGATGCCGCAGTCCATGCAGCGACTGGCCTGCTCCTGCACGCGCTGGTGGCCGAACTCCTGGTACACCTCGCGCCAGTCGTGCAGCCGGATCTCCACCGGTCGCCGTTCCGGCAGCTGACGTGACCTGCTGAGGAAGCCCCGTGGATCAGCCATGCCCGCCTCCCATGACAAGCGCCATCGGATCACTGCCTTGCTCCTGTGCCCTGCGGCTGAGCTCCAGCACCCGTCGGTAGTCCTTCGGCATCACCTTGGTGAAGCGGTGCCGTGCCGCATCCCAGTCCTCCAGCAGGCCCCGGGCGACCGACGAGTCGGTCTCCTGTGCGTGTCGGCGGATGATGGCCGCGAGCTCATCGGCGTCCGGCTCCTCCACCGGATCGAGGTCGACCATCTCCGGGTTCACCTGCACTGGATCGAGGTCGAGGACGTACGCGATCCCACCAGACATGCCGGCTCCGAGGTTGCGGCCCGTGGAGCCGAGGATCACGACTCGTCCGCCCGTCATGTACTCGCAGCCGTGGTCGCCGACCCCTTCGACGACGGCCGTGGCACCCGAGTTGCGAACGCAGAAGCGCTCACCTGCACGGCCGCGCAGGAACACCTCGCCGCTGGTGGCTCCATAGCCGATCACATTGCCCGCGATGATGTTCTCCTGCGCGATGAAGGCGGCCTGGCGTGCCGGGCGCACGACCACCCGTCCGCCGGATAGGCCCTTGGCGACGTAGTCGTTCGCGTCCCCTTCCAGCCGCAGGGTGATGCCGGCCGGCAGGAAGGCCCCGAAGGACTGCCCCGCTGATCCGACGAAGGTCAGGTCGATCGTCCCCTCTGGCAGGCCGGAGCCGCCGAATCGCCGGGTCACCTCGGACCCGAGCATGGTGCCGACGGTCCGGTGGACGTTGCGGATCGCCAGCTGAGCCCTGACCGGCTCGCCATCCTGTAGCGCTGGTCGGCACAGCTCGATGAGCTCCACGTCCAGCGCGCGATCAAGCCCGTGATCCTGCGCCACCAGCTGCCGCCGCGCCGCCCCCGCCACGGCGGCCGGGACATGCAGGATGGGCGCGAGATCCAGCCCCTGGGCCTTCCAGTGCTCGATGGCCGGCGCCATGTCGATGAGCTCCACCTGCCCGATGGCCTCCTCCAGGCTGCGCAGGCCCAGGCTGGCGAGCAGCCCGCGCACCTCCTCGGCGATGAACTCGAAGAAGGTCTCCACGAACTCCGGCTGGCCGGTGAATCGCTCCCGCAGGACGGGGTTCTGCGTCGCCACGCCGACCGGGCAGGTATCCAGGTGGCAGACGCGCATCATCACGCAGCCCATGACCACCAGCGGCGCGGTGGCGAACCCGAACTCCTCCGCACCGAGCAGCGCCGCCACCACGACATCGCGACCGGTCTTCAGCTGCCCATCCGCCTGGACGACCACTCGGTCCCGGAGGCCGTTGAGCATCAGCGTCTGCTGGGTCTCGGCCAGGCCGAGCTCCCACGGGGTGCCTGCGTGCTTCAGCGAGGTCAGCGGCGATGCTCCTGTCCCGCCATCGTGCCCGGAGATGAGCACCACATCCGCATGAGCCTTCGCCACGCCAGCCGCCACGGTGCCCACCCCGACCTCGGACACCAGCTTCACATGCACCCGCGCTCGCGGATTGGCGTTCTTCAGGTCGTGGATGAGTTGGGCGAGATCCTCGATCGAGTAGATGTCGTGGTGAGGTGGCGGCGAGATCAGCCCCACCCCAGGCGTGGAGTGACGGGTCCTCGCAATCCAGGGATAGACCTTGTGCCCGGGTAGCTGGCCCCCCTCCCCCGGCTTGGCCCCCTGGGCCATCTTGATCTGCAGGTCGTCGGCATTGACGAGGTACTCGCTGGTCACGCCGAACCGACCTGATGCGACCTGCTTGATCGCCGATCGGGTCGAGTCGCCATTGGGAAGCGGCACGTAGCGCTCTGGGTCCTCCCCTCCCTCGCCGGTATTGGACTTCGCCCCGAGCCGGTTCATCGCGATGGCCAGCGTCTGGTGTGCCTCGGCGGAGATCGACCCGTAGGACATCGCGCCCGAGGAGAATCTCCGGACGATCGCCGATACCGGCTCCACCTCTTCGATCGGTACCGGGGGGCGAGCGCCGTCCCTGAGCCGGAACAGGCCCCGGAGGGTCATCAGCCGCTCCGCCTGGTCGTTGACGCGCTCGGTGTACTGACGGAAGATGTCAAAGCGCTTCGACCTGGTCGCATGCTGCAGGCGGAAGACCGTCTCGGGGTCGAACAGGTGCTGCTCCCCCTCGCGGCGCCACTGGTACTCCCCGCCGACATCCAGGGTGCGATGGGCGGGGGCGATCCCGGTCGGCGGATACGCCACCGAGTGGCGCGCCGCGACCTCGGCGGCGATGACATCGAGCCCGACGCCGGACAGCCGCGAGGACGTACCGGTGAAGTAGGCGTCGACGACCTCCCGGGAGATGCCGACGGCCTCGAAGATCTGGGCCCCGCGATAGGACGCCACGGTCGACACGCCCATCTTCGACATCACCTTCAGCACGCCCTTGCCCAGCGCCTTCACCAGGTTGCGCATCGCCTCCTGTGGGCTGACGTCCCCGATGACCCCTCGGCGCACGAGATCCTCGACGGTCTCAAGTGCCAGGTACGGATTCACCGCGGCCGCCCCGTAGCCGATGAGCAGGGCCACGTGATGGACCTCGCGCACGTCTCCGGCCTCGATGAGCATGCTCACCATCGTCCTGGCCTTGGTCCGCACCAGGTGGTGGTGCACGGCCGCCGTGAGCAGCAGGGACGGAATGGGCGCCTTCTCGCCGGTGCTGTCACGGTCGGACAGCACGATGAAGCGCTTGCCCTGACGGATCACCGCGTCGACCTCGTTGAAGATCTCCTGCAGCCGGCGCTCGAGGGCCTCGCCTCCCCCGGCCACGGGATACAGGCCACTGATGCGCACCCCGGCGAATCCGGGCAGCGTGCCATCGGCGTTGATGTGCAGCACCTTGGACAGCTCGTCGTTGTCGATGACCGGGAACGGCAGGACGACCTGCCGGCAGTGTGCCGGGTCAGCCTCCAGCAGATTGCCCTCGGGGCCGATCATGCTGCCCAGGGAGGTGACGATCTCCTCCCTGATCGCGTCCAGCGGCGGGTTCGTGACCTGGGCAAACAGCTGCTGGAAGTAGTCGAACAGCAGGCGCGGCCGAGAGGAGAGGACTGCGACGGGAGTATCGGTTCCCATCGAGCCGATCGGCTCCTGCCCGGCCCTGGCCATCGGCTCCAGGATGACCCGCAACTCCTCCTCCGTGTACCCGAAGGTCTGCTGCCGTCGGGCGACCGACGCCGGGGTGTGCACGACGTGCTCCCGCTCGGGGAGGTCCTCCAGGTGGACCAGGCCGGCCCGCAGCCACTGCTGGTACGGCTCGGCCGCCGCGAGCTCGGCCTTGATCTCGTCGTCCTCGATGATGCGACCGGCGGCCGTGTCGACGAGGAACATCCGGCCCGGCTGCAGCCGGCCCTTGCGGACGATCGACGACTGCGGGATGTCCAGGACTCCCGCCTCCGACGCCAGCACCACCAGGCCGTCATCCGTGACCCAGAACCTGCCAGGCCGAAGCCCATTTCGATCGAGCACCGCCCCGATGATGGTGCCGTCGGTGAAGCACACGTTCGCCGGGCCGTCCCACGGCTCCATGAACGTGGCATGGAACTCGTAGAACGCACGCCTAGCGGCGTCCATCGTCGGGTGGTTCTCCCACGCCTCGGGGATCATCATCAGCACCGCATGCGGCAGCGACCGGCCCCCGAGGTGCAGCAGCTCGAGCACCTCGTCGAAGGATGCCGAGTCACTGCCGCCGCGGGTGCAGATCGGGAACAGCCGGGTCAGGTCCCCCGGGATGAGGCCCGAGGTCAGCATCGACTCCCGTGCCTGCATCCAGTTTCGATTGCCCTGGACGGTGTTGATCTCCCCGTTATGTGAGATGAACCGATACGGATGGGCAAGCGGCCACGACGGGAAGGTGTTCGTCGAGAAGCGCGAGTGCACCAGGGCCACGGGCGATACCACCCGCTCATCCGACAGGTCGGGGTAGAAGGGCTCGAGCTGGGCCGTCGTGAGCATCCCCTTGTACACGATGGTCCGACAGGACAGCGACGGGAAGTAGACCCCGACCTCGTGCTCGATGCGCTTGCGCAGGCAGAACGCCCGTCGGTCCAGGTCGATGCCCGACAGGTCGACATCCGACGCGGCGACGAACAGCTGCTCGAACCCGGGCATGACGCTCCGGGCCGTTGCCCCGACCTCGGAGGGGTCGATCGGCACCATGCGCCAGCCAAGGACCACCAGGCTCTCGTCCGCGGCAAGGCGCTCGATCTGCCGCTTGGCCTCGACCGCCTCACCCGGGTCAGCCGGCAGGAAGGCGATGCCGACGGCGAAGTGGCCCTCGGCGGGCAGCGGGAAGTCGACCGCCTGGCGCAGGAAGGCATCGGGGACGCGGATCAGGATGCCGGCACCGTCTCCGCTGGCAGGCTCGCTCCCGGATGCTCCTCGGTGCTCCAGGTTGCGAAGCGCCGTCAGGGCATCCGAGACGATGGCGTGGGATGCCACGCCGGTGAGGGTCGCCAGGAATGCCACGCCGCATGCATCGTGCTCGAACGAAGGGTCGTACAGGCCCTCGGGCGCAGGCACGGCGGGGGTGAATCCGGTCATGGGCGTCCAGTCGTCGATGCGGATCTCGCGCGCGCAGCCGAACGGACCTCAGCCGGGTCAGGTCACCTGCACGCAGCCAGACATGGATCGACGGGACATCGTTGGCCCATCGGACGCAATGCTAGGGCATCCGCTCCTGATCAGTGCCGGGCAGTCCCGCTCCTGCCTCCCCATCGGCGCGTGCCGCAGGCCTTCGAAGCGATGTCTCGCGCCCGGGCCGCAGCCTCGCCGACACGAGGAGGTACGCAAGGGCACCGAGTCCGACCAGGAGAGCCGTCCAGACGTTCAGCCTGAGCCCAAGGACGTGATTGGCCGTGTCGATGCGAAGGAGCTCGATCCACAGGCGACCTGCGCAGTAGAGCAGCACGTACAGGGCGAAGACCCGGCCATGACCGAGGCCGAACCGCCGGTCCGCCCAGACGAGCACGACGGCGACTGCGACCATCCAGAGCGATTCGTACAGGAAGGTCGGGTGGAAGGTCGTGAAGGACTCGTAGCCGGCAGGCCGATGGATGGGGTCGATCTGGAGCCCCCAGGGCAGATCTGTGGGGGAGCCGAACAGCTCCTGGTTGAAGTAGTTGCCGAAGCGGCCGATGGCCTGTGCCAGGGCGATCCCCGGGGCGATGGCATCACCCACGGGCGGCAGCAGCAGGCCCATGCGGCGCGCGCCGATCCAGGCACCGAGGGCGCCAAGGGTGACCGCGCCCCAGATGCCCAGGCCCCCATCCCAGATCCGGACCGCTCCCAGCAGCCCTGACCCGCCTGGGCCGAAGTACAGTTGCCAGTCGGTGATCACGTGGTAGAGGCGGCCACCGACGATGCCGAATGGCACCGCCCAGACCGCCAGGTCGGTGATCGTCCCGGGTGATCCGCCGCGGGCGACGTACCTGCGGTTGCCGACCCACACCGCGACGACGATGCCCAGGATGATCAGGAGCGCATAGGCCCGGATGGGCACCGGCCCGAGATGCCACACTCCCACGGAGGGGCTCGGGATCGAGGCGGTCACCTGGGCGACCGAGGCGATGGTGGGCACGAAGACGCGTTACTTTCCAGCGGCCTTGGCGACCGTCTCCTCGAGCTTGGCAGGATCAGCGAGGATCTCGGCCGCGACCTGCTCCCCGTCGAGCTCGGCGTAGGGGGTGCCCTGCACGCCGCTGCTCAGGAACGCCTGGTAGCTGTTCGCGCTCCACTTCTGGTAGGTGCCCTCATTCACGCAGGCGGTGAAGGTGTCCTTGGCCGCTCCGGTGATCCCGGCCTGGTCGGCGAACCCGATCAACTGATCGTTCGTCCAGCCAGTTCCCTCCTCCTGGGGCTGATTGGCGTACACCACGTCGTGATACTCACGGATCTTGCCTGCATCGATCGCGCAGCCCCACGCCGCGACGGCGCGCATGGACGCGTCATTGCCGAGGTTGCCGTCCAGGAAGGTGGTCGGTCGCCAGATCAGCTGGACCTTGCCGTCCTCGGCGAGCTTGGCGATACCGTCGCCGTTGTCCTTCTCGACGGCACCGCAGGCCGGGCACTGGAAGTCCTCCCAGATCGCCAGTACGGGCGCTGTTGTCGCCGCCGAGCCGTACGGGACGCCGAACTCATACGGATCCCCGGCGGGACGAACGCCCTCAGGCGCCGGAGCACTCGGGTCAGCCTCGACCGTGGCAACCGGCTGGTTGCTCGGATCCGAGCTCCTGGCCCAGACCGCGAGGCCGATGATGCCGGCGACCACGACCAGGACGGTCACCGCACCGACGATCCGAACCGTGCGCTCACGGCGCTTCTCGCCCGAGAACGCCGCATCCCGCGCCGCCGCGGCCTTCTCACGCCGCCGCTTGCCCGCATCACTCATCTGGCCCTACTCCCCTGCTCGATGACCGCTGACCGCTGACCGACCGATCGCGAATACCGTACGCGATCGGCTCACCTGCCTCGTACGCCCTCCGACAGCTCCCGCGCCAGGCTCCCGACTGCTCGCTCGGCTTCAGTCGCATCGGCGGCCTGCAGAATGCAGCGCACGAAGGCCGATCCCACGATGACACCATTCGCGTACTGCGCAACCTCACGCGCCTGGGCCCCGGACGAGACCCCGATTCCGACGGCCACGGGAAGCAGCGTGCGCGCGCGCGTCCGCTCGACGAGCTCGCGAGCCCCGCTCCCGACCGACGCGCGGACGCCCGTGACGCCCATCGTCGAAGCCGCGTAGACGAAGCCGGTGCACATCCCGGCGACAACCTCGATGCGCGCATCTGACGACGAGGGCGCCACGAGGAAGACCCGGCCTAGGCCACTGGCATCGGTGGCCTCGACCCAGTCTCCGGCCTCCTCCGGCGTCAGATCGGGGGTGATCACCCCGACTCCCCCGGCGTCGGCCAGCCCAGTGGCGAATCGGTCCACGCCGTAGCGCTCGATCGGGTTCCAGTACGACATCACCAGGGCCGTGGCTCCGGCCCTGGTCACCTCGGCCACCGTCGTCAGCACGACATCGGTGGTCGTGCCGCCACGCAGGGCGATATCGACGGCCTGCTGGATATCCGGGCCGTCCATGAGCGGATCGGAGTAGGGCAGCCCCACCTCGATGATGTCGACCCCGGCATCGACCATGGCATTGATCAGACGAACGCTGTCGCGGGCGGTCGGGAAGCCGGCGGGGAGATAGCCGATGAGAGCGGCCCTGCCCGATGCCCGGGCGAAGGCCTCGTCGAGGCGATGGCTCACCGGCCCTCCGCAAGCTCCGCATCGCGGGCGGCGGACACCCCTAGGCCGGCGTCGACACCGGCCCCGAGGTCGAAGCCGAACCAGCGCGCCGCCGTTGCGACATCCTTGTCGCCACGGCCGGACAGGTTCACCAGGATGACGGCGTCCGGACCGAGCTCGGCCCCGAGGCGCATCGCTCCGGCGAGCGCATGGGCTGTCTCGATGGCCGGGATGATCCCCTCGGTTCGGCACAGCAGCTGAAAGGCCTCCATCGCCTCGGCGTCATTCACCGGCTGGTAGACCGCACGGCCCGTGTCGTGAAGCCATGCATGCTCAGGGCCGACCCCGGGATAGTCCAGCCCGGCGCTGATGGAGTGCGACGGGACGGTCTGCCCCCACTCGTCCTGCATCACGTACGTGCGTGCCCCATGGAGCACACCGGGCGCGCCCGCTGCGAAGCGCGCCGCATGGCGGCCGGTCTCGACGCCGTCGCCGCCCGCCTCGTAGCCGCGCAGCTGCACCTGCGGGTCGTCGATGAAGGCGCTGAACAGGCCCATGGCATTGGACCCTCCGCCCACGCATGCCACAACCGCGTCAGGCAGCCGGCCCTCGGCCTGCAGCACCTGCGCACGCGCCTCCCGTCCGATCACTGCGTGGAAGTGCCGGACGAGCTCCGGGAACGGCGCCGGGCCTGTCACCGTCCCCAGGATGTAGTGGGTCCGGTCAACCGACGTCACCCAGTCGCGCATGGCCTCGTTGATGGCGTCCTTCAGGGTGCGGCTGCCGACGGTCACCGGGACGACCTCGGCGCCGAGCAGCCGCATCCGGGCGACGTTGAGCGCCTGCCGGTGCGTGTCCTCCTCGCCCATGTAGACCGTGCACTCCAGGCCCAGCAGGGCAGCCGCCGTCGCCGTCGCCACTCCGTGCTGCCCGGCCCCGGTCTCTGCGATGACCCGGCGCTTGCCCATCGCATCCGCCAGGAGCGCCTGCCCGAGCACATTGTTGATCTTGTGCGAGCCGGTGTGGTTGAGGTCCTCGCGCTTGAGGTAGACCCTGGCACCCCCGCAGTGCTCGGCGAAGCGCCGAGCCTGCGTGAGCGGATTGGGGCGGCCGGTGTAATCCCGATGCAGCAGGTCGAGGCGCTCGGTGAAGGACGGGTCGGCGACGGCGGCACGGAAGGCAGCATCGAGCTGATCCAATGCCGCGATGAGCGCCTCCGGCACGAATCGGCCGCCGTAGGGCCCATAGTGGCCGGATCCGGTAACGGGCCGGGTCGCTGCCTGCGTCGATGAGGTCATGCGCTTCGCCCATGCCGCAGGGCCGGATGGGCTCCGGCCGCCACCAGGTCATGGACGGCGCTTCTCGGGTCTCGTCCGGTCACCAGGCTCTCGCCGACCAGGACCGCGTCGGCCCCTGATTCGGCGTAGGCGATGAGGTCTCGGGGATCGCGCACTCCCGACTCGGCGACCTTCAGGCACGTGCCGGGGATCATTGACGCCAGCCGGGCGAAGATCGTGCGGTCGACCTGCAGGGTCTTCAGGCTGCGCGCATTCACCCCGATGACGCGCGCCCCGGCATCAAGCGCGCGCTGCACCTCGTCAGCCTCATGGACCTCGACCAGGGGGGTGAGCCCAAGGCTCTGCGCACGCTCCACCAGGCTTACCAGGGCCGGCTGCTCAAGGGCAGCGACGATGAGCAGCACGATGTCAGCCCCGTAGGCCCGTGCCTCCCACACCTGGTAGCTGGAGACGACGAAGTCCTTGCGCAGAACGGGCACGTCCACGGCAGCGCGCACGGCCGCGAGGTCAGTGAGGCTGCCGCCGAACCGACGGCCCTCGGTCAGCACGCTGATGCAGTGCGCTCCCCCGAGGACGTAGTCGCGGGCAAGCGCAGCCGGGTCGTCGATGCTCGCCAGGGCTCCCTTGCTCGGACTGGCACGCTTCACCTCGGCGATCACCGCGACGCCCTCGCCCCCGAGCACGGCGACCGCGTCGCGGGGCGGAGGCAGGGCACCTGCCCGCTCCTTGAGCTCCTCGATGGGGACGATCGCCATCCGCTGCTCAAGGTCGGCACGGACGCCGACGAGGATGTCGTCGAGGACGGTCACGATCGCAAGGGTAACGGCGCCTGCGCAGCCGGCATCCGCAAGGTCGGCCAACCGCCGGTCCCTGCGCTCGGTCAGGCCCCTGAGCCAAGGTAGGGAACGAAGTTGCGCACTACGCCGAAGGCGATCACGGCGATCAGTGCGGCAATCGACCACCGGGTCTGCCGCTGGGCCTGGGCCGGGCTGATCGCCGGCCGGAGACCATTCCAGGAACGCCGCACCCAGCGCAGCCACAGGAGCGCCGTGAAGGGAATGAGCACGGCGAGCAGAACATTGTGGTCGAGCATCCGGCCGACGTCGCCGTGCAGCAAGGCATACAGGCCGCGTGTCATCCCGCAGCCAGGGCAGTCAACGCCGAAGATCGCCTGGGTCGGGCAGAGCGGATAGTGACCAGGCTGGTTAGGGTCCACGGCGTAGAGGTATCCGCAGCCGGCCATAGCCGCAGCCGCGACACCTGCAGGAGCCAGCATCCGACGCCATCTGGGCCGGGCATCCTGGCGCGCCCCAGCGACGAGCTGGGCCGTCGATGCCTGCGTCACGGCGACGAGCCTACGTGCACCCTGGGCAGGTCACGCGGCAAGCGCACGGTGAAGCAGGCCCCACCCTCGGGCGCAGTGCCGACCGTGGCCTCGCCGCCGAGCCCGCGCGCCAGGCGGGCCACCAGCGCAAGGCCCAGGCCGGTGCCGACCGGGCGCACGCCCCGGTAGCGCTCGTAGAGCGCACCGGGCTCGAAGGCGATCTGGACGTCCTCCTCCGACAGCCCAGGACCGCCGTCGCGAACCTCAACCACCGCACGGTCGCCCTCGGATCGCACCGCGAGCACCATCACGGTTCCAGCAGGCGAGACCCGAAGGGCGTTCTCCAGCAGGTTGTCGATGATCTGGCGCACGCGCATCGCGTCCGTCACTGCTGGGACGGGCTCCGGTGGGAACTCGGCCCGGAAGGTCACGTCGTCCCGTGCGCATCGATCCGACCAGACCGCAGCGGCATCCCGGCCGAGCTCGACCAGGTCGACATCCATCGGGTGCATCCGGAAGTCAACGGCGCCCAGGCGGGCAAGGTCCAGCAGATCGGTTACGAGTCGATCCAGCCGAACGGCCTCAGCAGCCACGGTCGAGCCGGTTCGCGGGACGTCCTGCGGCTCGATCACCCCGTCTGCCAGCGCCTCTGCGTACCCCTTCACCGCCGTCAACGGGGTGCGCAGCTCATGCGATACCGACAGCAGGAACTCCCGCTGCCGTCCCTCGGAGACCGCGAGCGCACTGCTGAGCTCGTTGAGGGCAACCGCGATGTCAGCGATCTCAACCGGCCCCCGCGGCTGGAGCCGGACATCCCGCGAGCCGGCGGTCATCTGCTTGGCCGCGTCCCGAGCGGCCAGGAGCGGGCGGGTCAGCCTGCGGGCAGCGACGTACCCGATGGGGATCGCGATGAGCAGCCCGACCGCCAGTGCCAGCGCGAATCGGGTGATCGCGGCCTGTGCCGTCCCGCCTACGACCGTGACGGGCTGCTGCAGGACCAGCGCCGTGCCATTTGCCAGGGGCCGGCCCTCGACCAGCAGCGGCTCGCCGCCGTCGCGCACCTGCAGCGACAGGCTCGATCCGGCAAGCAGGTCCGCGACCTGGGACTGGGACAGGCCCGCAGTCGCTCCCGCGCCAGGGAAGATCAGGTAGCCGCGGACCAGCTCTGAGCGCAGGGCCTCGGCCAGCCCCCTGGGCAGCAGGTCATCACCGGGCGAGCGGCCGCCGTCCCTCGGGCCGTCGGCCGTTGCTCCTCGCACCAGGGCCTGTGCCGTGAGGTCCGCCAGCCGTGCCAGCGTCCCCTGCGTCTGCGCCAGGGCGACGGCGCGAATCAGCGGGTACGAGATGAGCGCCGCGATGACCACCACGATGGCCGCGATAGCGCTTGCCATCAGGACCAGGCGCGTAACGATGCTCCCGCGACCGGCATCGGCGGCTCGCGTCATGCACCAGCCTCGGCGGAGTAGCCGACGCCTCGGACGGTTCGGATGACGTCGGCATCGCCGAGCTTGCCCCGAACCTGGGCGACGTGCACGTCGACCGTGCGGGTCCCGACGACGGCCGCATACCCCCAGACCTCCGACAGCAGCTGCTCACGGCTGAAGACACGTCCGGGATTGGCCATGAGATGGGCCAGGAGGTCGAACTCCGTGGCCGTCAGGGTGATCTCTGCTTCATCCACCCACGCTCGCCTGGTGACCGGATCGACCACGACCGACCCCAGGGCCAGCGGCCCATCCCGCTCCTGGGCCAGGGTCGCGCGGCGGATCACCGACTTGACCCGGGCCACTACCTCGCGGGGGCTGAACGGCTTGGTCACGTAGTCGTCGGCACCCAGCTCCAGCCCCAGGACCCGGTCGACCTCGTCGTCTCGCGCGGTGCAGAAGATCACCGGAACCCAGTTGCCCTCTGCGCGCAGCTGCCGGCACACCTCCGTGCCATCCATCCCCGGCAGGCCGACGTCGAGCAGGACGACCGCAGGATGCAGGGAGCGTGCCGCCGCGAGCCCATCGGGGCCGGTCACGCTCACGTGAACCCCGAATCCCTCCCGCGAGAGGTACATCCGCAGCAGGTCGCTGATGGCACGCTCATCCTCGACCACGAGCACGACGCCCTTGAGCGAATCCGGCCTGCCAATCGAGTCGGGCCTGGGAATCGAGTCCGGGCGAGCATCTGTCATGGCCTAACCATTCCATGGCTTGGCGCCAACGAGGTCACGCTCGCGTTGGACGCATGTCAGGAATCGGTGAATCCTGCGCGGGCAGGCTAGCTTCGAGGACGCTGCCCGAGGCCCATCGACTGCATGGCCTTGCCGGCGACACCACCGACGACCACCAGCGCAGCGCCGACCCAGAACACCACCCAGTTGCCCAGGACGATCCCCAGGGTTCCGACGGTGAAAGCGATCATGATGATCACGACGGCCGTCCACGCAGCCGGGGTGTTCCCGTGCCCGTCCCCACCGTGCCCGTCCCCACCGTGCTCAGCCGAATGGCCGGTGCTCGCTCCGTGGACAGTTGCGCCGCTCGCGTCAGTCATGCGTGTATCTAACCACCGTGCCGATCGCCACGGCCTTCAGGCGGTCGGGTCCTCGCCGGCATCGAGCGCATCCCATGGCGATGCAGCCGTTGTGCTCCTGCGCCCGTCGAAGCGCCCGCCGAGGCGGGGCCAGGCACGGCCGGCGCGAACGGTCACCGCGCCGACAAGCGCGACGAGCATGCAGCCGGCGAGCGCTCCCCACGGCCATCCCGTCAGCGAGGCGTCCGCGGCCCCGGTGCCGCCGGGCAGCCCCATGGTGCCGTCCGCGATGACCTGCGCGCTGGCCCAGGCGCCGGTCGCGCCGGCCAGGACCAGCAGCAGCCCGACGATCAGGCGACCGACCTTGCCAGTGGCGAGGATCCCCGCGACGCCGGCGATCGCGAGGATCCCAGCGGCTCGCGACATCGGTGCGATCTGGCTGCCCGTCCAGGCCTGCTCGGTGGACGTCCCGGAGCCCGGGACCAGCGGTACGCCAGCGGTCGCCCAGGGCATCGAGGCGCTCACCACCACGGCCGCGCCGGCGACGAGCAGCACGATGAGGGCCAGTGCATACGCCCGCCGACCCGACAGGCTGCCCCACCGACCCGCCACGCTGGCCCACCGACCCGACACTCTTACCCACCGCCGGCGCGCAGCGTCGCGGCGATCGCGACCGCTCGCAGCGCCGATGCTGCCTTGTTCCGGCACTCATCAGACTCGGCCTGCGGGACCGAGTCGGCGACGATCCCGGCGCCCGCCTGGACATGGGCCTGCCCGTCCTTCAGGATCGCCGTTCGAATCGCGATGGCGGTATCGCAGTTGCCAGCGAAGTCGAAGTACCCGACGCACCCCCCGTAGACCCCGCGACGGATCGGCTCCAGCTCGTCGATGATCGCCATGGCGCGCGGCTTGGGCGCGCCGCTCAGCGTCCCTGCCGGGAATGTCGACGCCAGGGCGTCGTAGGCGGTGCGGCCGGGTGCAAGCATGCCCGTGACCGTCGACACCAGGTGCATGACATGGGAGAACCGCTCGACCTGCATGAACTCCACCACGTGGACCGAGCCAGGAACGCAAACGCGGCCCAGGTCGTTGCGCGCGAGATCGACCAGCATCAGGTGCTCGGCGCGCTCCTTGTCGTCCGCCAGGAGCTCCTCGGCAAGGTGCGCATCCTGCTGCGGTGTCGCCCCGCGGGGGCGGGTTCCGGCGATGGGGTGCACCAGGCAGTGACCGTCGGTCACGGTTACCAGGGCCTCGGGCGAGGACCCGACAATGTCGAAGGCTGCCTGCTCGCTCAGCTGGCCTGTGCCCTCGTCGGCATGGGAGCCGTCGTCGACCGGGATGCGCAGCACGTACATATACGGACTGGGATTCATCGTGCGAAGGACGCGATAGACATCGAAGGCACTCGCCGGGCACGGCGCAGTGAAGCGCTGCGAGAGCACAACCTGGAAGGCGTCCCCCGCCCGCACGTACTCCTTGGCGCGATCGACCGACGTCAGGTACTCCGGCTCCTTGGTCCACGGCGTCACCGCCGCGGCGGCCCGCGGGTCGAAGGTGCTTGCCGACCTGACCGGCACGCTCGCCAGGTCAGCCTGCATCGCATCCAGGCGCCGTACGGCATCAGCCCACGCATCATCGACCCGCTCATCGGTCGCGTCGTAGTTGATGGCGTTGGCGATGAGCAGCACCGAGCCATCGGCATGGTCAAGGACGGCAAGGTCGGTCGCCAGCAGGAAGGCCATCTCGGGCACCCCGAGTGGATCGGGGTTGGCATCCGGCACCCGCTCGAAGTTCCGGACGGCGTCATAGCCGACATAGCCCACCATGCCGCCGGTCAGCGGGGGCAGGCCTGGCAGCGGGTCGGTGCGCAGCAGTTCGATCGTCTGGGCCAGCACCTCAAGCGCCGTGCCCTCTGCTGGCACTCCGCGTGGTGCGCGGCCGAGCCAGGCCGCCCGTCCGCCGCGGTCGGTCAGCATCGCTGCGCATCGCACTCCTACGAAGGAGTAGCGCGACCAGACGCGGCCCTGCTCGGCCGACTCCAGCAGGAAGGTACCGGCGCGGTCACCGCAGAGGGCTGCATACAGGCCGACCGCCGTCATGCTGTCGGCGAGCAGTCGACGCACGACCGGAATGACCCGGCGATCCTTCGCCAGGATGCGAAACTCCTCAAGGCTCGGCGTCGCCTCCCCTGTCCTGGACGAATCCAGCAGGCCGAAGCTCATGACGGGCCCAGGTCGACGCAGATCGCATCGAAGCAGGTTCGGTCCCCGGTGTGGCAGGCGCCGTCGATCTGGTCGACCATGAGCAGCACGGTATCGCCGTCGCAGTCCAGGCTGACCGAGCGCACCTGCTGCCGGTGGCCGGAGGTCTCACCCTTCACCCACAGCGCCTGCCTGCTGCGCGAGAAGTAGGTCGCCTGCCCAGTGGCCATCGTGCGTTCAAGCGCCTCGCGATTCATCCAGGCAAGCATGAGCACCTCGCGGGTATCCCACTGCTGGGCAATCGCGGGCACCAGGCCCGCTCCGTCGAAGCGAACCCCCTGGAGGAAGGTGATCGATTGCCGCGTCACCACGCCATTGTTTCGGGTCCAAGGCAGCAGCCGTAACGCCGGGTCGGCTACGTCCCAAGCGGCTTCTCGCCCTCTACCCGGCCTCGCGCTTTCGAAGCATGCCCGTGATGGCCGCGTACAGTGCATCCGCGTAGGCCTGCTGGCCCTTCTCGTTCGGGTGAATCATGCCGAACTTATTCCTCGTCGCCTCGTATGGATTGATGCGCACGAGGAACGAGTCATTCGCGCAAAGCCCATGACTCTGGAAGGCAATTGCCTGCCTTCCCTCGACCGTCCAACCGTGCTGCTTCGCTGCCTGGGCAATCAGCGCGTTCGCCTTGGGGATGTTGTCGTCGATCCATGCCCAGTCCTGGGTACTCATCGCGAGGTCGAGCCCGGTCAGCGGGCCCTGGTTCTCCTGGCATAGCGAGTTGTGGTCGTCCCTCGTCAGCCATGGCAACTGCGTGACGATCACCCGCCCATTGAGATTCTCGCCGCCGACGTTGCTCAGTCGCTCAGCGATCTTGGCGAAACTGACCTTGAGCTGCTTCATCTTGAAATCGAGGATCATCTGGCGCAGCGGCTTCGTGATGAAGTCATCGGGATTTTCAACCTCGAGGCTATAGCCAAGGTACTGCGAGTGGCACTTCTCCAACGCGGCTGCGAGGCGACTGCGATTCGCCACAAGGGCTTGCTCCAGAATGGAGCGAAGCTGTGGCAGGACGAAGAAGGTGCCCGGGTCCTTCAACTCGTTGCCAAGGCAAATCGACACCAGTCTCAAGTTCTCGGGAACGTTGCGGCTCGTGTCCAGAGTGTCTATGTAGTTGTATAGGCTCAACGGGTTGCAGTTGGTGGCGTGCGAATACGGGAGCAGGCAGTCCTCGAACAGAGGGCTGAAGTCAAGGTCATTCCCGCCGATATTGAGCGTGACGACATCAATGTCCGAGACTCGGCGCTTCAAGATCTTCGGAATCTGCGAGATCTGGCTTGGGAGGGCGGCAGTGCCGTTCAGGCCCCAGTACGGACCTAGGACTCCCTCCTTGGCCTTGGCGCCGGAGCACGCCAGATGCAGGAAGGTGACGGTCTCGGGGGCCTTGGGTCGGTCGTACAGCTCCCTGCCCAGCCGCCCTGCGGCCTGCGCGACCCCGGCCATGCCTGAGGTGTGGCACGTATCGACCTGCCACACCTCTGCGTCGACCTGCCACACCTCTGCGGCGATCGGCACGTCGCCTACTCGCCGCGAGGACGTCGATTCCGGCACTCCCTCCCCCGATGCGTAGGAGTCCCCGAGGCTGACGATCACGACGTCATCGATCGGCACCTTCCTCGTGGGGCTCGCGACAATCTCCCCAGTCGCCGGGTCCTTCACTCGCAGGGTCACCTGGTAGTCGCCCTCGATCGGCACCTGGACCCCCTTCGGCCCAGGATCGCACCCAGGGCGGATCATGACGACGCCGTCTGGCCGCTCGATCTTCCAGGTGCAGTTCGCATCCGGAGTGCCAGGATCGAGGCCCTTCGGCTTGAGCAGCATGGTGAGGGCGTTTGGCACGAGCGCTGGCGATGGTGGGTGATCCGTAGGCGGGAAGTAGTCGATCCACCCATCGTGGTCGCGGTCAGTGTCGTCGAATCGGACAGGGATCTCCCAGTCGAAATCGGGCTCTCCCGAGATCAGCGTCTCGGTGGTCGAGCCCGGATACCCTCGAAATGTCGTCCGGGTGACCGACACCTTCGTCACCCGCTTGCCGTTCACCACCGACAGCACGCTCGAGGAGCAGCCGCGGCCCGGATCCAGCAGGGGCACGTCGGCAGCTCCGGAAAATGCGCGCCACTGGTACTCGATTCCCTCCGAGCACGAGGCCACCGTCAGGTTCAGTCGTGGGGGCTTGCCCGATGCCTTCGCTACCCTCGGAGCATCAGAGCAGGAAGCTACGTCCACGCTGACCAGGGCACTGCTGGGAAGCCAGGTCACGTCATGCGGCTTGGGGCCATCGGGGGTCGGCTCATACAACGTCTGCCCGCCCTTGGCGAGATAGTCCACGCGCAACTGGTACGTGCCGGCCTTCAGCGGGCTCAATGCGATCGGCGATGGATGGCCACCGGCAAGATTGCCGTACTCGGGCAGGTTGTACAGCCCAGGCACGATCGGAGAGGCGGCAGATTGCACAGGCGTGCCATCTGCCCTCAGCACCGTTGCCTGGACGCTTCCGGAGACGACCTGCTCCGCGTTTACCCAGTCCGTTGCCCCGACCACGACCGTGGACACCGTTAGAGGCTGGTCAATGTTGTCGCAGAATCGCAGGCTTGCGTCGCCGGGGGGAGGCGGGCCGTTGGGCACCCGGACCAACTGTCGGTTCAGGCACCGGCCCATCTGGCCGACCTTGTACAGGTTGCTGTTCGGGGCGCAGACCAGCACATGTAACTCGACCGTACCCATCGTCTCCGCGGCCGCCGCATCAAGCGGCAGGAGGCCCTGCGCGGTAACCGCTAGTGCGAGCACCACCGCCACGACCCACCTGATGTCGAAGCTGAAGCCTCTACCGTCCGCCTTCGCGACCCTCATCGTGAGTACCCCCGATGAGGGAGGGGCAAGAAGTTAATCGTCAGCATGCATCCTCCGTCCTTGGAGAACCACTCAAGGCGCATGTACTCCCCATGCTGACAGCGGCTTGAGATCGGCGCAAGTAGCGTCACTCTCCACGGGTCCTCAGGCCCTCACCACGCAGGGCGTCCTTGACGTCGCGGATCGACACTTCGCCGAAGTGGAACACGCTCGCCGCAAGTACCGCATCCGCCCCTGATTGCACTGCCGCGACGAAGTCACCGGCAGCACCTGCCCCGCCGCTGGCGATGACGGGGACGCCGACGGCCTCGCGGACCATCCGGATCAGCGGCAAGTCGAAGCCGCGCCTGGTTCCGTCAGCGTCCATCGAGTTGAGCAGGATCTCGCCCGCTCCTCTCCGCGTGCCCTCCCCCGCCCAGGCGATCGCGTCGAGGCCGGTCCCCTGGCGGCCGCCGTGGGTGGTCACCTCGAAGCCCGACGCGGTTGTGGTCCCGGCAGGGCAGCGTCGGACGTCCATGCTGAGGACGACGCACTGAGACCCGAAGCGATCAGCGACCTCGGACAGCAGTTCCGGCCGCTGGACGGCGGCCGTGCTCACGCTCACCTTGTCGGCGCCCGCCCGCAGAAGCCGGTCGACGTCCGCCGCCGACCGCACTCCCCCGCCGACGGTCAGGGGGATGAAGACGCAGTCGGCCGTGCGCGCCACCACGTCGAGCATGGTCGACCGATCGCCACTGGAGGCGGTGATATCGAGGAAGACCAGTTCGTCGGCCCCCTCCGCGTCATAGCGGCGGGCGAGCTCGACCGGATCCCCCGCATCGCGCAGCCCGGTGAAGTTCACGCCCTTGACGACTCGGCCGTCGTCGACGTCCAGGCAGGCAATGACCCGGATGGCGAGGGTCACGGCCGCGCGGATCCCTGCTCGGATTGGCCTGGGTGCCCTGCGATTGCGCTGAGCGCCTCCGCGAGGGTGAAGGCGCCGTCGTACAGTGCGCGGCCGACGATGGCTCCCTCGATCCCGTCGGGCACCATGGCCGCCAGCGCCTGCAGGTCCTCCAGGCGGGCGATCCCCCCGGACGCCACCACCGGCCTGGTCGTCGCGCGGCAGACTGCCGCCAGCAGCTCGGTGTTGGGGCCGCGCATCGTGCCGTCCTTATGGACGTCGGTCACCACGTAGCGCGAGCACCCCGCAGCGTCCAGCCGAGCCAGCGTCTCCCACAGGTCCCCGCCCTCCTTGGTCCAGCCGCGAGCAGCGAGCACATGGCCGCGAACGTCCAGGCCGACCGCGATCTGCTCGCCATGCGCGGCGATCACCTGCGCTGTCCACTGCGGATCCTCCAGGGCCGCGGTACCCAGGTTCACTCGGGTGCATCCGGTGCGCAGGGCGGCCGCCAGCGATGCATCGTCGCGAATCCCGCCGGACAGCTCCACCTTCACGTGCCCGCCCACCTCTGCCACGACCTGTGCCAGCAGGGCCGCATTGGAGCCCTTGCCGAAGGCGGCATCGAGATCGACGAGGTGGATCCACTCAGCACCCTGGTCGACCCAGGCCTTCGCGGCGTCGAGCGGGGAGCCGTAGGCAGTCTGGCTCCCGTCGCGGCCCTGGACCAGTCGGACGGCCTGGCCGCCGGCGACATCCACCGCAGGCAGGAGTTCAAGTGCAGAAGGCACGGCCAGACCCTACGGGACGGCCCCGACGGGCCGGCATTCCACTATGGCTGCGCCCGTCAGAGGGCGGCCAGCCAGTTGCGCAGCAGGTGCAGGCCGGCGTCCCCCGACTTCTCCGGGTGGAACTGGGTCGCCGTCAGGGGACCGTTCTCCACGGCTGCGACGAAGTCCGCGCCGTGATGGGACCAGGTGACCAGCGGCGGCCGCCGGCTCGGATCTGCCTGGGCCATCTCCCAGCGCTGCGCCGCATATGAATGGACGAAGGTGAATCGCTGGTCCTGCACGCCCGCGAAGAGCGACGACCCCGCGGGGACCTCGACGGTGTTCCAGCCCATGTGCGGCAGGACCTCCGCCGGCAGGGCCTCGACGATCCCGGGCCACTGCGCAAGGCCGGGCGTGAGGGTGCCGTGCTCGACCCCCTGCTCGAACATCACCTGCATGCCGACGCAGATGCCGAGCACAGGCCGCCCCCCGGCAAGCCGCCGATCGATGAGGACGTCTCCCTGCGCTGCGCGCAACCCGGCCATGCAGGCCGCGAAGGCACCGACTCCCGGCACGAGGAGTCCGTCGCACTGCATCACCCGATCCGGGTCGACGGTGATCTCCACCGATGCGCCCGCGCGCTCCAGTGCCCGCTGGACCGACCGGATGTTTCCCGATCCGTAGTCCAGCACGACGACCGAAGGGGCCCTCATGGGCGCAGATCGACGGCGTGGCTGCTCATGATGCCGTGAGCGTGCCCTTGGTCGAGGGGATGCCCACGACCCGGGGATCCACGGCGACCGCGTCGCGCAGGGCGCGGGCCACTGACTTGAACTGGGCCTCGACCACATGATGGGCATTGCGACCGCTGAGCACTCGCACATGCAGCGTGACCTGCGCCGTCGCGACGATCGACTCCCAGATGTGCCTGGTCAGCGTGGTGTCGTACGTGCCGATCAGCTCGACCAGCTCCGGCTCGACGTGCACCAGGTAGGGCCGTCCGGAGAGATCCACGGCCGACTGCACCAGGCACTCGTCGAGCGGCACGGTCGCGTCGCCGAACCGGCGCAGCCCGGCGCGGTCCCCTAGTGCAGCGTTGACCGCCTGCCCGAGGGCGAGCGAGGTGTCCTCCACGGTGTGATGGGCGTCGACCTCGAGGTCCCCGCTGGTGCGCACGATGAGATCCAGCCCCCCATGCTTGGCCAGCTGGGCGAGCATGTGGTCGAAGAACGGCACGCCTGTGCTGATGTCGCTCGTGCCCGTGCCGTCGAGGTCCAGCTCGACGAGCACCTGGCTTTCCTTGGTGCTTCGCTCGATGCGAGCGCTTCGGCCCATGCCTGCCCCTTCGTCGCTCAGGCTGCCGTGGCTGCCAGGAGTGCGGCCCTGAACCTATCGTTCTCCTCGGGCGTGCCGATGCTGACCCGAAGCCATCCCTGCGGCCCGGTCTCGCGGATGAGCACGCCCTCGTCGAGCAGGCGCTGCCAGGTCTGGTGCCGGTCTGCGAAGCGGCCGAACATGATGAAGTTGGCATCGCTGGCCGCCACATCGAATCCCTCGCCAGCCAGCCACTGCGCAAGGCGATCCCGCTCGTCGCGGATCAGCGCGACCTGTGCCTGCAGGGCTGGCGCATGCGCAAGCGCAACCCGGGCGACCGCCTGCGTCACCGCGCTCAGGTGATAGGGCAGTCGCACGACCTGGCAGGCCTGGACCACCGCCGGGTCAGCCGCGACGGCATAGCCCACGCGAGCGCCGGCGAGGCCGAACGCCTTGCTCATGGTCCGGGTGACCACCAGGTTCGGCTGGTGGTCCAGCAGCGCCAGGGCGCTTGGGACGCCCGCCCGGCGGAACTCGGCATAGGCCTCGTCCACGATGGTCATGGCCCCCGTATGCATGCATGCCTCGGCGATCGCCGAGAGGTCGTCCAGCGGCAGGGCGGTGCCGGTCGGATTGTTCGGCGATGCCAGCACCACCATGCTCGGGCGGACATCCTCGATCGCGGCGATGGCCTGGTTGACGTCCACTGAAAAATCGTCGCGCCTGGGAAAGGAGATGAAGCGGGTGAATGTGTCCCGTGCGTACTCGGGGTACATGGAATACGTCGGGTCGAAGGTGATGGCAGTGCGACCGGGGCCACCGAAGGCCAGGAACAGGTGGTGCATCACCTCGTTGGAGCCATTCGCCGCCCATACCCGCGATGGATCGACCACGACTTCGGACTCGCGTTCGAGGTACCGGGCGAGGTCGGCCCGCAGGTCGACGGCATCCCGCTCTGGGTACCGGTGGAGGCCTGCGGCCAGGCCGCCGACTGCGTCGGCCATCGCCCGGGCCACGTCATTGGGCAGGGGGAACGGATTCTCGTTGACATTGAGCAGGATCGGACCGCGCAGCTGCGGCGCGCCGTAGGAACGCACGCCCACGAGGTCTGCCCGGAGGGGCAGGGTGAATCCGCTCACGAGCCGAAGCCGTCCTCAACCCGAGCCCTGATGGCATCTCCGTGACCGGGAAGGTCCTCGGCTCCGGCCAGGGCGATGACATGCGGCGCGACCTCGCGCAGGGCACTCTCGTCGTACTCGACGATATGGATCCCGCGAAGGAAGGACTGCACCGACAGCCCCGA
The DNA here is from genome assembly GCA_018970025.1 of Actinomycetales bacterium. Classification (GTDB taxonomy): domain Bacteria; phylum Actinomycetota; class Actinomycetes; order S36-B12; family S36-B12; genus REEB460. Next base: position 68,380 of record JAGWXF010000005.1, on the reverse strand, counting down.
CGAGTGCCGGGCCGATCCAGCGGTCGGAAGGACGTGGTTGGAACCCGCGCAGTAGTCGCCCAGGGAGACCGGAGCGAAGGCTCCGACGAAGATGGCCCCGGCATTGCGCACTCGCATCGCGACCTCCCGGGCATCCCTGGTCTGGATCTCCAGGTGCTCGGCCGCATACGCATCGACGACCTGCAGGCCATGATCGAGGCCATCAACGAGCACCACGGCGCTCTGGGCGCCGGTGAGCGCCTGCCGGATCCGCTCGGCATGCTTGGTCAGCGCGACCTGCCGCTCCACCTCGGCCTCGACGGCATCGGCCAGCTCGGCGGACGGGGTCACGAGCACGGCGGCGGCCAGCACGTCATGCTCGGCCTGGCTGATGAGATCAGCCGCGACATGCGCGGGGTCAGCGCTGTCGTCCGCGAGGACAGCGATCTCCGTCGGCCCTGCCTCGCTGTCGATACCGATCAGGCCCTGGAGGGCACGCTTGGCCGCGGTCACGTAGATGTTGCCAGGGCCGGTGACGAGCTCGACCGGGGCACAGCTGGTGCCGTCGGGCAGATCGATGCCGTAGGCCAGCATGGCCACCGCCTGGGCGCCGCCGACCGCGTAGACCTCCTCGACCCCCAGCATCGCGCAGGCCGCCAGGATCGCGGGGTGGGGCCAGCCGCCGAAGTCCGGCTGGGGGGGCGACACCACGGCCAGGGACGGCACCCCTGCGGCCTGCGCGGGAACCACATTCATCACCACGCTGCTGGGATACACCGCGCGCCCGCCCGGGACGTAGAGGCCCACCCTGGACACGGGCAGCCACCGCTCGGTAACGGTGCCTCCCGGGACGACGACCGTGGTGACATCGGCTCGCCGCTGGTCGTCATGCACGAGCCGAGCCCGCCTGATCGACTCATGGAGTGCGGTGCGCACGTCAGCATCAAGCCCGGCCAGTGCTGCCTGGATGCGGTCGGGCGGCACGCGCAGGCTCGGGGGCGCAACTCCATCGAGGCGCTGCGACCACTCGAGGACCGCCGATGCTCCCCGATCGCGCACATCGGCGAGGATGGGCCGGATGCGCTCCGTTGCATCGGCGACGTCCATCGCCGCCCGGGGCATTGCCCCGCGAGGATCCTGGTCACAGCCGCGAAGGTCGATGCGCCGGATCACGTCGCGCAGTTTACGCTGACCCGGTGCCCGAGGCGCTTCCGCTGTTCCCGCTCAACGCGGTGCTCGTCCCCGGGCTGGTGCTGCCGCTGCACATCTTCGAGCCGCGCTATCGCGCGATGGTCCAGGCGCTGCTCGCCCGGCCCGATGAGGAGCAGCGGGAGTTCGGGATCATCGCCGTGCGCGAGGGTCGTTCGTTCGACCGCGACGGCATGCAGGCCCTCTACCCGGTCGGCACCGCGACCATCCTGCGCAGCGCAGAGGAGCTCGATGACGGCCGGTACGACATCGTGACCACCGGAAGCCGGCGCTTTCGCCTGGTATCGGTCGACCAGAGCAGTCCGCTCGCCATGGCGATGGTCGACTTCCTGGACGATGACGGCGCTGCTGTCGATGCCTCCATCGCCCGACGCGTGGCGCGCCTGTTCGACGGCTACCGGCGGCTGCTTGCAGGGCAGGCGCCGACGCCCGATGCCCCGGCGGATGACCTTCCCGATGATCCCACGGTCCTGGGCTACCTGGTCACGGCCGCGATGGTCCTGCCGATGGCCGAGCGACAGGATCTGCTCGCCATGCCGGATACCGCCGCCCGACTGGATCGGGCCGCGTCGCTCCTGGTGCGGGAGAACGGCCTGATCGCTGCCCTCGCGGCTGTCCCAGCCATCGAGCCGATCGGCGACCCCGGCTCGCTCAACTGATCTCCGCAGCGCATGGCAACCGGCACCCCCGCCCTGATCGCACTGCATCGTGCCGGCATCTCCTTCACCAGCCATCCGTACCAGCACGACCCACGGGCCCGCGCCTTCGGGGAGGAATCCGTCGCTGCCCTCGGCCTGCGGTCCGACCAGGTATTCAAGACCTTGATCGCGCTGGTGGACGGCGACCCCACGGTCGGGATCGTGCCCGTCAGCGGCCACCTGGACCTGAAGGCACTGGCCCATGCAGCGGGCGGGCGCCGGGCTGAGATGGCCTCATCCGATCTGGCAGAGCGAATCACCGGGTACGTCGTCGGGGGCATCAGCCCGATCGGGCTCAAGCGCCCACTGCCCGCATACCTCGACGAGCAGGCCATCCTGTTCGACGTGGTCTACGTCTCAGGGGGCCGCAGGGGCCTGAGCCTGGGACTGTCGCCGGACGACCTGCAGCGCGCCGCTCATGCCATCATGGCGCCGATTGCCCGCGACGACCGGCCCTGACCTGCGTCCACCAGTCGCCGAACGCCATGACGGTGACCAGTCCGGCCGCCGTCAGCGGCCACAGCAGCAGCACAGCAGGCATGCTGACATGCAGCGGCGCATCGACCACCACATCGGCAGTCGTGGTGGCACTGAGCCCCTCGATATCGACCGAGCCCAGACGGCCCCCGACGAACCACATCGCCACCGACCCAAGGCCCCCCGCGAGCAGGCTCGCGATCAGCACGGAGATCAGGTGCTCGCGGCGCATCGCGAGCAGGCCGATGGTGACGGCTACGCCCGCGATCATCGCCAGGATGGCGAAGGAGACATCGGCACCGAGGTAGCCATCCGGCTGGTAGCCCTGCGGGTATGACTCCCCCGGACGCACGACCAGGGGCACCCGAGGGGCCAGTCGCCACCACAGCACTCCCAGTGCAACGCCGGCCAGCAGGCCGAAGGCACCCCCTGCCGCGATGACAGCGCTGGCCCGCCGTGCGATCGTCATCACGAGCCCAGGCAGTTCGGGCCGAGGATGGCCTTGAGATCGCCGAACAGGGACGGGGACGGCGTCACCCGGAGTCGATCGTCGAGCCGCAGCACCGTGGTCCGGGATCCGCCGGTGAGGTGCAGGTGGACCTCCGTGGTCCCGGGGTGGTCGGCGAGGATCTCACGAAGGCGGGCCATCAGCGGCGGGATGCAGCGACTCTCCTGCAGCGTCAGCCGGACCGGGCCGGAGACAGCCTCCGACAGGTCCGGGGCGCTGATCTCCTGGGCGACGACCCTGATGCCGTCGTCATCACTGCGGTCGACCTTGGCCCGCACGATCAGCACGGCATCCTCGGCCAGCAGCGTGCTCGCCTGCGCGTAGGACTGGGGGAACACCATGACCTCGACCGACCCCTCGAGATCCTCAAGGGTCACGATCGCCCAGGCCGAGCCCTGCTTGGTCGTCTTGCGCTGGACGGCGGTGACCAGGCCCCCGATCGTGGCCGTCACCCCGTCATTTCGGTCGTCGACATGCAGTGAGGCGATGCTTCGGTCGGTCAGCTGCGCAAGCAGGCCCTCGATGCCGTGCAGCGGATGGTCGGACACGTACAGGCCGAGCATGTCGCGCTCATGGGCCAGCAGGACCGACTTCTCCCATTCCACGTGCGAGATCTCCACTGACGGTGCAAGAGACGGGTCAGCAGCGCTTCCCAGCCCGCCGAAGAGGTCGAACTGGCCGATGGACTCCGCGCGCTTGATCTCGACGGCGGCATCGACGACCTGCTCGTGCACCTGCACCAGGCCCTTGCGCGTGTGGCCGAAGGAATCAAAGGACCCCGCCTTGATCAGGGACTCGACGACACGCTTGTTGCAGGCCGTGGCATCGACCTTGGCAATGAAGTCGCTGAAGTCGCTGAAGCGCCCCAGGCGGCGGCGGGTGGCGATGATGGACTCGACCACGTTCGACCCGACGTTGCGGATAGCCGCAAGGCCGAAGCGGATATCGGTCCCGCGGGGAGTGAAGTCGGCATCGGACTCGTTGACGTCCGGCGGCAGCACCTTGATGCCCATCCGCCGGCATTCATTGAGGTAGACGGCCGACTTGTCCTTGTCGTCCTGGACCGAGGTGAGCAGCGCGGCCATGTACTCGGCTGGGTAGTTGGCCTTCAGGTAGGCAGTCCAGAACGAGACCAGGCCATACCCGGCGGTGTGCGCCTTGTTGAATGCGTAGTCGGAGAAGGGGACGAGGATCTCCCACAGCGTCGAGATCGCGTGATCGCTGTATCCGTTGGCACGCATGCCGTCTCGGAACGGGACGAACTCCTGCTCCAGGATCTCCTTCTTCTTCTTGCCCATCGCTCGTCGCAGCAGGTCTGCCTTGCCCAGGGAGTAGCCCGCCAGGCGCTGGGCGATCGCCATGACCTGCTCCTGGTAGACGATCAGGCCGTAGGTGTCTCCCAGGATGTCCGCCAGCGGCTCGGCGAGCTCAGGGTGGATCGGGACGACGGGCTTTCGGCCGTTCTTTCGGTCGGCATAGTCGTTGTGCGCGTTGGCGCCCATCGGTCCTGGCCGGTACAGGGCCAGGACCGCGGAGATGTCCTCGAATCCGTCCGGCTGCATCGACCGCAGCAATGCACGCATGGGCCCGCCGTCGAGCTGGAACACCCCGAGCGTGTCGCCACGGGCGAGCAGCTCATACGTCGGCCCGTCCGCGAGGGGCAGCTCCTCCAGGACGACCCGCTCCTGCCGATTCACCTCGATGTGGCGCAGGCAGTCGTCGAGCACCGTGAGGTTGCGCAGCCCGAGGAAGTCCATCTTCAGCAGGCCGAGCGACTCGCAGGCACCCATGTCGAACTGGGTGATGATCGCGCCGTCCTGCTCCCGTCGCCAGACAGGCACGACGTCCATCAGCGGCTCGCGGCACAGGATCACGCCGGCCGCGTGGACTCCGGGCTGGCGCTTGAGTCCCTCCAGCCCCCGGGCCGTCTCGACGATCCGCCGCACATCGGCATCCGCCTCGACCAGGGAGCGGAACTCGGCAGCCTCCGCGTAGCGAGCGTCAGCCGGGTCGAAGGCAGCGCCCAGCGAGATGTCCTTGCCCATCACCGACGCAGGCATGGCCTTGGTGATGCGGTCCCCGAGGGCGTACGGGTAGCCAAGGACCCGCGCACTGTCCTTGATCGCAGCCTTGGCCTTGATGGAGCCATAGGTCACGATCTGCGCGACTCGCTCCTCGCCGTATCGCTCGGTCGCATAGCGGATCATGTCCGACCGTCGTCGCTCGTCGAAGTCGATGTCGATGTCCGGCATCGAGATGCGCTCTGGGTTGAGGAACCGCTCGAACAGCAGCCCGTGCCTGATCGGGTCGAGGTCCGTGATGCCGAGCGCGTAGGCGATCATCGCTCCCGCCGCGGAGCCTCGGCCGGGGCCGACCCGGATGCCGTTCTCCTTGGCATAGCGCACGAGGTCGGCAACGACGAGGAAGTAGCCAGGGAATCCCATCTGGACGATGACGCCGACCTCGTACTCGGCCTGGTGGCGCACGTCGTCAGGCACCCTGCCGGCGTAGCGGCGCAGCAGGCCCGCCTCGACCTCCCTGACCAGCCAGGACTCCTCTGTCTGGCCCGCCGGCACCGGGAACTGCGGCATCAGGTTCGCGCCCTCGGCGAAGGCCACCTCGCAGCGCTCGGCGATCAGCAGGGTGTTCGCGCATGCCTCGGGAAGCTCGCTCCACACCTGGTACATCTGCTCGGCCGGCTTGAGGTAGAAGTCCCGGGCATCGAACCGGAAGCGCTTGGGGTCGTCCATCGTCGTCCGCGTGCCGATGCACAGCAGCACGTCATGCATGTCGGCGTCCGATTGATGGACGTAGTGCACGTCGTTCGTGGCGACCAGGGGAAGGCCCAGCGCCCGGGCGATGCGGAGCAGATCCTCCCGGAACCTCCGCTCGACCTGCAGGCCGTGGTCCATGACCTCGCAGAAGTAGTTGCCCGCGCCGAGGATGTCGCGGAAGTCAGCGGCCGCCGCCAGGGCCCGGTCGTACTGCCCGGCCTGCAGCCAGCGGTTCACCTCGCCGCTGGGGCACCCGGTCGTGCCGATCAGGCCGGATCCGTGGCGCTCGAGCAGCTCGCGGTCGAAGCGAGGCTTGTGGTAGTGGCCCTCCAGGCTGGCCAGGGACGACAGCCGGAACAGATTGTGCATCCCGGCGGTGCTCTCCGCCCACAGGGTCATGTGCGTGTAGCCGAACTTCCCCCGGCCACCGCCGACGTCCTCCGGCGTTCCCTCGTCGAACCCGCCGCCGAAGTCGAACGGGCGGCGCTCGAATCGCCCCTGGGGCGCGTAGTAGCCCTCGAGCCCGATGATCGGCTTGATGCCTCGGCCCCTGGCCTTCTTGTAGAAGTCGTACGCCCCGTAGAGGTTGCCGTGATCGGTCATCGCGATCGCCGGCATGCCCAGGCGCTCCGCCTGCTCGAAGAGGTCATCGAGCCGAGCGGCACCGTCGAGCATCGAGTACTCGGTATGGACGTGGAGGTGGACGAACTGATCCTCCCGCGTCATTGGGCCACTCTAGCCAGCGCCCGAGGTGCCATCGCGCAGACGCGCAAGGCTCGCCTGGAGGTCGGGCGCGTACGGGCTCGACACGACGATCGGCTCGCCGGTGGCGGGCTGCTCGAACCCCAGGCGGACGGCATGCAGCCACTGCCGGGTCAGGCCGACCCGGTGCGCTAGGGCCGGGTCGGCACCGTAGGTCAGGTCGCCCACGCATGGATGGCGCATCGCGGCCACGTGCACCCTGATCTGATGGGTACGACCGGTTTCCAGTCGCACCTCCACCAAGGACGCATGGCGGTAGGCCTCAATGGTCTGGTAATGGGTGATGCTCGGCTTGCCTCCGCTGACGACGGCGAACCGGTAGTCATGGCTTGGGTGGCGGTCGATCGGGGCATCGATCGTGCCGGTCGTCGGATCCAGCAGGCCCTGCACTACAGCGTGATAGGTCTTATCGACGGTGCGCTCCCGGAACTGCCGCTTGAGCCCGGCATATGCCACCTCGCTCTTGGCGACCACCATGACGCCGGAGGTGCCCACGTCCAGGCGATGGACGATGCCCTGGCGCTCGGCGGCACCCGAGGTGGCAATGTCGAATCCCGCAGCCGCCAGGCCCCCCACGACCGTCGGCCCGGTCCAGCCGGGGCTCGGGTGCGCAGCGACCCCCACCGGCTTGTCGACGACCACGACGTCATCGTCCTCGTAGAGCACCGCAAGGCCGGGAACCTCGACGTGCTCGGCGGGCACGGAAGGCTCGCCGAGCGAGACATCGATCCAGAGCATGGCATCCGCGGGCAACCGATCCCCCTTGCCGATCGGCCTTCCGTCGACCAGCACCCCGCCCGCATCGACGAGGGCTGCTGCCCTGGCGCGCGTCAGGCCGAGCATCCGGGTCAGGGCCACGTCCAGGCGCTCGCCCACCAGTCCGTCGGGGACCGGGATCAGGCGTCCGCTCACGAGGAGGCCGCGGGCCCTCGGTAGTCGATCCCGCGCAGGGACAGCAGCACCATCAGGATCGCCGACCCGACGATGCACATGTCAGCCACATTGAAGACAGGGAAGTTGGGGAAGGCGATGAAGTCGACCACCGATCCCATCCCCGGCCCTGGCGGGCGAGTCAGGCGGTCGATGAGGTTGCCCAGCAGCCCGCCCAGCAGCCCCCCGAGAGCCACGGACCAGCCGATGCTCCCGAGGTTGCGCGAGGTCCGGATGATCACAATGGCGACGACCACCGCGAAGATCGAGAAGATCCACGTGTATCCGGTGCCGATGCTGAAGGCAGCACCGGTGTTCTCCGTATACGTCAGCCGCAGCCATGGGCCGATCAGGTCGATAGGCCCCTCGCCCGACTGCATGCGCGGCAGCATGGTGCGGACGGCCCATGCCTTGGCCAATCGGTCCAGGGCAATGACGGCAAGCGCGACCGCGATCAGCACCAGCAGGCAGGTGCGCCGCGAAGCCCGCCGCCGCGGGACGTGCCCGTCGGATCCGATGTCAGCTCCGCCCGCCGTGCCTGGGCCGCCTGCCGCCAGCACCGGATCGTCCGCGGCCTGCTCGTGCGCGCTCATCCCGTCAGCCTACGGGTCGGCAGGATCAGGCCGACCGACGCGACCACGGCGCGCCCGAGTCACGGCGAGCAGCGCAGGCGGAGGGCGGTATCAGCCAGCACCCTCGGGGGACGTTCTAGAAGCGCTCCTCGGCCTGCTTGCAGGCAAGGCACAGGGTCGCTCTGGGGAATGCCTGCAGGCGGAACTTTCCGATCGGCTTGCCGCACGACTCGCAGTCCCCGTACGTGCCGCTCTCGATCCGGTCCAGGGCATGGCGCACCTGCAGCATCATCTCGCGTGCGTTGTTGGCAAGCGACATCTCATGCTCGCGCTCGAACGTCTTGTTCCCCGCATCGGCCTGATCATCACCGGCGCCATCGCCCGAGTCCCGGATGAGGTCCGCGAGGCCGACCTCGGCGCTGCGCAGCTCGTCCTCGAGTCGCTGGTACTCGTCGAGGAGTGAGGTCCGCACCGATTGAAGTTCGGCGGGAGTCCATGGCGTCTCGTCCTCGCGCACCGCTGGCCCCGACGGAGGCACCGCCTTCGGCTGGGGACGAGGCTTGCCGATCTGCATGCCCGGGCGGATCGGCACCGGGGCCGGCGGCGGCTCCGGCTCGGTGACCTGCGGTGGGGCGGGAGGGGTTGGCGCGGCCTTCTTCGCCGCGGCCTTCTTCACCGGCGCGGCCTTCTTCGCCGCGGCCTTCTTCACCGGCGCGGCCTTCTTCGCCGCGGCCTTCTTCACCGGCGCGGCCTTCTTCGCCGCGGCCTTCTTCACCGGCGCGGCCTTCTTGACCGGCGCCTTCTTCACAGCCGCCTTCTTGACCGGCGCCTTCTTCACAGCCGCCTTCTTGGCCGGCGCCTTCTTCACAGCCGCCTTCTTGATCGCCATCGTGTCCCCTAGGCAGATTGGCAGTTGCCGCCGGACTATAGATCAGTCAGGGGCTCTGTGCGGGGCACTGCGAGGAACTCATCGATCCGGCAGCCCCGGCGACGGCAAACGCTGCTGACGGGCCGACCGCCGCCTCGGGCCGGTATCCTGCGCCTCGTCAGCGTGCCCCGGCTGGTCGGCGCGTGAGTGAAGGAGTGCCATGTACCGCGCCGTTCCCGCGCAGATCGACCTCCCGGCCATGGAGCATGAAGTACTCGGCCTGTGGGAGCGCGAGGCCGTGTTCGAAGCGTCCGTGGCGCGAACTGCGGGCCGGCCCGCCTGGGTCTTCTACGAGGGCCCGCCGACGGCCAACGGCACCCCCGGCACCCATCACGTCGAAGCCCGGGCCTTCAAGGATGTCTTCCCGCGCTACCGGACGATGAAGGGCTACCACGTCCCGCGGCAGGCCGGCTGGGACTGCCACGGGCTCCCCGTCGAGCTCGCGGTCGAGAAGGAGCTCGGCTTCACCGGCAAGCAGGATATCGAGGAATACGGGATCGCGGCCTTCAACGAGCGCTGCCGGCAGTCCGTCCTCCGTCATGTCGGGGAGTTCGCCGACATGACTCGGCGGATGGGCTACTGGGTCGACATGGACGCCGCCTACTGGACGATGGATCCTGGATACGTCCAGAGCGTGTGGTGGTCGCTGAAGCAGATCTTCGACAAGGGCCTGCTGATGCAGGACTACCGGGTGGCCCCGTACTGCCCCCGCTGCGGCACTGGCCTGTCGGACCACGAGATTGCGCAGGGCTACGAGACCGTCGTCGACCCGTCGGTCTTCGTGCGCTTCCCCGTCACGGATCCGCAGTTCCTGGCCCGCTTTCCTGGCGCCACCCTTCTGGTCTGGACGACCACGCCATGGACCCTGGTCTCCAACACCGCGGTGGCCGCGAACCCGACGGCTGACTACGTCGTCGCCAGGTCCGCTGCCGGCGAGACACTGGTCGTCGCGGAGTCGCTGATGGCGTCCCTGATCGGCGACGATGCGCAGGTGCTGGCCACCCTGCCCGGGACCGAGCTCGAGCGGATCACCTACCGACGCCCGTTCGACTTCGTCGAGATCCCCGATGCCCACTACGTCATCCTCGCCGACTACGTGACCACGGACGACGGATCCGGCCTGGTTCATCAGGCTCCGGCATTCGGCGCCGATGACATGGCCAGCTGCCGGGCCTATCGCCTGCCAGTCGTCAACCCGGTGCTCGCCGACGGCCACTTCGATCCCGCCGTGCCCGAAGTCGGCGGCATATTCTTCAAGAAGGCCGATGACAGGCTTGTCGCCCTCCTGGAAGCGTCCGGGCAGCTGTTCCTCCACGTCGACTACGAGCACTCCTACCCGCACTGCTGGCGCTGCCACACGCCGCTGATCTACTACGCACAGCCGTCGTGGTACATCCGGACGACCGCGATCAAGGATCAGCTCCTTGCGCAGAATGAGCAGACCAACTGGTTCCCGCCGACCATCAAGTGGGGCCGGTACGGCGACTGGCTGAATAACAACGTCGACTGGGCCTTGTCCCGAAATCGGTACTGGGGAACCCCCCTGCCGATCTGGCGCTGCCCGTCGGGCCACCTCAGGGCTGTCGGCTCGCTCGCGGAGCTCTCCGAGCTCGCCGGGTCCGATGTCACCGGCACCGACCCGCACCGGCCGTTCGTCGACGAGATCACCTTCTCCTGCCCTGACTGCCGGCAGATCGCGACCCGAGTGCCGGAGGTCATCGACTGCTGGTACGACTCAGGCTCCATGCCCTTCGCGGCCGCTGGCTACCCCCATGCCGACGACGACGCATTCGCCGCCCAGTTCCCGGCCGACTTCATCTGCGAGGCCATCGACCAGACGCGCGGCTGGTTCTACACGCTGATGGCGGTCGGCACCTTGGTGTTCGACCAGTCCTCCTATCGCAATGTCGTCTGCCTCGGCCACATCCTCGACGAGGAGGGCCGGAAGATGAGCAAGCACCTCGGGAACGTCCTGGAGCCCATCGGCCTGATGGACGAGCACGGAGCCGATGCCGTTCGCTGGTTCATGCTGGCCAGCGGCTCCCCCTGGCAGGCGCGCCGAGTGGGCCACGCGGCCATCGGGGATGTGGTCCGCAAGACTCTGCTGACGTACTGGAACACCGTCGCCTTCCAGTCCCTGTACGGTCGGCTCGCGCAGTGGGAGCCGGGCAACGCGGCTCCCCCGGTCGCCGAGCGCCCCGTGCTCGATCGCTGGCTGCTGTCCTGCGCGAACCGGCTCGCCCGGGAGGTCGACCTCTCCCTCGAGGCATTCGATACCCAGCGCGCCGGCAGGCTGCTTGCGACCTTCGTCGACGACATGTCGAACTGGTACGTCCGCCGCTCGCGCCGCCGGTTCTGGGACGCCGATCCCAGCGCCCTGGCGTCACTGCACGAGGCCCTGCGCATCACGACCCTGTGCCTGGCGCCCTTCACTCCGTTCATCACCGAGCGGGTCTGGCAGGACCTCTTCCGGCCGACTGAGGCCGGCGGCGGCGAGTCGGTCCACCTCGCGTCATGGCCAGAGGCCGAGCATGCATCGACCGACGACCAGCTCGAGGATGACATGCGCCTGATCCGCAGGATCGTCGAGCTCGGCAGGGCCGCCCGCGCAGGCAGCGGCGTACGCACCCGGCAGCCGCTCGGTCGGGCACTGGTGTCGGCGCCGGGCTGGAGCCGGCTGGCGGATGACCTGCGGGCACACGTCAGCGAGGAGCTCAACCTGGTCCGCCTGGAAACCCTTGCGGGCAACGATGCCGACTTCGTCGAGACCTCGATCAAGGCGAACTTCCGCGCCCTTGGCGCCCGGTTCGGTAAGCAGACCCAGCTGGTCGCCCAGGCCATCGCGGCCGCCTCACCGCAGCAGATCCTGTCGGCCATCCGAGCCGAGGGCTCAGCGAGCCTGCCAGTCGCCGGGCTGGGGACCGTGCCCGTCTACGAGGCCGATCTCGTGGTGACGGAGACCCCGCGCGCAGGCTGGGCGGTTGCAGCGGACGCGGGCGAGAGCATCGCATTGGATCTGCTGATCACCGAGGAGCTGCGCCGCGCGGGCATCGCCCGGGAGATCGTCCGAGCGATCCAGGAAGCGCGTAAGCAGGCCGGCTACGAGGTCTCGGAACGGGTACGGGCCTGGTGGGCAGCCGACGACGCGCAACCGCGGCTGGCCATAGCCGAGCACGCAGACCAGATGGCCGCTGAGGTGCTGGCCGCCTCCTGGACCGAGGTCTCATCCGGACCCACCCCTGACCAGTCGGACTTCGCTATCGAGGTGACCGTCCCGGATATGCCGGTCCGTGCCTGGATCGCCCGCGCTGCGGGCCCTGCGCCCGGATCGCCGGGAGCCGGGCAGGTCTAGGAATAGCGCTCCACTGCGGCAATCCCAGCACGGAGGTCAGCGGCGAGCCTGGATCGGATCCCCGCGGCCTCTGCACGAGCGGCCGAGATGATCTCGGCTGCCGACTGCTGGGCACTGGCAATCGAGACGTCCACGCCAGCCCCCGGGAGCGCGGCGAGCTGTGCTGACGTGACCTGGGACCGGGCCTCGTTGAGACGACGCTCGAGCTCACTGACCCGGGTGAGCAACTGCTCGCACTGCGCGCGAAGGACTGCCTCACTGTCGCGCGCCGCCTGTGCCTGGGTCACGAGCTGGCCGAGGTCGGCCTCGACCACGTCGAGGAACGCATCGACCTCGTCCATGTCGTAGCCGGTCTTCATCTTGGTCGTCGAGAACTGGACCCCACGTACATCAGCGGGCGTGAGCGTCATGGCCTACCTCCGAATCGATATGAGCCCGGGCCGACGGCTGCACACGTGCCGACGACACCGACGACCGCTACAGCATCAATGCTGCATTGCTGAGGATCTGCAGGGCGACCAGGACGAGCAGGAATGCCACGTCGAACTGCATCCGGCCGAGGCGGAGCGGGGGGATGAACCGGCGGATGAGGCGAAGCGGAGGATCGGTCACCGTGTAGAGCGCCTCCACCAGCACGAGCAGAGGACCCTGGGGCCTCCAGGACCGAGCGAAGATCTGCACGAAGTCGAAGACGAGCCGGAAGATGAACAGCAGCCAGTAGAGCAACAGGGCCTTGGCCAGGACTTGCCCGAAGATGGTCATCAGCTTTGGTTGTAGAACCCATCCTGCGCAACCTGCTCGCGCGCGGCCTCGCCGACGTCGACGTTCGCCGGCGACAGCAGGAAGACCCCCTTGGTGATCCGCTCGATCGTGCCGTGCAAGGCGAACACGAGCCCGGCCGCGAAGTCGACAATCCGCTTCGCGTCACCCTCGTCGAGCTCAGAGAGGTTCATGATCACCGGCACGCCCTCGCGGTAGTCCTCCCCGATGCGGCGGGCATCGTTGTAGCTCCGCGGATGAACCGTCTCGATCCGGCTGAGGTCCGAGCCGAATCCCCGGCGATCCGGCACGGCGGCCAGCAGTCGGCTATCGGTGGGCACGTCCTGCCGAATCGTCCGAACGCCGCGGGTATCCGGCAGGGGCCGGACATTGCGCCGAGCATCACGGTCATCGTGATCGTAGTACCGATCGGCGTAGCGATCGTCGTATCGCCGATCGGAGCCGCGCCGCTCACGACCGCGAACGTCACGCCGCGCATCCTGATAGTCGTCGTACTCCTCGACCTGATCGTCCTCCTCGACCAGGCCGAGGTAGACGGCCATCTTCCGCATCGCGCCAGCCACGCCCACCACCTCCCCTCGTCGGGTTCCCTGATCGCTTCCCGGCCGCATCATCGCGCGGGTTCTCGCAGACTACTTCAGGAGCGTTCGGTTCCCCAGCACCGCGCCACCCACGCGCACCTGTGTCGCGCCATGGGCGATGGCCTGCTCGAGGTCACCGCTCATGCCGGCGGACATCTGCGTGATCGCAGGGTCGCTGCGCGCCAGATCCTCCCGCAGCCTGGCCAGCGCGGCAAAGGCCTGGTCAGGATCTCCCGGGTACGGGGCTACCCCCATGACGCCCACCAGCGCCAGGCCAGGAAGGTGGCGGCAGGTGTCGGCCAGTGACTGGGCATCCTGTGGCAGCACGCCTCCGCGGCCAGGCATCGGCACCGGATCAAGGCACGCCTGGATCATGATCTGCAAGGTGCGGCCCGTCGCAGCCGCCGCAGCACTCAGCGCCTGGGCGATCTCCGGACGGTCGACGGACTCCACGACATCGGCCCACCGCGCGACCGATCGGGCCTTGTTTCGCTGGAGCTGGCCGATCATGTGCCAGCGCAGACCGTCGACCGCTCCGCCAGCTCCGGGGCGGGCCGCCAGATCCGCCGCCTTCGCCCTGCCCTCCTGATCGCGGTTCTCTGCAACGTCCGAGCAGCCCAGCCCAGCAAGGAGGGCCACATCGGAGGCAGGGAAGGTCTTGGTCACCACGACGAGTCGGACGGACCGGGGGTCACGACCGCAGGCCCCGCACGCATCCTCGATGCGCGCGCGCACCTGCACCAGGCCCTGCTCGATCTGTGCACGGCGGACGTCGTCAGACGCGCTCAACGGACCCTCCCTCGCGCGCAGGCATGCGTACGTGCCGGACACGTCGGTACTGGGTCATGCTGTGAGCGCGATCATCATGCCGTGCCGACCGGTGATCCCGTCTCGGCGGAAGGAGAACAGCTCCGGGCTCTCCGCCGTGCAGGCGCCGATCGACTGCATCGGCACGCCCAGGGCGGTCAGCTGTGCCCTGACCCCAGCGCCGACGTCGATCGCCCAGCCGTCCCCGGTGCGAAGGCACGCCTGATCGGCAACGAGCGGATCAGTGCCTGAGCGCAGGACCTCGATCCGGTCGAGGCTGACCGGGTAGCAGCCAGCGCACACGTGGGGCCCGATCACGGCGGAGATGTCGGACGCACCCAGTGCCCGCATGGCGTCAACCGCCGCAGGAACGACGCCAGCCCCGATCCCCTTCCATCCGCAGTGCACGGCCCCGATCACCCCGGCCTGCGGGTCTGCCAGTGCTAGCGGAACGCAATCAGCCGCAAGGGCCAGCAACCCCAGTCCAGGGCTTGTCGTGACAACCGCGTCCACCCCGTCAACCTCGCCGCCCTGCTCGACGACGGCGACCTCGGCGCCGTGCACGGCATTCACCACGGCCAGGTGTTCGGGGTCAACTCCCAGCATCGCAGCGGCAAGCCGGCGATTGGCCCGGACGTCGGCGGGGTCGTCTCCCACGTGCCCGGCGAGGTTCAGCCTCCCGAATGGCCCCTGACTCGCGCCGCCAGAGCGTCCGGTCGCCACCCAGACGGCCGAGCGCCCGCCTGCAATGCCCGGGAGACCACCCGGAAGCCGACCACTGGCGAACAAGGTGTCCCGTGCTCACTTCAGGAAGTCGGGAACGTCGAGGTCATCATCGGCGTCGTCGAAGATGATGGTCCGTGGCGGCCTCGGCCGCTCGCGCGGCGTGGGCGGGCCGGACGACCGCTCATGATCCCTGCCGCCGAGTCGGAGTTCCCCGGTGTCCTCGCGTGATCCTCGCCGGGGATCCAGGAAGTCCGGCAGGTCGATGTCATCGTCATCCGCGTTCAGGGATGCCGCCCGCTGTCGCCCCGGGCGTCCACTGCCGCTCCGCGACGTCGGCACGTCGATCGAGCTGACCTCCTCCACGGGCCGGGCCTGCGACGCGCGAGGCTGCGCCTCGGCCTTGCGGGCCGGCGGCTCCCCGCCTTCGAAGCCAGCCGCGATCACGGTGACGCGTACCTCGTCCCCCAGGGTGTCGTCGACGACGTTGCCGAAGATGATGTTGGCGTCAGGGTGGGCCGCGTCAGCGACCAGGCGGGCTGCCTCGTTGATCTCGAACAGGCCGAGGTCACTTGCGCCTGAGACAGACAGGAGCACGCCGTGAGCCCCGTCGATGCCGGCCTCCAGGAGCGGACTGGAGATGGCACGCTCGGCTGCCTCGACGGCCCGGTCATCGCCCCTGGCGGAGCCGATGCCCATCAGCGCGGAGCCTGCGCCCTGCATCACGCTCTTGACATCGGCGAAGTCGAGATTGATCAGGCCAGGGGTGGTGATGAGATCCGTGATGCCCGAGACGCCCTGCAGCAGCACGTGATCGGCCTGCCTGAATGCGTCGACGAAGCTGATATTGCGGTCGGACAGGGACAGCAGGCGGTCATTCGGGATCACGATGAGCGTGTCGACCTCACTGCGCAGGTTCTCAACCCCGTAGTCGGCCTGCGACATGCGCCGGCGACCCTCGAAGCCGAAGGGGCGCGTGACCACGCCGATGGTCAGGGCGCCCAATGACCGGGCGATCCGGGCCACGACCGGGGCGCCGCCAGTACCCGTGCCTCCGCCTTCCCCAGCGGTCACGAATACCAGATCGGCACCACGCAGGACCTCCTCGATCTCGTCGGCGTGATCCTCGGCCGCCTGGGCCCCGACCTCAGGGTTAGCGCCCGCGCCCAGGCCACGGGTCAGCTCGCGGCCGATGTCCAGTTTCACGTCGGCATCGCTCATCAGCAGGGCCTGGGCGTCGGTATTGACCGCGACGAACTCCACCCCCTTGAGCCCAACCTCGATCATTCGATTCACGGCGTTGACTCCGCCGCCACCGATACCGACGACCTTGATCACCGCCAGGTAGTTCTGCGGCGCTGCCATCGCACCATCCCTTCCCATGCCCGGCACCCGGACGGTGCTGGTGCGCCGTCGACGATGGCGAACCCTCAACCTCAACTACAGGCTGAGCATTCGACCCTGCCGAAGGCGCCGGGAGAGTAGGGGGTCGCACCGGGGTCGCGCAAGGCGAGCCACGTCAGGTACCGCGAGCCACGTCAGGTACCGCGAGCCACGTCAGGACGATGGACGACGGCGGCCAAGGCGCTCGCCCCGCGTCGTCGGCGCCAAAGGGGCGGATACGTCGTAGACCAGTGCCCGGCGGCTGAGCAGGGCCCCAAGGACCTCGGCCTTCAGGGGCCCCTGCTCGTCGCTCCCCCAGCGAACGAGGGCGCCTGATCGCAGGCTGAAGCGGATGTCATCGCGCGTCGACGCACTGACCGCGGAGATCCGGCCGACCAGCTCTCGAGGGAGGTCCGCGAGGACGCGCATCGCCTGCACTCGCCCGGCATCGGAGGCCCTGATGACCGGCAGGCCCCGGGGTACCGGTTCGGGCGGCTGGAAGACAGTTCCGTCTGCATCGACGGCCCAGCCCGTTCCGGCGTCCTGCGCCAGGGACTGCCGGGGCTCGACCTCGACCACGACGCCGCTGGGCCACTGCAGCCGGACGATGGCCGTCCTGATCCAGGCTATGGACTCCACCCGCGACTGAATCGCCGAACCCGGCACCTGGACCATCGCCGTCCCAAGCGGAACGGCTGCTGCGCCCAGCACAATCTGCCGCTCCTTGCCCGACACCCCCTCGACCCGAACCGACTGCACTGCCAGGAACTCCGAGCGCCACGTGAGCCACCAGGCCCCCGTCCCGATCGCCGCCAGGATCAGGAACCCGCACACCGCAATCAGCCAGCGCCGGCGGCGACTGGCCCGGCGGCGGACGACGCGTTCACTGGGCGGACGACGGGCGGCGGCTGCCCGCGACCGGCTCGACGAATGGCCCGTCCGGGGTGATCGCGCCTGCGCCAGCACGGATACCGTCATGGCACCTGTCCCTGTCCCTGGGCAAGCAGGTCAAGGACCTCCGTGCACATCAGGCCGATATCGCCTGCCCCGAGGGTCATGATGATGTCCCCTGGCCTGGCGCGGCTCACCAGCCGGCTCGCCACATTCGACCAGGACGGCTCGAAGACGACCTGCTCGGAAGGAAGCGGGACATTCGAGGCCATCGACAGGCCGCTGGCTCCCGGGATCGGCGTCTCGCCCGGGGCGAAGACCTCCAGGACGACGACCTCATCGGCCAGGCCCAGCGCAGCGCCGAACTCCTTGATGAACAGGGCCGTTCGGTAGTAGTGGTGAGCCTGGAAGGCAACGACGAGCCGACCATTCCCGACGACCTCGCGCGCGGCCCGAAGGGTCGCCTCGATCTCGGTCGGGTGATGGGCATAGTCGTCGAAGACGCGGACCCCGGCGACCTCGCCCTTGAAGTCAAAGCGACGTCGGGTGCCGCTGAACTCGCTGAGCCCGGCTGCCAGCTGGTCGGCAGCGAAGCCCAGCCCGTGGCCGACGACAAGTGCCCCGAGGGCATTGAGCGCGTTGTGACGGCCCGGCA
This sequence comes from Actinomycetales bacterium, assembly GCA_018970025.1. Taxonomy (GTDB): domain Bacteria; phylum Actinomycetota; class Actinomycetes; order S36-B12; family S36-B12; genus REEB460. The sequence continues at coordinate 50,371 of JAGWXF010000005.1, read as the reverse complement.
CCTGCAGGTCGATGACCGCCAGGCGGTTGCCGTGGTGCACGACGTCGAAGGTCCACCCTCGGTCCTGGAGCCGCGCATCGGCGAGCAGGTAGTCGGGCTGCCCGGACTGTCCATAGGTGCGCACGTCGGCCCCGGCTGCCATCGCCTGCCGGGACAGCCATGCGCCGCCCGCATCATCGGTGCACACGGCGATGAAGCCGCCCCGGGCGGCGACATTCCGGGTGAACTGGACGAACGCCTCCTTGAGCGCATCGAACGTCCCCCAGTAGTTCAGGTGGTCAGCCTCCACGTTGGTGACGATCCCGGCAATGCAGTCCAGGCGAAGGAAGGAGCCATCGCTCTCATCCGCCTCCACTACGAAGACATCCCCTGATCCCAGGTGGGCGTTCGAGCCAGTCTCGTTCAACTCGCTTCCGATCGCGAACGAGGGATCGGCACCGCAGTGCTGCAGGGCAACCGTCAGCATGGACGTGGTCGTCGTCTTGCCGTGGGTTCCGCACACGGCCACGCCCCTCGAGCCCGACATGATGCTGGCAAGTGCCTCGGCCCGGCTGAGCTCCCGGATTCCCAGGCGTGACGCCTCCTGGCGCTCGGCATTCGATGCGGGGATGGCCGTCGATACCACCAGCGTCTGGGCGTCCTGGACATGCGCGGCGTCATGGCCGACGAAGACCCGAACGCCCAGCGCGCGCAGGGCGTCCATCCGGCGCGACTCGCGTGCATCGCTGCCCGATACCGTCACGCCCTGGGCGACCAGGATCCGAGCGATCCCGGACATCCCCGCACCCCCGATGCCGACGATGTGCACGCGACCGAGGTCGGCGGGATTCAGTGGCCCTGGGACGCTGTCCATCACGCTCCTTCTCCTCCGGGAAGTGCCCCTCCACGAGTCAGGGGCCCTCCGCGATGCCGTGCGACCTTCATCACGAGATCGGCGAAGTCCTCGCCGGCATCACGTGCGCCCCATGCCGACGCCCGACCGGACATCTCCTGCAGGACGGCCGCATCGTGGATCAGGCTCGGCACCGTGGCGAGCAGCCACGCCGAGGTGAGGTCGGCGTCGTCGATGACCATCCCCCCACCAGCACGAGCGACCGGCAGGGCGTTGAGCCGCTGCTCGCCATTGCCGATCGGTAGCGGGACATACGCCGCTGGCAGGCCCACGGCGGCAAGCTCGGCGCAGGTCATGGCGCCGGCCCGGGTGATCGCGAAGTCAGCCGCGGCATATGCAAGGTCCATCCGCTGGATGAACGGCACTGCGGCATATCGCTCGCGTGCCTCAGGGGCCGGGTTCCGCTGCCCATAGGCGTGCAGCACGCTGATGCCGTCCGCGATCAAGCTATCCAGCGATTGCTGCAGCACGGCATTGAGGTGCTGAGCGCCCTGCGAGCCGCCGAAGACCAGCAGGACGGGCCCATCCGACGGCAGGCCGAAGACCGATCGGGCATGCGCTCGCTGCAGGCCGCGGTCCAGTCGGGCAATGGCCGGGCGAATAGGCAGGGGCATGGGGGTCGCCCCAGGCAGGGCATCGGGATGACTGGCAAGCACATGCCGGGTGAGTCGGGCGCCGATCCGATTGGCAAGTCCGGCCCTGGCATTGGCCTCATGGATGATCAGCGGGACTCCGGAGCGGTGCGCGGCGAGATACGCGGGCAGGGCTGCGTAGCCGCCGAATCCCACGACGACCTGCGCGGAAGAAAGCGAGCGACGCGCCATCCGCACGGCGCGTGCCAGACGCGGGCCAACCAGCAGCAGATCCAGGCTGGGCCTCCGCGGCATCGGGACGGCAGGCACCTGCAGAAGCCGGTATCCGCGATCCGGCACCAGCGACGTCTCCAGGCCCCGCTCGCCGCCGATGAAGCAGATGTCGGCACCAGGATCCCGGCGGCAAAGCTCATCGGCCAGGTTCAGTGCCGGCTCCACGTGCCCCGCCGTACCCCCCGCGGCAAGGACGATCATGCGCTTCCCAGCTTCGCTGAGGTCGTGCGCTGGCGCAGCACGGTGCGGGCCCGGGGCTCGGCCCGGGCAAAGGACATCAGCATGCCGATCGCAGCAAGGGTCGGGACGAGCGAGGACCCTCCGTACGAGACCAGCGGCAAGGGAACCCCGGTGATCGGCAGGAGCCCGAGCACGGCACCGATATTCACCACGGCCTGGACCACGATCCAGGAGCCGACCCCGGCTGAGGCGAGCCGGACGAAGGTGTCCTGCGTCGTTCGCGCCAGGCGGAAGATCGCGAAGGCCAGGATGGCGAAGAGCACCAGCACCAGCATGGTGCCGAGCAGGCCCAGCTCCTCCCCGATGACCGGGAAGATGAAGTCCGTATGCGCCTCGGGCAGCGAGCCCCACTTCTCCCGGCTCGCCCCCAGCCCGACCCCGACCAGGCCCCCTGTGCCGAGGGCGTACTTGCCCTGGGTCAGCTGCCATCCGCTGCCGAGCCGGTCGGCACTCGGATCCAGCCAGGAGGTGAATCGAGCCATCCGGTACGGCGCCGCCAGGGTCAGAGCCCACAGCACCAGGCCGCCGGCCACGCCGAGGCCGGCGAACAGGCGCAGGGGCGCGCCGACGGCGAAGAGCAGCCCGGCGGCGATCGCCCCGAGCATCATCGCGTTCCCGACGTCGCCCTCCATGAAGACCAGCGCCATCATCGCACCGGCAACGGGCAGGACCGGGATGAGCAGGTGCGACCACGAGTCGAGGCTGCGCTCCTTGCGCGCGAGAATGTCGGCACCCCACAGGATCAGCCCGAACTTCGCGAACTCCGACGGCTGCAACCGGAATGGGCCGAAGATCTCGATCCAGTTGCGCTGCCCGGCCACCTCCACGCCGATGATGAGCACTGCCACCAGCAGGCCGAAGGCGATGATCAGGCTGGGCCAGGCGATGGGGCGCCAGAACTGAACCGGCAGCCGGGCGACGACGAACATGACCACCACGCCGCCCAGGGCGAACATCGCCTGCCTCTGCGCGATGACGTACGGGGATCCATGGATGCGGAAGCTCTCGATGCTGGAGGCCGACAGGACCATGATCAGCCCGAGGATCAGCAGCAGCAGGGTCGTGCCCAGAAGCAGGTAGTAGGTACTGAGCGGGCTCGCCAGGAAGGTCCCCAGTCGCCCGGGCTCCCGGCGCCCTGACGGCGCAGTGGTCGACAACGACTCACCCACCCTGCGCCCCTGCCCGCCTGGCCAGCACAGCGGCGGTGAATGCATCGCCGCGATGGGCATAGTCGCGGAACATGTCCCAGGACGCGCAGCCCGGCGCGAGCAGGACGGTATCCCCCGGCTGGGCAAGGGCCATGGCGTGGCCGACCGCATCCTCCATCGCGGCCGCATCGACTCCGTCGACGTCGATCACCACGACCCCCGGTGCCCTGGACCGGAGAGCGTCCGCAATGCGATCACGATCAGCCCCGAGCAGGACCGCAGCCCGAATGCGGTCACCAGCCTGGGCGACGAGATCGTCAAAGGACTGGCCCTTGGCCAGTCCGCCCGCGATCCACACCACGCTCGGGTAGGCCTGCAAGCTGGTCAGGGCGGCGTGCGCATTGGTGGCCTTGGAGTCGTCGACGTAGGCGACGCCATCGATCTGGGCGACCATCGCGATTCGATGCCCGGCTGGAGTGAACGACCGCAGTCCCTCGCGCACTGCTCCGGGAGCGACCCCGAATGCGCGAGCCAGCGCGGCTGCCGCGAGGGCATTGTCGACATTGTGCGGCGCTGCCGGCTGCACGTCGCTGACGAGCGCGAGCTCCTGTGCAGACGTTCGGCGGTCCGCGATGAATGCTCGATCGACGATGGCGCCATCGACGACGCCCAGCATCGAGACGTCCGGCACCGCACGGGTGAACCCGACAGCTCGGCAGCCCTCGACGACATCGGCGCCCTCGACCATGCGGATGGTGGACGGATCCGCGGCATTGAAGACGGCTGCCACCTGCGTGCCGTGGTAGACGTGCGCCTTCGCCTGTGCATAGGCGTCGAAGGAGCCGAAGTGGTCGAGGTGATCCTCGGCGAGGTTCAGGCAGGCGGCCGCCAGCGGGCTCATCGAGGTCACGAAGGGCAACTGCGGCGCACCGACCTCCACGGCGAGGACGTCAGCCGGCTCGTGCATGACGATATCCACGAGCGACGTCCCGATGTTCCCGGCTGCGAGCGCCAGCCGGCCATCAGCTCGCAGGATGGACTCCAGCATGAGCGTGGTAGTGGTCTTGCCATTGGTGCCGGTGACCAGCAGCCATGGCGCCGGGTCCTGGCTCGGGCGCAGCCGCCAGGCAAGCTCAAGCTCTCCCCAGATGGGGGTCCCCCTCGTGCGCGCCTGGATGATCCACTGGTCGGACGGCCGGAGTCCAGGCGAGACCACGAGCAGGTCGGCATCGGGTACGGAATCGACATGTCCCAGCCGGACGTCAACCCCCAGCTGCGCCAGGACGTTACCGCGTTCGCGCTGCGCCGGGCCGTCCGCAGCGTCGATGACGATGACCCTGGCCCCCAGCTGCATGAGCGCGTCCGCGGCCGCATAGCCAGCGATGCCGATCCCGGCGACGGCGACGGACACCGGCGCCCAGTCGGAGTCCCGTCGCAGGTCGCTCACCGCGAGCCTGCCGGTCATGCCCGCACCCACTCCGCATAGAACAGCGTCAGGCCAGCCGCGATGCACAGCCCCTGGATGATCCAGAACCGGACGACGATCTGCACCTCGGGCCAGCCGAGCATCTCGAAGTGGTGGTGCAGCGGCGCCATCCGCAGCACCCTGCGCCCGGTGAGCTTGAACGAGCCCACCTGCGCGATGACGGAGAGCGCCGTGATCAGGAAGAGCCCGGCCATGAGGGGCAGCAGGAGCTCGGTCCGGGTGAGGATCGCCAGGCCGGCGATCCCGCCGCCAAGAGCCAGCGAGCCCGTGTCCCCCATGAAGATGCGGGCCGGGGCGGTGTTCCACCACAGGAACCCGAAGCTGGCACCGGCCGCGGCGACCGCCACGATCGCCAGGTCAAGCGGGTTCGGCGTGGCGTAGCACGTCAGGGGTGAGGTGTCCAGGAAGGAGCAGTTCTGCCCGTACTGCCAGATGCTGATTAGGACGTATGCCAGGAAGGACGCGATCGACGCCCCGATGGCAAGTCCGTCCAGGCCATCCGTCAGGTTGACGCCATTGGTCGTGGCGGTCACCAGGAACCACACCCACAGCAGGAACAGCCCCAGGGGCAGCACGATCGCGGTGTCGCGCACGAATGAGACGGCCATCGAGGCGGGCGAGGTGCCGTCCGTCGGGAACTGCAGGGACAGCCACGCGAAGCTCAGCGCCACGGCGGCCTGCCCGATGAGCTTGGTCCGTGCGCGCAGGCCGGTACTGCGCTGCTTGAAGATCTTCAGGGAGTCGTCGGCGAGGCCGACCAGGCCCAGGCCCACCATGAGGTAGAGCACCAGGAGGCCGGAGGGCGTGACCGGACGCCACGCGAGCAGGTGGGTCAGGAAGTAGCCCGCCAGGACGGCCACCAGGATCGCCACGCCCCCCATCGACGGGGTACCGCGCTTGCCCTCATGGTCCGGATACGGCTCGCCCTCGGTCGACACCCGGATGGCCTGCGAATAGCCGCGGCGCGCCAGCAGCCTGATCAGCACCGGGGTCCCGAGCAGTGACACGACCGTGGCGATAGCGCCCGCCAGGACGATGAGCCTCATGGCCGGTCTCCTTGCAGCAGCGACTCGGCGACTCGATCCAGGCCGATCCCCCGCGAGGCCTTGACCAGCACGACATCCTCCGGACCAGGCCCGCAGTCCGAGCCGAGCAGGTCGATGGCCGCATCGGCATCGGCAACCCACACCGAGCTCTCCAGGCCCGCCGCACGAGCGGCCTGGTGCATGCCGATCGTGCCAGGGCCGACGCAGACCAGATGCGCCAGGCCGAGAGTGGCGGCCAGGCGGCCGATCCCCGCATGCTCGGCATCGGACACGTCGCCGAGCTCGAGCATCTCGCCGAGCACTGCCCACGCCCGGCGGTTCGCCGACATGGCGGCCAGGCTCCGCAGGGCCGCCTGCACGGACTCGGGATTGGCGTTGTAGGCGTCGTTCACGACGGTCACCCCGCCAGTGGACTCCGTTACCTCCATCCGCCATCTGCTGCGCGGCTGCGCCTGGCTCAGTGCCTGGGCAACCGCATCGATCGGCATCCCGACCGTGAGGGCCACCGCGGCGACCGCAAGGGCATTGGCGATGAAGTGCTCCCCGTGCAGCCGCAGCCGCACGCTCGCCTCTCCGCTGTGATGGCCCAGGGTGAACGTGGCCCGAGCCTGCTCATCAAGTCGCACCTCGGTCGCTCGGACATCACAGGACGCTGTCATGCCGAAGGTGACCAAGCGGGATGCCGTCCGTCCGACCTGGGCCAGCACGACGGGATCGTCGCCGAAGATCACGGCCGTGCCGTCCGCAGGAAGGAGCTCGAGAATCTCCCCTTTCGCCTGCGCGATGCCCTCACGGCTGCCGACCATGCCCAGGTGAGCGGACCCGATGTTCAGGATGACAGCGATATCGGGCCGGGCGACCTGGCACAGGTAGCGAATGTGTCCCAGGCCGCGCATGCCCATCTCCAGGACGAGATACCGCGTCGTCGTCTCCGCCCGGCATACGGTCATGGGGACGCCGACCTCGGTATTGAAGGAGCCCTCAGGCGCCACGGTCGGCCCAAGCCCGCCGAGCACCTCGGCGAGGAGATCCTTGGTGCTGGTCTTGCCACTCGAGCCGGTGATCGCGATCACCGTGCAGGCCAGCTGATCGCGTATCGACCGTGCCAGGTGACCCAGCGCGGCAGTCGTGTCGTCGACAACGATGCAAGGCACCTCGAGGGGCCGGCTCGCGAGCACGGCGAGCGCACCCGAGGCGACCGCGTCGAATGCGAAATCATGACCGTCGACCCGCTCCCCCGGGATGGCGACGAAGAGCGCGCCAGGGGTGGTGAGCCGCGAGTCGGTCACGACTGACGTTACCTGCCGTGATGCCAGCTCCGAGGCCGGATCGAACCCACGGAGCATGCCCGAGGTTGCGGACTGCACCTGCCGCAGGGTCGTCGGGATCATTGCCCCGCCTGATCGGCAAGGGCTCGCGCCAGGACACTGCGGTCATCGAATGGGTGGATGACACCGGCGACTTCCTGGCCCTGCTCGTGTCCCTTGCCAAGGACGAGGACGACGTCCCCGGGGAGTGCCGCGGCAACGGCCGCCCCGATTGCCTCGGCTCGGTCGGGAACATGAAGGACCTTCGCCACCCCGCTGGCACCATGGGTCACGGACGTCGCTCCCTCGAGTACTGCGGCCCGGATCGATCCCGGATCCTCCGAACGTGGATTGTCGTCCGTCACCACGAGCACATCGGCGAGGCGCGCCGCCATCGCACCCATGAGCGGCCGCTTGCTGCGGTCCCGATCTCCGCCGGCCCCGAGCACGACGATGATCCGACCCGCCTGCTGCCCCCGCAGCGACTCGATGACACGCCCGATCGCATCCGGCGAGTGCGCGTAGTCGACGACTCCGCGCACGCTGCCCGAGCCGGCAACCGGCTCCATCCGGCCGGGGACCCTCGCCCGGGCCAGGCCCTCCGCGATGACGTCGCCGGTGATGCCCAGCCGGCGGAGCATGGCGTATGAGCACACCGCATTCGCCAGGTTGAAGGCGCCGGGCAGGGCAATGGCGACGTCCTGTGTCTCCCCGGCCGGCCCCTCGACCTGCCAGGCGGCCTCGCGCTGCACGAGCGAGAAGTCGGCGGGCCGTCCGGTCGCCGACCAGGTCGCCAATGGGATCCGCGCCTGGGCCGCCAGCCGGCGGCCCCAGTCGTCATCGACGCCGATCACCGCGAAGTCGGCTCGCTGAGCGGTGAACAGCTCAGCCTTGGCCTCGAAGTAGGCCTCCATCGTCCCGTGGTAGTCGAGGTGATCCTGCGAGAGGTTGGTGAAGGCCGCCACGTCGAAGCACAGGCCGTCGACTCGCTGCTCGGCGATGGCGTGGCTGGACACCTCCATCACCACGACCTGCACCCCACGCTGCCGCATCGCTGCCAGGGCGGCGTGCAGCTGCGGGGCTTCGGGCGTGGTGCGGGAAGCCGGGAAGACCTGGTCCTGGACCTGCATGCCCACGGTGCCGATGCTTGCACTCGCACGTCCCGCGGCTCGCAGCCCTGCATGCACCATGGCTGCCACGGTCGTCTTGCCGTTCGTTCCGGTGACCGCCAGCAGGGTGAGGTCGCGTGCCGGCTCGCCGTAGGCATGCGCGCTGACCCGTCCGAGCGCTCCCCTGGGATCCGCCACGACGAGCACTGGCACGTCGACCCGCTGACTCGCGAGCACCAGGCTGCCCTCCTGGTCGGTCAGGATCGCAACCGCACCATGCTGCAGTGCCTGCTGCGCGAAGCCGATCCCGTGGACGCGGTGGCCGGGCAGGGCCGCGAAGAGCTGCCCTGGCTGCACAGCCCGCGAGTCGAGCTCGACTCCCTGCACCTGCGCCCGCGCAAGGCTCGATCGATCAGCCGCGCCGTGCCCGTGCAGCCGCACCTCAACGTCGGGGAGCAGGTCGACGATCGATGCCAGCGAGACCGCCGGCGGTACCGGCTCCAGGACTGCTGCCACTACGTGCCGGCCGCGGTCAGGGTCAGGTGCGGGCTGGGCGTCCCCGTAGGAGCAACGTGCCTGGCCTGCAGGGCGTAGCGCATCACCTTCTTGAACACCGGAGCCGCGAGCTCGCCGCCGTAGCGCCCATGGCGTGGGTTGACCAGGGTCACTGCGACAACCAGGCCTGGCTGGTCAGCCGGCGCCATCCCGATGAACGAGGCGATCACTCCCCCGTTGTAGCAGCCGCACGACGGGTCAACGTACTGGGCCGTGCCGGTCTTCCCTGCGATCCGATATCCGGGAATCCGCGCCATGGGAGCGGTGCCTGCGTCGCTGACGACCATCTCGAGCATCTGGCGAATCTGGCGCGCCGTCGAGGCCCTCACCACGCGCGTGGCAGGCTCCGGATCCAGGACGCGGGTGCGGCCCTGCGGATCGACGACCGCGTCGACCAGGCGCGGCCGTACGCGCAGGCCATCGTTGGCAAGAGTCGCGTACACCATCGCCATCTGGACGGCGTTGACGCTCACGCCCTGGCCGAAGGCAACCGTCGGCAGGGTGGCCGTGTTCCACTGGCGGATATCCGGCAGGCGACCGGCGCTCTCGCCGGGGAATCCCAGGCCGGTCTTCTCCCCGTAGCCGAACTTGCGCAGGTACCCGTACAGGCTGCGTGCCCCGATGCGCTCCGCGGCCATGATCGTGCCGCCATTGCTCGACCGTGCCATGACACCGGCCAGCGTGAGCGACACCTTCCCGCCCCCGTCGTGGTCGTGGAACGAGTTGGGGCCTCGCTTCACCTCCGGCGGCACGCGGAACCAGGACGATGGGCTGGCGGCACCTTGATCGATGACCGCTGCGAGAGTGGCGGCCTTGCTCGTGGAGCCGGGCTCGTAGACATCGCTCAGGGCCCGATTGCCCAGCAGGGCCGCAGGAGTCGCTACCACATTGTTGGCGTCGAAGGTCGGAGCCGTCGCGAGCGCCAGGATGTCCCCGGTCCGCGGGTCGACCACGATGACCGTGCCGCTGTCGGAGCCGGACTTCGCCATCTGGCCCGCGATCGCGCGCTGTGCCATGAACTGCAGGTCGCGATCGATCGTCAGTCGGACACTGGATCCGGGCTCGGCCTGGACGAGGCTGCGTGCAGTGGTTGGGATGAGCCGGCCGCCTGGATTCCCCTCATAGGTATCGCTCCCGGCCCGCCCGGCCAGCACGTCGTCAAAGGCGTATTCGATGCCGCCGAGACCCTGGCCCTGGGCCCCGACATAGCCGATGACATTGGCCGCCAGGTCCCCTCCTGGGTACACCCGGATCGAGGTCTTCTCGGAGAACAGGCCGGGGATCCTCAGTGCCTCGACCCTGCGCCACGTCTGCACTGACAGGTCCTTGGCGACATACGCGAAGGCCCGGGTCCCCTTCAGCCGCTTACCCAGCGTGTAGGCGTCAATCCCAAGGATCGGTGCGAGCTGCTGCGCAACGTCCGCGGCGTCGGTGATGAGGCGCTGGTCGGTCGTCAGGTTGCGGGCCTCTATCGTCAGCGCGAGCGGCTGGCCGGAGGCATCCAGGATGCTGCCCCGCTCGGCCTGGATCGTGACGGTGCGCAGGCGCTGATCGAGGGCGGCCGTCGCCAGTTCCGGTCCCTGGACCGCCTGCAGGTCCACGAGGCGAACCGCAAAGACCAGCAGGGCAATGCCCGTGCCAATGAGAAGGGCGAGGGACCTGCGACCTCCATCTGCCAGAGAGATGGCAGCGGTCGATTCCGAGCCGCGTCCAGGACCGCGAGGCCTCGGGCCGCGTTCACCCGGCCCGCCCATGTCACCCGGGCCCCACGACCGGACTGATCGCGGCGTGCGATCACGACCAGTCCTGCCGGCCTGCGGACGGCGCGGCGGCGACTGAACGGACCCCATCACCCGCCTACCCGGAATTCCGCTGTCCGGCCGCCTTGACCGAGCGACCACCCTTCGCGACGCTGGGCGTGCCGAGAACGCGTGCGTCCGTGACCCTGATGAATGCCGGATCGGTTCCCTGGACCATGCCGAGCCGGCGAGCCTGAGCTCGCAGTGCTGCCGGAGCCGCGGCAGCCGATATTGCCTCGTGGAGCACCTGGGCACGCTCGTCCAGCTGCGACTGCTCTGCCCGCAGTGCGCTCACCGTGAAGGCCCCCTGGGCCACCATGGTGTTGACCAGCAGGATCGACAGCAGCCCAAGGGCGAGGACGAAGACCACGATCACCGCGAAGACCCCACGGCTGACTCGATCCGGTGCCAGGGGGGCGACCAGCCTGAGTCGAGGAGGTCCAGGAAGTCGGGACGGCTGCGCGTCCAGGGCGCCTGCGGTGCTCATGCCGCCGCCAGTCGCTCGATGCAGCGAACCCGTGCCGAGGCAGCACGCGGGTTCTCCCGCACCTCAGCCTCATCCGGCGCCAGGGCACCCCTGGTGACCAGCCGAAATGCGGGCTGCAGATCCTTCGGGACGATCGGCAGTCCGGCTGGTACCTGAGCAGTCACCCGGTCCGCGAACGCCGCCTTCACGATGCGGTCCTCGAGGGACTGATACGACATCACCAGCAGCCGGCCGCCGACCGCGAGCGCATCCAGTGAGGCGGGGATCGCTCGCCTCAGGATCTCCAGCTCACCATTGACCTCGATGCGAAGCGCCTGGAAGGTCCGCTTTGCCGGATGGCCCCCCTTGCGCCGGGCCGGAGCAGGGATCGCATCGCGGATCAGGTCGACAAGCCGGCTGGAAGACTCCAGTGGTGCCTTGGCGCGCTCGCGGACGATGCTGGCCGCGATGCGCTGCGCGAAGCGCTCCTCCCCGTACTCACCAAGCACGCGCGCCAGGTCGGCGGCGGAGTAGGTATTGAGCACCTCGGCTGCCGTCAGCCCGGTGCCAGGGTCCATCCGCATGTCCAGCGGAGAGTCGGCAGCGTAGGCGAAGCCACGTCCGGGATCATCCAGCTGCATCGAGGACACCCCAAGGTCGAACAGGATGCCCTGGACGCTCCTGAGGCCGAGGTCGGCCAGCACATCGGGCAGCTCGTCATAGACCGCGTGCACCAGCGTGATCCGGTCCGCGAAGGGTGCCAGGCGCTCGCTCGAGCGAGCCAGGGCATGCGGGTCGCGGTCGAGACCGACCAGTCGAAGCCCAGGGATGGTCGCCAGTGCGCGCTCCGCATGACCGCCGAGCCCCAGCGTCGCATCCACCAGCACCGCCGAGGGTCCGTCGATCGCGGGGCCGAGCAACGCGATGACACGGTCCCGCATGACTGGGACATGGGACACGGAGACATGGGACATGGAAGGGCTCACCGCTCACGGAATCAGGCTGGGACGGACGGGATCGCGCTGATGCGATCGCGCTGACGTGATCGCACGGCTGCCAGGTGCAGCGCGGCTACCCGGTCGTCACGCGCCGAGCGCCTGCACGAAGGAGTACATCGCGACCATGCACACGAAGGTGAGCATGAGCGCGGCAGTCAGCACGGCCGTGTTGCGCATGGCCGCCTTGCGTGCCTCTGGGTAGACACGCGGCCGGATGGAGCCGGTCCGCAGCTTCGTGGAGCCACTGGTCGCGCGCCCGGAGAAGGGCGTCTCGAAGATGCTTGCCATGTCCACTCCTTCTTCGTGCAGAGCACGATCGCGGTAAGGATGAAACTGACGGAGACCTGACTTCCTGCCGATCGATGGTGATGCGCATGAACTGCCGAGCATTCCTGCTCATGCATCCGCGTGGCCAGGTCCTCGCCCGCTTCTTGCGAAGCGGGTCCCTGGCGCCGGGGAAGTGCGTCAGGAACTGGGCGAGGAGCGGGAGAGGCCTCGCCACGCGGATGCATCACAGAATCCCTGGGACGACCTCCTCGCTGATGTCGGCATAGGCGTCTTCCTGGCCGGCCAGGTAGGACTCCCATGACTGGGCATCCCAGATCTCGAAGGTGGATCCGTTCCCGACGACCACGACCTCACGGTCGAGGCCCGCGTAGGCCCGAAGCGCGGGCGGGACGGTCACCCGGCCCTGCTTGTCGGGAATCTCGTCGAAGGCACCCGAGAACAGCACCCGCAGATGAGCGCGAACGCGGGCATCCGAGCGCGATGCCTCGTTGAGCCTGGCGGCATAGGCCTCGAATTCGGCGGCCGGCCAGACCACGATCGAGTGCTCCTGGCCCTTCACCATGACAAGCCCGCCGGCAAGGCCGTCACGGAACTTCGCCGGTAGGACCAGCCGGCCCTTCTCATCCAGCCGAGGGGCATGGGTGCCGAGAAACATTGACACCACCTGCCCCTATGAACTCACAACCAACCCTGGCCCCTCCAGGTAACGCCACAGTACTCCACTTTCCCCCACTGTCAACCATTCTTGCCCTCGTTGCCAACGAATCCCTCCACTTGGGAGCCGCAGCGGGCGAGATTCGGAGGCGAGCAGTGGATTGGCGTAGCGCCCGGGCGCCTAGCAGGCCTGGCGTGCAGCGCTGCCGAGCAGTGGCTGGAGCAGTTCCGTCCACGGCTGCCCGGCCCGCCGGACCTGCCAGTGCGGGGTGACCCGCGCGGACAGTACGTCGAGGCCGGCCCGGATTGCGCACTGCGCATCCATGGCGATGGATCGCGCCAGACTGGCGACGCTCGCGTCCTCGTCGATCCCTCGGATGGTCAGGGCCACTTCGTCGGGGCCGAACCGTGCCAGCACCGGCACGTCATGCCCGAGGTCCCGGGCTTGCCTGCGTGCTGCCTCTCCCATGATCCGCAGCGCCCTGCCCAGCTGGCACTGACGAGGCCCCCAGGGGGTATCCGCGACCTCGGCCGCCTGGAGCAGGACAAGGGCACGATGATCGTGGCCATCGCAGGCTGGGTGAGCGAGCCGGTCGACGAGGGAGGCTCGCGTGAGCAGTCCGCTGGCCTCATCAACGCGACGCGCGGCTCGCAGGGCAGCCCGTGCCTGATCCTCCACGGGTACCGGCCGCATCCGCAGGAGCAGCAGGGACCCGTCGGCAGTCGAGCCGGGGATGATGACCCCCCGAGCGGTGAACCAGGCGTGGGCGCCGGTTGCCGTCCGCATCCGCATCAGGGCACCGGCATCTCCGGTGAGAGCCGTGGTCACCCCGTGGAGACCGGCGATCTCATCGGACACCCGAATACGGCCGGCCCGTACCGGATCGAACCCCAGGGTCCGTGCGAGCGAAGCCGACGCCCACTGGCAGTGGCCCTGGGCATCGAGCAGGAGTACGTCGTCGGTCTGCGTCATGAGGTCAGATGCGAGAGTGGTCACGTTCGCAGCGTGCCGTTCGGCAGCTGCCGTATCCACCTGGCGACCTCACATGCCCGGGCGATGTCGCACACAGGACCGCAGCCCGGCGACATAAGGTGTCCCCTCATGGGATGGCTGGGCAGGATCACCGCGGGAGGAGCGTTGATCGCCGTCGGCAGCCTCGCCAGTTGCATGCTGCTCAGCACCTCCGATGGCTCCCGCCAGGCGACGCCGCCGGCTCAGCCGGCCACCAGCCCGGCAGAGGCGCCGACCATGACTCCGACGCCGACTGCCCCGCCGGTGCGTACCTCCCCGCTGACCGGCCTTCCGGAGCCCGCACCGAGGCCGGTGCTGATCGTGAAGCTCGACAACACCAGAAATGCGCAACCACATGCCGGGCTCAAGGATGCAGATGTGGTGTACATCGAGGAGGTCGAATACGGCATCACGCGCATCGCGGCCGTGTTCTCCAGCACGATCCCCAAGCGCATCGGCCCGGTCAGGTCAGCCCGCATCACCGACATCGATCTGCTGGCGCAGTACGGCAGCCCCGCGTTCGCATTCTCCGGCGCTCAGCACAAGCTCTGGCCTGCCCTCGACAAGGCCAGCTTCATCGACATCTCCCCGAACAAGGCAGCCAAGAACTACGTTCGCGACTACGCGCGCAGGGCGCCGTACAACTACTTCCTCGATGGCCAGGCCGGCCTCGCCCAAGCCCCGGACGCCTCGATGACCACCGACATGGGCTGGACGTTCGCACCCGATCCACCAGCCGGAGGGCTACCAGTCACCAAGGCGCGGATGGAGTGGAGCTACGCGTCGGCGAGCTTTGCCTACGACGAGCCGCTTCGCTCGTACAAGGTGCACCTCAACGGGGTCAAGGCTCGTGCTGAGGAGGATGGCCGGGTCCTGCATGCGTCCACCGTCGTCATCCAGTACGTGGACCAGAATCCTTCGGTGTACTTCGACAAGGGGGGCGGCAATACGCCCCAGGCGACGACGACCGGCTCCGGCAAGGCGATCGTCCTGCGAGATGGCAGGGCCTGGGACGTCAACTGGAGTCGACCGGACGATGCATCCGGTACGACGTTCACGCTTCCCGACGGGTCTCCCATGCCGTTCAAGCCAGGGCAGACGTGGGTCGTCCTGCTCGACAACGAGCGGACGGCGCACCTCACGGATCAGACGGCCCTGGCCACGCCAACGGCTTCCGCGACTGTCACGGCATCGTCGTCGGCAGGTCGTTGACCCAGTCGTACACCACAGTGGTGCCTACCAGCACATCCTGCAAGGATCGATTGGCACGCGAGACAAGCACCCAGAGCAGCCCCAGTGGCAGCGCGAGACAGCACGCAGCCCGGAGCGCGGAGAGCGCGAGCCCCGGGTAGCCACCATGGCGATCGAGCACCCGCAGACCCATGAGGTGGTCACCCAGCGTACGCCCGGCAGCACTCCACGACCAGGCGGCATACAGCCACAGGGACGCGATCCCGATGGCCACGAACACCTGTATGGACGGGACCGGAATGTTGAACCACGGCGTGAGGAATCGGTCCACCACCACGAATGCCAGGTACAGCGCGAAGGTCATCGCGGACATCAGCATGACGTCCAAGCCAGCCGCGATGGCCCGAGTCACGAGCCCCGCCCGGCGACCCTGGAATGACCGTGCCTGGGACGGCACGACGGACGTCCGCCGGGAGCCAGTGTGGCCCTGCGCCTGGGCCGCCCGAAACTCGGAGAACGACCTCATTCAGCATCGGCCCGTGACTCTGGTGGCGCCGAGCCAGGGCTTCGTCGGACTGGGTCACTCCTGCGACGCAGGATCGCATCCATGACTCTCGAGACCGTCTGGTCGACGTCGAACGACTGCAGCCGCAGGACGTCGATCGCGTCAGCCGTGATCCCGCCGGTCGACTCCCGGATCAGCGACGGCAGGTCGATCTCGTCGACGATGTAGTCCGCCAGTTGCACCAGTGGGATGCGGTCGATGATCTGCTCGAGGTCCGCACGGGCCACGAGGCGATCGATATCCACTCGATCCAGGACGAGCTGCGTCAGGTCGACCCGGTCGAGTACGGCATTCACCACCACTGGAACGGCGCGATCGAGGGCCGCGTTGAGCACGGTGGCCACCGCCTGCTCCCCCGCCGTGACGGCGCGCGTCAGCAGGCCTGCGGCACCGGAGACCAGCGAGGCAAGCGGGTCGCCGCCCTGCCCGGCAGACTGGCGTGTGGCCGCCACCACAAGGACCACATCGGTCACCGGCGCCTGCCGCGGCGCCAGGGATTCGTCGGGCCCCGAGACCATCCGACCGCTCAACCTCCCGCGGTCAGCGGCCCGGTCTTCGCGACCGGGAAGTAGTCCTGGCCGATCCCGCTGCTGCGGCGGGGGATCATGACGGATCGCACCCACGACACGATTTCATCACCATCCTGATTCAGGCCCCTGGTCTTCATCGTGATAATGCCCATCTCCGGGCGCGAGGACGATGCTCGTGCCTCTAGGCACAGGGACTCGGCGTAGATCGTGTCGCCGATGAAGACCGGGTGGGTGAGCTTGATATCCGTCCAGCCGAGGTTCGCGACGGCATTCTGGCTCATGTCGATCACCGATAGGCCCAGCACGAGGGCGACCGTGAGGCCCGAGTTGACGATGACCCGGCCACCGGTGATCGGGTTGGACTTCGCCAGGTCGACATTGAAGTGATTCTGGTTGGTGTTACAGGTCAGCAGGGTGAACCAGGTCGAGTCGGCTTCATTGATCGTGCGTCCGAATGGATGCTGATAGGTCACCCCGACTTCGTAGTCCTCGAAGAAGCGGCCGAGCTGGGCCTTGTGAATGGATGCATCTGCGGTCATAGCGGACATTCTGTCATCGCCGAGGCACGATGCTGCTAAAGCTCGCCCTCACCCTGGCGCTTGCGCCAGCGATCCTCCATGCGATCCATGAAGGGACTGCGAGTCCGAGCCTGCTTCGGCGCCGGGCCTGGCTGCTCTGCCTCCCCCTCGACGCTGGCTGCGGGGGCCCGGAAGGCGGCGTAGGCGATGACCGCGCTGACCAGCATGATGGCAAATCCGAGCACGCCCAGGGCAGGCAGCGGCACGGCAACGCCGGCGAGCATCACCCCCATCCCGAGAATCACCCCGAAGACCCCCAGGGCAGCTCGGCCGCGTGATGCACGGCCCAGGCCCGGCGACCGCAGGCTGGTGGCGAACTTCGGATCCTCGGCGTAGAGCGCCTTCTCCATCTGCTCAAGCAGGCGCTGCTCGTGCTCGGACAGAGCCATGGGACGCTCCTTCCACTGACTGGCAGCTCTGGGTTCGGCTGGCCCTCCGCACAGGACGGCTCCATAAGGATATGCGCCCGCTCCCCGAAGCGAAACCCGTGCCGGGGATTGGCTCAGCTGCCTGACCGGGCCTGACCATCACGACGAGGCGGCTGATCGGCTCCCTCGAGATCGACCAGCCGGGCCGGCCGGACTGCGGACCGTCCGAATCGAGCCCGCAGGGCATCGACCGCGACTTCCGCATCACGGCGGACATGCTCCGACTGGCCCAGTGCCAGTTGCTGGGCGACGCCGGACCCGTCCGCCAGGCCCTCCATGCGTACGCCCACGAGTCGGATACGCACCCGCTCTAGGCCGAGGGCATCGAACATGGCCCTGGCCGTGTCGTAGATCTCCTTGGTCACGTCGGTGGGCGCGATGAGGGTTCGAGACCTGGTGAGCGTCGAGAAGTCAGCGAATCGCACCTTCAGCTGGACGGTCCGCCCGGCATACCCAGCACGCCGCATGCGTGCACCGACCTGATCGGCCAGCCGAAGCAGATGCGCATGGATGATCGCCGCATCGTCGACGTCAGTATCGAAGGTCTCCTCCGCACCGATGCTCTTATCCGGGGCCTGGGGCACGACCGGACGCGGGTCGCGACCCCATGCCAGGTCGTGGAGATGGGTTCCGATCGCCTGGCCGAGCGCACGCTGCAGGGTCTGGACCGGGGTGTGAGCGAGGTCCGCGACAGTTCTCAGGCCCAGACGCGCCAGTTGCTCCTCGGTTCGCTCCCCGACACCCCACAGGGCGCCGACGGGCAGCGGGTGCAGGAAGGCAATGACCTGGTCGGCTGGCACGACGAGCAGGCCATCGGGCTTGATCCGGGTAGATGCCAGCTTCGCGACGAACTTGGTGGTGGCGACGCCCACCGAGCAGGTGATCTGCTGCTCGTCTTCCACCCGTGCCCGGATCAACTCGCCGATCGCCTTCGGGGTGCCCAGCCTCCGCAGGCTGCCGGAGACGTCCAGGAATGCCTCGTCCAGGCTCAATGGCTCGACCAGGGGGGTGATCGTCTCGAAGATCGACATGACCCCGCGGCTAACCTCGCCATAGGCCTGATGGTCGGGCTCGATGACGATGGCCTGCGGTGCAAGTCGTCGCGCCCGGCTCATCGGCATCGCCGAGTGGACCCCCATGGCCCGTGCCTCATACGTGGCGGAGAGCACCACGCCGCGATGCCCTCCCCCCACGATCACGGGGTGACCGCGCAGCTCAGGCCGATGCCGCAGCTCCACCGACGCATAGAACGCGTCCATGTCGACGTGCAGGATGGTGCAGCCAGCATCATCGGAGCCCAGACCCGTCGTGCCGGTAGGCCGGCGCACCTGGCTGCGACTCACGACGGCCATCCTCTACCAGCCACTACTGCCCGGGCTGCTATGCCAGAGCTTGGCCGGAGCCCGGTGCGGATCACTGGCCCGCCTGGCACGGTCCGTGCCAGGCAGCATCGAACCCGCCGGCCGGATATCCGCATATGGCGACTGCCGGAATCCGCTGGCATGGACGAGCACTCGGCGGCGCCCGGCGTCATTGCCCTCCTGGCTTGACGGCTGATCCGCTTCGATCAGCTGCAGCACCCCGGCAGGCCCCTGATCAGCCCACAGGTCCCGGATGACCCCGAGGTCCCAGCATCCGGTTGCGCGGATGGAGACACCCCGTGGTCCCGTCCGGCGCACCTGGCCGCGAATCAGCAGGATCCACCCCTGGAAGACGGTGCCGGCATAGGACTGCTGCGCATCCTCAAAGAAGGTCGCGTCGATCGGCCCAGTCGCATCGTCGATCGTGACGAACACCACGCGCCGACCGGAGCGGATCGGCGGGGTCTGCGTTGCGACCTTCACCCCGGCGATGAGGATGTCCTGCCCGGACCTGCAGGAGAGCAGGCCACTGGCGCGGGTAACGCCGAGCTGGGCGAGCATCTCCTCGTGGAATGCCAGCACATGGTGGCTGACATCCATGCCCAGCACGTCGATCTCCGCCCGCACGCGATCGGCATCGCTCATCTCCGGCAGCCCTGATGGCGGCTGGGCTGCCGGATCATCGCCGAGATCGAGGATCAGCTGCGATGTGCCCGCCCGGCTCACGCGGGATCGCCGGTCGAGTTCCACGACCTGCAGCAGCAGGTCACGCCGTGTCAACTGCCCGCGGCGTCCGACTCGATACCCCATCGGCCGGCCCTGGGAATCCCGGCCGTGCATCCCGAACCCGTACATGGAGTCGAATGCGCCGGTCACCACGAGCCCCTCGGCAGTCGGACGTGACATGCCTGCCCGATTCCATGCGTCGGCAAGGGATGCGTACGGCTGGCCGGCCACGATGCCGGCAACCTCATCCGCCGAGATCCCCTTCACCTCGCTCAACGGGAGGCGGATCCCCTCTCGTGAGCCAATGCGTTCCACGAGGTAGGCGTCGCGCGATCGATTGATATCCGGGCCGAGGACGGCTACCCCGAACAGGCGTGCGTCGTCGAGGATCAGCCTCTTGGGATACATGCCCGGGTCATGGGTGAGGATGCCGGCGAAGAAGGCCGCTGGATGATGGGCCTTCAGCCACGCGGACTGGTACGTCGGCAGCGCGAAGGCAGCGGCATGGGCCTTGCAGAACCCGAAGGACGCGAACGAGCGAAGGACGTCCCACACTCGCTCGACGGTCTGCAGGTCATAGCCACGGCGAATGGCCGCGGGGTAGAACCAGGCGCGCACGTCAGCGATGCCGTCAGGGGTGTTCATCGCCCGCCGGGTCTCATCTGCCTCGGCGAGCGTGCATCCGGTCATCCGCTCGATGATGCGCAGTACCTGCTCGTGGAAGACCACCACGCCGTAGGTCTCCTCGAGGATCTCCTGCAGGTCCGGGTGGAGGTACTGCGGCTGCGCCCATCCCTGCCGCGCCCGAAGAAACGGCGTGACCATGTCAGACTTCACCGGCCCCGGGCGGAACAGCGAGATGTCGATGATGATGTCGCCGAAGGTCTCCGGCGCGAACTTGCCGATGAGCTCGCGCTGGCCAGGTGACTCGATCTGGAAGCAGCCCAGGGTCTTCGTCGAGCGGATCAGCTCGAAGGTCGCCGGGTCGTCGAGCCGGATGGCATCGATGTCCACCCCATCCGGATCGGTCGTCCGCCTCACCTCCGCCAGGGCATGGGCGATCGATGACTGCATGCGCACGCCGAGCACGTCGAGCTTGAGCAGGCCCATGGTCTCGACGTCGCCCTTGTCGAACTGGCTCATCGGGTATCCCCCGGCACTTGGCTCCACGGCAGTCCGGTCCAGGAGGGAGGCATCCGACAGCAGGACTCCGCATGGATGCATCGCGATGTGGCGCGGCAGCCCGTCGAGCGACTCGACCAGGGACAGGAATCCATCGAGCCTGCCCTCAGCGGCCATCCGGCCGAAGCCGCTGCGGCGCAGCTCGGGAAGGTCCTGCAGCGCAGCCCGGGCGTCGCGGGCACGGACATGCGGGAAGGCCTTGGCGAATGCATCGGTCTCCCCCGGCGGGAAGCCCAGCGCCGCGCCTACGTCACGCACCGCATGGCGAACCCGATAGGTCTCCGCCATGGAGACGCAGGCAACCCGCTGCGGGCCGAACCGCTGGTAGATGAGGTCATAGGCCTCAAGTCGCCTGGCTGACTCGACATCGATGTCGATGTCCGGCAGCGCACGCCGCAATGGCGACATGAAGCGCTCCATGAGCAGCCCGTGGGCGATGGGATCAACTCCGCTGATGCCGAGCAGGTAGGTGATCAGGCTGCCGGCACCGGACCCCCGGGCTGCCACCCGGATCCCATGCGCCTTGATCATCTCGACGACCTCGGCGACCGTCAGGAAGTAGCCGGCGAAGCCAAGGGCGGAGACGGCCTGCAGCTCGTCGGCAAGCCGTCGCTCCACGACCGACCGGCTCCCCTGGGGGTAGCGATGATCGATGCGGTCACGGCACCGCTGCTCGAGCAGCGCATGCGCCTGGCGGATGACGGCATCGGCATCGGTCGGCACCGGCCGGCCGAGGAGGACATCGAGCTCGGGGACCACGACGGATCCGATGCCCATATCGCGTACCGGGTCGATCACGCAGGCATCCGCCAGTGCGCAGGTGGCCCGCAGGAGATCGGATGCGGATTCCCCTGCAGCCGTCGCGATGTCCTCGGCGAGTGCGGCAAGGGCCGGTGGGGCCTTGAGGTCGGCCTCGCCGTTGTTCCGCTCGACCATGGGAGACGAGACGGGAATGAGCCTGCGTGCAGCATCGAGGACATCGGCAATACGGGCATCGGATGACTCCACGTATCGAACTGGGCTGGCCAGGACGACCGGGACGCCCTGGGATCTGGCCCACTGCCATGCGCGGGCCGCCTGGGCCGTCGATGCATGGTGGGATGGCTCGGTTCGGTGACTGCCGACGGCGATGCACAGTCGCCCGGGCCCCATGGCCGACTGCCAGCGAGCCAGGGCATCTGATGCTGCCTGGCCGTGCCGGGCAGCGATGTGCCAGCCGACTTCGGAGTCCGATCCGAGGAGGGCGATGAGCCCATGGGCGTGCTCGGCGAGATCGGCCAGCCGAAGCCAGGGCCTGCCCCGGTCAGCGTGACTGCCATGCGCAGCAGATACCACCCGGCACAGCGAGGCCCACCCGCTCGCGCCCTGGGCCAGGAGCACGACCCGCGGCTGCCGCTCGTCGATCCAGCGACCTCCGTGCGCAGGAGTACGTCGCTTCGCGGCCCGGGCGGCCGTCGACCGCGGGATAACCTCCTCAGTGGCGAGGTCGACGCCGATGATCGGCGCGATCCCGTGCGCATGACAGGCCTGTGCCCACTGCACGGCACCGTAGACGCCGTCTCGATCGGTGAGTGCGATCATCCGATGGCCGTCAGCCGCAGCTCGCTCGGCGATGCGCTGCGGTGATGCCGTGCCGTACTGCAGCGATGCATGCGAGGCAACCCGCAGGTGGGGCCACTCAGGCCGCGCACCGGCAGTGCGGGCGTGAGTCGGGAGAAGCTTCTGGTCGTGTGGCCTCGGGTCATAGGGAGTAGACATCTGGTCGTGCCTTCCTGGTGAGTGGGTGAGGCAGCGGCCGCCAGTCGTCGACGTCATCGCCGACGGACGGCGACGAAGGCGCCATCACGGACGACAGGGATGATCACGAACTGGCGGCCGCCGCGAAGCCGACCGCCGGGGGCCTCGGTCGGCGTCGAGCGCCGATCAACCGGTGTGGCGGAGCCCGGCGATCAGCATCGACTGGTGGGGCAAGCCAAGGAATGCGCTCACGCGAGCGATGAACGCGTCGGCATCACGAACTAGGTCGTCGGCCTCACGATGGGTGACGCATGGGATGCCCGCCTCTGCAGAAGCGCGCTTGCGGGCGCCAGCCGCGAAGAATGCCGCCCACTCGCTGAACTCCGCTGCGGTCTCCGGGAGTACTGCCCAGACACTTCGCACCCGAGCCCTGCGCTTGCCCTGCGGGCAGGAACGGGCAGCAAGGACCGCTGCCGCTGCCCGGAGCGCAGACAGATGCGCGGAGGCGTACCGCTCATGCGGGGTCCCTGCCAGGGTTGCCTCGGTCAGGCTGCGACGCGCCGAGGCCATCAGCTCGCACGCTGCCAGGGGCACGACGCCCATGCCACGGTCACGGGCAGGGACCTCGCGCAGGCGCGCGCCAGACTGGATACTCATCATCCATCTCCTCACTGGTAGTGGTCGACCCGCTAGTCCATGACCTGCAGTAGTTGCCATCCGTCAGCACCCGATGCCAGGTCATATGCGCCGACCTGGCCAGTGCGTGCCGTTGCCTCGACCCGCCAGATGCGACGCCTCGCAGACGTCCATCCGGCACTCGACCCCAGTGATTGGCCTGATCGCGGTGCGCCATCGCTCCACCACGAGCCAGCCTCGACCCAGTGCGCATGCACGGTGCGCACCGCATGCCATCGACCCCGCCAGCGGAACCCGACCGGCGCTCCCGTGCTATCGACCTCAACCCGCAAGAACCTGCCGGATCGGGGGCGGCGACTCACCAGCACCGCCCCTCTCCGACCACCCACGCTGTCGGGCTCGGGGTCGAGGCGAGCCCGACAGCGGGTGAGTGAGCCTCGCCACCCAGCCGCGAATCCGGGTACGAGGCATGTTCGAACACCTGTTCGAACATGCCTCGTACGTTAGACCCTCCCCCTGACAGCCGTCAAGGGCACGCGTCGGTCAGTCGCGGAATCGACCGGTCAAGGCGCGCTAGCCCTTGTCGGGAGCGTCACTGCAGCGCGTCATCCGGCAGCGCGTCATCCGGCGACGGGTCGATCGGCGCCCGCAGGTACTTCATGACGCCATATATAGAGGCCGTGATCGGCACCCCGACCAGGGCCCCGAGCAGGCCAAAGTAGGCGGCGAAGATAGCCGTGACCAGCACGATGGAGACCGGGTGCAGGTTCACCGACTTGCCCATGATCAGGGGCTGCAGGACGTTCCCCTCGAGCTGGCCGATCACGAAGATCAGCACGATGACGATGGTGCCGGCGAGCACCCCGTCGGTGACCAGCGCGACGAAGGCCGCCAGGAGCATCGCCACCGGAGCCCCGATGTACGGGATGAAGGCGCCGAAGAAGACGATGACGCCGAGCGGGATCGCAAGCGGCACCCCCATGATGAGCAGGGCGATCGTCACCACGATCGCATTGCTCAGCGCGACCAGCAGCACCCCGACGGAGTACTGGGAGAACGCCATCCACCCGATGCGGATCGAGGAGCCGATGACCTCTCGGTTGCGGGCTGGCATCCAGCGCACCGTCCAGCCAAACATCCGGTGCGGCTCGATGAGCAGGAACAGCAGCACGAACAGGGCAGCTGCGGCGGCAGTGGCCAAGCTGACGATGCTGCTCAGCCCGCTGAGGACGCCCAGGGCGATATTGCCGCCCGAGGACTGGATGAAGGTCACCGCCGACTGATAGGCAGAGCTCACGTCGGCCTCGGGCATCC
The DNA here is from genome assembly GCA_018970025.1 of Actinomycetales bacterium. Taxonomy (GTDB): domain Bacteria; phylum Actinomycetota; class Actinomycetes; order S36-B12; family S36-B12; genus REEB460. Next base: position 26,257 of record JAGWXF010000005.1, on the reverse strand, counting down.
CCAGCGGGCCCTGCTGCAGCCAGAGGTTGAGGCTCTCGACGCCATCGGTGAGAGCCCTGCCGATCCCGTCCCACTGGTTGACGGCCTGCACGCCGATGAAGACCAGGACCAGGGCGATGGCGAGGACGAATGCCAGCAGCGAGAGCACTGCGGCCAGGGGCCTGGGCAGCTTACGGGCCAGCAGGTTCGTCAGCGGCATCAGCCAGGCCGCGGTCAGGAGCGCGAAGAACAGGGCCATCATCAGGGTCTGCAGCGGCTTGACCAGGATCACCAGGCCCCAGACCACCACCCCGATGGCGATCAGGCGCCAGGCGTAGCCGCCGATCCTGCGGAACTGCATGGAGACGGCATCGGGCGTGGGATAGGGCTGCGGTGCCGGGGGCCGGCGCAGGGGGTCGATCGCGTCATTCCGCTTGGCCATGGCATTCCTTCGGAAGAGGGTGGCCGAAGTCTGACACGGCAGACCGGATCGTTTGCCGTCGTTCAGGCAGCCCCGGCGGCCAGCGTTGCGGAGGGTGTCCGCGATGCCCGGTCCGAAGATGCACGGTCCCAGGCTCGCCAGGCTCGCTCCACCGCGGTGCCAACGATGTCGACCATGCGGTCCAGGGTGCGCTCGTCGCTGACCAGGGGCGGGGCGAGCTGGATGACCGGCTCGCCGCGGTCGTCGAGTCGGCACAGCAGGCCGAGGTCATGCATGTGGCCGGAGAGCTCCTCCCGCAGCAGCCAGTTGGCTTCCGCAGTCGTGAAGGTCGCCTTGGTCGAGGGATCCTTGACCAGCTCCAGGGCCCAGAAGAAGCCCTGTCCGCGTACGTCGCCGACGAGCGGGATCCGGCGAAGCTCCTGCAGCCGCGCGGCCAGTCGTGGTGCCAGCTCTCGGACGTGCGCGAAGACCCCGTCCTGTTCGTAGGCATCCAGGACGGCGTCGGCGACCGCCGTCGACAGTGGATGCCCGCTGTAGGTGGAGCCGTGCATGAAGGTGTGACCACCGGACACGAACGGCTCGGCCATGCGGTCGGTCATCAGCACTCCGCCCAGGGGTGCATGACCTGCAGTCACCCCCTTGGCGAAGGTGATCAGGTCGGGCCGAGCCTGCACGAGGGAGGATCCGAACCACTCGCCGAGACGGCCGAATGCCGTGATCGTCTCGTCCGCGACGAGCACGATCCCGTATCGATCGCAGAGGACTCGCAGGCCCTCCCAGTAGCCGGCCGGGGGCACCAGCACGCCCCCGGCATTTTGCACCGGCTCGGCGATGAGCATCGCAACGTGATCGGGATCGGCAAAGCAGATGGCCTCCTCCGCCTCTTCCAGCAGGGCACGCGTAAAGGCCTCTGGGTCGTTGCCGCATTGATGGCGGTAGGCATTGGTGTTGGACAGGAAGGTCGTCTGGACGGCCATCGGCTCGAAGGGCGCGCGGCAGTCGGTGAGCCCGGTGAAGCTGAGCGCCCCGAGCGTGGTCCCGTGGTAGGCCACCTTGCGGGAGATCGCCTTGGTGCGCTGGGGCTGGCCCTGGGCAGCATGCCATTGCCTGACGAGCTTCCATGCGGACTCCACGGCCTCGCTGCCGCTGCTGGTGAAGTAGACGCGTGACATGCCGAGGCCGGCGGACGCCGCCACGAGTCGCTCAGCAAGGTGAGCTGCCGGCGGGTGGGCCAGGTACCAGGTTGGCGAGAAGGTGAGCTCGCCGAGCTGGGCGGCGGCCGCCGCTCCGATCCGCGCTCCGTACGAATGCCCCAGGTTCGAGCAGAACAGGCCACTCAGCCCGTCGATGAAGGCCCGGCCTCGATCGTCGAAGACCTCACAACCCTCCCCGCGGACGATCACCCGAGCTCCGCCGTCGAGGTACTCCCTCATGTCGGTGAAGTTGAGCATCAGGTAGCGAGCGGCCTGCTCCCGCGTCGTCAGGGGTGGAGCACCGAGGAGGTGGTCGGCTACTGCCCGGTCGGCCAGTGCCCGGTCGGCCATGCTTACGTCGATGATGGTCATCGAAAACCGTCCCTACATCCTGAATGGTCACTCAGGATGTAGGGACGGTACTCCCTGAATGGCCATTCAGCAAGATTGGCCGTTCACGGCGTGTCGATCCCTCGTTCGCTCCTGGTTCAGGAAGTCGGCCCAGGCGCCGCGTCCAGTTGGAGCTCCAGGATCGCCGCCTGCCACCACAACTCAGCCAACCGCTCCGGGGTCATCTCGTCGTCGCCGAGGGCCAGCTGGATGGCCAGGCCATCCATCAGGCAGGCGAGGCGAATCACGGCGCCTTCTGGGTCAGTGGCGGTGAACTCCCCGAACGCCGCACCTTCGGCGATGACCTCGCGCAGGACGCCTCGCCAACGCCGGTCCAGGGACTCGCGCACATCGCGAGCCCCTGGATCGTGCAGGGCGCGCACCCACAGCTCCAGCCACAGTCGCCAGTCGCCCACCGCGGGGCCGAATCCAGCCGCCAACTCTCCCATGTGTCGCAGCCGCTCGCGGGGGCCGAACTGATCGCGCAGATCGCGGGCGAGGTCCTCGTAGAACTCATCCTCAAGCAGGGTCAGGGCGGCATTGAGGGCCCCGTCCAGGCTCTTGAAGTGGTAGAGAATCAAGCCCGGGGACGTGCCTGCCTCGCTCGCGATGTCCGCCACCCGAGTCCCGGCAAACCCACGCTCCCGGACGACCGTGACGATCGCGCGAAGGATTCGATCCCGGCGAACGGCCGGCGCCTTCGGCGAGAGGGCCTGCTGTGACAATCCACCTCCCCGCCCCGCACGAACCCGAGGCGTTCGATAGCCTCGCTGCACTCACCATCCTTGCAGCACCATGAAAGGGCATGCAGATGGATGCCAGGCATGCGGACCTGCAGGCTCGAGCTGCGGCGTTCGTCGACGAGGTCCTCATCCCGCTGGAGGTCACGGCCGAGCTCAATGGCGGCTCGCTGGATGCCCACGAGCAGGAGCGGATCCGTCAGGCGGCGATCGATGCCGGCATCAGCGGCGGCTCCCACGCCCGTGAGCACGGGGGCCAGGGCTGGACCGTGACCGAGTGGTTCCTGGTCGAGGAGCAGCTGGGCCGCTCCACCAATGGCATCTCCTGGTACATCCCCAATGCCTACAACGTCTGGAAGATGGCCTCGCCTGCCCAGCAGGAGCGGTGGCTGGTTCCCGCGCTGCGCGGCGAGCTGCACGATTCCTACGCCGTCACCGAGGAGTTCGCCGGGAGCGATCCGTCAGGGATGACGACCACGGCGCGGCGCAGGGCCGACGGCAGCTGGGTCATCGACGGCGAGAAGTGGTTCGTCACCTTCGGCTCAGTTGCCGCGGTCATCGTCGTCATGGCCTACGCCGAGGTGGACGGCAGGCGGCTGGGCACCCTGTTCGCCGTGCCATCCGACAGCCCAGGCATCGAGATCGTCGCGGACGTCCCCTTCACCCACCACTTCCCGCACGGGCACCCGACCCTGCGGTTCACCGAGGTGGTCGTTCCGGCCGACGCCGTCATTGGTGAGGTCGGCCAGGGCGACGAGCTGCAGCGACGGTGGTTCACCGAGGAGCGACTGGGTATCGCGGCCCGCTGCGTGGGGGCGATGCAACGGCTGATCGCCGAGACCCTGGACTGGGTGGCGCACCGCGAGCAGGGCGGATCCCGGCTACTGGACTACCAGGGCATCAGCTTCCCGCTCGCGGACAGCGCCGCGGACGCGGCTGCCGGCCGGCTGCTCGGCCTGCAGGTCGCCGCCCTTGCCGATGCCGGTGCCGATCCCAAGCTCGTGCATGGCAAGGCCTCCATGGCCAAGCTGTTCTGCTCTGAGGCGGCTGGACGCTGCGCGGACCAGGCCGTTGGGGCCTTCGGGGGTCGCGGGTACATGCGCACCAACGTCGCGGAGCGGTTCTTCCGGGAACTGCGTGTTGACCGGATTTGGGAGGGCACCTCGCAGGTCCAGCGGCTGATCATCGCGCGATCGCTCGAGCGGCGCGGCGTGGACGCGATGCTCAGGTGAGCCGACTGGCCCGCCTGCTGCACCCGCAGTCGATCGCCATCGTCGGGGCGACGGATCGCCCCGGCTCCTACGCGGCGAACACGATCGGCAATCTGCAGCGTGCGGGATTCGGCGGCCGACTGGTCGGAGTGCACCCCGAGCGCAGCCAAGCCCTCGGTGTTCCGTGCGTGCCGAGCCTGGCCGAGGCCGGAGCGGTCGATGCCGTGGTCATCGCCACCCCCGCCGCCTCCGTCCCGGACCTGGTCCACCAGGCATCCCTCCTGGGATGCGGCGGCGCGATCGCATACGCGGCCGGCTTCGCCGAGGCCGGCCGGGCCGACCTGCAGCAGAAGTTGCTCCGGGCAGCAGGCCCGATGCCCGTGATCGGCCCGAATGGCAATGGCGTGGTCGCCGTGGCCGCACGCGCGCCGATGTGGGGGGACGATGCCCGACTCCCTGATGAGCCCGGCAACATCGGACTGGTCACCGAGAGCGGCAACATCGGCGTCATCGCCCTTGGCCATCGTGGTGGCCTGGGCCTGCGCACGGTGGTCTCCACCGGCAACTCCGCCGTGGTCAGCGCAGCCGAGGTCCTCACGTACCTGGCGAACGAGCCCGGGATCGCCGCGGTGGCTCTGTACCTGGAATCTGATGGCGATGGCCAGCAGTGGTGCGATGCGCTGGCAGCCTGCGCCGAGCGGGACGTGCACGTGGTCGCCCTGAAGACTGGGCGCAGCACCCGTGGGGCCGCGGTCGGCGCCGCCCATACGGCCGCGATCGTCGGCGACCACGGGGTCTTCGCGGCCATGGTGACCGAGGCCGGGGGCACTCTGGTGGCCGAGCCCGGCCAGCTGCTGGAGACCGCCCGAGCCCTGGCCAGCGGCCGCCGCGACCCCCGCGATGCTGCCATCGTGACTTGCTCCGGTGCCGATGCCGCCATTGCCGCAGACCTCGCGGCCGACCTTCGGGTCCGGCTCGCCGACCTGCTCCCGCAGACCGTCGACGCCTTGCGCGCGGCACTGCCCGAGGGTGCGACTGCGAGCAACCCGCTTGACCATACGGCGCTGCTGTGGGCGGACGAGGAAGGGATCGCTGCCGTGACTGAGGCCGCCGGGCGCGATGCCCAGGTCGGCCACCTGATGTACGTGCAGGACGAGCCCGCGCACCTAGGCGCAGCAGCCGCAGGGGAATGGCTGGTGACCAGGCAGGGTGCCCTCCTCGGCGGGGGACGCGCGGGCCAGGTCCCGATGCTCGTCGCCACGACCCCAGGCCAGGCACCGCCGGGAGCCATCGAGGGGCTCGGCAATGCGCTCCGCGCGATTCATGTACTGCAGCAACCCGCACCCGACGCGGCCCGGATCCGGGAGATCGGCAGCATCACCGCAGCGTGCGCCCCGGAAGGCCGAGAGCCGCTGGACGAGTATCAGGCCAAGGAACTCGCCCGGCGGCATGGCATCGAGGTCCCTGCTGGCGAGCTGGCCCAGGATGCCGAGCAGGCGGTCCGCGCCGCGCTCCTGCTCGGCTGGCCGGTGGCCCTAAAGGCCGTCGACCCCTCCATGGCCCACAAGTCCGAGCGGGGTGCCGTCATCCTCGGGCTGACCGCCGAGTCGGAGGTTCGCCTGGCCGCGCGACGCCTGCTCGAGTTGGGTACCGCGGTCCTGGTCGAGCAGCAGGTACCGGCCGGCATCGAGGTCCTGGTTGCCGCCCGCAGCAATGGCGTCGTGCCCACGTTGACCGTGGGCCTGGGCGGGATCTGGGCCGAAGCGCTGCGCGATGTAGCGGTCATCCCGCTGCCGGCAACCGCCGGGCGCATTCGGGTCGGCCTGGATTCTCTTGCCGCAGCCGCGGTCCTGCATGGCGGGCGAGGCCAGCCCCCGGCTGGACTCGATGAACTCTGCCACCTGGCGGAGCGAGTTGGCCACCTGTTGATCGCAGGGCGACTGCACCTGGTGGAGGCCAATCCCGTGATCGTGGGCCCGGGATCGGCCATCGCGGTGGACCTGCTCATCCGCTGAGGCTCGTCGCGCAGCAGGTGCGCGGGCCAGCACCGGTAGTAGCCTTTGCGCATGTCAGGCACCTTCGTCCCCGCTCCGCTTCCACCGGAGGGCCTTGCCCGGACCCTTGCCCCGTTCGGCCAGAGCCGGATGCTGCCGACCGCCGCGTACACCAGCGATGAGGTCTTCGCCTGGGAGATGGAGCACTTCTTCACCGGCTGGCAGTGCATCGGGCGCAGTGACGAGCTCGCCGAGCCGGGCATGCAGCGGGCACAGCAGGTTGGCAGCACCTCGGTCTTCCTGGCCCGCGGCGAGGATCGCGCCCTTCGTGCCTTCGCAAACGCCTGCCGGCATCGCGGCCATGAGTTGCTGCCCTGCGGTGGCTCCCGCACTGCGCGGGCCATCACCTGTCCGTATCACTCGTGGGCCTTCAGCCTCCAGGGCGACCTGATCGGGGCCCGGGGCTACGTCGGGGACCCGAGCTTCGACATGTCGCAGTTCGGCCTGCGCCCCCTGCGGGTCCAGGAGTGGCACGGCTGGATCTTCTTGGACCCCTCCGGCCAGGCCGCGCCGCTCGAAGCGCACCTGGACGGCCTGCAGGCACGCATCAGCCCCTACGCCCCCGAGCGGCTGCAGGTGCGCGGGCGCCATGAATACGTGGTGCAGGCGAACTGGAAGGTCATCATCGAGAACTACCAGGAGTGCTACCACTGCTCGACGATCCACCCCGAGCTGTGCCGGGTCAGCCCACCCGACAGCGGGGAGAACTGGGAGCCCTCGAAGGGTGCATGGGTCGGCGGGTGGCTGGATCTGCGACCCCATGCGGTCACCATGTCCCTGGACGGGACCTCCGGCGGTGCGATGATCCCCGGGCTGTCAGCCGTGGAGCAGCGCCGGATCGATTACCTCGGCATCTTCCCGAACCTGCTGGTCAGCCTGCATCCGGACTACGTGATGACCCACCGGATAATCCCGCTCTCGCCAGGGCAGACCTGGGTCGAGTGCCTGTGGGCCTTCCCCGAGGAGGCCACGGCCCTGGAAGGCTTCGACCCCAGCTACGCGATCGACTTCTGGGATATCACCAACCGCGAGGACTGGGGAGCTTGCGAGTCCGTCCAGCGAGGGCTCTCCAGCGGCCTCGCCGAGCCGGGGCCGCTATCCCCCGCGGAGGATGCGATCTACCAGTTCGTCACGATGGTGGCCCGTGGCTATCTCGGGCTCGGGCTCAGCGCGGCTCCCGCGCCCGCCACGGCATAGCGACCGACACTCCCCAAGACGCGACGATCCGCACTACGCGGCGAGGGCTCCCGGCGGCAGCAGACGCATCGCGTCCGGGCGGCAGTGCACCACCACCCGCTCCCCGGCCGCATGGCCGCGGGCCTGCTCGGTCGGTCGGCGCACCACGAGATCAAGGCCCGGTCCGATCGCCACGATGACGTCGATCGTCGCTCCCTGGTAGACCACCCGCGACACGGTGCCCTCCAGCGATCCCGAGGCATCCGGCGCGGGCTCCAGCAGCAGGCGCTCGGGGCGCACCACGAGCCGGACGTCCTCCCCGGGCGAGGCAGTTCCCGCGCAGTCCAGGAGTTGCCCGGCGAGGCGGACCTGGGTGCGACCATCGGCGGCCGGCCCGAGGACCTCGACATCGAGCACGTTGGCGCTGCCGAGGAAGTCCGCAACGTAGGCCGTCGCCGGCGACTCATAGACCTCGGCGGGCGTGCCGACCTGCTCGATGCGACCACCGGCCATGACCGCCATCCGGTCGGACATGGTCAGGGCCTCCTCCTGGTCGTGGGTCACGTAGATGAACGTGATCCCCAGCGACTCCTGCAGCGACTTCAGCTCGACCTGCAGGGCCTTGCGCAGCTTGGCGTCCAGTGCGCCGAGCGGCTCGTCGAGCAGCAGTACGCGTGGGCCGAGCACGATCGCCCGGGCCAGGGCGACGCGCTGCTGCTGGCCGCCGGAGAGCTGGCCGGGCCGCCGCCTGGCGAAGGCATCCATGCGGACGAGCTCCAGGGCCTGGCCGACCTTGCGCCTGGCATCGGCCTTGCTGACCTTCTGGTAGCGCAGCCCGAACGCGACGTTGTCCTCCACGGTCATGAAGGGGAAGAGGGCATAGTTCTGGAAGACGGTGTTGACGGGTCGATCGTTGGCCGGGACCCGCGAGATGTCCAGGTCGTCGATGCGGATCTCCCCCGAGGTCGGGGCCTCGAATCCGGCGATCATGCGCAGGGTGGTGGTCTTACCGCAGCCCGAGGGGCCAAGGAGGCTGAAGAACTCCCCGGCGCCGATCGACAGGTCGATGCCGAGCACTGCTGGTACCTCGCCGTAGGACTTGTGCACCTGGTCCAGGCGCACTCCACCACAAGTCATCGGGACTTCTCCTGGCGGCAGCGCAGCATCCAACCTCCCGCAAATGAGCCAAAGTGCTTGCGGACACTCCAGCGGTGGCTCAGTCTAGGCAGCGATCCAGACCGCCGAGGAAAGTCGAGGATTCTGCCGTGGCGCCGTCCCCCCGCCGCCCCATCTCGCGTCGCCGCATGCTGCAGGCCTCGGCACTGGCCCTGCCCGGAGCCTGGGCACTGGCGGCCTGCGCCCGCGAGCAACCGCTGGGCGGCCCGACCTCGGCTGCGTCGGCCGTCACCGCCCCATCCGGCGCGACCTCGGCGGCCCCGAGCCCGGCGTCCATCCCGATCGCCTCGCCGAGCAATCCGGTGAAGTGGCCGATCAATCCGGGCAACGAGCCCATCGCCTCCGGCCTGGAACCCGAGGCCAATGCCACCCTGCGCGTCTACAACTACCCGGACTACCTCGACAAGGCCGTCATCAAGGACTTCGAGAAGGAGTACGCCGAGTACGGTGCGAAGGTTGAGTACTCCACCTTCAACGACTACCCGGAGGCACTGACCAAGATCCGCAGCGGCAGCATTCCCTACGACGTCACGTTCATGACCTACAGCAGCATCGGCCGCCTGGTCTACGGGGACCTCATCCGGCCGCTGAACCACGACTACATCCCCAACATCTCCGATGTCTGGGACGAGTTCAAGGATCCCTGGTACGACCTGGGCTGGCAGTACACCGTGCCGTACGTCATCTACACCACCGGGATCGGGTGGCGTAGTGACCTCATCGGCGTGACCATCGGCGACTGGCCCAATCCCTACGACGTCTTCTGGGATGCCAAGTACGCGGGCAAGATCGCCGTGCTCGATGACCACCGCGAGGTCATCGGGATGACGATCCTGCGCGATGGCGGCACCGACGTGAATACCGGGGATCCCGTCGCGCTCGGGCGCACGCGCGATGCCATGCTGGAGATGCTGTCCGCCAGCCAGCCGCGGGTGACTATCACCGGCTACACCGACATCCCTGAGGGGGTGCTCGCGCTGTCCCAGTGCTGGTCGGGGGACATGGTCACCGGCCAGTACTACATGCCGGAGGGCGTCGATCCAACCGTCCTGCGCTTCTGGTCCCCGCCGGACGGTCGCGGCCTGATTGGCAATGACTTCATGGTGAACCTCAAGGGCGGTCAGAATCCCGTCCTGGCCCATCACTTCATCAACTTCATGGTGGGCAAGGACGTCTCGTTGAAGAACTTCTCCTGGGTGGGCTACCAGCCGCCGCTGAAGGCACTGACCCCGGAGTCGATGGTGGCCGACGGCTACGTCCCCAAGAACCTCGCGAGCGCAGTCATCAAGCCCGAGTGGTTCGGGGTCGGCTACCCCATCCTTGAACTGCCGCCCGCCGTCGAGGCTGAGTACCAGGCGATCTGGCAGCAGTTCAAGGCCGGGGCGTGAGGTGGGCGATCGCTCCACGCGACTGCTGTGGCCGGTCCTCGGCCTGCCCGCGATGGTCTGGATCGCCCTGTTCTTCCTCGTCCCGCTATACGTCGTCTTCTGCGTCGCCTTCGGCACGGTCGACCCGGTCTTCAGGTCGCCGGTACCGACCTGGAACCCCCTTCAGTGGCAGTTCGACCAGGTCGAGGTGGTCTGGGACCGGCTGTTCGGGCCCGACAACTTCTACCTACCCGCCGTCCTTCGCACGTTTGCCTATATAGCGATCGCCGTCAGCGCCTGCCTGCTCATCTCCTTCCCCGTTGCCTACTTCACCGCACGCTTCGCAGGAAAGTACCGGGGGCTGGTCCTCGCGCTGCTGATCGCCCCCTTCTGGATCTCCTACATGATGCGCATGCTCGCCTGGATCAACCTGCTGCAGCCAGATGGGCTGGTCAACGCGATCATCACCCTCGGGGGCACCATCCCGCTTGAAGTCAACTGGCTGAGCGGCAAGCCCTATGTCGTGGTGATGGGCCTGATCTACGGCTACGTCCCGTACATGCTGCTGCCGCTGTTCGCCGCGCTCGACCGGATCAGCCCGAGCCTGCTGGAGGCTGCCCGCGACCTCGGGGCGAGCGGATTCGACCTCTTCCGCCGCGTCATCCTGCCGATGAGCGTGCCGGGCATCGTCGCCGGCTCGATGCTCGTCGCGCTGCCCATGATGGGCGACTACTTCACCTCCGACCTGCTGTCCAAGTCCCCGAACACGGCGATGATCGGCAACCTGATCAACCTGTCGATCGCCACGCCCGGGCAGTCGGGGCAGGCCGGGGCATTGCTGCTCGTGGTGCTGCTCGTCATGCTGGTCCCGATGGTGCTGTACACGCGCAGCAATGCGCGGGCTGAGGTGCGGTCATGACCGTGTCGGCGGCACCGGCCGAGGCACTCCTCGCCGAGTCGCAGCCTCGGTCCCGGCGTCGCCTGCGGGGCAGCTCCGAGGCGCGCGCCTACGGGCTGGCCACCATCACGGCGGTCTACTTGCTGTGGGCCCTGGTCCCGGTGGCGATCACCGTGCTGTTCTCCTTCAACTCCGGCCGCTCCCGCGGGGTCTGGCAGGGGTTCAGCCTGCGCTGGTACACCTGGGACCCCACTGGCTCGGTGCTCAACGATGAGTCGATCCGAACGGCCCTCACCCACACCGTGCTGCTCGCCGTCCTGACCACCGCGATCGCGGTGCCGATCGGCGTGCTGTTCGCCCTCGCCCTGGATCGCTGGCGCGGGCGCTTGCCGTCGGGGGCGAACTTCCTGGCACTGATCACCTTCGTGATGCCGGAGATCGCCCTGGCAATCGGGCTGCTGTTCATGGTGACCTACCTGGCGACGCCCTTCGGCCTGGGCACCTGGGCCCAGGTGATCGGCCTGGTCACCTTCCAGCTCGCCTACCCGATCGTCATCTGCCGCGCCCGGCTGCTCACCATTGGCGCCCACTACGAGGAGGCTGCTCGGGACCTCGGTGCCAGCGCCCTGGGCGCGATCAGGCGCGTCACGCTGCCGATGCTGTTCCCGGCAATCCTCGTCAGCGTCATCCTGGTCTTCGCCGACGTCCTCGACGACTTCGTGATCGTGCGCTACCTGTCCTCGGATGCGGCCACCGAGACCACCTCGATGCGCATCTACCAGACCGCCCGAGCCGCACCCACCCCTGCCCTGAACGCGATGGCGACAATCATCCTGGTGGTCTCCACCGTGGTCATCGTCCTGGGCTGGCTTGCCTATCGACGCTGGGCCGCCCGGCAGGGGGATGCCGCCGTCATCAAGTCCCTGGCCGGCAACCTGTAACCATCCATGCAAGTCCCATCGGCACTGGAGGAAACGTGGACCGGCTCCCGGATCGGGCGCGCATCGTCATCGTCGGCGGCGGCGTCATCGGCTGCTCGATCGCCTATCACCTGACCCGCCTTGGCGTATCAGACGTACTGCTCATCGAGAAGGACGCCCTGACCGCTGGCACCACCTGGCATGCCGCGGGGCTGATCACCAGCGCGGGCTTCCACGACGAGACCTCGCTGTGGATGTGCCGCTACTCGCGTGACCTGTACGCCCGCCTGGAGCAGGAGACGGGCCATGCGACCGGATTCCGCCCAGTGGGCCACCTGTCCATCGCGAAGACCGCGGCCCGGATGGAGACCCTGGTGCGGGAGCGTGACTTCCAGGTGGGATTCGGGGTGCCGAACCAGATCGTCACCCCGGCCCAGATCGCCGAGTTGTTCCCGCTGGCCAAGGTCGACGACCTGATCGGGGGCTCGTACGTCGCCGACGAGGGCCGCGCGGACCCGGTCGGGGTTGCCACCTCGCTGGCCAAGGGGGCACGGATGGGCGGTGCGCGGATCGCAGAAGGCGTCCGGGTCACTGGCTTCCTGAACGACGGGCGGCGGATCACCGGCGTGCAGACCGATGCCGGCGAGGTCCAGGCCGAGTCGGTGGTCCTGGCCGCCGGGTTGTGGACGCGCCAACTTGCTCGCAAGGCCGGGGTGGACGTCCCGCTGCAGGCCGCCGAGCACTACTACCTGCTCACCGAGCCGATGCCCGGCGTGCACGGCGACCTGCCCATCATCGAGGACCTCGACTGCTATGGCTACTTCCGCGAGGAGGGAGGCGGGATGCTCGTCGGCCTCTTCGAGCCGCAGGCAGCCGCCTGGCATCCGCAGCAGGCGCCCGAGGACTTCGCCTTCGGGACCATCCCCGCCGACTGGGAGCGGATGACTCCCTTCCTCGAGCATGCGATGCAGCGGATCCCGTCCCTGGCCGAGGCCGGGATCAAGACCCTGTTCTGCGGGCCGGAGAGTTTCACCGCGGACGCGGCCCCGCTGCTCGGGCCAGCCCCGGAGGTGGAGGGCCTGTGGGTCGCGGCCGGGCTGAACTCGGTCGGCATTCTGCTCGGCGGCGGCGTCGGCAGCGTCATGGCCTCATGGATCGTGGACGGCATCTGCCCGGTGGACAACGCCGGCTACACGATCGAGCGGGCCCTGCCCCATGAGTGCAGCCTGCGCTTTCGCCGCGAGCGCATCGTGGAGCAGCTCGGCGTGCTGTTCGGCGACGGCACCTACCCGACCTTCCACCAGCACACCGCGCGCGGGATCCGCAGGTCGGCCCTGCACGAGACGTGGAAGTCGGCCGGCGCCCACTTCGCGGTCTCGGCCGGCTGGGAGTTCGTCGAGTGGTTCCGACCCGCGTCGGCTCCCGAGCAGCCGGTCCCGTGGACCTGGAAGCGGGACTTCTGGAGCCCGTGGGTTGCGCAGGAGCATCGGGTGATCCGCGAGGGTGTGGGTGCCCTCGACATGTCACTGATGTCGAAGTTCCTCGTCCAGGGCCCCGACGCGGGGATGATCCTGGACCGCCTCAGCGCCAATGCGGTCGTCGGCAGCGTCGGCCAGGTCACCTACACCCAGTGGTGCAATGAGCGGGGCGGCATCGAGGCCGACCTCACCGTGACGCGGCTTGCCGACGAGGCATTCCTGGTCATCGTCTCCGATGTCTGCCATCGACGGGTCGAGCGGATGCTCCGCCAGCAGGTCGGCCCGGGGATCTTCGCGACGATCACCGACATGACCGCGGCCTGGTGCCTATTGAGCATCCAAGGCCCGCGCTCGCGGGAGCTGCTGCAGCGTGTCAGCCCCGATGACCTCTCCGAGGAGGCCTTCGGCTACCTCACCAGCCGCGAGATCGAGGTCGGCTACAGCCGGGTGCGCGCCCTGCGCGTCACCTACGTCGGGGAGCTTGGGTTCGAGCTGCTCATCCCGACCGACCAGGCCGTCTCGACCTGGGAGGTGCTCGCGGACGCCGGAGCCGACCTCGGGTTCCGGCCGGTCGGGCTGGCGGCCATGCACGGCCTGCGACTGGAGAAGGGCTACCGGGACTACGGGGTCGACATCGACGTGACCGACACCCCGGTCTCCGCGGGGCTGTCCTTCGCGGTCGCCTGGGACAAGCCAGCGGACTTCATCGGCAAGCAGGCCCTGCTGCAGGCGCGAGCCGATCGCTCCCAGCGACTGGTCTGCCTGCGACTGGACGACCCCGAGCCGCTGCTGTACGGGGGCGAGGCCGTGCAGCGGAACGGGGCCTGGGTCGGCTACCTGCAGGTCGGCGGCTTCGGCCACAGCATCGGCTCCAGCGTCGGCCTCGCCGCAGTGGGCAACGCCGATGGCGTAACCGCCGACTGGCTGGCCAGCGGGGGCTTCGAGGTCATCGTCAACGGCGAGGCCTACCCGGCGACCCTGCAGTTCGCGCCCTTCTACGACCCGGATCGCTCGCGCGTACGCTAGGCAAGCCGCACCCAGTCGCCTCTGCCAGACCAACGGGAGCCCCGATGATGCGCACCACGCCCTTCTACCCGCGACTGCGGGAGCTGAACCACTCCCATATGTGGGGCAACTGGGCCGGCTACCTCTCGGCGACGAAGTACGACCTGTCCAGCAAGCACGAGTACTTCGGGGTCCGCAATGCGGCTGGCTTCTTCGACACCTCGCCGTTGAACAAGTACTGGATCCGCGGCCGGGATGCCGAGCGGCTGTGCTCATATGCCTTCGCCCGCGATATCCGGCCGGTACGCCCCGGCCGCGCCCAGTACACGCTGTGGTGCGATGACGCCGGGTTCGTGATGGAGGACGGGGTCGTCTTCCGCACAGCGGGCGATGAGTTCCTGCTCACCGCCGCCGAGCCGAACCTGGGCTACCTGCGAGGCCTCGCCCGGGCATTCGACGCCGAGATCGTCGAGGCCACCGAGGACTTCGCCTCCCTTGCAGTGCAGGGCCCGCGCTCCCGGGACATCCTGGCCCAGCTCACCCCGGACGTGGTCGACCTGCCCTACTTCGGATTTGCCGAGACCAAGGTGGCCGGCAGCCAGGTGCTGTGCAGCCGCACCGGCTTCAGCGGTGACCTCGGCTTCGAGCTGTTCATCCCGGCCGACCAGGCCCTGCCCGTGCTGGACGCCATCATCGAGGCCGGCACTCCCCACGGCCTTCGCCCCTACGGCGAGGAAGCACTGAACATGACCCGGATCGAGGCCGGGCTACCCCTGTTCGGGTACGAGTTCACCTCGAGCCGGTACGCCTTCACCCACGAGGAGCGCTTCACCCCGGACGAGCTCGGCCTGGGCTGGACCCTGCGCGGCCTGGACGATCCCACGCGGCCCTTCATCGGCCGCGAGGCGATCCTGGCGGAGCGGGCCGGCGCCGAGGCACGCTGGCGCACGGTCGGGATCACCATGACCTGGCGCGACTACTACGACCTGCATGCATCCAATGGCCTGCTGGCCATTCCCGACGAGGTTCCCGTCCCGTGGGAGGTGATGATCTACGACGCCGAGGGCAGCCGGATCGGGTACGCGACCAGCTTCATGTACTCCCCGATCCTGCAGCGCCATGTCGGCATCGCGCGGGTGCGCCCATCCCATGCTGAGCCAGGGTCCGAGGTCTTCGTCGAGCAGACGGTCAACCATGAATACGTGAACGTCCGGGCCCTGGTGACCACCCTGCCCTTCTACAACCCGCCACGGAAGGTTGCCGCCCGATGAGCGACACGCATGCCTACGACGCGATCGTCATCGGGGCGGGTCACAACGGCCTCACCCATGCCGCCTACCTCGCCAAGGCCGGGCGCCGGGTCCTCGTCCTAGAGCAGCGGCACCTCGTCGGCGGTGCCGCCATCACCGAGGAGCTGCGGCCCGGCTTCAAGTTCACCACCTTCTCCTATGCGCTAAGCCTGCTCCGGCCCGAGATCATCGCCGAGCTCGACCTGGTCTCGCACGGCTTCATGCCCCTGTACATGCGCTCGCACTTCGCCCCGATGGACAACGGCGACTACCTGCTGCTGGGTCCGGATGCCGGAGTCAACCGGCAGGAGATCGCCCGCCACTGCAAGGCCGATGTCGATGGCATGGAGCGATTCGAGCACGACACGTTGCGGGTGCGCCAGTTCCTGCGCCCGCTGTTCGACAACGCCCCGCCGAACCTTTTCAGCGCCGACCCGCAGGATGCCGAGCAGGTGGCCTGGCTGGTCAAGCACCTCGGCTCGGCCGATGCCAAGCTCATGCACGACTGCGTCCGGCTGATCACCGGCAGCATCGCCGACTTCGTGGACGACTACCTGGAGTCGGAGATCATCAAGGCCACCATCTGCTCGGCCGCCTGCGTCGGCATCAAGCTCGGCCCGATGTCTCCCGGCACCGGGCTGAACTGGCTCTACCTGGCGATGGGCGAGCATGACGGGATCGCCGGCTCCTGGGCCTTCCACAAGGGCGGCAACGGGGGCTTCACCGAGGTCCTGGCCCGGGCCGCCACCGCCTCCGGCGCGGAGATCCGGCTGAACTCGCGGGTGGATCACCTCATCACCGAGCAGGGGCAGGCAGTGGGCGTCGCCCTTGCCGACGGCACCGAGTTCCGGGCACCGGTGGTGGTCAGCTCCCTGGACCCGCGCCGCACCTTCCTGCAGATCGCCGACCCGCGCGAACTGCCCGCTGACCTCGTCCAGACCATCCAGCGCTTCCGGTTCCAGGGAGTCGCCTCGAAGGTGAACTTCGCCCTCGACGGCCTGCCCAGGTACCCGGCGCTGGAGGGGCGGACCGACCAGTACCTCGGCTTCGTCAACGTCGCCCCGACCGTTGAGTACATGGAGCGCGCCTACGACGCCGCCAAGTACGGCTGGTACTCCGAGCACCCGTACCTGGACGCCTCGATCCAGTCGATGATCGACCCGGACATGGCGCCACCCGGCAAGCACGTGATGTCCTGCTTCGTGATGTACACCCCGCACGAGCTCAAGGGCGCCTCGTGGCCGGCGCACCGCGAGGCGATGGCCGATCGCGTCCAGGCAACCCTGCGCAGGTTCTTCCCCGGATTCGACGACCTCGTCCTGCAGCGCGAGGTCGTCACCCCCGACATCATCGAGGAGCGCACCGGGCTGTCCGAGGGCAATATCTATGCCGGGGAGTTCTTCCCGCACCAGATGTACGTCTTCCGCCCCGCCCCCGGCTACAGCGACTACCGCACCCCGATCCGCGGCTATTACCAGTGCGGCTCCGGCACCCATCCGGGCGGCTGCGTGATCGGCGCGCCGGGTCGCCTGGCCAGCATGCGCGTGCTCGCCGACACCAGGTGACCAACAGCCCTGGCGCAGTCCGGGAGCGACGACAGGCACGCGCCGACACATGAGCACGCGCATCCGCTGGACGCCCATCGGGCTGCTCCAGGTGCCGAACCTGCTGTCCGGGATCTCCAACGGCGTGGTGACCATCGCCGTCCCGTGGCTGGTCCTGGACCTCACCGGGTCCGTCGCCAACGCCGGCATCGTGGCGGCCGTCTCCGCACTGCCCGGCATCCTCGCCTCTCCCCTGGCTGGCTGGGCCGTCGACCACTTCGGCCGCCGGATCGTCAGCATCGTCTCGGACCTGCTCAGCGCGATCTCGGTCGCGGCGATCCCGCTCGTCGCCATGGCAACCGAGTTGAACGTGGCCTGGATCATCGGCCTGGCCATGCTCGGCGCGGTCTTCGATCCCGCGGGCTATACCGCGCGCAAGGCATTGATCCCGGACGTGGCCACCGCCAGTGGCATGGGCATCAACCGGCTCAACGGCATCCATGAGGGCGTCTTCAGCGTCGGCTGGGTCATCGGCCCGCTGGCCGGCTCCCTGCTCATCGCGAACCTGGGCCCGACCTCGGCCTTCTGGGTGCCCTGCGCGCTCTTCGTGATCGCCGCCTACCTCATCGGCCTGCTCCGGGTGCAGGATGCGGGCCAGCAGGCCAAGGCTGCCCGCGAGGAGGCCGGCGAGGCCCACCCCAGCGCCTGGCAGAACGCGGTCCTCGGCATCCGGATCATCTGGCAGGACCACGCCCTGCGTGCCCTGGTCGTGGCGGTCACGGTGCTGGGCTCGATCTACATCCCGACCGAGACGGTGCTGCTCCCCGCGCACTTCGTCGCCATCGACCACCCCGAGTCCCTCGGCCTGGTCCTGGCGGCGCTGTCCGGCGGAACCATCGTGGGGGCATTCGGGTATGGCTGGCTCTCCCGCCGGATGTCACGCCTGGCGATCTCGCGGACGGTGCTCGTCGGCACGATCGTGTGCTATGCGCCGCTGGCATTGCTGCCGCCGCTGCCACTCATGGTGCTGGCCGGATTCGCCCTCGGCCTGGTCTGGGGCCCGATGCAGCCGCTGATGAACAGCGTGGTGCAGCATCGAGTCCCTGCTGACGCGCAGGGCCGTGTCTACGGCATCCAGACATCACTCTTCTACGCCCTGCCCCCGGTCTTCATGCTTGGCACCGGCGTCGCGGCCGAGCAGGTCGGCGTCATGCCCGTGCTGCTGGCACTGGCCGGGCTGATGACCCTGGTCGGCATCAGCGTGCTCTTCGTCAAGAGCCTGCAGCGCCTCGATGCGTACGGCCCCCGCTAGTGTCCGCAGCCATGGCCGACCAGGAGCAGGAGTCCGTGATCCGCGTACGCGAGTGCCTTGCCGCGGCAGAGGTCCCAGGTCAGGTCCGCCGCCTGGACGACTCTGCGCGCACGGCCGCGCAGGCCGCTGCCGCCCTGGGCGTCGAGGTCGGCCAGATCGCCAGCTCGCTGGTGTTCCTGGCTGACGGCAAGCCCGTCCTCGTCGTCGCATCGGGCGGCCACCGCGTCGACACCGACAAGGTCGCCGCGATCCTCGGCGCCAGCGAGGTAAGCAAGGCATCCGCCGACGACGTGCGCACCGCGACGGGATTCGCCATCGGTGGAGTTGCTCCGGTTGGCCACCCCGAGCCGTTGCGCACCGTGATTGATGTTGCCCTTTCGCAGTACGACGAGGTGTGGGCCGCGGGCGGCCACCCCCACTACGTGTTCCCGACGAGTTACGACGAACTGCTGCGCATCACTGCTGGAGAGGCAGCCGAGATCGGGGCTTAGAACCCTCAGGGCGCGCTGAATTGAATCAGCAGCTCGCGCGGACACCGAAATGCCGGCGTCGGGCGCCAATCGATGGGCTCATTGAGGATCCTCGCCCCGGGAAGACGAGGTAGCAGCGTGGTGATGAGTTCCTCCGCCTCCAGTCGCGCCAACGCGGTGCCTGCGCAGAAATGCTCACCATGACCGAAGGTCAGAGGGGCTGGGCCATCGCGGGTGATGTCCATGCGGTCAGGATCGGGATAGACGTCGGGATCGCGGTTCGCCTGAGCCAGGTTGATCGCAACCAACTGGCCCGCTCGGAGGCTTACTCCCTGCAGGTCGAGGTCGTGAGCGGCTACGCGGCTGATGACTTGCGAGGGGCTCTCCAGACGCCCGACCTCAGCGACTGCGCCCGGGATCAACGAGGGATCGGACAGCAGCAGTCGGAGTTGATCAGGATGCGCAAGGAGCAGGACCATCGAGTTTGCCATCAGGCTCGTGGTCGTCTCATGCGCCGCGTTGACGATACCGATGAGGTTTGCCACAACCTCATCATCCGTAAGGACTCCGGCCGATTCGTCCTGAAGCAGATGACCCAAGAGCGAGTCCTCGGAACCAGCGGGCGGATTGCGCAGCTGATCGGCAACGTAGTCGCGCATGTGTTCCGTAGCATCCATCGCACGCTTCGTGCGTACCTCAATGGAGTCAGGGCTCGAAGCTAGCCAGGTGTAGAAGTCGCTCGTCCACTGACGAAGCTGAGTGACATCGGCGGGGGGAAAGCCGAGCACCAGCAGGATGATCTTCGATGGGATCGGTAGGGCGATCTCCTTGAGGAAGTCCACCGGCTCGGACCAATCGATACCATCCAGGTGGTCTCCAATGACTTCTTGGATCATCGGCGCATACGTGCGCACCCGAGCCGCAGTGAAAGCATCACGCATCTTCACCCGCAGCATGCGGTGTCGAGAACCGTCTGTCATGACGAGTCGGTCATGGAGAATGGCCGCCAAGCACTGAGCAGGGATGCCCTCGGGAACCCGGCTCAGTCGATCCTGCACACGATTATTGCTGAAGTTTGCAGCGTCCAAGAGCACGGACTTCACGTCGGCGTACCGAGAGATGTACACGTGGCCGGTCTCCGGTTGCAGCCAGACAGGCGATTCCTCGGCCATGGCGCGGTACGTCGGATAGGGGTCGGCGATGTACTCGGGTCCGTGGAGAACATAGTGACCCATGACTTAAGAGTAAGAGTGTTTGGGTCAGAGCAGGTGGCCGTTGATCAACTCCGGCTGATGAACGGGTTGCAGAAACCACAGGTGGCGTGGCTCCGTTGGGCCACCCCGCGCCCATCCGGACGATCGTCGACGTGGCCCTCGGTCAGTACGACGAGGTATGGGCGGCGGGTGGCCACCCGCACTACGTCTTCCCGACGAGCTATGACGAGCTGCTGCGCATCACCGCCGGCGAGGCCGCCGAGGTCGGCGCATAGGTTCCAGCCTCGTCCCTAGGGTCGGTAGGCCTCCTCGTGCACGGCGTGAGCGAGGAGCAGCTTGGCCAGCAGGATCGGTGGCAACCACGACCATCCCGGTGGCCCGGGGAATGCGAGGGCGAGCGGCAGGTCAAGGACGAAGATCGCCATGGCCGTGGGCCGCTGCAGATACCCGGGGACGATGCGCGCGACGAGGAGAACGGCGGCAAGAGTGCCGAGATACCAACCGATTCCCCATGTCCATGACCCACCTGGATAAAGGGCGACGATGACGAGCGGATAGATGTGGAGCGCCGTGAATAGGCCAGGGTCTCGAACGAGGCGCACCCAACTGGGAGCACCGGGTGGAATCTGCGCCCAGTACTGGCGCTTCGTAGAACTCAAGGCATTCGCTACGGCGCCGCCGAACAGATCGGCAGTGATCACCAGCGCCAGGACGATCTGCCACACATCCCACGCCTCGCCTCGCTGGAAGACCTGCCAGGTGAGGGCTGCCCCAACGATCCCAGCTGCGTAGACGAGTGTGAGTTCCGATCGCGTCGCTCCTGCACCCGTCAGCCAGTTTGGCTGTGCTTCAGGTGGGACGGCATTGTCGATTCGGAATCGATCCACATGCCAACAGTACTTAGGACCCCGTGGTGAACCCTTGGGTTCCATCGGTCGGGCCGCCGACGTCGGGGCCTGAACCAGACTCCGCCCGCATCCGACGCTGAGAGCGGCCTTCACGTTGATAACCGGAAGAAGCGGTGCGCCCGACCTAGTACGGTGAGAGGACGTGTAGGAGCCCGAGGCATGCTCGGCAACATCATCATCGTGCTCGCGGCATTCGGATTCGCACTGATGGGCATCGTGGCGATCGTGAAGCCGAACGTGGTCCGGTCACATCGGGGTGCACAAACCGCAGGGACGTCGCACCCGTCGGCCACCCCGAGCCGCTGCGCACGATCGTCGACATCACGCTCTCGCGGTACAACGAGGTGTGGCGGCCGGCGGCCCCTAGGCAGCCGTCAACGAAGCGCTTCCCGTCACCCAAATGGATCTTCTACCGTGAGGACCGATTGACGTTCTCGGAAACGCGACCGCCCCGACTAGCCGAAAGCCGGCAGAGCCCAGGGGCTCTTGTCATCGGGGCGGAACCTTTCACCAGACCATATCAAGAACCCCCGACAGCTCGGCGATGAGCCTGGTCGTGCCCTGCCAGTGAATCCAGACACCACCAGTGGCGTTGCGCCTGTGAACTATCCCGCGCCACACCGCAGCGCACCATCGTGGACATAGCCCTCACGCAATGCGACGTGGTGCGGGCTTCCTACCGGCGGGACTCCCACGGTCGTCGAGGCGTCACGGGGGGCAGACCGACCTTCACGCTGCGTCAGCGGCGTGCCAAGAGCAATGCACGTTGCTCGCGGATCCCGCGGGCCGTGCGACGATTGCCCGATGGTCGTCGAGCCGAACGTGCATCGCTCTCTTGCGATCGATGCCAACAACGCGACATGGGATATCCTCAGAAGGCCCGTCGATGAGATCTCGGCGGCCGACGCCGAGGAGATGACTCGTCGCGCATACGCAGCGGCGTACCACTGGCAGCGGGCGCAAGGCGTCACGCCGGCCAACGCCGCCCGGGCCGACTGGCTCCTGTCCCGGGTGTGGGCGGTCAGGAACCAAGGTGCCCTCGCGCTTGCCCATGCCAATCGGTGCCTGCAGGCCTGCGAGTCGGCCGCGCTCGCCGACTTCGACCTGGCCTATGCTCACGAGGCCGTCGCTCGCAGCCATGCGTGCCTCGGACATGCATCCCAGGCACGCCACCACAGGGAACTCGCCGCGAAGGTGCCGATTGCGGATGCGGACGACAAGGCTCTCGTCGACAGCGACATCGCGTCCGGGCCCTGGTTCGGCATGACGTGAGGCGGATGCGGGCGCCCAGGCCACGAGGGCGTGCGCATCGGCTCAGGCAACGAGGCAGTCCGCGACCACTTCAAGGATGACTTCGGGCAGGTACTCCGCCACGGCCTCGTGCATCCGCGCACTGGCATCGGCGTGCTCGGACGGACGATCGAAGGCACGCCGACGTGCATCCTGGCTCGGCCATTGCGCATACGCGTACCACAGGCCGTCATCGCCGCGATGCAGACGAGACCCCTGGGAGCCTCGTGCGAGCAGCGCGTTCGTGACCTCCTCCCAGGCCTCGGCGAATTGACGCTCCCGTCCTGGTGCGATCCTCCAGCGATAGAGGACGACGAAGCCTGGTCCTGCCATGACCGGGAGGCTACGCGACCAGTCGCTCCACTGCGTAGAGTCCGGTTCCGTGGCCATGCAGATCGTCCCTGACACCAAGAACTGGACGTGGGTGCTGGACCGGCCGTGCCCGGACTGCGGCTATGACGGCCCGGCCTTCGACGTCAACGCAAGCGGCACCATGCTGCGCGATCTCGGTCGGCGCTGGCAGGTGGTTCTGCGACGCGACGGTGTCGGCGTTCGGCCTCGGCCCGACAAGTGGTCGGCGCTGGAGTACGGCTGTCACGTACGCGACGTCTTCCGTATCTTCGACCAGCGACTGAGCCTGATGCTCTCGCAGGACGATCCCTCGTTTGAGAACTGGGACCAGGACCAGACGGCCGTAGATGACGACTATGCACACCAGGTCGCAGGCCAGGTGGCAGCAGAGCTGGACGCCGCTGCTGAGGCCCTGGCTGCCCGCTTCGATTCAGTCTCTGCAGGTCAGTGGCCGCGCCGCGGGCTGCGCAGCGACGGCTCTGCCTTCACCGTCGCGACGCTGAGCAGGTACCTCATGCACGACCCGGTGCACCACCTCTGGGATGTGGGAGCCGACGTTCCCTTCACCAGGCGGCCCATCTCCAGCTGAGTCAGCGCCGCTTGCCGCGTGACGTGGGCGGCAGGGATGTTCGGCAGCAGCAGGTCCGGTATGCCAGTCACCCAGGGACGAGGTCGACCAGGGCGGCACGCAGCCTGGGCAGCCGCCTGCCGGAGGCCAGCTCCCGCAGGGCGACCTCCACCGTCGCGGCCACGAGCAGGTGTGCCGTCTGGCGAGGGGCGCTCACCGCGGCCACGAGATCCCCGGAGAGCTCGGCTGCGGCCTGCTCATTTCGCTGCTCGGCGAGCGCGGCCACTGCAGGGATAGCGCGGGCCTGGAGCAGGAGCGCTCGAACAGCGGGCTGCCGGCGGCATCCGTCCAGAAACGCAATCAGACGGGCACGTGCGCGCTGCGGCCCGGGAGGGAGCGCCGAAGTGCTGGCCCGGATGTGCTGGAACAGCTCGTCGTGAAATCGCCGGTGGATGGCAACGAGCAGTTCGGCGCGATCGGCGAAGTGCACGTAGAAGGTCCCCTTCGCGTGGCCTGCCGCCCGGGTCACCTCCTCCACCGACAACGACGTCAGCCCCCCGTGCTCGGCAAGTGCGATTGCCGCGTCCACCAGCTCATGCCTGGTGGGGTGGTCCTGGCCGGCACGGGATCCGGGGCCGCGGCGTGGGATCTGGGATGCGGTCATCCCGAAGGGCCGCTCGGCTCGTCCAGGAATGCCCTGACTTCCCGGAGGAACTCCGCTGGCGTCTCCAGGAAGGCCTGATGACCGCATGGAAGCGTGACGACTCTCGACCCCGACAGCGCCCGGGCAGCCCGGCGACCGTCCACGGCCCAGGGCAGGACGGGGTCACGCGTTCCCCAGATGAGCAGCGTGGGCACCGTCAGCGCCTCGATTCCGCGGCGCGCATCATGACCTGGGTCGGCGAAGCTTCGCCACAGGCTCGCGAATGCACGAGCCTGCAGGCCCGAGCGCGATGCCTCGACCGCTCGTTCCTGGGCTGCCCTCACCTGGGGGGTTCGACGCCGCAGGTACAGGCGGGGCAATCGCCTCATTGCCATGGGCGCAAGCCCTGGACTCCCGATGAAGCGACAGGCGGCCACGGAGACCGGCGTCCGCGGCGTGAAGCCACCCGGGTTCACCAGGACTAGGCGGTTGACCAGGTCGGGCCGGGCGATGGCAGTCCGCAGCGCGGCGAATCCGCCGACGGAGTTGCCGACCAGCGCGAAAGGCCCCGGCCCCAGCGCCTCGAGGACGCCGGGCAGCAGGTCGGCGAATCCAAGTGCTGTGGCGTCGTCCATCGGCTGGCTCTGGCCGTGGCCCGGCCAGTCGATTGCATGAACCCTGCTGGTGCGGGCCAGTTCGGGAATGACGGCGGCGAAGTCCCGGTGATCGCCCCCATTGGCGTGCAGGAGGACGATGCCCAGCCCCTGCCCTGCGGAATGAACCGCAACTCCCTGGACGAGGCGCACCTCAGTCGGCATCACGCCACAGTACATGACTGGATAGTCATGTACTGTGGCTTCTGCCAAGGCGCGAAGGCAGTGACCGAGCCCTTGCCGGGCGACTAGGACGCCACCTCCGACTCCGCCAGGCGCTTCAGCTGGACCAGGGACTTGGCGATCGAGCGCTGGCCGGCCGGCAGGTTGCGCGACAGCGGTGACAGGGATGCACGCCAGCCGGCGGCGCGCAGGTCGTTCGTCTCTCGCACGAGCGTCCGCCCGGAGTCGAGCGGGATGAGCTCGTAGGTCCACCGATTGCGGAGCAGGTGCGCCCAGGAGATCCGCCGATTCGGCTCGAATTCCAGGACGGTGTTGGTGACCCAGTAGCTGATGCGTATCCGCATTCGCACCTTGAACCTGTCGCCCAGCGACAGGCGCTCGGGGCCGCTGATGACATGCTGCACGCTCCTGGACCCATCGATATCGGCGTGTCGCCGCGGCTGGACGAGGATGTCGAAGATCACCTCTGGAGGCGCATCGATCTCGATCTGCGCCGAGAGGATGCGGTCGTCCCCCATGTCGAGGATCTCTGCCTCGACTGGGAGCATGGGCTGATCGGTCATGCGGTCGTTTCCTTCGTGAGTCGGTTCACCTGGTCGATCAGGGCTCGTCGGGTCGCGTCGAATGGCTCGGAATGCCGCCGAGCGCGACTGAGGAAGATCGCCCCCTCGCTTGCCGAGACCGCCAGCGCGGCGAAAGCCTCTGCATCGACGCGATCTACGCCATCGCGGACGAGGCATTCACTCAGGGCCGTGCGAATCCTGGTGAAGAAGGCATCGCTGGCCGCGCGCAGCCTGCCGTCATCATCATCGGACGCGAAGGCAATGGCAACGATGGGGCAGCCTGGGCGCAGCTCGCCGCGGAGCAGGTTGCCCTCGACGGCGTCTAGCAACCCGGATACGGCGTCCCGAGGCGGCAGTGCGGCGCAGGCTGCTTCCACGCCGGCCGCGACCCATTCGCCGACTGCGAGCGCGACCGCGACCCCCAGATCGGTCTTGCCGCCGGGGAAGTGGTGGTAGATGACTCCCGGCGTGGTTCCTGCCACCTCGACGACCTCGCGGAAGCCGGTTCCGTCATAGCCCTGGTCGCGGAACAGGCCGGCTGCCGCCAGCACCATGCGGTCCCGCGTGCCGCTCACCGACCACCTCCTTGACTAGGACGATCGTACTAGATACCTTCAGTGCCGCGATGAGTGAGGGGGCAACCGTGGAAGAGCCACCAGGTCCGGTGGGCAAGCAGCTGTCCGCTGCTGACGGCTTCCCCGTGATGACGCGTCGATTTCCCGCAGCGCACCCGCAGGCAGTCATCGTCGTGGCCGGCGCCACCGGCGTGCCGCAGGGGTTCTACAGGCGCTTCGCCGAGTACGCCGCGGCACGCGGATTCGACGTCATCACCTTCGACTACCGCGGCATCGGCGAGTCAGCACCCGACAGCCTTCGGGGCTTTCGCATGGACTACCGCGACTGGGGGCGGCTGGACCTCGCCAGCGTGCTGGCGCATGCACGCAGCCACCTGCCGATCCACCTCGTGTCCCACTCCTTCGGAGGCCAGGCCCTGGGCCTGCTCCCGGATCCGACAGTGGTGGCGTCCATGCACGCCTTCGGGACCGGCAGCGGCTGGCACGGGTGGATGCCGCGGGCCGAGCGACTGCGCGTGGCCTTCCTGTGGGATTGCCGTCAGCCTGCTGGCCGTCGTCGGAGCGCTCACCGCGATGCCAGCGCTGCTGGCCATCCTCGGGCCGCGCGTGAACATGCTCAAGGTCCGTCGTGGCGATCTCGCGCCTACCGACGACGGCGCGTGGGC
>JAGWXF010000034.1 GCA_018970025.1 Actinomycetales bacterium | reverse complement strand
ACCTCCAGGCCGCTCGCCCGCTCCACCTGCGTCAGCAGCAGGTCCAGCGCCACCACCTGGTCCGCGGACTGCACCTTCGGCAGCATGATGCAGTCCAGGAACGCCCCAGCGCCCCCGACCACCTCGATCACGTCCGCATACGTCCACTGCGTGGTCCAGTCATTCACCCGCACCACCCGGACCTTGCCCTCGTAGCCCCCCTCGTTCAGCGCCGCCACGATGTTGCCCCGCGCCTGCGGCTTCGCGATCGGCGCGACCGCATCCTCCAGATCCATGAACACCTGATCCGCCGCCAGCCCCCTGGCCTTATCCAGCATCTTCACACTCGACCCAGGAACCGCCAGACACGAACGACGAGAACGCACGGCAGCTCCTCAGGTGAATGCGCGGACGACCGCAGACGCAGGTAAGCAAGCGCTCACATACTAGGGGGACGAGCGCATGCCCGCGTCCCGAGACCGCTCAACTCCCCCTCCCCACCCCCTCGCGAGTGGCCACCTGTCGTCGGAATTCGGCCCGAAAACCGACGACAACCGGCCACTCGCGAAAGAGAGGGGGTTAGGCGGGTGGGGATTCCAGGGGGGTGGACGACTGAGCCGCGCGGATCACCATCGCCAGGCCGACGAACAGCAGCACCACGGCCGGGATGATCGCCAGCGGCGGCACCTGCCCGATCACCAGCGCCGCGATGATCGTGGCCCCCGGCATCTCAAGCAGGATCGCCAGCGAGGTGATCGTTGCCGAGGTGGTCGCCAGGACTCGGTTGATCAGCGTATGGCCGAGCAGCTGCGCGGTGATGGTCAGCGCCAGGATGAGCAGCCAGTCGCGCAGGGCATAGCCCGACAGCGGCTGGCCCAGGACCAGACACAGCACCAGGAGCATCCCGGCCGCCGACCCGTACAGGCCCAGCGTCATCGTCGACGTCGATACCGACCGCCGCGACACCTCCGCGACCGAGACATACAGCGCCGCCAGGATCGCGCCGACCAGGGCCAGCAGGTCGCCGATCAGGTGGCGGCGATCGATGGAGGTATCGATGCCGGTGAGCACCATGACGCCGACCAGGGCCACCGCAATGCCAATCCATGCCTGGCGCGGGATGTGTACCCCGCGGGCCCGCGCGATGAGCGCCGCCCACACCGGCTGGGTGGCCACCAGCGCCGTGGACGCAGCCACGGAGGTGAATCGCAGCGAGGGTATCCAGGTCGCGAAGTGAGCACCGAGCAGCAGGCCGGCCAGGATGATCAGCCGCCACTGCGACCAGGCAAGTCCGGCCAGCTCGGCCCGGCACCGGGCCAGCACCCACCCGCCAGTGGCCATCGAGCCCAGGAAGCAGCGCCAGAACGCGATCGCCAGGGCCGGGGCAACCGTGGCCGCGATCAGCGGACCGGAGGCCGAGATGAAGGCCACGGCGACGGCCAGCAGGCCCAGGTCCCCCCTCGGAGGGCGGGCCAGCACGGTTCGGGTGGACACAGGGGACCCTTCGTCGCTGAGCAGTGGCAGGGGCGGGGCGACGGTAGCCTTCGGACGTGACTACTGGCGCGGCGACCCGGGTATTCCTCGCCCGGCTTGGCGGGCTCGGGGTGTTCGACCCGAATGGCGATCAGGTCGGCAAGGTACGCGATGCCATTGCCATCCTGCGCCTGGGCACCTCACCCCCGCGGCTCACCGGGCTGGTGGTCGAGGTGCAGGGGCGACGGCGCATCTTCGTGCCCATGTCGAAGGTCACGGCCGTCGATGCCGGCCAGGTCATCGTCAGGGGCACGCTCAACCTGCGGCGGTTCGAGCAGCGCCCCGGTGAGACCCTGGTCATCGCCGAGCTGCTCGACCGAACGGTCGAGCTCGCATCGACCGGCGAGCAGGTGACCGTCCTGGATCTTGCCGTCGAGCAGAATCGCACCACCGAGTGGGTCGCCACGCAGTTGTTCGTGCGCCGCGGCGGCCATGGCTTCCGCCGTCGCGGGGAGCGCTTCGTCGTCGACTGGCCCGATGTCCGCGGCCTGTCGCTGCCGGCCGCCGACCAGCCCGCCGAGGCCCTGGTCGCCAGCCTGGAGTCGATGCGCGCGGCGGACATCGCCCACGCGCTGCATGACCTCAGCCCCAAGCGCCGACTGGAGGTCGCGCGCGGCCTGGACGACGAGCGGCTGGCCGACGTCCTGGAGGAGCTCCCCGAGGACGACCGGGTGGAGATCGTCTCGACGCTCGAGGCCGAGCGGGCGGCCGACGTCCTGGAGGAGATGGACCCGGACGATGCGGCGGACCTGATCTCCGAGCTGCCCCCCGAGCAGGCCGAGGACCTGCTCGACCGGATGGAGCCGGACGAGGCCGAGGACATCCGGCGCCTGCTGACCTACGACGACTTCTCCGCCGGCGGCATGATGACCACCGAGCCCGTGGTGCTGCCGGCTGATGCCACGGTCGCCGACGCCCTGGCGCGCATCCGCAACCCCGACCTGTCGCCGGCCCTGGCATCCCAGGTGTACGTCACCCGCTCGCCGACCGAGACCCCGACCGGCAAGTACCTGGGCGTGGCACACTTCCAGCGGCTGCTTCGCGAGCCGCCCGGGGCCCTGGTCTCCTCGGTGCTGGACGCCAACCTGGTGCCGGTCAAGCCGCATGCCCCCCTGTCGGTGGTGACCCGCACCTTCGCGGCCTACAACCTGGTCGCCCTGCCGGTGGTCGACGAGAACGGCCGCCTGGTCGGTGCCGTCACGGTCGACGACGTCGTCGACCACATGCTGCCGGAGGACTGGCGCGAGAACGACGGGGACGAGCGTGGCTAGCCGCCCTGGCCCGCGGCGGAAGGCAGATCGGCTCGACCAGCCGCTGGAGCGCGGCCTGTTCCTGCGCGATGCCTACGACCCGGAGCGGTTCGGCCGGCTCTCCGAGCGGGTGGCCCGCTATATCGGCTCCTGGGCCTTCATCGCCTGGATGACCGTGGTCGTGGTCACCTGGATTGCCTGGAACACCCTGGCGCCGGTCGACCTGCGGGTGGATCCCTTCCCGTTCATCTTCCTGACCCTGCTGCTGTCGCTGCAGGCGTCGTACGCAGCGCCGCTCATCCTGCTCGCGCAGAACCGGCAGTCGGATCGCGATCGGGTCCAGTACCAAGAGGATCGCCAGCGGACCGAGCGCCTGCTGGCCGACAGCGACTACCTCGCCCGTGAGCTGGCCGCGCTGCGGATCGCGCTCGGCGAGGTCGCCACCCGCGACTACCTGCGCGGTGAGCTGCGCGACATGCTCGAGGAACTCGGCGAGCGCATCGAGTCGATCGACCGCCCGGCAGCTGGCGAGGCCGAGCCCGGCAGGGGCTGATCGACGTCCCGGTCCTCCGCGTCGGGGCACCGAATCGATGCCGCCGTTAGCATGCCCGCATGCCCATTGACGTGGACGATGTCCATGCTGCCCTCGCCACGGTGAACGACCCGGAGATCAACCGGCCCATCACCGAGCTCGGCATGCTGAAGTCGGTCCAGGCGGACGCCGACGGAACGGTGACAGTCGAGGTCTACCTCACCGTCTCGGGATGCCCGATGCGCGAGACGATCACCGAGCGGGTGACCCGCGCGGTCAGCGCTGTCACGGGCGTCACTGACGTCCGCGTCGTCCTCGACGTGATGAGCGATGAGCAGCGAGCTGAGCTGCGCCGCACCCTGCGCGGGGCCAGCGATCGGGAGATCCCGTTCGCCAAGCCGGGGTCGCTGACGCGGGTGTACGCGATCGCCTCCGGCAAGGGCGGCGTGGGCAAGTCGTCGGTCACCGCGAACCTCGCCGCCGCGATGGCCGACATGGGTCTGTCAGTCGGGCTGCTCGACGCCGATGTCTACGGGCACTCCATCCCCCGCATCCTCGATGCCCTCGACGCACCCACGGTCGTGGAGGGGATGATCATGCCCCCGGTCAGCAACGGCGTGCGGGTGATGTCGATCCTGTACTTCAAGCCCGGCGGGGTCGCCGAGCCGGTCGCCTATCGGGGCCCGATGCTGCATCGCGTCGTGGAGCAGCTGCTGTCGGATGTCTGGTGGGGCGACCTGGACGTGCTGCTGCTCGACCTGCCACCCGGCACCGGTGACGTCGCGATGTCGACGGCGCAGCTGCTGCCCGACTCCCAGATCGTCATCGTCACCACCCCGCAGGCCGCCGCGACCGATGTGGCGATCCGCGCCGGCACCATGGCCAAGCACACCCACCAGCAGGTCGTGGGCGTGATCGAGAACATGAGCGCCTTCCCCTGCCCGCACTGCGGCGAGCCGATCGACCTGTTCGGCGTGGGGGGCGGCTCACTGGTCGCCGAGCAGCTCACCGAGCTGCTCGGCACGTCGGTGCCACTGCTCGGTCGGATTCCCTTCGACGTGGCCCTGCGCGAGGGCGGCGACTCGGGGCGACCGCTGGTGATCGCCGAGCCGCAGGCGCCCGCATCGGCCGCCCTGCGATCGATCGCCCAGACCCTCGGCCATCGGCCACGGGGCCTGGCCGGCATGTCGCTCGGCATCACCCCCGCCCGGCGCTAGCCAGGCCACGCCTCGCCTACGTGGCGTCCGGATCGAAGGCGGGCCGGGCGACCGTCGGCGCGGAGGGCGCCGCCGAGGTGCCGTCGGATGCGCGGTCATCGGAGGAATCGTCGGCTGCGAACAGGCCCGTAGCGAGCCGACGGGGATGCAGGTCAGCAAGCCCGCGAACGGTGTCAGCTGCCTCCCCGAGATCCAGCCCGGCCGAGTCTGCGAGGTCCTTGCGCGCGTTGGCCGCCATGGCACGCACATTGCGCAGCATCCGAGCCGCGTCCGCAGCAGCCTTGGGCAGCCGCTCCGGCCCGAACACCAGCAGGCCGACCACGGCCAGCACCATGATCTCGCCGATGCCGATGTCGAACATCCGGCCCTCCAGTGCTGACGGATTCCTGCCGGAAGGCTAGATCAGCGATTCCCGGAGGCGGAGCCCAGGGTGACCTTCGCCTGACGGGACTGCCCGCCTCGGGTGAACTCCAGGGCCACGACGTCCCCCGGCGCATGGGAGCGGATCGCGACCACGAGCTCGGTGGAGTCGTTGATCGACCGGCCGTCCAGGCTGGTGATGACGTCACCTGGCTTGATGCCAGCCGCATCGGACGGCCCGCCCTTGTTGACCTCGCTGACCCGGGCGCCGTCGCCCTCGTAGGCCAGGTCCAGGGAGACGCCGATGATCGGAGTGGAGGAGTCGCCGGTCGAGATGATCTCCTCCGCGATCCGCTTGGCGGAGTTGGCCGGAATCGCGAAGCCCAGGCCGATGCTGCCAGCCTCGCTGCCATTGGCCAGGGAGGCGATGGCCGAGTTGATGCCCACGACCCGGCCGGCGGCGTCCAGGAGCGGCCCGCCGGAGTTCCCGGGGTTGATGGCAGCGTCCGTCTGGATGGCGTTGATGTAGGCAGTCTCGCCAGAACCTGCCGAGCCGCCAGCGGTGACCGGCCGGTCCTTGGCGCTGACGATGCCGGACGTGACGGTGCCGTCCAGGCCGAGCGGCGCGCCGATGGCGATCACCGGATCGCCCACCTCGACGGCATCGGAGTCGCCGAGCGTGACGGGCGTCAGCCCGGTGCGATCCACCTTGACGACCGCGACGTCATACTCGGGATTCCGGCCGACGATCGTGCCGTCGACCTTGGTGCCATCGCTGAAGACGACGGTCAGCTTCCCGCCGGACACCACCAGGTCGACAACATGGTTGTTGGTGATGATGTAGCCGTCCGGTCGGAGCACGAAGCCGGAGCCGCTGCCTGACTCGGCACTGCCCTCGGCCAGGATCGAGACGACGGACGGCAGGGCCGTCGCGACGATTGAGCCGATGCTGCCGGGCTCGCGGACGATGGGCGCGCCCGTTGCCTGCGGCAGGGTCACGGACGTGCTCGCAGCTGGCGCCGCGCTCACGCCGGAGGTGCCGTCGACCTGCTTGCCGATGACGTATCCCCCGATGCCGGCAACAGCCCCGACGATCGCGGCGGTCAGGCCCGCGATGACGACGGTGCCGAAGATGCCCAGGCCTCGCCGCTCCCGCCGGGCCTGTGCCGGCGGGGCCGGCGTCACGGACGGGGGCGGGGGCGGATTCCAGGACGGTGGCGAGAGCGGCCCCTGGCCGTAGCTGGGGGGCACGGGTGGCTGCCCGATCGGGCCATAGCCGCCGGGCTGTTCAGTCGTCATGGCAGGGCACGCCGTCCTTCCGTCAGGCCCCCACCGTACGTCACCGCGGCGCTTCTCGCGCCGCGGATCCCGGCGCCCCGATTGCAAGCATCAGGTTAGGCTGCAGGGGCTTACCGAGCGGACGAGTGGAGGTGCGTCATGCCGAGTCAGCCGCCCGACCCCGGGCAGGACGTGGCCTTCGATGAGCCGGTGCAGCCGCTGGCGGACGCGTGCGTCACCTATGCCGACGAGTGGCTCGACGAGGATGAGCTGGTGCGCTCGGCGCGGGCGAAGGCCTACGAGCTCGGCTGCCGCCCGGTGAGCCGGACGGTCGCCACCGCCCTCACCCTGCTGGCCCGGGCGATCGGTGCCAAGGCGGTGGTCGAGGTGGGGACGGGTGCGGGTGTCTCAGCTGCGGCCCTGCTCGACGGGATGAGCGATCAGGGGGTGCTGACGTCGATCGACGTCGAGGCTGAGCACCAGCGCGTGGCACGCGAGACCCTGGGGGGCCTGGGATACGACCATGTGCGGGCCCGGCTGATCGCCGGGCGCGCGCTGGAGGTCCTGCCGCGTCTGGCGGACGGGGCGTACGACCTGATGTTCGTGGACGGCGATCCCGGCGAGTACCCGTCGATCCTGGCGCAGGGTCGTCGGCTCCTGCGCCCCGGCGGGCTCGTCGCCTTCGATCAGGTCCTATCGAGCGGGCTGCTGCCCGATTTCACCCGTCGTGACGCTGAGACGACCGCCTTGCGGACGGTCGTTCACGAGGTCCGCGACGATGGTCACTGGCATCCCGCGCTGCTGCCCATCGGCGGGGGGCTGCTGGTGGCGATGCGCCGCTCTGCGGACTAGCCGAAGACCGCGAGCAGCTTGGCCCCGAGGTCCTTGGCCTCCTCGGCATTGAGTTCGACGACGAGCCGGCCGCCGCCCTCGAGCGGGACGCGCATCACATACCCACGCCCCTCCTTGGTCACCTCGAGCGGGCCATCGCCCGTTCGCGGCTTCATCGCGGCCATGTGGTTCCCCTTTCGTGAGAGCGCGCGCTCATTATCCCGTGCGATCGGCGGCCGCGCCCGCCAGGGTCGCCATCGCTGATCGGGTCGTGCTGCCGATCGCAGGCCCGTCGTCCGGCATCCGGACGAAGACCGCCTGGCGACAAGGGCGGCCGAAGCTGCGACCGGGCTAGGGGGCCGGGCTAGGAGCCGGGCCCCGCCCGGGTTCGAGGTCGTCGGGCCGGCCGGCGATGAGCTCGTCGATCCGGCCCTGCAACTGCTCGATGACCGCATCCACCTCGTCCATCCGGTATCCGCGTAGGACGACATCGAAGGCCGGCTCAGGCCCGCCCGACTCGGGGCGGAGATCCGGCTCTGCGTCGGGAAGCTCGCCGAGGCGGCCGGAGGCCGCCATGGCGACCAGGGCGATCACGCCGATCGCGATGAGGACGAAGAGGACGGCCACGGGGTCATTCCATCATGCGGCCGGGCGCATTGCCGGCATGGGACGTCCCCGAAGACCTGGCCGTGACCGGGTCGATGCCGCTTGTTGCACGAGAGCGGAAATAGTTGTAGGTTCAACTACATGCTCGGACGTCACCTCGCCCAAGCCGAAATCCCCGCCTGGCAGCAGCCCGGCGGCTGACGAATGGAGACTCGCATGACCGACCTCAGCGGCACCACCGGCACCTGGGCCATCGACCCCTCGCACAGCACCATCGGCTTCTCCGTCCGCCATGCCATGGTGGCGAAGGTCCGTGGCCGGTTCACCGAGTTCGAGGGGTCCTTCACCCTGGACGGCGCTAACCCGGGCGCGTCCACGGCATCATTCGTCGCGCAGACCGCGAGCATCACCACCGAGAACGCCGACCGCGACGGCCACCTGAAGTCGGCTGAGTTCCTCAACGTCGAGGTCAATCCGACCCTGGCGTTCACCTCGACGGCGGTCAAGCAGACCGGCGACGCGTCCTTCACCGTGACCGGCGACCTGTCGATCAACGGCGTGTCCAAGGCCGTCGACGTCGAGTTCGAGCTCGTCGGGACGAGCCAGGATCCCTGGGGCGGCACCCGCATCGGCTTCGAGGGCCAGACCAAGATCAGCCGCAAGGACTTCGGCCTGACCTGGAACGTCGCCCTGGAGACCGGCGGCGTCCTCGTCGGCGATGACATCAAGATCAACCTCGATGTCGAGGCTGTCAAGCAGTAGCAGCCCGTCGTGGCCGAAGGGGCGCCTGCCGGATGACCGCGCGGCGCCCCTTCGGTCTCCTGCCCAGCCGAAACCTGCCTCAGCGAGCCCCGCGAGTGCCTGGTCAGGCAGCTCCTAGGGGCGCATCGGCTCCCGTGAGCCACGCACGCAGCATCGCGTGCACGCTGCGAATCTGGGCGACCGGGACCCGCTCGTCCGGAGCGTGGGCTAGGGATGGATCCCCCGGGCCGAAGTTCAATGCCGGGATGCCCAGCCCGGAGAACCGAGCGACGTCCGTCCAGCCGAACTTGGGCTGCGGCACCGCCCCGGTCACCCGCACGAAGTCCGCGGCAGCAGGCAGGTCGAGTCCCGGGCGGGCACCCGGGGCAGCGTCGACGATCGATACCTCGCCGATCCGCGCACCCTCGACCCCGAGGTCGATATCCGCCACCAGGCCGAGGATGTGCTCGCGGGCCTGCTCGATCGTCCGATCCGGGGCGAATCGGTAGTTCACCGAGATGACGCATGCGTCAGGGATGACATTGCCCGCGATGCCCCCGCTGATGTCGACCACGCTCAGGCCCTCCCGGTACTCCAGCCCGTCGACCAGCGGACGACGGGGCTGATAGGAGCGGACGGCCTCGACGACGGCCCCAGCAGCGTGAACGGCGTTGACCCCCATCCAGGCACGGGCACTGTGCGAGCGCCGGCCCTCGATGCGGATCTGTGCCCGGAGCGTGCCCTGGCAGCCGGCCTCGATGCCTCCGTTCGACGGCTCCATGAGGATTGCCAGGTCAGCCGCGAGCAGCTCCGGCGACCGATCGGCAAGGTGCTGCAGGCCGTTGAACTCGGATGCGACCTCCTCGCCCTCATAGAAGACGTACGTCACGTCGCGCACCGGGTCGGTCACGGTGGCCGCCAGTGCCAGCCCGACGGCGACCCCGCCCTTCATGTCGCAGGCCCCCAGCCCCCAGAGCTCCTCCCCTACCAGGCGCGATGGCAGGTTCCCGGCCGACGGCACGGTGTCGAGGTGGCCGCCGATCAGCACCCGCTCGGGCCGGCCGAGGCGGGTACGCGCCACCACGGTGTTGCCCGCGCGGACGACCTCCAGGTGCGCCAGGCCCCCCAGCGATGCCTGCACGGCATCGGCGATGGCCTGCTCATGGCGGGATTCCGACGGGATGTCGACCAGGGCCGCAGCGAGGTCGACGACGTCGCCGGCAGGGCCGAGCCAGGGATGCGCGGAGGTCACGTCGATACGGTAGCCGCGTGACCAGCCCAGCACCCGCAGACCTCGCCCCCGTCGCCGGCCCCGCAGCAGCCATCGGCCTGGTGACGATCGCCGATGACATCGTCCTGGATGCCTGGTACCCGCATCCGTTGCTATCCGAGGAGCCTGCGGACGTCGCGGGGATCCATGCCGCCATCGGCTCGGACGATGTCCGCGGGGTGGAGGTTCGCGCCGTGAGCACAGCCATCGAGGACCTCGCCCGCCCCCCGGCGGACACGGCCGACGCCTACCTGCGCCTGCACCTGCTCTCGCACCGCCTGGTGCGCCCGCGGACCATCAGCCTCGACGGCATCTTCGGGCTGCTGCCGATCGTCGCCTGGACGAGCCTTGGCCCGGTGCCGCTCGCTCGGCTCGACCAGGCACGCCTGCATGCCCGCACCCGCGGGCAGCACCTGACCGTGCACGGTGTCGACCGATTCCCGCGCATGGTCGACTACGTGGTGCCCAGCGGCGTGCGCATTGCCGACGCCGATCGGGTGCGCCTGGGGGCCCACCTAGCCGCTGGCACGACGGTGATGCATGAGGGCTTCGTCAACTTCAATGCCGGCACCCTGGGCACCTCCATGGTCGAGGGACGTATCTCCGCCGGTGTCGTGGTCGGGGACGGGACGGATATCGGCGGCGGCGCCTCGATCATGGGAACGCTCTCCGGCGGCGGCACCGAGATCATCACCATCGGCACCGGATGCCTCATCGGTGCGAATGCCGGAGTCGGCATCAGCCTGGGCAGCGACTGCATCGTGGAAGCGGGCTGCTATGTGACGGCTGGGGCCAAGATCACCCTGCCCGACGGGAGCCTGGCCAAGGCCAGGGAGGTTTCCGGTCAGGACAGCCTGCTGTTCCGGCGCAACTCAGTCACCGGGGCCCTGGAGGTCGTCGCCCGATCCGGCACCTGGGGCGGACTCAACGCCACCCTGCATGCCAACGACTGATATGTAGTTCCGTTTGTCAAGTGGCATGGCGAGGCGGCCCCGTCCTGGTTGGAGGGGCCGCCTCGTTCGTGTCGTCTCGGTGATGGTGGGGCCAGCGTGTTGGCGACGCGCGGTCAGACTGATATGCGCGGGTTGGTTACCGCATGACGGACTGTTCGGCTGGAGTGTCTCGCTGGTCTAGAGATCGAGCGTGGCCGCTGTGGGCTGCTCATAGTCGTATCGCGGA